>JAOZFT010000037.1 GCA_027492035.1 Thermoproteota archaeon
ATCTACCTTTGTTCGTGCTATACCTCGCTTCTATATCACCTTTATGACCCATCAGGAATTGAAGGTATGGATGGGAGATCTTACCCTTAGATTCAGCTATTATCATGTTTGTATCGAAATATGCTCTGAGAACATATGGCCTCCAACTAAACCCAGCCTTCAATATAGCTTCCTTTACATCCCTAGTTATCAACGTAGTCCTAAGAAACCTATTCTTCCTAACTCCTCTAGCGTCAAAACCTAGTAGAGGAGAATTTTTAGTAAGTTTCTCGCCAGCTTTAATCCTCCTCTCTAAATATTCCTTGATATACGTTGTCGTCTGCTCTGGAACGAATGTAAAGTATTGATTTCTCGTCTTGCTCAAGCTCTTCCTTATAACAAGCATTGTAGGAACTTTAGAAAATTCCATTTCCCTATCGCTTATCTCAGCTTCTGTAAAGTCACCAAGCCTGATGCCATCTGTACCCATATAGTTTCCCAAACTCTGTGGTCTCAAACCGCTGAAAGCCATCAAAGCTATAGCAACTCTAGCTCTAGGTGTAGCCATCCTAATTATCTTATCCAACTCAGCTTTACTTGGAACCCTCTCATCAGCTATAGTAGGCGTCTCATACTCCTTAGCAATGTTAACCTTAAGCTTAACATCCAACCCATTAAAAGAAAACCAGGAACGTAAAACTTTCTTAAACCTAGCTATATATGATCCTGCCTTACCCTTCTTCTCTAGCTCCCTAACAAAATCCATAAACTTATCTCTAAAAGCTTTGGTCTCAGCCACCTTAAGCAATTCCTTAGGATCAGTGTTATTTAATTCGCAGAAATATCCTAAAGTCCTAAGATAAACTGTGGCTGTAATAACCGATTTGGCAGCTAAATTATCAAACCAGCGTTTAATATCCTCGTCATTGAGCAGATAAGCATACTTGCTTTTCAATCTGTTCTCACTAAAAATAGGAAAAGCTTAGCTTGTATATAAAGGATTCACTTAAAAAATTTAGTGGGCCGGGTGGTATTATGGAATTCTGAACTTCTCTTTTTTAAATCAAGTTAATTATTTAAAAGGTTAAAAGTATTGAAGAAGTTGAAAAGAGCTATACTTCAGTTTAAAAAGTAAAGTTTACACGTGAAAGAAGGAATTGCTGGTGGCACTGAAGGGGTTAAGAAAAAAGTTTTATTTAAAAAGCAGTAAATTGGTAAAGTAACATTGAGAGATTATGGGAATATTGAGTTAGTTTGGTTTTTATTTAGGTTTTGTAAATCCCCATTTCTCTAAAGCTGTCTTTAGTTCTTTATGTTCTTCTGCATAGGTTTTTAGGGATATGTTGGAAATTGTAGCATTTATTGCTTGTCTAAGTGCAGCTGCCCCGCTTTTAGGTCCATCAGGGTGGCCAAGTACTCCTCCTCCTGCCTGTATTAGGACTTCTTTACCGAAAATTTCTATTATTTTAGGGATTAAGCCTGGATGAAGCCCTCCAGAACTTACTGGGAGTACTGGTTTTAGTTTGAAAAATTTCTTTTTTAAAATGGTTAATTCAGAGTTTTCATGTGCCTCTTCTTCTCTTAATATTTTAATTAAGGCTTTTACTTCTTGTAAAGGGGACTCCAGTTTACCAACTACTGTTCCAACATGTAATTGGTCAACTCCTATTAGGCGTGAGATTTCTGCGATTACTTTCATTGAGACCCCATGTTTTGGGTTTCTTGTAAAAGCAGCGTGAAAAGCCCTGTGAGCATGAATTGCTAATCCTAGTTCTTCAGTTTTTTCCCTTAATGTTTGAAGTGAAGCCCACCCAGTTGTTAAAATATCAATCATGACATATTCTCCCCCTTCTTCAGCAACTTTTTCTGCTCTCTTAATCATTTCTTTCGTTTCTGAACTTATGTTTGGTAAGTAACCTTTTTTTTCACCTGTTTCATTTTCTGCTTTATCTCTCATTTTCAAGGTTTCCTTTATTCTCTCCTCGAATCTGTTAAATTTTTGTGATGAGAGATTTTCATCGTCTTTAACAATATCTACACCTCCTGTCCAGATTTGGTACGCAACTTGCG
Organism: Thermoproteota archaeon; assembly: GCA_027492035.1. Taxonomy (GTDB): domain Archaea; phylum Korarchaeota; class JAOZGF01; order JAOZGF01; family JAOZFZ01; genus JAOZFT01. Next base: position 2,050 of record JAOZFT010000037.1, read on the forward strand.
CATGTTCTTTAGAAGTCATTCCAACTTTAGGTTTAGGCACAGTAGCTGTTAAGGGTCTGTTGTAGATTTTAAACATTTTCCTTATTCCGCTAATGCCTAGTTTAGGCCCTTTAAAAGAAATGACAATTTGTTCAGGCCAGTAGACGTCTTCTAAACGTAGATTTTTCACAGCTTTCATTCCGAAAACATTACCAGCTATGGAGCTGACAATTTGAGGCATATTACCTGGTTCAAACAATTCAATAGGGTAAGCTATTTTCACCAGGTTTCCTTTGATTTCAAAAACTTTAGCACTTAATTTTCTTATTTCTTCAGTCATTGTTGTGAGATCTGTCCATGTGCCATTAGAACTTTCAGAAGCTACTCTAGCAGCTGCTTCTTCAATAGAGAACCCTTTTTCAGGTTCAATTTTGAAGAGACAAATTAAATCTTCTTCTTTCGGTTGATAGTTTAAATTTAAAAAATTGGAGTAAGCCAAAAGGAGACACCTCAAAAAAATTGAACATTTTTAATTCAAAAATTTATTGTTTACTTAAGCATGTGCTTTAAATTTAAGGAGAGAAAGGGAAGGGGTCTGGTTTATGGATATAAACGTTTTAGTTGAACTTGAAAAACATGTTTTCTAAATTACTTCTTTTTTAACTCCTGAAAAAAGAAGTAACCAGTTTGAGGGAGTATGGTAGAATAATTTCGACACCTAAGCCTTTAATCTCTACAGAAATGAAAACAAAAATAGACATGAACTTGGAGGAACTGACCAAGTTTTTGAAAAGATTGATTCACAAACAAGGAAAATAAGGGCTTTAATAACTTAAATTGTTAATTGTTAAATGATTCAGGAAATACAGGCTCACCTGCGAAAAATAAACAACGAAAAAATTTGAAGGTAACTTGGAGGAATTGTGTATGACTCAGAGGGATAAACCAGTACATGAACACTTTACCTAAAAAGTAAAAAAATCCCTGGTTTCCTGTTAAGTAAAAAGAGAAAGGAGGGTGTGTCAAATAAAATCCTAGAATACCAAGAAAAAATGAACAATACCCTAAACAATATAAAACAAAGTGAAGGAGTTAAGTTTAGTGATTTTAAACTTGAAAATTTAAAAAGTAAATTAGAACCATGCTCTAAATAGTTAAGTGTTTTGGCTCTTCCCTAAGAGGGAGAAAGTTTAGGTGTCATATTTTGTTTAATGAAATATTTCGATTTTTTGGGGAGGGAGATAAAAGAGCCAGAGTTGCAGAGACTTTGCTTAAGTATGGTTTAAAAGTGAAAGACGGAAAAATTTGGCTTGATGAAATAGAAATTTCAACTTCAAAATTGGCTAAAGCCCTAAATGTGGATCGGCGGACAATCCAGAACACTGTTAAACTCATAGAGTCTAATCAAAAACTGAAAAGGGTGTTTGAGAATTTGGAAACTGCTGGTTTATCTTTAAAGAAAGCTGCCAAATCTTTAGGGTTAGGAGTTATTGAAATTTTTGTGAAGGATCCAAGCTCCCCAGGAGTAATAGCTACTGTTTCAAGCTTAATAGCTAATGAAAAGATAAGTATAAGACAAATAATTGCTGAAGATCCTTATTTGCACCCAGAGCCTAAGCTTATCGTAATCACTGAAAAAAGACTTCCAGGGATATTAATTGATGACATATTGAGAATTAAGGGAATAGAGTACGTGAAAGTTTCTTCCTAAATCCTTTCTCTTTTTTTCCATAGAGTATTTTTGTTTGGGAAGAAAAATAAAATTTCTCAATTGATTCTGGTTAAGTCTTAAATTAGTTCTATTGTGGCTGGAGGTTTTGAAGTGACTTCATAACCAATAAAGCCTACTTCTAACTGTTTATTAGCTATATTTAACGCTAGTTCACTTAAATGTTTAAAGGAGATTTCTGTAGGTATTGCAGTCATGAAATCTAAAGTATCTACAGCCCTCAATATTACACCGTATTTCTTTGTTGAGGGGCTGTTTAAGAAAATCACTACTCTACATATGTCTTTAAAAACACCGGTAATTTTATTCTGCATCTTAAGTATGTTTAGCCATTTTGTTTTTATCCAGGTTTCAATTTCATCCTTTATTCCTAAAATATTTCCAAGAATCCTCTGATCTCCTTTAACACCTACTGCTTTGTTTTTAAAAATAAAACATTGAACCTCCTTTTTCAGCAATGAAGAAACTTTTTCTGAAACTACACTGCTAAGTTTTAGGTTGTTATCTACTAAAGCTGCGAAGTATTGTGAAGGTTTATACTTCTTAAGTTCTTTTTCAACTACGTCCGTTATTTCTCTCAATAATTCAATTTTTTCTTTATTTACTTCCCCTAAAATTCTGCAGGCTAAACCTGGACCTGGAAATGGTTGTCTCCAAATTATTTTTTTTGGAAGACCTATTTTCTTACCTAATTCTCTGACTTGATACTTGAAAAGGGTGGATAATGGTTCAATTAATTTAAGTTCCATGTTTTTAGGTAAGCCCCCTACATTGTGGTGGATTTTTATGAAACCTCCATGTTTAATTCCCTTTCTTGCTTCAGCCATTCCTCTCGTGCTTTCAATGATGTCAGGGGCAATTGTTCCTTGAATAAGCCATTTCGCACCTTCTTCCTTAGCTATTCTTTCAAATTCCTTAATAAAAATTTTTCCTATAAATAACCTTTTTTCGTTAGAGTTTTTAATTTCCTTTATTTTCTTTAAAACCTTTTTTGATATATCTACATACTTTACTTTTAAACCTACTTCTTCCAATTCTCTTATAACGTTTTCACTTTCATTTTTCCTTAGTAAACCTGTGTTTACATGGACACATATTAATTTGTTGTTTAATGCTTTACTAGCTATAACTGCAGCTAATGTGGAGTCAACTCCACCGCTGACGGCTGTAACAGCTTTTCCGTCTACAACTAAATTTTTTATTTCCAGTATTTTATTTTCAAGAAAGTTTTCAATTTCCCACTTCTTCTCTTTGCATCCGCAAATATTTGAAGCAAAGTTTTTCAGGATTTTGTGGCCGTTCGGTGTATGGAAAACTTCAGGATGGAACTGTAAACCAAAAAATTTTCTTTCACAACTGAAAGCAGCTATTTTAGACTCTTCAGTTGAAGCAAGAACTTCACAGTTTTCACTTAATTCGTTAACTAAGTCTTTATGGCTCATCCAACAAATTTCTTTATTGTTTAAGCCTCTAAATAAGGGGTTTCTCTTTAAAATTTCAAGTTCAGAGAAACCGTACTCACCCTTTAACCCTTTCGCAACTTTACATCCTAGAAAATAAGCCAGTAATTGGTGGCCGTAACATATTCCGAGAACAGGCACATTTAGTTTAAGTATTTCTCTACTGCATTTAGGAGAATTGTTTTCATAAACAGAATAAGGGCCTCCGGATAAAATTATTCCTTTCGGATTTATTTCTTTAATTTTCTTAATTGAAACATTGAAGGGAACTATTTCAGCTTTAAAACCTTGTTCAAGTAAACATCTTCTAATATTAAAAACGTATTGACCTCCGAAATCAAGAATTAAAATAATGTCTTGCATTTCATCCCTTTTCCTTTCTTAAAGTCTTAACTTTCAAACTTTCCTGCCTAAAAAAACTGAAAGCTTTTTCAACAGTTTCTTTCGGAAAAGGGAAAAACTTGATCACTGCCTCAAACATTTCATTCTTAGTTAAGCCTTCCTTTTCAAGTTTTCCAAAAATAAGTTTTAAGGATTCTATTCTGCTCCATGGGTAAATTATCCAGCCATTAATTTCCCTAACGAAGAAGTCAGGAGTGAAACGTGTCCAAGGCTTAATATGCAAAGTGGAAGTGTATACTTTGTAGGGGTGAAGTTTTTCAATTAAGGACTTAACTTTCCGGAGTGTTTTACCTGTATCTGAAACGTCGTCAGTAATGAGCACTACCTCCCCCTTCAATGAAGGTAAACTTAAAGGTTGATAGATGTCTACTTTTTGTTTGGTTTCTTCTAAACCAATGTAAAGTTTACAGCCTAAGCTGTAAATGTTGCTCATGTTTAAGTAGTCAGAAAGAAGACCTGCCACAACAGCCCCCCATCTTAAAGGGCCGACAAGCACGGTAGGTTTTATATTTTGAACTTCTTCACTTAACTTTTCAACATCTGAAACTATATCTTCCCAATCTAAAATGTAGTAATTAGAATCAGCGAAAAATATTTCCTCCATATGAACCGGATTTACATGTTTGTTTTAAAAATTTTTCCATTTCCAGAACAGAAGGAAGTTGGGTAGATTTGAAAATGTTAAATAAAGAGCTGTTCTAAAAAGTTTTATCACTTACCTACTTCACCTTCTTTATACATGCCTCTCAATCTTTTTGGGACTTTGCAGTATTGCACGGAAAAAAAGGGGTGAAGTGAAATCGATACAAGGATTCATTAATGAACTATGGAGAAGAGGGAAAAAGAAGAAAGGCAAGGAGTAATTTTCTTCCCCTTTTTGCTTAAATGAATTTTAGAGGAGAAATTTTAATTGTTTCTACACCTTCCTTTCTTCCAACATAGATTTCATTTGGTTTTTTGGTAAATATTCCGTTCTCAATTACTCCAGGAACATTGTTTAGTTCCCTTTCCAGTTTTTCAGGTTCCTGTATTGAACTAAAGTAGACATCAACTATGTAATTGCCGTTATCAGTGACAAATACTTCATCATTCTTTACTCTCAGCTTTGCTTTAACCCCTTTCTCCCTGAAGAAATTAATTGTTTTCTTCCAGCCGAATTTCAAGATTTCTAAAGGAACAGGTTTGCCTCCCAAAGAGTTAACAAGTTTTGTTTCATCCACAACAATTACGTAGTTTTCACTGTAGAAAGCAACTATTTTTTCCCTTGTTAAAGCCCCTTTCCCGCCTTTGACCATGTACCCTTCTTTGGTTACTTGATCAGCTCCGTCAATGGTTAAGTTTATCTTTTCAACGTCATTTAAGTCAATGATTTCTAGACCTAGCTCTTCAGCTAAAGCTTTTGTTTCTTTTGATGTAGCAATCACTTTAACTTTTAAACCCCTCTTTACTTTTTCAGAAAGTTTTAGTATGGAGTAGTAAACTGTTGACCCTGTGCCTAATCCTATAATTTGTCCATTTTTTATTTTTTCAACAGCTTTGAAGCCGGCTCTCTTTTTCTGGTTCTCTATCTCCGGAAACAATTTTAAACCCTTCAAAAATTTAAGAAAGAAGTAAATTAAGCTATTTCTATATCGAAATGTGCGGTTCTTAGGTCTTTCTCTTTTTTGCCGAGTACATGCATTAATTCAACAATTATTCCGTCGAGGAAAACTAGGCAGGTATCTTCGAAAAGAGTTCCTAATGGAGTTAATGGTTCATGTCTGCCTAGAATTTGATCTTGGATATAGTCCTTTTTTTCACTTTTAGTTCTTCCCTTAACAACAACTACTACATCTGCCTCTTTAGCTAGAGATGAATCTTTGTGGCTGGTTATAGCTATTATTTTAGCTTGAACCTTTTTCGCGCTTGAACAAACCAAAATGACGCTTTTTGTTTCACCTGACCCTGAAATACAAATCAATACGTCATCTCTCCTTATTGCAGGGGTTATTGTTTCACCTATTACATAAACTTCTAGACCTAAGTGCATAAGCCTCATAGCGAATGCTTTCCCAACTAAACCTGAACGGCCTGTCCCGTAAATAAAGACTCTTCTTGCTTTTTTAAGCACTTCAACCATGTTGTTTACGTCTTCTCCCTTTATTTCTTTAATTACTGTTTGAAGGTTAGCTACTATTTCTTTCATTGCATCTTTAGCCAACAAGGTTTTTCACCTTTTGAGTAATGATTTCAGTTTTCTTGTCATTTCTTCAGGATTGCTGGATTTAGTTATTGCACCACCGACAATTACAAGGTTAACTGGGTAATCTAGGATTCTAGGTATTTTTTCTTCGTTTAATCCACCAGCAACAGCTATAGAGGCACTTGAGATTTTAGAGAGGACGTTTAAATCTTGAACAGGGAATTCTCTCTTTTTTTGAACATCTACACCTAAATGGATCAGTAAGTAGTCTGGATTAAACCTATCAATTTCTTCAGCTCTCTCCTTTATTTTCTTCACACCTATGAAATCTACTACTGTCTTTCCACCGTAATCATTACTTGCCTTAACAACTTCTTTAATTGTTTCATTTTCAGCCGCAGCAAGCACAGATGTTAAATCAGCTCCGTTTTTAAAGGCTAACTCAGCTTCTAAATATCCTGTATCAACTGTTTTCATATCAGCAAAAACCTCCCTCCCTCTAGAAATGCTTTTTAGTTTCTTTATCGAGTCAACACCTGCAACTTTAATTAGAGGAGTTCCCGCCTCCAAAACATCAATACCTCCCTTTAAACACTTTAAAGCAATTTCTTCAGCCTTCTTTAAATCAACTAGATCCAAAGCCACCTGAAGCTTCAACAACCTGAAACACCACCCTAACAAATGAGCCTGTAAAAGAGAAACCAGTAAAGTAAGTATTAAATTTTTCTTTTACGGAAGCATCTTATAAAAGCATTTTCCACTTAACATCTTCTTCAAAAAAGTTTTTGGGAAGAGGATTCAAGAAGAGAAAGTTTATAACATGTAAATTTTTAGAAATGAAGCAGTAATTCATGTAAATCATGTCCACTTTTTGTCTAGGAGAGTTTTTAAATACGTTAAAGGATAAGTTTACTAAAGGTTCAGAATTGCTTTGGAGAGGTAAAAACAAAAACCTTTTTTAATTTTTCAAGAAATCTTCCTTTCCACATGAAATTCTTTTCTTGTAAAAGCTAAGTAATACAGGTGAGAAAGGCTGTGGTTAAAGTTTTAGGTATTGACCCTGGCACCCGCAGCTTTGACCTCTGCGGTTTAGAGGATGGAGTTGTGAATTATGAAGAAATCGTTGACACTTTGGAAGTTGCTTCTAAACCTTATAAGCTTATAGAGGCTGTTGAGAAAGATTTGCCTCTGGACCTTATAGCAGGGCCTTCAGGTTACGGTGTTGAACTTACTTACCTAAAAAATCTTGACTTAAACATGTTGAAGAATTGGTACTTAACCTATATTTTGCTTTTGAAAAGGGAAGATTTAGAAAAGGCTTTGAAGAAGAGGGAAATAGGGATAATGGTTTATTCAGCAATGACTGAAACAGCTTTGGAAATGAAGAGGAGAAACTGGCCTGTCGTCTATATTCCAGGCGTAATTAACTTACCCACTGTACCTAAACATAGGAAAGTGAATAAAATGGACATGGGAACAGCTGACAAGATGTGTATAGCTGTGTTAGGTGTCCATGACCAAGCATCCAGGCTGGGGTTAAGTTATAGAAACGTTTCATTCATTTTGGTGGAAATGGGTTTCGGTTACAACGCTGTAATAGGTGTCGATAAGGGAAGAATAGTCGACGGTGTAGGAGGGACAACAGGTGGGCCTGGTTTCTTAACTTCAGGTGCTTTAGATGCTGAAGTTGTTCAATTAACCGGTTCATGGAGTAAAGTAGATGTTTTCACTGGTGGAGGGGCTTCTATTGCAAACAAAAAAAGCCCTGAAGAAATAGTTTCACAGACAAGTAAAGATGAAATGAGTAGAATAGCGTGGGAGGCAATGATGGAGTCAATAGTGAAAGAGGTTTACTCTGTTAAGGCTTCAGTTAAATACCCTAAAGAAATTCTTTTTTCGGGAAGGTTAACCAGGATAAAGGGGGTTGAAGAAGAATTAAAGCGGAGACTAAGCAGTTTAGGAGATGTTAGAAGGATAGGTTTCCTAGAAGGGGCAAATAAAACAAAAGAAGCAGCCCAAGGATATGCAATGGTGGCTGACGGCTTGGCAGGAGGAAAATTTAAAGAGCTGATCGATTGGATGAAAATAAGGGAAGCTAAAGGAACGTCAATAGATTTTGTTTACCACCCAAGAGCTAAAAAGGCTGTTGAGGAAATAAGGAGGAAAGTACCCTTCTGAAAAGTTTTAAGGATTTTATGGCAAAAACATAGGAAGTTTAAAAATGCCTGAAATATTTGTAGGCTTTGAATGGGTTCCTGAAAAAGGACTAACCTCCAACCCTGTTTACCTCAAAACTGAAGATTTAGATTTATCTGTTTCGATTTGGGGAAGAAGCGGAAGCGGTAAATCCTACTTGTTTTTTTACTTAATTGAAAACCTGGTTTTAAATTGTGGAGTACCTGTTGTGGTTTTAGACAGAACAGGACAGGCTTTGGGATTATCCAAACCAAACACTGAAATATCTGAGGAATGGAAGAAATACATATTTCCCTCCCCTGTTCCCTTTCAATACTTCAACCCTTTAGCTCCTGAAGAAAGCACTTTCAAATTCGGTTTACAATACGATGAATTATTAAAGGACAACCCTCATTTTACAGTGAAAACATTGTCTAATCACTTCAGTAAGTATTTTTCGCTTACTAAAAGGGAAACCAGGAAACTTGAAGCCTTACTTACAAAGAAATTAATTATTGAGGGGAATCATTTCTCCATTGAAAACCTTGGAGAATGGTTAACAACCGAGAAAGTTTTTAGCAAAAGCACTAACGAAATAGAATACCAAGTTAAATTGTTTAAGGAATCAAGGATATCAACCATTTTTAGTTACAGTGCACCTAACTGGGACAAATTACTCAGTAAGGCCAAGGTTTACATTGTAGATGTCAGTCAACTGCCTGTTCCACAACAAAGACTAATTTCTAATTATCTCTCCGATTCAATCCTTCACTGGGCTAAAAAGAAAGGGGAACCTTCAATTACAGAACTTAAAAAGTTGAAAAAAGAAGGGAAACCTTTAAGAGCTGTTTTCGCTATTGACGAAGTTCACGACGTAGCGCCTTCCAAGACTTTCCCTCCATCAAAAATTTCACTTGAAAGACTAATTAGGGAAGGGAGAAAATACAAGGTTTCAACTCTTCTAGCTACTCAAACATTTATAGGTACAAGTTCCGTTGTAAGATCTACAGGGGTGAAATTCTTTTTTAGAATGAACCCTGAAGAAACAGAGTACATAGTTAAAGAAACAGGGCTTCCTAAACAATGGAAGAAGATAATACCTAAACTGCCAATAAAAAAGAAGTCAGTTGCACTCCTTTCTTCACCCAGTACCGAAGGGTTGAAGTTCACAAAAATACCTGAGAGAATGTCTACTCACGGTAAAGTAGCTTTACCTAAAGTAAAAAAGAAATTTGAAAGAAGAAACAGGGAAAGAATGGAAATCTCTTTCAGATTGCCTGTAGGAAAAATTACAGCAGTTGTTTATGGAGGAAAGGGTGAATGGAAACTTAGAAAAGGAGAAAAATTTCAAATAAAGAAAATTTTTTACCCAGTTTACGTGGCTGATTTCTCATTTAAGAAAAAGAAACACTTTTTGGAAAAGGAAGTGGAGATAGGGGTTCGAAAAATTCCAATTTGTGGTTTAACAGGTAAAGTATTAACGGAGCTAAACTTTGAAAAAATTGAAGCCAGCTCAATAAACGAGGAAAAAGAAGAGGGGGATATTAAGGAAATAAAACCTAAAATAAAAACTAACAAAGTATCTGTTATCATAATGGAGTACTTCAAAAAAGATTTACCGGTAAAGAAAACCTTTAAATTCTTCACTACAAGGTTTAGCGAGTTTTTTTCACTTGAAGATTTAGAAGAACCACTTGGTGTCGTTAACATAAAACTTTTACTATACCCTGCCTATATTCTAAAATACGCCAAAAAGGAAGAATTGAGAGAAAACATAAGATTGAAAGTGGTTGATGGAGCAGCTGAAAAACTTAGAAACCTGAAACAAATAAAGGATATATTAGTTAATAAAACCCCATACATTCTTTTAGAGGAGTAAAGCTCTTTCTTAACTTTTAATAAAGAAACAGAAGCTACCTGCAAAACAAGTTTACTTTTCCTTCTTAAAAAGGGGGTAATGTGTTAACTGAACTATGTATTGTTTTTTGAAAGAGATTTCGAGTTTAACCTATTTAAGTAGAACATGTACCCATCAATTAAAGCCTCTTCTGAAGCTTTAAGTATGTTTTTGTCGACCCCCACCGTAGACCATTGACGTTGACCACTTGAAAACTCCGTAAAAACTTCTACTTTGGAAGCGGTACCTTCCTGATTTATTACTGAAACTTTGAAGTTAATAAGTTTTACTTTCTCCATTTCAGGATAATGTTTTTGAAGAATTTTCCTTAAAGCTAAGTCGAAAGCATTTACAGGCCCAACACCTTTCGAGAATTCTTTTTCCTGCTTACCATTAACCTTGATTCTTACCCAAGCCATGGACCATACTGAACTGAGAGAAACAACTTTCCACTCTACCACTTCAAAGAATTTCTTCATCACACCTAGTTTTTCTGCATAGAGTAACCAAAGTTTCCCGTCAGCGTTTTCTAAGTGGTAGCCTTTATTTTCTAGTTCCTTAACTTTTTTAAGTATCTCTTGCGTTTTTAAACCTTTTTTTAGGTTGAAACCCAGTTTCTCCCCTATTTTCAGCACTGTAGTTTTACCTGCTTGGTTTGAAAGCACTATTTGCCTAAAATTGCCCACTTGGGAGGGGTTTATGTGTTCATAAGCCTTTGGGTTTTTTGTTACTGCGTAAATATGAACTCCTCCTTTATGGGAAAAAGCGTAGTCACCAACGTAAGGTTGATATTTATTGACATGCAAATTTGCAAGTTTATAGATGTACTGAGACGTTTCCCTTAAATTTTCCAGTTTAACATTAACTTGGTAACCTAGTTTTAAGGCAAGGTTTGGTATTATGGTTGTTAAGTCGGCGTTTCCACATCTCTCCCCTAAACCGTTGATTGTACCTTGAACATGGGACGCTCCTGCTTCAACAGCTGCTAAAGTGTTTGCAACAGCCAATCCTGAATCGTTGTGGCAGTGAATCCCTATTTTTGCATTAAGAACGGAAAATGCTTCATGGACAGCTCCCTGTACCTCTTTAGGAAGTGATCCACCATTTGTGTCGCACAAAACTATTGTTTCAGCACCTGATTTTTCAGCTATTTTTAAACATTCTAAAGCGTATCCTTTGTTGTCTTTGTACCCATCGAAAAAATGTTCAGCATCAAAAATAACTCTTTTCCCTTTGCTTGTTAGGTATTTTATTGTTTCCTCTATTATTTTAAGGTTTTCTTTTCCAGAAATCCCCATTAAACTTGTGTGAAGCTTCCATGTTTTTCCAAACACTGTCACTGTATTTGTCCCGGCTTCAACTAAAGCTTTTAAGAGTTTGTCACTGGTTAAGCCTGTGCCTGGTTTTTTAGTGGAACCGAAAGCAACTATTTTTTCATGTTTAAGTTTTTCAAAGAAAAGGGTGTCCGTAACATTTGCACCCGGCCATCCTGCCTCTACATAGTCAAAACCTATTTCTAAAAGTTTTTTAGCTATATCCACTTTATCTCTTAGTGTGAAGTTAATGCCTCTTGATTGATTTCCATCCCTTAAAGTTGTATCATAAAGTTCAATTTTTAATAAAACGTTCACCTGGCACTTTTCAACACCTCTTTCTCTTTTGCTTGGAAGGCCTTATTTATTGCGTTTATTACTGCATTAACTGAAGCAACAACTATGTCACCATTTACTGCTTCAGACCTGAAAATTCTTCCTTCCTTATCTTCCACAATTATTGATACATGGGCTAAGGCGTCTGTTCCCCCTGTTAAAGCTTTTAAGCTGAATTCTTTAAGTTTAAGCTGAGTTAAGGGGTCTAGTATTTTCTCAATTGCTTTAGCTGCAGCATCTACTGGACCCACACCTATACTGTGCCCTATTTTTTCTTCACCGTTAATCAGCAGTTTAACGGTGGCGGAAGGGGTTATTGGGAAACCTGTGACTATCACTAACTCCTTCAGTTTAACCTTTTGCTCATAAATATTAAGTTTTAAAGCCTCTTGAACCAGCGCTATGAAATCTAGGTCTGTCAAAATCTTTCCTTTAGCGGAAATATCCTTCAGTTTCAGCGTCAATTCTTTAATCATGTTGTCTGGAATATTTCTTATTCCAAGTTCTTCCAACGCCTTTTTCACAGATGATTTACCCGTGTGTTTACCTATCACTATTCTTCTTTTCTGGCCTACGTCTTCAGGGTTTATTGGTTCAAACGTAGATGGTTTTGAAATTATTCCGTCCACATGGATTCCGCTTTCGTGTGTAAATGCGTTTTCCCCGATTATTGGTGTACAGGGGCTTAAAGTTACTCCTGTAAGCCTTGTAACTAAATTTGAAGTTTCAGCCAAGTATTTGTGGTTAATATTGGTTTTTACACCGTAAACTGTTTCTAAAGCAACTGTTACAGGTTCCAATGCTGCGTTACCTGCCCTTTCTCCCAAACCATTAACTGTTACTTGTACCTCTTCAGCTCCTGCTTCAACAGCTGCTAAAGTGTTTGCAACAGCTAACCCGTAATCGTTGTGACAATGAATGCTCAATTTAGTTTTTAGCTTGGATGTAATTCCTGAAACAAATTTTTTCATGGAGGAAGGGATCATGACTCCCACAGTGTCAGCAATATTTATTACATCTGCACCAGCTGCTTCAACATTTCTGTAGATTTCCAGGAGGTAGTTAATGTTAGACCTTGTTGCGTCCATTGCTGAAAAGACGCATTTTACACCGTGATCCTTTACATAATTAACTGCTTCAATTGTGGAGTTTATAATTTCCTCGGGTTCCTTCCCTATTTGGTACTTTAATTGAACCTGCGATGTAGGAACAAATACATGAATTATATCTACGTCACAGTCCAAGCATTCATTTATGTCTTTCTTTATAATCCTCGCCAAAGCTGCAACTTCACAGTTTGAAACTTCTTTTGAAATCAACGTCACAGCTTCTTTTTCATTTCCACTGTTTACAGGGAAACCTGCCTCTATAACATCAACACCTAATTTTTCCAGTTGTTTAGCTATTTTTAATTTGTCACTTGCCTGTAAAGTAACTCCGGGGGTTTGTTCTCCATCTCTTAAAGTACAGTCATAAATAGAGACTGAATTAGGTAGGTTCATGTTTTCAAAGGAAACGTTAAGGAGGTTGCTTTCATGTCTCCTTATCAACTTGTACCCCCTTCTTTTTTATCTCTTTCAAGAGCTGTTATTCCTGTTCTAGCGATTTCTTTTACACCATAGGGTTTAACCAATTCAATAAATGCATTAATTTTGTCAGGTGTCCCTGTAATTTGAGCTATTAAAGATTTTCTGGAGACATCTACAACTTGGCCCCTGAAAACCTCTATGCAATGAATTACGTCTGACCGGGAAATTCTGTCTTCAACTTTAATTTTTATTAGGGCAAGTTCTCTTTTCACAGTGTTTTGGGGATTTAGTTCACGGATATTTATCACTTCAACTAAATTGTTCAGTTGCTTTATAACTTGTTCCCTGACTTCTCCGTCATCATTTAAAGTAATTATTATTCTTGCGGTTTTTCTATCAATCACACCTACAGTTAAGGTTTCAATGTTGAAGTTTCTTCTCCTAAGTAGGTTTGAAACCTTAAACAGCACTCCTGGCTTATGTTCAGTTACTACTTCAATTATGTTTTTTCCATTTGTCATGTTTCATCAACCTTCATGATTAATTTCTCAAGTTCTTTTCCTGGAGGCACCATTGGAAAAACGTTCTCCTCTTTAGGAATAGGTACGTCAATAACTGTTGTAACTTCGTTTGACAACCCTTCCCTTATTGCTTGTTTAAAGTCTTCATATGACTCAACTTGTATGCCTTCAGCACCGAATGATTTTGCGTACTGTACGAAGTCAGGTACCTTGTTTAGGTAGGTGTGGGAGTATCTTCTGTTGTAGAAAAGTCTTTGCCATTGGGCAACCATGCCAAGCGCCCTATTGTCAAGAATTATCACTATTACAGGAATCTCTTCGGTTACAGATGTGGCTAAGTCTTGGGAAGTCATTAAGAAACTTCCATCTCCAGCTATGTCTACAACTGGAACCTCAGGCTTAGCCACTTTAGCACCTAAAGCTGCTGGGAAACCGAAACCCATTGTACCTAACCCACCTGAAGTAATGAATGTTCTAGGATGATAAATTTTGAAGTATAGCGCGGCCCATGCTTGATTTTGGCCTACTTCAGTTACAGCTATTGCTTTTTTAGGTAGAATAGTTCTGAGGATCTTTAACAGCTGAGGAGGATAAATTTTGCCTTTACTTTTCCCGAAATTGAAGATTCCCTTTTCCTTAAACTTTGAAACTAACTCTTTCCAATCCTTTCTTTGTTTAGGTTTATTTAATGCCTTGATTTGTTTACAGATTTCTTTCAAACCCCTTTTTGCATCTGCAATGACTGAAACCTCAACCTTTATGTTCTTGTTTATTTCTGCTTCGCTTATGTCTAAATGTATTATCTTTGAATCTGGAGCGAATGCTTCAAAATTACCCACTGTCCTGTCTGAAAACCTCATGCCCACAGCCAAGATCACATCTGACCTTGAAACAAGTAAATTGGCAGGATAGGTTCCATGCATCCCTATCACACCTAGAGACAATGGATGATTTTCTGGAAAGCATCCCTTACCCATCAAAGTTGTTGCAACAGGCGCATTTAAGTGTTCAGATAATTCAAGAAGTTCTTTCGAAGCATTTGAAATTATAACCCCTCCCCCAGCTAAAATGAAAGGTTTTTCAGCTTTGTTTAAAAGTGTCGACGCCTCTTTTACGCTGTTTAAGTTAATTTTTAATTTATCAGGTTTATACCCTCTTAAAGACACTTTTCCAGGGAAATGCACATCTTCAACATTAACCTGCACATCTTTCGGCATATCTATGAGAACAGGGCCTGGCCTCCAAGTGGAGGCAACATAGAAAGCTTCCTTAACAGCTGCAGGAACCTCTTTTGGGCTTCTAGGTTGAAGGCTATGTTTTGTTATGGAAGCAGTTATACCTACTATGTCTGTTTCTTGAAATGCATCTTTACCTATCATGTTTGTTGGAACTTGACCTGTTATAGCTACTAAGGGAGAAGAGTCCATATAAGCAGTTGCTATCCCTGTTACCAAGTTTGTTGCACCTGGTCCAGAAGTAGCTATACAAACTCCAACTTTACCTGAAGCCCTTGCGTAACCATCAGCCATGTGAGCGGCACATTGTTCATGTCTAGCTAAAATATGCCTAATTCCTTCAAAATCGTAGAGTACGTCATAGATAGGTATGGTAGCTCCACCAGGAATGCCGAAAATCACTTCAACACGTTCTTTTTTAAGAGATTTCAGGAGCGCTTCGGCTCCATTGATTCTTTCAACAATAGAACTCACCTTTGATAAAGCCATCCCTCATTTCTGTTTCACACCTCACAAGAAAGATGACTTTAGACTGCACACTTAAAGATATTTAAATTTTGCGTTTTTTTGCTTTTATAAATCATAAAAAAGTACATTTGTTTAAAACTACGCACAAATACAAGGTACAATTTTTAAACTTTTTCCTCTTTTGAAAAAGGAGAGCTTCAGAATATCGAAATTGAACAATGGAAAAACAAGGGATAAGCGTTTGAGTTTTGAACAAGTTAAGGGCACTGCCTAAAGAAATTCGATGAATATGTAAAGCTGAAGAAAAGGGAGTCATAAATAAGGAAAAATTAAATGGACAAGTCATTCATGAACTTTTAAAAGGGTCTAACCTTTTCCTCACAACCTAAACATTAAAAGGAGATAAACAGGTTTCTATGAGGAAAAGGCCATGGTTAACGATTTTCTAAATCTTTAAATGCCTCCTTTAGTTCCTTAATATCCACAGGCTCCTTAACTTGTTTGTAGTACTCCTCGTAGAGTTTTACTTGTACCTGTTTCTCTTTCCCTCCCCTAGTATTTTTTCATAGATGACCTTTCGGTCCCTGTTCAATTTAGACAGTAAGTATGGTTTCCTGGGATTCTTAGCCCCCCTTAAAGCTCTTATGAGCCCATCCACTATAACTCTTTCAGATTCCTTCTCCTCAAGCCTTCCTCCCAGTTCTCCTGAATATCTTCAAGCTTATCTTTGCAGCATCCCTAGCGACCTTGGAGGTGGCCCTATCAATTCTTCGGGCATGGAATCTAATTGAAGGAGAGATCAATCTTGCCTCTCAGTATGTGGAAGAGCTAATTTGGTTTGTAATCTAGGGACTCTGTCTCGGTTAATGCCAACCGACAACACCCTTCCCTGGCGAGCACATACAAGGCATCTAAGTCGCTCAGTTGGTCCAGATATATGAAAGCTATAAAGACAAATTTTCAGTTACTTTGCTTGTCACTAGTTTAAGGCGCCGGGCTCATAAACCCTAAACCTAAGTAAGTTGAGTGGCAAAATGATGGGGTGGAGATGTATGGGGGTGCCCTATGAAACATAGAGTAAATATAAAGCTGTTTCTATGACTTCTAGGGCTAGGCATTTGTTGGAAACTTTTTAAAATAGGGAAAACTGTGAAATTCTTTTTAAATGGCTAGGTATGCTTTTCTCACTTTTTCGCTTTTAAGTAAGTCCTTCCCCCTTCCTTCAAGTGTTATTTTACCGTTTTCAAGTATGTAGCCTCTGTCAGCTATTTCTAAACCTTTTGCAACGTTTTGTTCAACCAGTAAAATAGTTGTCCCTCTTTCTTTAAGGTTTTTTATTGCTTCGAAAACTTCTTCAACCAGTACAGGTGCTAAGCCGAGGGAGGGTTCATCAAGCATTAACAGGGATGGTTTAGACATTAAGCTTCTGGCTATGGCAAGCATTTGAGCTTCACCGCCGCTCAATGTCCTTGCAACTTGTTTCTTTCTTTCTTCTAGTCTAGGGAAGAGTTCAAACACTTCTTTTAAGGTTTCAAACCTTTGTTCTCTGGCTCTTTGGTTATATGCCCCCATTAAAAGATTTTCTGTAACTGTTAAGTTGGGAAATAAACGTCTACCTTCCGGAACCAGAGAAATTCCTCTTTTAGATATTTCATGGGAAGGGAGGTTGGTGATTTCTTCGTTTTTAAAAAATATTTTTCCAGATTTAGGTTTCAAAACACCGGATATGGTTAGTAGGGTTGTGGTTTTACCTGCTCCATTGGAGCCTATGATTGTCACCATTTCCCTTTCTTCAACTTTAAAGGATACGTCCCAAAGTACTTGAACCATTCCGTAATAAACGTTGAGGTTACTTACTTCCAGAAACAATTCCTTTTTACCTCCTTCCAAGATATGCTTCAATAACTTTTTCGTTGGAAGCAACTTCTTCAGGTTTTCCTTCAGCTATTTTTTCACCATAATGTAAAACAACTATGTAGTCTGAGATCCCCATTATGAAATGCATCACATGTTCAACCAGGCACAAAGTAATTTTCTTTTCTTCATTAACTTTACGAAGTAAAGCAATTAAGTTATCGATTTCTGTAGGAGTTAAACCGGCAGCTAATTCGTCTAACAGCAAAAGTTCAGGTTTAGCAGCTAAGGCTTGAGCTAAGGTGGTTAGCTTCATTTCCACAAGGTTAAGGTCTTTACATAAACGTTTCCTTAACTTAGATAAGCCTAAGAAATTAAGGGTTTCACTAATTATTTCTTCAACTTCTACCTCGTTTAGAGCATGGTTGTAGGCACCAACCCTTACTGCTTCTTCCACTGTTAATCCAAGGAAAGGCTTCACCACCTGAAAAGTTCTCCCTATACCTAGTTTAGCTATTTTGTGAGGAGGCTTTCCCGTTATTTCTTCATCTCTAAAATAAACTTTCCCTTCTTCTGGTTCATAAAAGCCGGTTATGACATTGAACAATGTTGTTTTACCTGCTCCGTTGGGACCTATTAAACCTAAAATTTGTCCTTTGCTTATCTCCATGTTTACTTTGTTTAAAGCCACTAAGCCTGCAAACTTCTTAGTGACATTCTCAACTTTTAATAGAGTGTTATTCATTTTTTTTCCTCCTTTTTCAAGGAAAATAACCCAATTTTTGCGTAGACTTTGTTAAGTATGGCTGAAAGACCTTCAGGGAAGAAAAGAACAATAATCATTAAAATTGCTCCATAAAAAATTAAGTGTATACCTGGAATCCACCCTCCTAAAACTGTTCTTAGGTACTCTGAAGCTGACTGCAAAATAAAGGTGGTGATAACAGGTGAATAAATCGACCCTAAGCCTCCAACTATTCCTAAAATAGCTATTTGTAAACTTATGTCAGTGTTGAACTGTGTAGGGTGGATGTAACCTGAAATCAAAGCAAAAAATGAACCTATAGTTCCTGTAATGAAGGCATAAATCATTAAACCCTTTAATTTAGTCATTCTTACATCTACACCAAGCATTTCGGCAGCATCTTCGTTCTCTCTTACAGAAAACAAATAGTACCCGAGTTTACTCATTTTAACTTTAACATTTAAAAAGAGGACAATTGCTAAAGCAACCACTAAAATGTAGTAATAGTAGGAGTAGGGTAGTTTTAAGTAGTAAAGGGAACCATAGGTTCCTGGTAAATACCTTTCTTCAGGGCCTCCAACTTGTTCCCATACAGTGAAAAACTGCTTCAAAACAACCACTAAAGCTATTGTTGCTAAAGCGTACCAGACATCCTTCAAGCCAAACCTAAATGAGGGGTAACCAATAATGAAACCAAAAGCTGCAGCAATTAACCCTCCCGCAAAAACACCTATTACTGGAGGAATGTTCCACCTTAGAAGTAAAGTTCCCATTGTGAAACAGCCTAAACCTGTAAATGCACCTGCTCCAAGATCAAGTTGGCCACCGAACCCACCAATAATGTTCCAGGCACTCACAATTACCGCGTAAAGAAGAATATAAGTTAACACTAGAAGAAAGTAATTGTTGAATTGAAGAATGGGGGGAATTAAAGCTAAACCAACTGAAATTATAACTATAGACCGTAACTGCTTATATATTTCTCTTTTCATTGAAGATTTCATTGGAAATTACCTCTTTCCGAAAAGTCCTTTGGGTTTAAACCAAAGGAGCAGTATAAACAAAAGGTATACTATAGCTAAACTTGCTCTAGGGTCCCAGAAAGTTATTTCAATGCCTTGAGCGATTCCAACAATTAAACCTGCAGCTAATACACCTGACAAACCTCCAAGACCACCCATGGCCACTATAACCCAACTTAAAAGCCCCCACGTCATACCTGACATAGGCTCAACCTGTTGAAAAGTCATAATGAAACTGGCTGCTATAGCTATAATTGCACAACCTAAACCGAAAACTAAGGTATACATTTTTTTAACATTTACACCTAACAAAGCTGCAGCAACTTTGTCATCGCTTGTAGCCCTTATAGCAATTCCGAAATAAGTCTTGGTTAAAATTAAATGTAAAACAATAAGCACAACTAAACTTACAATAGCTGTAGCTAACCTGGAAATTGAAATAACATAGTCTCCTACTTTAAACCCTCCCACGAGAACTTGGTACTGTAAACCTTTGGGTTCAGCATGCCAGGCAGCTAAAGCAAAGTTACGGAGCAAAATAAGCAAACCTATGGTCACAGCTATTTGTGAAAGAGGTTGAGCCTCAATCACTTTATCTATAACTAACTTGTAAATAATAATTCCGAAAACAAAGAAGATAGGCGCCGTCAAAACAACAGTTGCAGAACCAGGAATAGCTAAAAACAAACTTATCCAGAAAGTTAGATACATAGCTACCATAACAAATTCTCCATGGCCAAAATTTATTATATCCATTACGCCAAACTGTAAAGCTAAACCTAAAGCCACTAACGAATAAACAAACCCTAAAAGTGTACCATTTATCAAGTTTTGAATAAATAATTCTAAAGACACGGAAAGCCACCGTTTCAAAGGAAATTTCAAATTTTAAATCTGAAAAACCTCAAAGGAAAACTGCAAACTCAAAATGGCACAAAAAAAGAAAAAAGGAAGGGAAAGTTTTACTTAGATGGCATTGGGAATATTGGCTTAGTTGTTCTAAGTGCACGAGGCCAAACAAGTACAGGTTGGCCATTTTGCACCTGCAAAACCACAGCTTCAGCAAATTCATTGTCCCCGTGTGCATCGAACCTTATGTGCTGCGAAGGATAAAGTTCAGCAGCTGGACCACTTGTTATGTCGAGGGACAGGAATGCCTGTTTCAACACGTCAGGATTTAATGGATCTGAAGGGTTTATTTCTCCTGCTTTCTCAAGTGCTTCCTTAACCGTCCATAGAGAGTAAGCTATGATCCCACCTGCTTCTGTAGGCATTTTACCGTATCTCTTCTTGAATTCATTAACAAACCATTTATTGTAAGGAGTGTTCAGCATAGGGTTGTAACTGTATGTTTGGGTGAATCCTTCAACGGCAGCCCCTGCAGCTTCTATTGAGCCAGGGTCACAGTAGCCACATGCCCCTGAACCTGCAACAAGTAAGGGATGCCAACCCATTTCCCTCATTGTTTTAGCAATTAACACTCCATCATCGAAGTACGGAACAGAAACCACCACTTGAGGATTTTCAGATTTCAATTTACTAACTATGGGTGAAGCGTCTGAAATGTCATAAGGGTACTCAATATGATCTAGAACAGTTACTCCGTAAGTGTAGGCTTGATGTATAGCTCCTTCAGAAGTGTATTTCCCGAAAACTGAATCTTCATTTATAACTGAAATGTTTTTGAGTTCTACACCGTTTTCTTTAGCTGTTTCATAAGCAAACTCCATCGCTGTTTTTCCGTGAGCTGAGGATTTAGGACAAACCCTGAAAAAGTATTTGTAACCCTTCTCTGTCAAAAAGTCAACTAATGCATCACCTACAAGTATTACTTTCTCTCTCTCTGTAACTTCAGCCATAGCGGCTGTGTGCCTACTTATGTAGGCTCCAAGTATCACCACAGGGTGCTCACTTGAAATAAGTTGTTCAGCTGCTAATTTAGCCCCTTCATTGTCACTTTTAGTGTCTCCAACAACCAATTTTATTTTAGCTCCTCCAAGAGATTTTATTCCCCCTTTAGCGTTGATGTCTTCAACAATTAATTCAGCAGCCTGCTTAGCTTCTGTACCGAACACTGCATGGGTACCTGTTAAAGGCTCTATCAAACCAATCTTGACTTCCTTTATTGCTGGTACTGTAGGGCTTGGTGAAGCTGTTGCAGTAGGTGAAGGTGTCGGTGTTGGACTTGGAGGCTGACCTACACAACCAACTAAAAGAAATAAAGAAACTAGAAAAGTCACTGACAATATTTTAAATTTTTTGTCGAATCCCGTCTTAAAATTCATTGATGTAATCACCTTTCTTCTGCACAGATTATTACTTATCTCCAAAAATAAACTGCTTTTTAAATCTTTTCAAAAATGAAAATTCAATTTTTAAGAGGAGATACGTGAATCAGAAATAAATAAAATCAAGGTTTATTCCCTAAAAAGTCAATTATAAACTCTTCACAAAGCTTAGATTTAACCGAAATCTTTACAAGGAAAAGTTTGGAAAAGAAAAATCTTTTCTTTAAAAAGGTAGAAATTTACTGTTATTAAAGAAAAGGGAATTTGATAATTATAAGATGCTTCAGGTAAAAAAATTAGTTGCTACGAAACTCGAAAAAAGTAATTTATTAGTTGCTTTTTAAGTTTCTGTTTTTCCTTTGCAATAATTGATTTTTAACAGGGGAAAGAATACTTTTTGTGACAAAGCTTTAGAAACTTTCAGAAACTATTGTTTTCCAGAAAAGACGAAATTAAAGGGCTTGTACACTTTTCAGAAAATTTTTTCAGTAAAGGAATGGGAAACCTAAATCCATTAATTCGCTCTTTATTTTATTGTAGAGTTCTGTGTACTCTTTTGATGGCTTTACTTTTTTCACATCGTAACATTCTTGGAATGTTTTCCCTAGAGGTGGGTTGTACCATTTATTTTCATACTTTATAATAACTTCTTTAACTAATTCATTCACGTCGTCACGCTTTATTTGTTCCTTAGCTGCACCCCAACCAACTTCGCAGGCCATTCTAGCTTCCATTGGAGTTGTTCTGTTTTTATGTTTGTTGCAGGCAACCCCTATTTCCCAAAGATTGCCCCCTGAAACTACACTGACTAATCCGTGGACCGCTGATTCATATAACACCATGGGTGTGCAGGGGCCTGCAGCAGCAAAACCGTTAGATGTTGAAATAAAGGAGCTGTTCCTGGCTATTGCTTGATAAGTTAAACTAACTACCCATAAAAGTTCACGGGAGGTATTTGAGTTATTTCTTATATCTATGGGGAAGTAGTTTGACCAGTGAGCTTGGTTAACCATTAAACCCTGTAAAAAGTGAGCAATACCAACTACAGCTGTACCTTCAGGCCCGCCGCAGTATCCTCCTTTCATGGGGCCGAAAAGTGCACCTACGTAGCAGCCGTATTCATGAAAATGCACCATTTTGTTAAGGAGGGAGAAATCGGTTTTTAATTCAGCTATGGAAGCAACGAAACGGGTATCTGTCAATCTTTCACCCCATTCTTGGTTGCTGGCAGCTATTTGGGCGGTGTCACTTATTGCGGTACCAACACTTTTCAGGAATAAACCGGGTCTACCCACTCTCCTAGCTGTTTCTCTGAACATCATGGCATGCGCTATAGCTCCTTTAACCTCGAAAGGAGTATTTGCTTCTATGGGTCTTCCTTCAATTTCTTCCAATATTGGGGCACAAACTCCATCTGCAATAGGTTCTTGTAAGTAAGCCATGGTCATAGGTACAAAAATTTCTTCGTCGCAGGTTATGTCTGGACTTAAAAGACAGAAGGGCCTCCTTTTATCCTCTACTTTTCTATGCCACATTTCACTTGAATCTTTTCCAAATCCTGTTTTTATTTTTCCAGGGTGTAAAGCTAAGGCTTCCTTTACTTCATCCTCTTCAAACGTTATTCTTCTATTGGTGGATTTACAGAAGGTTCCAGTTTCTAAATAGAGTTCATACCCTGCCCTCCATAAGTCGTCAGCTAATGAGTTGTCGTTTGGAACAATGTTGTCAGGGTCAAATTTTATTCCATACTCTTTAATAACCTCTCTGAGCTTAGGCCAAAGTATTCTTAGATCGAAGTCTTTCTCCCTACAAAAGGGGCCTTTCTTGGCTTTGTCAAGAACTTCATTTATCCGCCATGGAGGAACCATTTTTATTCTCCCTCATTGACAAGTTTAAGGGCTACTTTAACAGCTTTTTCAGCTGTTTCAGCCCATCCATCAGCTCCTATTTCTTCAGCCCATTCTTGAGTTGTTGAACCTCCACCTACTATTACGATAAACTTATCCCTCACTTTCATTTCTTTCAGTAAATCTATCACCTCCTTCTGCGAACGCATTGTAGTTGTCATTAATGCTGATAAAGCTATTATGTCAGCTTTTGACTCTAAAGCAGCGTCAACAATATTTAGTGAAGATACGTCAGTTCCTAGATCTATTACTTCGAAACCGTTGACGTTTAGCAACAGTTTCACGATATTTTTACCTATGTCATGAATATCGCCAGCCACGGTGGCTATAACAACTTTCCCCTTTTTATTAATGCTTCTTTCAATTTTACTCTCTTTTAACTTCTTCAAAAAAACTTCATTAGCTGCCTGTATAGCTTCAGCTGAAAACATTAAATCTGTTAAGAAGAAATCCCCCCTCTCAAATTTTTCCCCGACTTCTTTAGCTGTAGAAGTGACAACTGTATTAATGGCTTCCAATGGGTCAAAACCCTCCTTAAGCAGCGAGTTTGCTATACGTTGTGCTTTTTCAGAGTCGCCTGCAATTATGCTTCTCCTTAATTCTTGAGTTAAGTCTTTCTTTAAATTAGACACTTCCCACACCTTTTTCCCAAGTTTTTACTTTTACACAAGAAAGTTTGCCTAAAAACCTTCCAAAGATTTTGGAAAGAAAAAAAGATTTACTTTTAGATTTTTCAACTTATTTTTTTAAACCTTTCAACTAAAAGAAAGGAAGGGATGTGCAATGTAATGCCTCTAAATGGGAGGTGTTTAATTGAAAAAGATTATAATTCCTTACGGAGATAAAAAAAGTAGAGTTTAGAGTTCCTGAAAAGAATTTTAGATGTTTTTT
>JAOZFT010000039.1 GCA_027492035.1 Thermoproteota archaeon
CTTTTTAAGTGATACCATGTTGTCGGTATGAGTAGAGGTAGTGTTGGTAGGACTGTGAATGTGAATAGCATGTCTATTGTTGTTTTTTGTGTGTTGGTACGGTACACCGTGTGTATACGGTGTAAGCCCAAGTTCATTGAAGAAAGCCGTTGTCTCAGCTATTTCACCCCATTCAATCCTATATTTTTTCTTCACTTCTTCAATGAAACTTGAAGCATTAAGTAATGTAGTGCTTCTCTCCTCTGTAAATTTTGACTTGAGTGATTCTCTTCATGGCAAGTTATTCAATGAGCCTTTTTTTAACCTTTTGTATAGAACTGTTTCGTAGTTATTTATATAGTTTTACAAATTGTGTTATAAATGATGTGTTATGAAAAGTGTAACTATAACAGTGAGAATATCTAAAAGGCTTAAAGAGAGCCTTGACAGATATGGAGTTGAAGTGAGTAAAGTGGTGAGGGAGGCGCTTGAGAAAGAGGTTAAAAGGAGAAAACTTGAGGATCTCAAGAGGGTTGCAGGTGAATTAGGGGTTTTCTTCTCGAAGATACCCGATGAGAAGATAGTTAAAAGCATAAAGGAGACTCGGAGGTCTAGATAAACGTGTATCTCTTGGATGCAAGCGCTATAGCTATAACCCTTAAAAAGCTTAAAGAAAGGTCAGTTGAGGTTTTAGAGGACAAAGCAACCTTAGACCTTGCCCGTTACGAATTAAGCAATGTAATATGGAAGGAATGTACATTGGAAGGGCTAATAAGTTCTGAGGAAGCTGCGGTTAAAGCCGAGAACATAGCGAAGATACTGGAGATCACAAAGGAAGAGAGGGTAGAGTCCAGTAAAGACTTTAGAGGAGCGATGGAGTTAGCTACAAAGCTGAAACTAACCTTCTATGATGCTTCATACCTATATGTAGCCAAAAAAGAGGGATTTACCTTAATAACAGAGGACAAAGAACTCCTCGAGAAGGCGAAGCATATTAAAGTTGAAACCTTAACGACAGATGAGTTTCTGGGGATCTAAATCACACATCTTTACAACGACTTAATGAACCCTACTTGTCCACATTTATTATGGGAAAGAATAGAGAACAGTAATTGAGGGAAAAAAGGAAAGGAATTGGTTTGGGGTCCTTTACCTGATAAAGCATCAAAAACTTTTTCTTTATCTACAGTACTCTCTCCAACTTGGCGCAAGGATTTGCTGGATTCATCGTTTGCTAATGGGGTAATTTCAAATGAACTTTCAAGAAGGCTTGATGAGTATCTTGATGTATTTGATGAGAAACTGGTTTTTAAGGTTATTGAGGATATAGAACCAGATGTAGTGGTTCACTATGCAGCTATAATGATAGGTATGGAAACAAAAATGTCTCTTAGATGGGTGGAGGGGAATAAGGCGTAGGAACCCAAAATACAGGGTTTCAAAACATGGTTCTTCAATGTTTAGAGCATTGTTAGCATTTATATTGGAAATGGAACCAAAAAAATTTAGGGGAGAAATTAAAAAGACAGTAGAGTGGGGGAAAGTGGACAATAAGGAGGAATCTTTAAGATTGCTTAAAGAAGCTGAGGAAGATCTTGAGAGGGCTAAAAGATATATTAAGCTTAAGGATTGGGTTACGGTCATCCATTATGCACAGCTTGCAATTGAGAAATCTGCGAAAGCTGTGATTTCCTGCTTTGAAGCATATGAGTGGACACATGATCCGTCGGGACAATTGAATAAATTAATTGAAAAGGGGTATTTAGATGAGGATTTCAAGAAAGTAGCTTCCCATGTAAAAGAAGCGGCGCCGTGGCACGGGCGTTCAACGTATGGGGGTTTAAGGGGTGGTGCATGGAGAAGTCCATCTGAGCTATGCACTGAAAACGATGCAAGAAGACTACTTCAAAAAGCAGTGGAATGCATGGGTAAAGCAAAGGAATTTACAGGAAAATTTTGGTGATGGAAATGATAGAAGAGGTTAAGGGAGAAGTAGAAAGGATCGCGAAAAACTTAAGGAAGGAAACCTTGGCGGTGGGTTTATTCGGTTCCCTGGCAAGAGGGGAATTTAATGAGAAAAGTGATATTGACATATTCGTCATCACAAGTAAGGAGCTAACGCTAAAAGAGCAGGATGAGTTTTATTATGCGTTTAGTGAATTGATACCGAGGTTTGGCAGGGATGTCACGGTTCTTGTTTACGACATAGAAAGTTTAAAGAAGATTCCAAGTTGGCAAACATTCAATCTCATAAGAGATGCAATATTTGTACACGATGTCTCTGGGATAGAAAAAATATTTAAGGATATCTTGAGGAAAGCCGAGCAGCATGGCATAGTATATGATGAAAAGGAAAGGGTTTTCAAGTTAAAAAAGAAGGGGAGAATAGTTTTCTCTTATGGATAGATTTAGATGGTGTTAATCGACTTGTTTTAGCTAATTGTGTGTCAGGGCTAATTAGTTTTATTTTCCATTAAATTTTATTTGGATCCTGGCTGCTTCGGCGCTGCAGGTTTGATTCCGATCGTCAGGTTAAGTGTTAACTCTCCGGATTCAAATAATTTAACGGCTCCTATGTTATTTAGGTGGACAAGTGCTCTAGCATAGTACTCCCATAGAATTTTCCAAAGGGGATCCTGCTGGTTCATCACTGAAATCCTTAAGCCGAGATTCCTTGCCTCCTGGTAGCCTATCCTTTTACCATGTGAAAGCCATCTCCTGTTATCAGATAAAGCATCTGCTATATTCTTAGCTTTCCCTGGATAGCCTTTGAACATATATTTTGAAAGCCACTCCTCTGCAAATTTCCTTGAGAACTGTATGGCCTTATTTGCTACGTCCAAGAGTGAAGGATCAATTTTTTGTATTAAAGCAATGGTCACTCGTGGATCTAATCCCTTTTTAAGGGCATCATGTACAATCCTAAACTGTCTATGATTGATTGAGCAGGTATATAGGTTATTTGCCCCTGTGGAGTTACAGCTCTAATTTGAGGATCAATAGGGCCTATTTCTGATAGGTAACCCATAATTATTTCATCACTTGCAAGGGCTATCATAGTTGCAGCACTTTTAGCTGCATTGGGAATGATCACTCGAAATTGATATTTACAATAGCTTCTACACATAAATGCAATTTTTTCAGCGATATTTGGGTCTCCCCCAGGACTGTCAATTACTAAGTCAAGTTTATCTGTTTGGCCTATGCTTTCAAGTACATCGTTAAAGAATACAGGGTCATTGTGGTCTATGAAGTTAGGGGACACATTTGGGTTAGCTATGTATGCAATGATCCTTGTACCAGTGATATTTTCTGCTTTTCTAAGGAGGCTTCTCCTATTCAAATCTCCTTCGCTTATATATCTTTGATATAGGTGCTTTCATCATGACTGCCACTAGCTGTTAAGAAGTAGAAGCTTTAAACCTAATAACTGAGGGATTTTCTTCAACACCGTTCAACCTGTACGGTGTAAGCCCAAGCTCGTTGAAGAAAGCCGTTATCTCAGCTATTTCATCCCATTCAATCCTATATTTTTTCTTTACTTCTTCAATGAAACTTAAAGCATTAAAGACTTCATCTGGCAACTAACTCCACCCATCTTTCCAATTTTTTCCCCTTGTAAGATAAAAACATTAGATTACGATTTTAAGCGAAAAATAAGGCGGTTATTTCCAAACATAAATATATGAAGTTTTATTCTCTTAAATATTTAACTTTACTCTTAAACAATTAACCTAAAAATTTCTACTTGATAGAACCTTTAAGAAACCTAGGATGTTTTTCCTTTTCACATCGTTTGTTTTTCAGGTAACTTCTTAAAAAAGAAGACTGAAACAGGTTATTAAACCAAGTAGACTTTGAAAAAACAAAATTTCATCACCAAAATGGAGTAGGAAGTTTTTTATATCTCAAGAAGATTAGTTAACAACGCTGTAAAACATGGGCAAGGAAGAAACTGGAAAGATTGAACCTATTTATGAGAAGCTCAGCCTTTAACTATTTCTTGGTGAACCGGGTTTATACCTATAAAATTCGCCGAAGCCATAGACGTCTTCAACCTTTATTGTTTCATTTCTCAGAGTCACTGTTCCCCTCCACTTCACAAAGGAGCGACCCCAAGCAGCTTTGCCACCGGGGTCCCACCATGTTTTATGCACCCTCCAGTTTTCAGTGCCTCCCCACCCCCAAAAGGCGAAGGCTTCAGCTGTTAAGTTTACATTGCCAACAACTATTTTATTAGCATCGGTGAAATTCCCCTTCAAATAATATACGTTTGGCTGTAATTTATCGTCGGTGCTGAATATGTAATCGTCAAACCTGTAACTTTCCCCCCTGCTGACAAAGTTTATTCTCCCTGTATGCTCGAATTCAGGGAATTCAAACTTCTCCTTCAATTTCTCTGGCAGTGGATTTCTTGCTAAGAGAAATATAAATTCTATTTCCTCCCCTTTAATTTTATGGAAGGACATAGCGTCAAATTCCACACCATCTGTTGCAATGCCGTTTTTAATGGTTACTGAGCCTATGGGGAGATTTCTGTGGTACTCTCTGTCCATGAATGTGAAGCCTGAGGTGAAGTTATAGGTTTTCCCTGTTTCCAGGTCGTGGTACACACATTTTGTTAACTCCTCAAAGTCTAGGTACCCTCCCCAGGTGTCGAGGCAAAGTTGACCAGCTTTGATCCCAGAGACTCCATGAACAAGGAAGGGGCCTTCAGGTTTCCCTATCCAAAGTGGAATAAGTCTGCCTTTACCTTCAACATTTAGAATCTCTGTGGGAGGAGAAGTTTTCATGTAGATTACCTTGTGATACCAGGTTCTTGTCTCCTCATCGTAACCAATGGTGATCACATAATCTTCTACTGGATTGGTGTGAACGGTTGGGTGGGGGAGAAATTTCCCACTTATGTCATAGTATGAAGCCCCTGTGACCTTTCTGAATATCCGTTTATCATCAAACATTAACCGTAGAAACCCGCCACCTATGTTTACCGATGAATGGAAGATGATGATGTGACTTCCATCTGTGCACATGCCAAATGAAACAAAGTTACTTGCCGTCCATCCCTTTCTTCTGTCGATTGCTATTCTGTTATCGGGGAGTTTCACCAGGGGGCCTCGGAAAGGCACAAAGTCTCGTAGTGTAACTGGATCTGTTATCCATGAATTACTTTTCACAACTGGGAAAGAGGGTAAAAGAAGTTTACCTGCTTTTTCTAGGGTCTCAAAAGCTTTATCTAGGAATGTATTTGCGGCTTCATAATCTTTTTCTTTGAAAGCCTGCTTTGCCTTCCTTATCCATTTCTCAGCCTCGGAAACCTCAAGGCCCTGTTTTTTCTTTTCCTGGTACTTGACTTTGAACTCAGAGAACCTTTGAATCAGCTGCTCCTTTGTAATAGGTTTATGGAGTAAATGGAAACTAAGGATTAAAATGATTACCGCTGCTAGAATGCAAACTGTAACTAAGATTTTTTTGTTCGTTTCAACCACCCCCCTTCCTTTGAGAAAGCTCCTTTATCGTTTCATAGGTTTGAAACTCAGGTGAAAGTGAATCATAAACCCTGGATTTCCCGAATGAAAGTATTTCTGCATCTACACCCATTGTTCCACCGTGAACTGGGTAGATAAAGATAACCCCCCTTTCAGTAAAGAAGCTATCAGCTATTTCCAAAAACACTTTTTGTTCTTCTTTACTTAATTTTTGACTAAACACACCTAGCGGAGTTTTTGTAGTCGCTGCCCAATCTATAAAGGCGAACACTGGGATGTCACCAAATTTCTGTTTAACAGCTTTTAGTTTCTCATCCCATTTTTCTCCGTCAAGTTTCATTTCCATTATTTCTTTAGCTGAAGGACTTGAAGTAACAAAGTCAAGGTTTGGCGGTGGATAGGGGTACATCGCAGCAGTTGCCCAACTACCTACATACACGTATCTACCCTTAGCATCTCCATACCTGTGGATTTCATCCACGATTTTACAAGCTGCCTCATAGCTCTCTTTCACTGCTGGGTGATTAATGTCCTTTGTAATTTTTGCAAGTATCTTTGACTGGGTAAAAAGCATGTCAATCCATATGGCATCTGCACCTGCATCAATTTGTCTTTCAGCCCAGCTTAGGAGAAGCTCTTGGAATTTTGGATTGGTTAGGTCTGGAAAGTACGCTGTTACATTTTCAGGGTCATAGAATCTGCAATCTAAATCCCTTGGAACCCATAAATGGGTTTTGCCAAATTCACATTGAAACCTTTCCTTTGATACATTGATCCCCAGTTTTTGAGGGTCTAAAGCAAGTTTCCATGTTTCCGGGTACCTTATAACTTCTTCTGTTTCAGGGTTCCAAACAACTCCCTTATGGATTATTTGGGAGGGAATAGCCCCGCAGAAAATTACATTCGGTATCTCAGCTTTTATCTTTGAAATCACGTTTTTTAGGTGTTCATAGCTGTAACCAGTGAATTTACATCTTTGCTTAGCTCTGAGAGACAGTAACTGTTCACATTTATTTGGACAGGGACTCCATCTCCAAAAACCCCTAAAAATGAAATCAGTTCCGGTCTCCCTAAGTAAGTCTATGACTTCCTCAATACTTCTATTTATAATGGCGCCATCAGTTACTCTTTCATAGAGAGAAGCAACTTTAACCTTGGAAAGCCTTTCTTTAGCTTCCAAAGTAAAATTTTTGCATGTAGTGTTTGCAGAGGCTCTTTCTAAGGATTCAAAAGCACTGTTTAACAGTTCATTTGCCACCTTGTAATTCCCCCTTTTAAAATTCTCTTCAGCCTCCCTTGCTAAATCTTCAGCTTCTCTAAGGTCATAGCCCTGAGACTTCCTTTCTCCACATAGAATTTTAAAGGTTAAAAGTTTCTCCCTGAACCTTTCCTTCTCCAAGGTTGACGCATAGAAAACATGAAACACAGTTATCAATACAGCAGCAACTACTAATACCCCAGTCAGGATTCTCCTACTCATACCCTCTTATCTCTCTATGAAAGAATTTATAGAGGAAATAAAAACTTGGAAAGGCAACTACATCCATTCCTCTAGATTTAAATAAAGGGTAAAGGCCTTTCCATCCATAACTACGCCGCACCCTGCTTTTCCTTTAATAACTGTACAATTTACTTAGTTAGCTTAACACATGTTGAAATAGCCTTTTAATCCCGAATTTTAAAAGATTTGTGAACCAATCATCCACACATTTCCGAAACCCGGGGGGATCACCGTTTCCTAGAAGTTACAGCTTGCAGCTCACATATCACCTTGTTTCAAGTGGAAAGCCCACGATAACTTAGATTCTTAGCTACATTGTAACATCATCTTTACAATGATCGTAGGGTTTATTAAGATCTTCTGGCGCCTCTACAATACCTACAAAAATTGTATCAACACCAGACTCAATTGACATATCCAGAAAATTTTAGGTCATCGTCTGAATTAGTATAATTTCTTAGGACGCCACTAAGCGGTAAGTGAAAGCCAATAAAGTGCTGGAATTTGAATTCAGTTAGCTTCCACTTTTATCACTTATGAATGGGATCATGGGACTTAAAAGATTTTAAAGTGCGTGCGCAAGAAAACAAATGGTTAAAGAATCGCTGAGAAATCTAAAATGAATCGTCAAAATGTTTTGTAGACCAATTTTGGCTTCAATTTTTTTATGGCTGAAATTTATTCTAAAGTTGTGGTCGAATGGGATTAGAAGGTAAGGGTAGGGTAATTCGGCTCTAAAAGGGTAGGATTGGAATTTATATCTCTAAAGAGATGTTCGGCAATGGGTCTGTTAATGCTAACAGAGAATAAGACCTTTATCTTTAGGTTGCTGGAATAGCCTTTTTCATCTTTTCGGCTTCTTTCTCTGCTATTTGTAAGGACACCTCGTTTATGATTTCATCCAGCTTTTTCACCAGTGGATGTTCCTTGTTTATCCTGTAAAGGGTTGCCCTCCCTATCTTTCTAGAAACCTTGACAACTCCGAGCTCCACCAAATCCTCAAAGTACTTGTAGAAGGTCTGCTTGCTCATCCCCAATTCTCTTATGACCTCGCTCTTGCTGAAGTCGAAGTATGGGTTGTCCATAAAAAGGTCTAGTATCCTAAGCTTGGGGGAATCGCCAAACATCCTCACGAGCAAGGTTTCCCCGAGGTCCTTATACGTCACTTCAGCCATGTCAATCTACCTACTAATTTATTTGATACTAAAGTATTTAAATCTTGACCATTAATGGTATTATAGGTGTACTATGTCATTCGCCGAGAACCATATCAAAGCAATAGTTATGGACAAGCTTAGGAAGAGGGGTTGTTGGGGTGCCAGATACACGCCACTTGACTCTTTGGTCCGATGGCTTGGCATGAAGGTGAAGAGGAATGGGAGGAGGGTTAGAAGGGCTGTGAGACAGCTTGTTAACGAAGGATACCTCGTGCTCCACAAGAGGGGTGAAACCGTCTCGTTAAACCCTTCAAAAAGCAGGGAAATAACGGACTTCATCGCAAGGTTTCTAGCCTAAGAATTTAG
>JAOZFT010000014.1 GCA_027492035.1 Thermoproteota archaeon
ACGCTGTTTACTGTTTGGGTTTGGGACTTAAATTCGTGACGACTAGGCATGAGGAGATGCTAAAAACACCCTTAAATCTATTCTTGGAGAGGTTAAAAGGGTTACACCTAGAAAGGAGATAGACTTAACCCATTACCGTGAAGCCCAAAAAGAATGGCTTTAAAGGGTTCAAGAAGGCAGCTAAATCAGATCAGAAACCCACCCATCCTCTTCGCCTCATAAAAGATGTAAGGGGTTTCTTCCCGAGAGACTCAATTACCTGTGCTGATAGAGGCAACACAGCTGTGTGAGCTGCATATATGAACAGGGGTTACGGTCCAAGAACCTATCTGTGAGCATCAGAAAATGCAGATAATCGCAGTTGTGTCGAACGACCAGGCGTACGGGGTGATAAAGGGGTCCCAGAAACTCCTTTTTAACGAGAGATACGAGGAATCAACATTCATAGATGTTAAAATCCACCTAGGGTCAACTTAACCCTTAATCTTTAGTTTAAGTGCTTTAATGTATCCCTTTCTTGTTGTAAAAACTTCTTTGAAAACATCAGATTCTAGAAGGGTTAGATCTTGCCTAGTAGTGACTCATATGTATCTACTTTAGCTTTACAAGGAAAACAACTCATATTCAGATATTCAACGATCACTTACCCTCTTCCTTCATCTTCCATTCATTTTTTTGCTGTATATTGCAAATTTTTTGTGGATCCATCGTCGTTCACCTCTATTCAATTAATTCCCTACTTGCTACACTTTCTATTTTTTAGCTGGATGGCAAATTAACTTTTACAGTTCGTGGCTCATATGAAGTAAGAGTGACACAATTGGTTTGTCTTCTCTACCCTTTTTCAGCTTTATGATTACTTACATTTTTAATCTATTTATTTCCAAATGCAGTGGTTAGTTAACTTTTCCTCATGAAGTTTTCTGAGACTTGGAACCCCTTTTTGATTATTCTACCTTATAGGCGTTTCAACAGCTTCTGCTCTAAGCTTTGGGCTAAAGGCTCAAGCCCTCTACTTCATATTTTTCTAAATTTTCTTACATTTCTCTTAAGAGAATTTTGGATGCAAATTACCCAGTAGAGCGGGGCTGTTTTTACTTTCACGTAATCTAATGCTCCCTTAATTGATTTTCTGACTTTAGAACTTGCTACCAAATCAACTCTGATTGAAAACTCATGTAACCCATAAAGATAAATATTCCTGGAATCCTTGAGAATTACATCTCTAAGTTCAGGAGGTGGATTAGCAGGGATTTTTACAATGTTTTTTTCCCCTCTTTGAAGGCAAAGAACTTTGGTCCTTCGAAAGACCACTCAATCCCTAAAATCAACCATCTCTCTCCTAGATCCTTTAAATAGTCCTTAAGATGAGTTCTTCCTCTCTCTTTGATGTAGGATCCGACCTCTGGTGGGCCGTAACTTGCTTTTTCTTTCTTATCCCAAATATGAAAAAAGACTTCTTTACTTGACTTATCAATCCCAATTAAATAGTGAAATCTGTCAAGACGGCTTCTTCCACTAAGATATGTGTTTCCTCTCTTAGCGGTACTTTCTTCAAAGTTTAGGGCAATCTTAGCCATAATAAGGTTATAACCTTTTCTTTTAGCAACTATTTCAGGTCCTTTCCATCCAAGAGCACCTCTCAATCCTACGTCACGCTTTAGAGCACAAATTTCTAATACTTTGATTACTTACATTTGGTTTAGTCTCTAAACTTACTGCCTTGGGATCTCTTCTAATAGTATAAACTGGGTATCTTCGTTCCCATAAATCTTCTCGAAACCCTTTTTTTGAAGTTATCATAAAACACTGTGAATTTCATAGAAATAGTAGGGCCATAAATATCCCATATTAGAATTATATTACCAGTCATATGGATGATAGAAACGATTGAAAACAAGTGGATGATAAAAAAAGTAGTTGTAGTAATTACTACAGCAATAATTTCATAAAATAATTGAAAATATTGCAAAGTCTCTCTATCACCATTTACCACCATAGGAATGCTCAGGCTTTAAAGTTCATGCTTCTGGTGGTTATTCATGGCTTTTTATGGTGTTAGGATGTGAAGATTTCTTTTAATGTTAGTGGTGTCTTAAAGCCGGGGGAATTAAGCTGTTTTGTGTGGTAGTGAATCGTGAAAAATGGATGTTTGTCTTGAGGGATCCGGGTTTTTGGGTTCTTTGCAACTCTCTTGTTGGTGTTGCTTTTTCAGTTTACTTTTTCAGGGGTTACGTAGGGGGTGAGTGGTTATGTTATTACGGCTAGGAAGAGTGGTAGTGTTTCATGGTCTAGTATTGTCACGTTTTTTGGGTATTTTCTGTGTGGTTTGCCGATTTTGACTTCGATTTTTAAGTTGTCGGCTATGCAGTCTATTTCAAAGGAGTTTCTGAAGTAGTAGATGGTGTTGAATTTTCTTTGTAGGTGGGATTGAACAATCCATTCGTACATGGCGCTTTCCAGGTATTTCTCTCCACACCACATGGATAGTGTGTTGGCTATGAATTGGTCTAGAAAGAAAATTTTTTTCTCTTTCCTCCATGTCACTTTATTCTTCCATTTGTGGAAGGCTGTGTCTACAATGAACAGGTTTCTTAGAACTTCTATGTAGTCTTGAACTGTTTTGTATGAGACTCCAACGTCTCTGCCTATGGTTGAAAAGGAGAGTGGTGAGGGTGCTTTTCTAAGTAGGCTGGAAATTATTTCCTTGGTGAGTTGCAGGTTTTTCCCTGCCTTTAAAATTTCCCCTTCGAAACTAGCTATGAATTGCTCTTCAGCGGTTGGATCTTGGTTTATGGAGAGGGGGAAACCACCTGTAGCTAGGTAAACATGGAAGAAATCAGTTATTTTGTCTACTTTTCCCAGTAGGCTTTCCATGTCTCTTTCAAGGTTTCCAGTGGTTTCTATTTTAACTCCGTGAACCTTTAAGAATTGTCTGAAGGAGAGGGGCCTGACAAGAATTGTTTCCCCCTTTCCTCTTCTACCTGGGAAGAGCTCTGTTTCCCCTTTTAGTTTAAGGGAGGAGGAACCAGTAATGGTTAACACGTCTTTTCCAAATAGTCCGAGGTCTATGTACCCTTTTACAATCCTCCACCATTCCGGTACACTGGTTATTTCATCTAGGAAGATGTAGCTTGTTGTCAGTTTTTCAGCCCTTTTAAACTGCAGGTATGTGTCTATGAGTTTCTTTAGGGAGTGAATGTCTGGGGTGAAGTCGCAGTTGAAATAGAAGATTTGTTCGCTTTCAATGTTTTTTAACATTTTATGTATTAGAAGTTTTAAACCTGTTGTTTTACCTGTTTGTCTGGGGCCAAGGATGAAGTTTAGGGAGAAAGGTTTTAAACTTATGTCTTTTATCCACTCTGGAACCCATTTAATTTTTGATTTTTTCCATTTCTCAATTACAATGTCTCTTGCCCCGCTCCACCACGGGTTATGTTTTCCGATCAAGTTTCTCATAATAGAATTAAAATTTCTAATATTTTTTAAATATTTAGAATTTTTATTTCTTATAATTGGAAAGGAAAGAGAGAGACAGGGGAAAGGAAGAATGCTTTATTTTAATAAAAGAAAATTTTCTTTTTTAACTGGTTAAACTTTGCGGGGGAGAGGCGTTGTATTTAACGAAGGAGCAGGAAAAGATGTTGGATGGTGAAAGGGGGGAGGGTGTCAGGTTTGCAATGGAGGTTGTCACAAGGGTGGGGGACATATACGGCGCTGAGAAACTTGTTCAAATATCAAGTTCCCATGTGCTTGGCCATTACAGCTCCCTACATGATGCCGGGGTAGAGATGATGGAGAGGTTCACAGGTTCAAAGGCTTCATTCAGGGTCCCTACAACCGTTGACCCCATCAGCATTGAACCAGAAAGATGGAGGGACCTTAAGATTCAATCAAGCTACGCTGAAAAACAAATGCGTTTAACCAATGCATTGATGGGTTTAGGAGTTATTCCAAGCTTTACATGTACCCCCTACGAGTGTTGCAATGTCCCTAGGCACGGTGAAATTTTGGCTTGGTCTGAATCTTCAGCTGTAGCCTATGTGAATTCAATTGTAGGGGCAAAAACGAATAGGTTGACAGCTGGCCTGGATGTTTCATGTGCAATCACCGGTTTAACCCCATACTTCGGTCTCTTAATACCTGAAAACAGGTTTGGCCAAGTTTTAATCGAAGTAAAGAAGAGGAAATTAGGGAACCTGCATTTCCACACGATCGGTTACATAATAGGTAAAACTGTTGGTAACAGGATTCCAGTGGTGACTGGTTTACCATTGGATGCAAAAAATTATCAGTTGAAGGGTTTAGCTTCAGCAGCTGCTTCAAGCGGTTCAGTTGCCCTTTTCCATGCAGTGGGTATATCTCCGGATGCCAGAAATGTGGATCAAGCCTTTGGACCAAATGAATTGGAGGATAAAATTGTGATAGATGAAAGTGGTATAAGGGAAGCTGAAGATGAAATAACTACTTCAAGGGAAAACCCAGATTTTGTAGCTATAGGTTGTCCACACTACTCCATCCCTGAATTGATTGAGTTAGCCCATATGGTTAAGGGTAAAAGGGTGAAAAGAAATGTTGAGTTTTGGGTTTACACCTCTAAACACGTTGCAGCTTACATTCGAGAAATGGGGATCCTTCAAACAATAGAGGCTTCGGGGATAAGGGTTTTAACCTCTACATGCGCCGTTATTTCACCTATTAAGGAGTGGGGTTTTAAGGTGATGATGACGAACTCAGCTAAGTTTGCAAATGTTATACCTTCAGAGCATAAAATAGATGTTTACTATGCACCCCTAAAGGATTTAATAGAATATGCAACCAAGGGGGAGTGAAGTGAAGGGGAAAGTAGTGATCAGGGGGAGGTGTATTGTTAAGGGGGAAGCTGTGGGAGAGGCCCTTGTAACTAAGCAGCCGTTCATGTTCCCCCATGGAATTAACCCTGAGACAGGGGAAATTATCGATAAAAGACATGAATTGTTTGGTTTGAATATGAAGGGGAAGATATTTATTTTCCCATATGGGAAGGGGTCAACAACCGGGTCCACATGGATACTGGAGACGATTAGATGTGGCAGTGCACCGGCTGCCATGGTTAACTTGGAAACAGAGCCTGTAATCGCAACAGGTGTTATCTTAGGCGAACTACTTTACGGTGTGAGGATACCTGTGATGGATCACCCTGACACTGACATCTTCCAAAAAATAGAGACAGGGGACCACGTGAAAATCGACGCGTACAAGGGAACAATTGAAGTGTATAAATAGTTTATGCAGTAACAGGGAATCTTGAGGGAAGAGAATTGAAAGTTGATTAAATTGATGGAAGTGGTAATGGAGAAGGTGCTGTATTTTATTGGCTATGTCACCGGGACTTATTGTTCCATGTTGGTGAATGAATTAACACTTGAAAGGGTGGGGCATTACATTGGAGTATTCTACAAATTAGTGGGTTTGAAAATAAATAGGCCTAAAGTGAATGGTGAAGTAAGAATAACAACAAAGGAGGATTGTTGGTTCTACAGGTTTTTTAAGCCTCCCTATAAAGTGTGTAGGGCATTGTTTGGGTTTGACAGAGGTCTTGTACATGGACTCAGTAAAAAACGCTTTGAACATTCCTTGATGAAAAGCCTAGCTTTAAATGCTGAATACTGTGAGTTTCATACAAGAAAGGTGAATCTAGAGGAGAAGGGTAACTACATTTTCCACTAACACTTTCTAAATGACTTAGTGTTAAAGATGTTTTTAATGTTCAGGAAGGAGGTAAACACCTTTTTAAGGGTTTTTCTTCTTGCGTAGAAATCAGAGCTTCTACCATTCCTCTTTTACTTTACAAGCCCTTCTTAAACTTATAACGGGGTAGTTCCTCTACTTATGAATGAGGAAGTAGAGTTTTTAGTTAGGAAATCTATTACTATTAAAGTGTTGTGCAGTTCGTAGAAGTTGCATCCGACGCAGTACCAACCTGTTTTACCCCTCTTTTTGCTCCAATGGTGGCAAAATACACTGTTTCCATAAAACTTTTTTATTGTAAAGTCTATGTTTCTGCAAGCTTCATTTAGATGCTTTTTCTCCCCTGTTGCTTTAAACAAGTCGAGAAGAGCCATGGTTGCAAGGGCTTGAATTGACAAGTATAGAATTTCCTCTTCCTCCTGGTTGATGCATCCATTCTTTCTCTTTAACTTGTCCAGGGAATATTTAACTGTTTCTGTTCTTTCAATATATTCTGTGTTACTAGTAGACGTATAGGCTTTGCTAAGGGCTGAGAGAACTGTTAAGTTGGGGAGACCCACTAATTTGTCGTTACCCCTGGATTCACGGTAGTATTCTCCGTTAAAAAAACATTTTCTAGTTCACCGAGAATTTTCTTCCCTGTTGACAGATAAAATTTGTTGAGGGAGCTCTTGAGCCCTGAGCTGTACATGAAGCAACCAAGGGCAACTGTAGCTGAAACAACAGTTGAACCATAAAGAAGGGGAACATAGCCCATATAGTGACCTTCACCTTCACTAAGAAATTAACGGATAGGTTGACAAGTTTATTTACGAAGGAGTAGAAATTTTTTCTTCCGATTTGATAGGCTTTAAACAATCCCAGGATGCCGAGGAAAGATTCCTTGAGAGTTTCTTGGTCGAAGATACCCTTAAGTGAGATTTTTATGCATCTGTTAACTGTTTCATAGGCCATCGCCAAGTGTTTCTTCTCAGCTAATCCCCTTTTCTCCATTTCGAAGAAGAGAACAGGTGCCCACGCTGTTACATCTCCAAAATGGTTACTCCATTCCCCATTGCCAAGGTAATGTTTCTTCATTCTGTTAAGTGTATCAGTTAATACTTTTTTTGTAGATGTTATTATTATGTTTTCACAGTGTTCAAGGAGATCAACCCCCTTTTAAACTACTTCTCTCTTAGAAGTTAAATAAACACAGAGTTCCTCATGAATTATAGGTTACAAAACAAATAAAAGAAACGCTAAAGATACTGTTTAAAAATGAGGAATCTCGTAGAGAGGGATTAAAAGTTAACTCCTCATTACATGTTTCCGGTGTATTGTATTTTGTTACGGGCTTGAGACACCTTGTCGCAGTTGAGGCCGCCATGACCCAGGAGTTCCTTTCCTTTAATAAGAACCCTTCATGATTGTGTTGGTTTCTAAAGGTATACTCGCCTGGTTGTAGTTAATACCAGTTGCTTCTTCATGAAGTCTATAATCTTGTTTAGAGACAAGATTTAAACAGTAACATTAACTCTTTCAGGTTACAATAGATTTTTATTGTTTAAGGGGGTTTCTCTTTTACTTGATGTTTCATGGAGAGTGTCGTCGATAAACTGCAAAGACTTGGACTCACTGAGTATGAGGCCAGAGTTTATCTTAGCTTGCTTAGTGGCAATGTGAACAGTGCTTCAAGGCTTTCAGAAGGGTCAGGTGTGCCTAGGACTAAGATATATTCTGTTTTAAGGTCTTTGCATCGAAAAGGATGGGTTCGCATTTATTCAGGTGTTCCTCTGCTTTTCAAAGCTGTCGATCCACATGAAGTTTTCGCTAAGATAAGAAAGAGCTACAGTGAATTCCTGGAATCCATTCAGGCGACACTTGATAAGGAAGTGTTAAAGATGAAGGAAAAGTTTCTGATCAAAAAATTCGATGTTGGACTTGAAAAACTGCGGGAAGCTATAGAAAAAGCAAAAACTGTGTGGATAAACAATGCAACCACCGATTTCCTTAAAAGGGTAAGTAATTCATTCAACGAAGGAGCCGAGGTAAAGGTTTCACTGTTCCCAGGGGAAATGGGAATCAAAGTAGAGGGGAATATTGAGTTTAGGGAGGCAGAAGTGAAAATTGTTTGCTTGGTGAGAAACAGGGAAACCCCTTCCATTTCAATAATTCTAGACGAGGAAAGAGTTTTCACCGTGTTTAAAGATCCCTTGAACAATCGATATTTTGTAGATGAAATGCTGTATGATGAATGCACTAAATGCTTCCTGGAATGGCATGGTTTAAGCTGGGAAGCAGAGGTAAAGGATTTGAGGTGATGGAGAGGTGCCAATTGTAGATGGTAGATATGAAGCCAAAATCTCAACGACGTTTGCCACTGTGGACGAGGGAATTGAACAGATTAAAGAAATGATTCAGAAATCAAGAAGAGTAAGGATTAACAACGTCCCAGTAAAATTGTTAAATGACCTGAAACCCTTATTGAAAGACAAAGACTTAAAAATTATTCTTCCCCTTGGTGAAAAGCCAACTGAGGAATTAAAAAACCTGGGCGAAGTTGCAACGACAAAGTCGAGAATTTACGTTGACTTTAAGGGCAAAGAAGCAAACACAGGGTCCTTTGTTTTTTCAACTGTCATTTTCAATGTAACATGGCTTGGAGATGAAATATTTGAGGTTTCAACGATGGAGTACAGTAAATGTGTAAAGTGCCTCCGAGAAACATTTGAAACAGCTTGGCGCTACTCAAAAAAGAAGTAAAAACCTGTCATTAATTTGATGAAGCAACCTAAATACATATTACATGGCAAAGTTCACTCTGAAACTGTTTTCAGCGAGCACACTTATGACCAGACGTCAATTGAGCTTCCTGACCTGTTAATGATTAATACCTATATCTTAGGTGAGATTCTAGCCTTTTTGCTTTTACTAATTAAAAATAAAACTTCCACAGAGGTATCTATCCCATCCCTACTCTTTTTTATGTTGGTGATAGGCTGAACTTCAGCGGCAGCTGGTTTTCATCAATGCATGTTAATCATCTGTTGGTGATATTGGTAAGCATGTCTTTGTTTGAAAGGTCATCAAAGGAAAGAAGAGATTTTTGGATTGGTATAGGGGGTAGGTGTATTCCTTATACTTTGTCTGTTATTTACAATGAAAAGGTATCATTCAACTCATCCAGAGGCCTACAAGATTCTTTTAGGTATTAGCTGGCAAGGACCAGAATTTAAATAGAGACACTTTGACAAATTTTATTGCAATTAATTAAAAGGTTCATTAACTTTTTTTAGCAATTGAATAATTAAACCCATTAGAACAGAGAGTGATTAACTATTAAATTTTCAAGTTATGCCTCAGAGTATTATTTTAGGGGGATGGACACTTATAAGTAGTTAATAAGTTAAAGTCTTAGCGTTAATTAATCCTTCTTTAAAATTTTAAACGTGATTCTTTTGAGTGATACAGGTAAACTGTCTAAAGCTGTTAAACAACTTGTTAGAGAGCTTGGTGACAGAGTTGTAGCTGTATCATTGTTTGGTAGTCAGGCGAGGGGGGAGGTTACAAGTCGAAGCGACTATGACTTCTTCGTGGTTGTTAAGGATCTAAAAGAGGGGAATAGAAGGTTTAAAATCTATGATCCCCTCTATAAAGTGTTAAAAAGAGATGTTACAGTCATAGATATGGATGAAGACTCTCTTTTTAGGGAAGACCTCACCATAAATTCTCTACTACTGAACATAGCTTGGGATAGCATAGTGCTTTATGACCCGGAAGGGAAACTAAGAAACCTTTTTAAACGAATTAAAAATGCCGTGGAGAAGAGCGGGTTAAAAAGATATAGAACAAAAAATGGAAAGTATGGTTGGAAACCTGTGAAGGGGAAGCTAAAAACAATAGAGGTATAAACTTGAAGATAAACCCTGAAAGTGAAGTAAAATATAGGGTTAAGCTGGCAAAGGGGTATTTAGAAAAAGCCGAGAAATTTTACGCCACAGAAGACTATAAAGAATCTGTGGAGGCCTCTCAACTGGCAGTGGAAAACGCTGCAAAAGCCGTTATAGCTGTGGCTAGGATTCCAAGCTGGAGCCATGATCCTTCAAGTGAACTTCTGGAAATAATGGATAAGTTACCTAAAAACAAATGGAAAATGATTGAAGAGTTAGCCAAGCTGGTGCATGAACTTGCACCTGAGCATGGATTAACGACGTATGGTAAACCCTCAGAAGGACTGACCCCATGGGAAATATATGATAAAGGGAAGGCCCTAGAAGCTTTAAAGAAATCCAGGAAAGCTCTTCAATTAACTAGAAAAATACTTCATGGAGGAAACTGATAGATTTCCTGGGGGAGCTTACCAATGTGAAGTTGAAAGATGAAAGGTCAAGGAAAATAGCTGTGATAAATCAGGAAACCCTTAAAAACCTATCATTTGAAAAACTTGAAGGATACTTAAAGAATGGATATGGATTCATGAAGCCATGGAGCTTCAATAAAATGAGTAATGAAGTGGTCAGTGAAGGCTTAGAAGCGGTTTCAGATCAAGTTGAGGAGTTCATCAGAAACAATTTTGAAGTCATACTTTTAAGCTGTAATACACCTAAAGAAAAAAGGTTCCTTAAACAAGCTGAAAAGAGGAAATTGAAAAATTGAGAGGGTGAAAATTTAATTTTTTAGGATCTGGGAACCTTTAAACACATGGTAGGGGATCCTGGTAACCAATGTGGGGAAGTGGAAGTGATTTGGAAGTAGTAAAATCGAGGTTCTTGATTCCATAGCAAGTGAAACCAGGGCTTGCAGGAGGTGTGGTCTCTGGGAGAAAAGGGAAAAAAGCTGTTCCCGGTGAGGGAAGCATAGATGCCCAAATAATGTTTATAAGTGAGGCTCTAGGTGTAAATGAAGACATACGGGGAAGACCGTTTGTAGGGGCTGCCGGTAAACTTCTGGATAAACTGATAAACGATGTATTGAGACTTGAAAAAGGAGAGGTTTACATAACAAATGTTGTGAAATGTTCTTTTTCATGGCGACAAACTTCACGTTCACCGTTAAATCTCTCTCCTCTTTGCACTTGAAAGGTAGCCTATAGTCCTGTAAACTTGGCTTAGAGTTACTCCTCCCCTTATCTTAAACGTTCTAACAATATCCTTGTAAATTGTAAGGTTCAAGTACGTTTTGAGGCTTTCAGCAGCTAAGTATAAATCATCCGTCTTAACAACCTCAGGATAACCACCCCCCAACAAATAATCATGCAGTAAAAGTGTTATGCGGTCTATATCCCCTGCCAAGTTGTTTGCTTTCTCTCTCAAAGTCGAATAAAAAACATTCGAATTATTTTTCTGTATTGATTTTTTCAACGCTTTCCTAAGATCAATTAACTCTATCAAGTTTTCTCTCAAAATCTTTCTTTTCCATATGAAAACGAATTGTTTCAAGAAATTTCATTGGAAACACTATTTGAAGAAGCATTAGTCCTACAAGTGCCTCTGCCCCACCTGTTAAAACGTTTACGCTTGAAGATCCCGAAACAATAAACTTCACCTTATAGCTCAGGTCAAACTATCTTTTCAGAACAAGCTCCCAGCCCTTTAGAGTCTGAACCTCATCTAAGAAAACATATACCTTTCCGTAACATCCGAAAATCACAGTTTAAGAATGTACTTTGAATAGAGGTCGAAAAATTTATATCATTAAAAAGCTGCTCAGGAGAAGAATCTCACCATAAAAACTTGTCCCTTACAATGGCTGTGTTAGCTAATAACTTGACCAATGTAACGGTCAAAAAAGTCATTACTGAGCAACTGAGAAAGCACCTCTAACCATCACCTTTTTAATGACATGAACGAAAACTAAAAATCTAACCATATCCCCTCATAATCTTTGTCTCTCTTTCAATTCTCTTTCCTGAAACTCCTTTTCATATTTCAAATTTGCTTGATATTACTTACCTTTCAATTCTCTTTCTGTGAGATTCTTTTCTGAAAC
>JAOZFT010000022.1 GCA_027492035.1 Thermoproteota archaeon
GAATACGCAAGAATCCCTTTAAGAAAAGGAGTGAACATTATCTGCGGCCCCAACGGTTCCGGAAAAAGCTCTATTCTACTTGCCTTGGCAGTAGCTCTAGGTCAAACCTACACTGAAAGAGGGAGAAAACTAAGTGATCTAATCAGGAGAGGAAAGGATTTAGCCAGGGTTACTGTTGTTTTTGACAATTCCCCAAGAAAAGGGAAAAGGCCAATACCTACGTGGAGAAATGACGACTTCTTACTTACCAGGTATATTAGAAAGGATGGAACTTATTGGCAAGAAATAAACTACAAAAGCGTGACGAAAAACGAGGTAAGAAAGTTCCTTGAAAAGGTTGGAATTAACCCGGAAAACCTGTTGATTATTATGCATCAAAACATGATTGAGGAGTTCAGTTTCCTTTCCCCTCAAGAGAAACTTCTGATGTTTGAGGAAGCAGTAGGTATTAAGGATTACCGTGAAAAAATTATTGAAGGAAGAAATAAACTTTCAGCTGTGTTAAGTGAAGAAGAAGCTGTTAAAACAATGCTTAAAAAAGCACATGAAACCCTTTCTTACTGGGAAAAAGAATACAGGAAATTCCTGGAGAAAAAGGAGCTGTTGAAAAGGAAAAAAGAGCTAGAGAGAGAATTAGCATGGGCCAAAGTAAAGAACCATGAAAGAACCCTTTCAAA
Organism: Thermoproteota archaeon; assembly: GCA_027492035.1. Taxonomy (GTDB): domain Archaea; phylum Korarchaeota; class JAOZGF01; order JAOZGF01; family JAOZFZ01; genus JAOZFT01. The sequence goes on from JAOZFT010000022.1 coordinate 678, forward strand.
ACTTCAACAAGCAACGAAAAAACTTGAAAAAGAAATAACGGAGTTGAAAGCACTGCTTAAAAAAGAGAAACTGGAAATAAATGGGTGCAATTCACAAATCAACAAGTTACGAAAGCAAGTAGCTAATAATTATGGGGAAGTTATTCAGTTAGAGAAGGAAATAACCCAGTTAGAAACAAAAAGGAAGATTTATTTAGAAATAAAGAATTTGTTAGGTGAAGAAGAAAGGGTTACAAGGAAGAAACCCCTTGTCAAGTTCTTAGAAGAAATAACTTTTTCCCAGAAAGAAATAGACGAATTGAAGAAGAAAGTAAGGGAGGGGAAAAGGAGGATTAGTTCTGTAGAGGAGGAAAGGGATGTTTTCACCGAAAAATTGATTGGGTTAAAAATAAGTGAAGCGCTGCACATGTTCAAGGTAGAGCTGAAAACTGAAGAATTGGTAGACGTAAATAAGGAGATAAGGAAGGTAAGTAATGAACTGAAAGAACTTAAACTAAATGCTGAATTGAAGGGTGAAAGGGTGGAGAGTTTCAGGAAAATAAATGAAATAACTGACGAAATAAAGCTTGTGAATTCGAGATTAATGACGTTGAGGAATGTTTCACAAGACACTGAAACCTTTTACCTAAATTACAAGGGAATAGTTAAGGATTTAGAGGAAAAAGCTAGAATAGCAGCGGAAAACAGGAAAAGAGCCATTGAAGAACTTGAGTTAAGGATTCGTAAATGGAGGGAGGTAGTAAGAAGTATTTTAAGGAACGTGAACAAAACCTATGACGAAATACTTAAAAAATTAAATGCTGTAGGTAACGTGAAGTTTGTAAACAGCCATGACGTTGAAGAAGCAGGCCTTGAGCTTCAAGTAGGTTTCCAGGGGGCTGAACCACAAATTCTTGACTCATACACTCAAAGCGGCGGAGAAAGGACGGTAGCAGTTATGTCTTTCCTTTTAGCTCTTCAACAGCACATAAAGTCACCTATAAGAGCAGTAGATGAATTCGACGTCCACATGGACCCAAAAAATAGGGAAGCGTTACTTAATCAACTCTTCTCTGCAGTGGAGAAACAAAATATCCAGTATATAATCATCACACCTGGGATACTTCCAAATTTAAATGAAGACGTGAATGTGATTGTGGTCCAGAATGTGGAGGGAGTTTCAAAAACAAGTTCAGTGGAGTGAAGAATGAAAAGGGAAGAAAAGGAATTAATTCAAAGAATTATACAGCTTGGGGAAATGTTTGGAAAAGGGAACATAGACCCTTTCCAAATTAACGTAATAAGGTACTTAAACCTTTTAAGGGAAATATTTCCGAAAATGAAAACTACACAGGAACTGAAAATGGATATTGAAGCATTAAGGCAGTTGATTAACATAGTTTTTCAACAAAAGGAGTTTTTGAAACAGAAATCTTCAAAACTTTACCTGGACCCCTTACTTGTTGAATGGAAAATAGAAAACTTAAGCAATAAAGAGTTAAGTGAAATACTTATTAATTCGTGGCATCCAATAGTGGAAATAAATCAGTTAAACAAAGAAAGGATTAAACAGTCAATAGAGTACTGGAGAGAGATTTTAGGTGGAAAAAGGAAGACGGAGCTTGAGAAACTATGTGAAGCTACTCATGGAAAGATAAAACTTGAAGACCTTAAAAAGCATGGTTTTTTAAGTGAGGAAACCTTTATTCAAACCTTAAACAGTTTCTTTAAAGAAGTAACTTCGAAAATAATTGAAAAAGGACAAATATCTTATTGGGAAGCCGTGAAAAGTGAAAAGTTTCATCAAACAGTGAAGAAAGCTTACCTTCTAAGTTTCCTCTTAACTGCAGGCTTATTAGAAATAGAAATAGATCCCATAAGGGAGGAAATCACCTTGAAAATTCCTATGAAAAGGAAGGGTGTTAGGATGGGGGGGTACTCCCTACCTATTCCTCTCACACCTGGAAAAGTGTAGGAGTAAATGGGGAAGAGGAAAACAAGAAATGTCTAAAAATGAACAATTGGAAATTAAAAGCAAAGTTGAGAAAGCAGCAAGGCTTTTATTAATGAAAAGGCAGCGTCAACCCGGAGTAAAGGGTTGGGAGTTAAAGAAAAACTTGGGGCCGAAATATTTAGAGGTTATAAAGCTCTTAAAGAAACAATTGGAGGATATAGGGTTATCAATTAAAATAATTCCCCAAGAGGAATCTGGAACAAATGGAAAGGAAGCAATGTACAATAAAGCAAAGTTTTATGTTGTTTTTAAGGAGCATCCCACTTTAAGTGAAGTTAAAACAGCAGGTTGGAGAATAGATGACTTAGCAATGCTTTCAGCAACTCTTTTACAAATAATTTCACACCAAGGAAGAGTTGAAAGAAAGGAAGTTGAAGAAATGTTGTACAGCAAATTTTTAAAGTGGAGAGTCGACTACAACCTAAACAGGTTCATAAAAATGGGTTATTTAAGGGAAGATGAAAAAGGGTTACTTTACATAGATTGGAGGACTAAAGCTGAAATAGACAGCGAAACTTTAATGAGTTTACTTTTAGCCAAACCCTCACTTAAGGAAAAAAGCTGAAAAAATTTTTAAAAAGATTAATCGAGTTGCTTAATACTCTTCACATTTAATTTGGAAATAGCTTCTTGGGTGGCCGCAGGAGGGACATTTTTCAGGAGGCTCTTTCCCGTAATGGACGTATCCACATTCTCTACAAACCCACCAGACCTCTTTCTCTTTACGGAACACTGTCCCTGCCTCAACTTGTGAAAGCAACTTCTTAAATCTTTCTTCATGATGTTGCTCCGCTTTAGCAATAGCCCTTAATCTCTCTGCAATTTTATTCAACCCTTCCTTTTCAGCAACATCTGCGAAAGACGGGTACATTTCAGTGTACTCATAGTTTTCACCAGCAATGGCTGCTTTCAAGTTTTCTTCGGTGCTGCCGAACACGGTTGAGGCTAAAGCTTCCACTTTAACTTCTTTCAGGTCTTCACCGCCCCCCTTTTTTAGTTCATCAATGAATTTAAACAGTGTATTAGCATGTTCCTTCTCATTTTCTGCGGTTAAAAGAAAAATTTCAGCTATCTGTTCAAACCCTTCCTTTTTCGCTACTTTTGCGTAAAAACCATAGCGATTCCTGGCTTGGCTTTCACCAATAAATGCTTTAACTAAGTTTTTAAAGGTTTCTTTCATAATAAACCACTCATATCCTTCAAAAATTTGAAGGGTCATCCAGTTAAAAAGTATTTATTTTTTACGGTTTAAACCCAAACTTAAAAACCAACAAAAAATCTTTTTTAAGCATTTTTAGAAGGTAGTGAGTTAAAAGTATTTTGCCTTCTCAAATTTATTCAGAAGCTCTTCCCTTTCAGCTCTCCAAATTTCTTCAAACAATTTATTAGTGACTTTATCCTCCCTTTCTATTAACTTTTTTGCTTTCTTGAAGCTTATGTTAGCAGTTAAAACAATAACTGCTAAAATTCCCTTTAAAGAAACAAGTTCAGATGTTTTAACTAGTTTTCTCCAGATTTTATTTTTCTTTTCAACTCCCTTCTTTCCTTTCAAAGTTTCTATTTCTCTCCTAACTTTTTCAACAGGTTCATTCACTAACCCTACCCTTTTTGACTTGCAGAAGGGGCAAGTGACCGGGGGCTCCAGCTCAAACACTTTCCTTTCTTCAACATATTTTAAACAGTTTAAGCAAACAAATACACGGGACTCTGAAAGAATTCTTGTTTTGACCGAGAGAATCCTTAACATCCTGTTTTTTTCAGGTTTAAATGGTTCAAGGTGCTCTTGAAGGAACTTAAACGAGTTTTTAGCTATTTCAGTGGGTTTTTCCTGCTCCCCTAAAACCTGTATCTCTATTTCTCCCTCCCTTATCTTTTCAAGTACTTTAGTTGTTTTCTCCAGATCTAAATCTTTACTTTTAACTTCTTTCAGTGCCTCGACATATACTGGAGTGTCTTTTAAACCAGTCAACAATTGTTCAATCAAAGTATTTGTCACCCTAACCTTCTTCTCCAATACACCCATTCTCTGCGCTACATGTGTTAGTCTCCACTTAAAGAAGCCACTCCTTGAAATGAAAGGCTCCAAGTAGGTTTCAATGTCTCTCTCATGCTCAACCAAAATTTCTTTAATTACTGACGGAGTCAATGTTTCAGTGTTAATTATTATCCTGTATGGTCCTTCGTGGATATATATGTTTTCAGCTGTTAAATCCGTTAATTTAGAGGATAAATACAGCCCCAAGGTTCTGTTGACTTTTGTGCCAAAATGCATGTGGACAATTATGTGCCCTTTAATTTTTTCAATCAGGACTCTTTTGTTTGTGGGTAAGGGCAAGCCTTTGGAGGCTTGGATATAGGCATCCTTCAACCCCTTAATTAAAGCTTCTTTACTGAAAGGGTAAACTTTTAAGGTTTCCTCCACTATTTCTGTAAAATTTCTTCCCTCCTTAACCATTCTCTCAACTATACCCCTTAATTCACCTACTTCTTGAGCTATTTCGAAGGGGACAGGGATGTATTCCCCTACCCAACTGGGAATTGAACCTAGATAGTCTTCTTCAGGGGAAACATAAACTTTGTCCTCAAACACCTGAATTATTTTCCAAGGTTTGCCTGAAATAACGAATTTTGTCCCTGGAGTGCCGTGTTCGGCAACAAAGAAATCGTCAAGTAAACCTACAGGCAAGTTATCTTCCTCATTAATCACCAGGTATTGTTTAACTTCAGGTATCATGGAGAGGTTTTGGTAGAAGTAATTGTATAGTCTTGCACGGTTCCTGCCTCGGCCGAATTCTCCATCTTCCCTTGAAAACCAAACAAATTTGTTTGGCAGGTTTTCCATGAAAAGTAAAAGCTTAACTAATTCTTCTTTTTCAAGGTTTCTGTAAGGATAAGCCTTTTTCACGAGATTAAAAAGCTCCTCTAAACCCCATTTGCCTTTTACAATTAAGTAACTAGTTATTTCATGCATCAAAACGTCTAAAGGTTTGTCAGGGATGTTTAATGGTTCAAGTTTTTCTTTTGAAGCATTTTTAATTATTGCCAGGGATTCTAAAGCGTCGTCTGAGTTCTGAACCACTACAACCCCTTTAGAAACCTCTTCCAGTTTATGCCCACTTCTACCAATTCTTTGAATAAGTCTTGTAACCTGTCTTGGGGAATTGTACTGGATGCAGAAATCAATAGTTCCAATATCTATTCCTAACTCAAGGGATGAAGTGCAGATTACGCTTCTATACTCTCCCTCTTTTAACCCTTGCTCTGATTTAAGCCTTGTCGCAGTTGACAGTGAACCATGGTGAATGTTTATAGGTGTCTTCAAATCCAAGAGTTTAAACCTGCTCGTTAAAAGTTCAGCTGTGGTTCTTGTGTTTGTGAACAAAAGAGTTGTCTTGTTCCTATCTATTATTTCCCTTATCACCCTTAACCTGGCTGCAACTTCAGGGTGTAGGAAAAATTTCTGGGCTGAAAAGAAGTCCTTCCTAGAGGGGGTTGGAAAAACGACGTCAACCTTAATTTTTTTAGCTACAGGCACATAAACGATTTTACATTCCCTTCCTACACCACAAAGAAGTTTAGCTGCTTCTTTAGGGCTTCCCACGGTAGCCGACAAACCAATTATTTGAAAATCTCTTCCAATAGTCCACCTTAACTTTTCAAGTGAGAGAGTTAACTGCACACCCCTCTTGTTCTCAGCTAATTCATGAACTTCATCCACAATAACCCATTTAACGGTTTTAAGTGTTTCACGCAGTAATTTACCGTTCAAAATTATTTGTAAAGTTTCAGGAGTTGTAATTAAAACATCAGGAGGAGCAATAACTTGTTTCCTTCTTTCAAAAGGGAGAGTGTCACCATGTCTCACATTAATTCTCACATCTAATCTTCTACACCACCATTCAAGCCTCTCAAGCAAATCCCTGTTCAAAGCCCTTAAAGGAGTTATGTAGATTAATTTGACACCGTACTCCCTAGGTGTTGAAAGGATTTTTTGCAGAACAGGTAAAAAAGCAGCTTCTGTTTTACCTGTTCCAGTTGGAGCAATTACTAAAACATTCTCTCCCTTAAGAATAAAAGGAATTGCTTCAAGCTGAGGGGGAGTAAGTTCAGTAAATCCATGAGCCTTAAAAAGCTCCTTAACAGGTTTAATTAACAAATTTAAAATTTGAGAGGAATCACTCAAAATAAATCCACCAAAAACCTAAAAGTAAAGAAATTAAAAAATAAGTTTGCTTTTTCAACTGAAAAGAAACAGGGAACTAAAGTCTCAAAAATACTCCCCCCCCCCAAAAAAAAAGAATAAACCACAATATTGAAGCCACATACAAGTTACGCATTAACTTACGTATTTAACCCAATTGGCATTCACTTAATTCTTACCGGCGCCTTCCCTTATTTAAACATTTCCACTCTTTCCTCAGTTTTACATAACCTATCCCTACTTTTTTGGGGGATTTAGGAGATTTGCCTCTTTATTAAACAATTTTTTAAATGCTCCAGTTTAAATACCTGAAACAGTTAAATGAAAATTTTTAAGCACCCTACATTTCCATTCACCCAAAAAATCTCCTTAAAAACCCTTTTTTGAAGAGTTTAATGGTTTATGAAGGTGAACTTATGCATTACATTCACAGCATTTATTTTGAAAATTAGATTGCTTGTTATAGAGGCCGAGTAAAGCAGGTTATCGATATTGTCTACGTGGCCTAGTTTACGAAGCTTAAAGCCAACTTTACAGCCTTAGGCGAGGGATTGATCCATTCATAAAACCCTAATTCTAAAAGAGATTTCACTGCTACACCTACTTCATCCTCCACATTTAAATTTAGACGTTCCTTTCTCCATAACCCTTGTCTATGACTTCAATCTATGAGATTGTTAAACAGTAAAACTTAACTACTCCCTTAAACACGGCCTCCCTAAGCTTAGATATTTGTTCATCAGGTAAATCCCTTTACTTCGATGCCGAAGCTTGGCAGGATATATGTTGAACCTAATAAAACTTTAAACATCATAAAGTTCTCGTTGCTCCTTTTCAGAGGGTTCCATCCGGAAAGGAAACATGCAAGAGGGCATGCACATTACCTCTATGTAGCGTTGCTGTGTTTTGTATTTATTTAATAGGTATTCAATTGTTTTATTGTCTTTAAATACTTCTTTTTTAATACTTTATTAACTGTGACACCACCTGTAGGTATATCGAAGCTTTGAACCATCTTTATAAATCCCTTTCACCGCTGATATTGGGAGGGATAGTGGTAAAGTTATAAAGAAGAAAGCTGTTTTCTCAGGTCTTTTTATAGTTGAGAGATGCTTACTATGTGTTTTCTATATTTCTCCCCTAAGGTTTGAGTTAATTTTTGATCTGCAGTGTAGAGCACGGTTTTCAGTTTAAGCGCTAGGGCTAAGTATGATGCGTCATATATAGTTACATTTCTTTCTACTCCTATTTCAACAGTTTTTTCAGCCAGATCCCCTATTAAAGGGTAAAATAATATCCCGTAGCTTGAAAGTGACGCGGCGGCTGCTTTAAGTTCTTCTAAACTAAATAATTTACTATATTTAAGGGCGTTAAGGACTTCAAATGGAAGCAGCTCAGGTGCAACTATGTTTATTTCCCTGTTTACATGCATATCCCTCAGTTTGTTGGCTTTATCTGAATATTTCTCTTTAATAAACCACTTCGCAATTACACTGGCGTCACTGACCACGTTCTCCATAGCGACTTTCCCTCCAGTGTCTTATTAAGTCAGTGCTGTTCCACCCTTTAGGGGCTGTTTTCCTAATTTTTTCGTTGAGTAACACTGCTTTGGCGAGGTTTCTCCCTTTCTCTTCCTCTATTACCCTTAAAACAGCGCTTCTAATGACCTCGCTCCAATTTATATGTTTAAGTTTCTCCATCTGCCTTTTAACATCTTCCTCTACTCTAACACTTATTACAGGCATACATGTTACACATAAATATATTTATTAAAAATTTTCGCCTTAAAATTTAAAAACATGCCTCTATTCTTAGCCGAGATAACCATTTAAAGCGGTTACGTTATTAAGTAGATGCTTCAGTAGATTCTTTTAAGCAATCTTTTATTGGTAAGCAAGTAGGTATGTCTTCACTTCACTTTTAAATCAGTAGTTGTTCTATTATACCTTTAAAGGTGGTGTTGTGGAGGAAGATAGCTGATATAGGTGAGTTCATGTATTCCTGCGGGTTAGAAATCCTTCACCTTGGTGGTTTGGAAAGGGCAGGTAAGATGGTGGGAATGTGGGGTGTGGGGGAAGGTAAACACGTCTTAGATGTTGGAGTGAGGAGGGGGGGTCACAGCTTGTTATCTAGCTGAGAAGTATGGATATAAGATGTTTAGAGTAGGCTAGAGGGATTTACGGTGAAACCCATTGGTCTATAACTGTTGAAGATCTAATAAATCTGACTGAATTCTTTTTAACCCCTTTAAACTCCATTAATATTTTTCCAAGTTTTAAAGGGTATAAGTAGCTATGTTGAAAGTTGCCCATGCAAAAACTATTAATCAAAGGTCTCTACTCCTTAAATTATAGCAACATCTATTTTCTAAGTTTCTCTTCAAACATTTCTAGGTAAAGTATTATTTCCTTTCCTTTTCCGCCTAAAAAGGCTTGTGCTTTCTTTTTAAGTGTTTTTCCTAAACTTTCTTACTTTAACCTTTTTCAAAAGGTTTTTAATGAAGTTAAATGTATTCAAAAATGCTTATTTCTTTTTCAGAGTCTATTTCCATAATTTTTTTGAAAAGAGTTTTACTTCTTTCTTCACCTATGTTTCCTTCAACTAAACTAATGAACTTTTCCTTTAATTCATTGATTGTTAAAGGGTTTTCAGGGTCTCCTTTAGGTTTATCAACAAATTCTTCCAAAACTTCCCCGCTTTCTTTCTCAATTCTTAGAAGTGAGGGCTGTTTAGGGAGTAGGTTGTTGAATTCTTCCCTAACTTTAACAATTACCTTGTCCCTAAGTTTAAGGACTTCTTTGTCTTTTAAAGAACTCCTTAAATCCTTAACTGTAAATGACCCGTTCACAAGCGCCGCAGCTACACAGTGACTTAAACTGAACTTTGCTTCCTCTATTGTTACCGGTTTCCTTAACCCAGCCACTTCCACCGCCTCCCTATATGTCTCTACTTCCACCTTCCTTACTTTATTCACTTCCACTTTTTTGTGCATTTTCAAAGCTGCTTCAATGGAGGAGTGGATGTGGCGGCATGAAGGGTAAGGCTTAATTGAAACATTTAAAATTTCCTTCGCCTCCAAGTTTTCAATTATTTTTTTGGGGGAAGCATTGGGAGCTAAACCAGCCATGAATCCTTGGCTACCTTCAAAAATGGTTAATGGGGAAGCTATTCTTTTTAAACTCAACATTGACGCTAATGCCCCAAGCCATGAAGCATGTGCAGGTATTAAAGGCTTTAAAGATGAACCTGATTTAATGTACTCCCATAAACCTGAAGTTAAAACCCCTGCTATGCCAATGGCTTCAGCTGTTTCCTTTGAGTCGAGTTTTTGAATTTTTGAAGCTGAAGCAGCTGCTCCAAAAGATCCACAGGTGCCTGTTGTGTGCCATATTTTGTAATGTTCCTGTCCAGCTGCAACTGCAACTCTTATGCATACTTCATACCCTGCAACAATTGCTTCTATGAGTTCTTTCCCGGATTTTTTCTGTTCTTCAGCTAAAGCTAAAGCTGCTGAGTTTACGACCGTGCCTGGATGTATTATTCCGCCCATGTGTACATCATCAAGTTCTGTTGAGTGAGATGAGAAAGAGTTTAGGAATGCTGCAGAAAGAGGGTTTGTTTTATTCCATAAACCAATTAAGGTTGATTCTCCTTCTCCGCTAAATTTTTCAGTTAAGAATTTCATGTTTTTGTTTCTGGAACCATAAACTGCACATCCAATCCAGTCAAGTAAAAGTTCTTTAGTTTTCTTTTTTACTTGTGAAGATAAATTCTTGTAAGTGATGGATTCCACATGTTCCCCCAAAACTTCAGAAATCGTCTTCATTTCCATTCTTCTCTTTCTCTTTAATTTGTTTCATTAACTCAATTACTTCTTTAGCTTGTTTATAATGTACTTCATCTATCATTCTACCTGCGTAAGTTGTTGCCCCTAACCCTCTAGACACTGCTTCCTCATAGGCTTTCACTATCCCTTTTGCTTCCTCGATTTCTTGTTTTGTTGGAGTGAAGACTTCATTTATTATTTTTACATGCGAAGGGTGAATGGCGAATTTTCCTTTAAACCCTAATTTGGAAGCTATTTCGGATTCTTTCTTAACTCCCTCTTTATCAATTATTAACCCTAGAAAAGGAGAGTCAATAGCTAATTGGTTGTTGGCTCTTGCAGTGACTGAAATAGTTGATCTGGCATGTAAAAGCTCATATTGGTTACTGGATAACTTCACGTAACTTTTTCCCATATCTCTCAAAAAATCAGCCGCTCCGAAAGAAATAGCTGTTACTCTTTCACTTGAGAAAGATATTTCTCTTAAATTAATTATTCCTTTTGCACTTTCAATTAAAGGGATTAGAAACACTTTCTTGTTTATTCCTCTCTTCTTTTCCAGTTTTTCAAGAACTTTAACTGTTTCTTTAACTTCTTCTTTTGACTCTGTTTTAGGCAAAACTATTCCGTTAAGTCCTTTCTGGACAACAAACTCCAAGTCTTTCTGAAGTAAACCTGTTCCTGCACTGTTAACCCTTACAATAATGTTTTGTTTCATTTTTTTGTTTTCCACCTCCTCCAAAAAATCTTTAATGAACCACCTAGCTGTTTCTTTTTCATCAATAGGTACTGAATCCTCTAAATCAAGAACTACAGCGTCAGCTTCTTCTTTCATTGATTTTTTCATCATTCTCCAACTGTTAGCTGGAACGAAAAGAAGGGATCTGAGAATCACTTATTTCCACCTAATACTTCAAGGAGGGTTGAAGGTATTTCTTTAGGTTTGTTGACAATTCTTACACCTGCCTCCTCCAAAGCCTCTATTTTGCTTTTAGCTGACCCTTTCCCACGTGTAACAATGGCACTTGCATGTGAAAACCTAACTCCACCAGGTAAAAATTTACCTGCTACATAAGCTACAACAGGTTTTTTGATGCCTTTCTTCTTAATTATTTCAGCTGCTTCTTCCTCTTGAACCCCACCTATTTCACCGAACAAAGCTACGGCTTTTGTTTCATTGTCTTTTTCAAACATTTCCAGAAGTTCAGCTTCAACTGTTCCAAGGACAGGTTCTGCACCTACATGTATAGCTGTTGAAACACCAAGTCCTGCTTTGCTTATGCTCCAAGAAATAGTTGTTGTTTGGCCTCCGCTTCTTGAAATAACCCCTATTTCTCCTGGTTTGAAGGCTTCTCTAGCTAATTCAATGGATCCCCCTATCCATCCAAGAACAGCTTTACATGGACTTATAACCCCGAATGAACCAGGTCCAATAATTTTCACTCCCATTCTTTTTGCTTTCGCAAGTATGTAGAGAACGTCATGTACGGGAACGTTTTCTGTCGGGATAAGTAACTCCTTAACTTTGTTCATTATGGCTTCAAGAGCAGCTTCCTTGACGTTTGAAGGAGGGACAAGAGTCACTGCTGCATCAACTTCTCCATGTTTCTCAACAACTTCCTCTACACTGTTGTAAACAGGAACCCCCCAAACTTTCATTCCTCCTTTCCCAGGAGTTACGCCTGCAATAACTTTTGAACCATACTCAAGCATGTACCTGGTTGCAAATTCACCTGTTCTACCTGTTATTCCTTGAACAATTATTTTTGTTTCTTCATTTACAAGAATAGCCACTTTTCTCCTCCTTCACAACGGAACATTTATTTTGATTGCTTCTCCACCGCTCCATTTACAATGTATTTCACAGGCTAAACATTCATTGCAGAGTTTACTTGCTTTTTCAGGAGCAACAGCTAAGGCAGGTTTTGAATTAAATATTTTAAGGACGTTTCTGCCGTAAAGCCTGTCGGCTTTTACACATGCAAATTTACAGTTTGGAGCTATGCATTTACTGTAATCAATAATTATTTCACATGTTCTTGTTTTGAAAACTAAAGAATTAGACAAACTTGTTCCTCCTCTCTCTTAAATATTCATCAATCATTTTTTTCAATTTGTCCACTATAAAGTCTGTTTCGTAAATGTAATCCCTACCATAAAGTTTAAGTTTGATAGGGAGTTTTTGAAGCCCTTTCCTTATTATTTCATGTGTTTCTTTTTCTTTGTTGCCAGCTATCAATATTAAAACAGGAAATCCTGGTTTATTCTTTAATGATTCATTTAACGCCTTCACTATTGCGTGAGCATGGTGCCATTGTTCTTGGCTTGCAATCACTGAACCTATTAAGGCGTAACCAATTATTCCTGGTTGGGAAAGAATTGTTTTAATAACTCTATAGATTTTAGATGCCGGAGGGTCTCCGCTTGTATCTGCGTAATTAGCTATTTTTAACCCTTTCTCTAAAAGAGCATCTGTTGCAAGCATCGCTCCTCCTCCACCTATTCCGTGGAAGCCGACACATCCCTTTGTGTCCTTTGTTAACTGTATAAAGTACCCTGTCCCTCTTTTATCTATTTGTTCAAACCTCCATATTTTTTTCTCCAGCTCCGTTAACCCTCTGCCTATTTCTCTTCCAACCCCTATTTCTTTATGTTTAAAAAGGGAGTTGTCATCTATTGTTACTCTACAGTCTGCAGCTATAACTTTTCTGTTAACTGTTTGAACTAAAGGGTTAATTTCTACAGTGGTTGCGTCATATTCCTTCGACAACTTGCAAATTTTTTCTGCGTAATCAATTATTTCCTTAACAGGTAAACCTTTGATTTTTGAAATTTTCCCTTCAAATTCTTCCTTTTTTAATCCATCCACAGGATCTATCACGGTCTTAATTATTCTTGAAGGTTCTTTCTCAGCTATTTCCTCTATGTCAACCCCTCCTTCGTCGTTGAAAATAAGGACTTGGCTTCTTACTTTAAAGGAGTCGTCAATCGTTACCCCTAAATAAAACTCTCTTTTAATTTCAAGTTTCTTTTCAACCAAAATTTTACTTACTTTAAACCCTTTAACAGGGTTGCTGAAAATTTTTTCAGCTTCTTTTTCAACTTTTAACTTGTTTTCAGCAAATTTTATGCCTCCAGCTTTAAATCTTCCTGTAACATGAACCTGAGCCTTTAAAACAACAGGAAAACCTATTTTGGAAGCTGATTCAACAGCTTCTTCAGGAGTTTCAGCCACTAAACCTACAGGAGTTTCTATGCCATATTTTGCAAGTAAATTTTTCCCTTGATATTCGAAAAGTTTAGCCAATTCTTCTTCTCCCCTGTATAAGAATTTTTAAGGGTTCTTTTTTAAAGATTCATAAACTAAAGACCCTATATCCTCAACTTTAATTTTCTCCTCAACCCCCATAGTTTTCACAGCGTCACTTAACATTATTAAACAAAAGGGACAAGCTGTAGCCACCACGTCAACCCCTAACTTAATTGCTTCCTTTATTCTTTCCATGGACGGTCTTTCACCGTGAGGAACAGATTCTTCAGACCAAAGCCTTCCTCCTCCTCCGCCGCAACAGAAACTGTTTTCTCTGTTCCTTTCCATTTCAACAAATTCGGCTCCAGGTAAAGACTTAATTATTTTTCTAGGTTCCTCAAACACTTTATTTATTTTACCTAAGTAACATGGGTCATGGTAAGTAACTTTTAACTTGTTTTCTTGTTGAGGAATTAACTCTCCTTTATCGATAAGTTCAGCTAAAACTTCAGTGTAATGTTTAACCTTTAACCCTAATCTTTTGTAGGGTTCCTTTTTCTTTAATGTGTCGTAGCAGTGGGGGGAAATAGTGACAACTTTTCTTAATCCACTGTTCTTTATTAAGTTGAAGTTGTGTTCAGCCAAGTACTCGTAAAGGCCTTTTTCACCTAGTTTCGAAGCAGAGTCTCCGCAACACCACTCCATGTTTTCGAAAGATGCAAGAGCCAATCCTCCTGCTCTAAGGGATTTAACAATTTTTTCAGCTGCTTCTTTACATCTTTGGTCGTAACTTGCTGTGCAGCATGTGAAAAATAAATGGTTTTCTTCAGGGTTTAAAAACATGTCCTTTATAGGTTTTACACCTAACTCCATCAGGAACTTATTTCTTTCAGTTGAAGAGAAACCCCATGGGTTATAATTATTTCTTAAACTAAGTAACACTTTTATGATTGATCTGGGAAGTTTCCCTTCCTCCGTTAAAAGTTTACGTATCTCTACAATTGACTCAGCTATTTCCACTTCTTTTGGGCAAGTTAAGTTGCAGGAACTGCACTGTGTGCAAAGCCATGCATTCTCTTGGCAAATCACCAACCTCTCTTTTAAACCTTGATCTCTTGAATCAGCCATGAACCTGTAAAGGGTTGAGAGATGCGTAGGTCCTAAAAAGTTTTCATCTGGGGATGTAGGACATGCAGCAAAACATATTCCGCATTTAATGCAAAGTGAGTAACTCCAAATTCTTGAATGTTCATTTACTGTTTGAGGAATTTCTTTTTCAAAAGTTGCTGGCTTCTTCCTTAACAAGAAAGGTTTCAAATTTTTGTATTTATTCATGAAAAAGGAGAAATCAACAACTAAGTCCTTAATAAGTGGAAAGTTTGGTAAGGGTTCAATGATTATCTCTTTCTTCATCACATCTGCAACTTGGGTGCAGCATGCAAGCACTGGTTTACCATTTACTTGAACTGCGCAACTTCCACAAATACCCATTCTGCAAGAAAACCTGTAAGAAAGGGTCCCATCCACTTTATCCTTTATGTAATTTAAAGCATCTAAAACTGTCATACCCTTTTGAAGAGGAACATAGTAAATTAATTCCTTAAAAGTTTCCTTTTCAGGGTTAAATCTTTTTATTTTAAACCTAACAGTTTCCCTTTTCCCCATTTTAGGTTCCTTCAATACTTTCTCGCAACAGGTTTCCATTTAGTGATTGTGACAGGTAAGAAATTGAACTTCAACCCTTCTTTTGAACAATAAATTAAAGTGTGTACAAGCCATTCTTTGTCGTTTCTTTCAGGGTAATCTACCCTTACATGAGCCCCTCTGGATTCTTTCCTTAAAAGTGCACTTGTTAATATAGTTTCAGCTATGTCAAGCATGAAATCAAGCTCTAAGGCAGCTATAAGTCCTGTGTTGAAAATTTTTCCTTTATCTTCCACTGCAACATGTTTAAACCTTTCCTTTAACTCTCTTATCTTCTTTAACCCTTTCTTTAACCCTTCTTCGTTTCTGAAAAGCCAACAGTTTTCATTCATTGTTTCCCTCATTTCTTTCCTGATCTCAGGTACCTTTTCAAACCCCTCCTTACCAAGAATTCCGTCGAAAACTCTTTCCTCTTCACTTTTTACCTTGTCCAAAGGAGCTTCGCTGAAGTCATGTTTTAAAGCGTATTTGGCAGCTTCAACACCTGCAACTTCCCCAAAAACTAAGCATTCAGCTGTGGAGTTTGTTCCCAACCGGTTTGCTCCATGTAAACTTAAACATGAACATTCACCTGCGGCGTATAAACCTCTTACTTCTGTTTCTGTTTTTACGTTAACATGTATACCTCCCATTGAGTAATGAGCTGTTGGTTTAACAGGTATTAAGTCGTTTGCAGGGTTTAAACCAGCCAGTTTCCTGCAAATCTCTTTTATGAAAGGAAGTTTTTCCTTTATTTTCTCTTCCCCTAAATGTCTGAGGTCAAGAGCTATGTATTTCCCGAAAGAACTGCTAAAGCCTCTTTTCTCCATTATCTCTGTCCATTCAGCTCTTGCTACAACGTCCCTAGGTGCAAGTTCCATCATTTCCGGTGCATATTTCCCCATAAACCTCTCTCCTTTGTTGTTTAACAGGAAGCCTCCTTCCGACCTCGCACCTTCAGTTATTAATACACCGTCAGCTGGGACAAGTCCTGTTGGGTGAAACTGAGTCATTTCC
Organism: Thermoproteota archaeon; assembly: GCA_027492035.1. Classification (GTDB taxonomy): domain Archaea; phylum Korarchaeota; class JAOZGF01; order JAOZGF01; family JAOZFZ01; genus JAOZFT01. The sequence continues at coordinate 16,648 of JAOZFT010000022.1, forward strand.
ATGTCTTTCAAAGGAACTCCTGCCCGATACGCGATGGCTACTCCGTCGCCTGTTGCTGTATGTGAATGACTTGTGAAACTGTAAACCCTCATGAACCCGCCAGTAGCTAAAATAACTGCTTTAGCTTTAAACAGATGCATTTCTCCAGTTTTTATGTTGATAACAGTTAAACCTTTAATTTTTCCCTCTTCAGTTAAAAGAGAAGTTGCGAACCATTCATTATAGAAAGTAATATTTTCAAGGGCTGAAGCTTTTCCATATAAAGTGTGCATTTCATGTAAACCTGTGTAGTCAGCTGCGAAACAGCCTCTAGAGAAACTATGTCCACCAAATCTTTTCTGAGCTATTAACCCCTCCTCATCCCTGCTCCAAGGCATACCTAAACAATCAAGGAAAATAACTTGCTTAGGTGCTTTTTTAACGAAGAACTCAACAACATCCTGATCTGCAAGAAAGTCAGAACCCTTCACTGTATCCCATGCATGTAAATCAAATGAGTCCCCCCTTCTCAAAACAGCAGCAGTGCCTCCTTGTGCACAAACAGAATGTGAACGGACAGGAAAAGTTTTACTTATAACTGCAATGTTTATTTTCTTATTGAAATTTGAAGCTGCAATTGCAGCCCTTAAACCAGCTATGCCTGCGCCTACAATAGCGATATCGCAGCTAATTTTCTCCAAAGTTACGGCACCATCAATCCTTGCCTAAGAATTTAATTAAAAAATTTCCTTTACCACCTTTTCATTTAAATATTTCTTTGTTTAAAAGTGAAATCTTGCAAATTTTCCAATTTACCTTTGCTACCCTTCTTCACAAGTGTCAAAAAACTTAAATTGAGTCAATAAACTTCACCTAAATAAATAAGGAAAAGAAGAAAAGGGGATTCTTTTCCGTAAAAACCCTTTTTCTTAACTTGTTTACGGGAAAATGTTTCTCTACCCCGCTAAATTTCAAGGGAGGTTCTTTGTTTAATAATTTCATCCAGTGAAGGGTAGTTAAAACCAGCTAATCTGTGAAGGAAAGCTCCACCACTTAACAACACCTGTCCACCTGTTGATTGAATCTTATCCAGCAGTCCCTCATTAACCAATTCTTGGGTAGTGTCTCCACCAACGAAAACTAACCCATAGCCAAGAATCCTCTTTGTTAACTTGATCCCGTTTATAAACCCTTTCTCGAAAACACCTAAGGGACCTGCCCTTATTCTCACTTCTTTACTCGCCAGTTTTTCACTGTACCTGTCAACTGTTTCCTCCCCTATGTCAACTATTAAACCATTAGATTCACTTAGTTCGTTTAGTTCCACACGTTTCACTTCTCCCTTTTCGTAAAGAATAAAGTCCACAGGGTGCTCCACGTTCATTTTTAACAGTTCCCCAGCTAATTCAAACTGTTTCTTAGATGCTTCCTTAAGGAGGAATTCTTCGTTTTGAGGGCCTAAATTGTATCCTTTGGCTTTGACAAGTAACTGACCTGGAATGCCCCCAGTGAAAACCTGCATCTTCTTTGCAATGTTCAGAATGTACTCTGTTTTCCCAAATTTCTTCCCCCCCATAACTATTGCCTTATCTTCATCCCTTACGCTGTCTATTTCATGTAAAATCTTCAGTTCAGTTGTGGATCTAACCCCAACATATGTCCTGCTTATCTTAGGCAGAGCCATAATGCTTGTATGTGCTCTGTGCCAAACTGGAATTGCGTCGTTTATGCATGTGTTAACCAACCCTTTGAAAAAATTTATGTAGAGGCTGTTTTCAGGGTTGTAGCTTGTTTCCCAGTCAAAGTAACGAATGTTATCCAACAAAATTATTTCTTTCTCCTTCAACGCCTTTATTTTCTTCTTTGTTTCTTCAGTAAAAATTTCGTTTTTCGGTATGAAACTGAAATCAATATCCAGCGGCAAATGCTTCCTTATAAGTGCAAAGTGTTGGTTTAAGGGAAGAAAGTCTTTTTCACCTTTTCTTCCCTGATGAGCCACAACTATTAACCCTGTATACTCTGAAAGGAATTCAAGCACGTTTGAGTAAATTTTACATCTTAAACTTTTTTCATTAAGAACCCCCTCAACCACCGTGGAATTTATATCAACCCTAATGAGGGTAGGGCTCTTTAATTGGGTTGGAAGGTTTATGAGTCTGAAATCCTTTGTTTCTTCGAAATAATTCATCCCTTCTCCCCCTTCTAAATTCTCCACGTAAAAACTTAAGCGATTTCCTAAATTGAAACGTTAAACAAAAAAGATGTTAATTTTTTAAACGATCCTTGATTGAATCTTTCTTTAAAACCAAAAAGGATAAATACAGTTACATTTTAAATGTGTTTAGGGTTTAAGGGGGAAAAGGAACGTGAGGGGTTTTAAATGGTTAACAACTTCGCTTCTCTCTTTAAAGAAGTTATTCTCAAAAATAAATGTGTTTTCTGTGGGGCATGTATAGCTTCCTGCCCAGTTGAAGCCATAGAGGTAGTTAAAAACAAACCTATGCTTAAGGGGGTCTGTTACAACTGTGAAGTATGTTACTACCAATGTGCAAGAACAGGTATTTACGATAAACAATTCATTGAAGAGAAGAAATTTGGAAGAAGAAGGGAGAGAGATGAGGTTTTCGGGGTTTACTTAAAGGTTTTCAAAGCCAAAGCTACAGATAAAAACATACTTAATGTATGCCAAAATGGTGGAGCAGTGACTTCTTTACTCAAATACATGTTTGATGAAGGTTTAATTGACGCTGCAGTAGGTGTTAAAAGAGACGAAAACTGGGAAGCTTACCCCTTTGTCGTACTTAATGAAAAAGATTTATTAGAGGTTGCAGGGTCAAAATACATGGTTGTACCTACATTAACAGCTGTAAGAGAAGCTGTGGATTACTTGTTCAAGAAATCAATTGCCGTTGTTGGCTTACCTTGCCAAATAGAAGCTGTAACAAACTATAAATACTCTTTGAAGCATCCCTTAAAATTAGGGAACAAAATAAAGTTAACAATAGGGGTTTTCTGTTTCCATGAATTCAAACATGCAGAAATGCTTAATTTCTTTAAAGAGAAAAACATAGAGTTGAAGGAAGTAACAAAAATGGATATTGAAAAGGGAAGATTCAAAGTTTATAAAGGAGACGAGTTAATTCTGAACATAAAAATAAGTGAATTAGATCCCTTCACAAGGGAAGCTTGCAAGATATGTAAAGACTTCACAGCTGAACTTGCAGACATATCTGTTGGAAACGTTGATTCACCTTCAGACTGGTCAACAATAATAATTAGAAGTGAATATGGCCTAAAAATATTTGAAGACGCTGTAAATAGGGGATACTTAACAGCTGAACCCCTAGAAAAACTAGAAACAGTTAAATTGTTGTCGAAAGTTAAAAGAAAGAATGCATTAAAACATTTAAAGGAAACAGCTGAAGTGAAGGCGAGGAAATAAATGGGTTCCGAAGTTGAAAAGGATCAGGGGCAATACTTCAGCATAGAAGTAGCTGAAGTTGAAGATCTAGTCAGAATAGCAGCTTGTTTACCTTCAGGAGGACCTGTAGGGATCCCCATCATCCTTCATTTAGAGAAAAGAAACAAACATGTCTACTTAGTTATTCCCATCTTCTCTATCTCGGACGAAGAGCACAAAGTTGTTTTTTATTCAGTTTTGGAGGAAACCGTTAAGAAAAAATTTGCTAAGTACAAGGTTGAAGATGGAAAAGAGGAAATTTCTTTCACAAACGATTTAAAGGATGCAGAGGCTAAGTACTTCCCCATAATAACAATTAAAAAACT
>JAOZFT010000033.1 GCA_027492035.1 Thermoproteota archaeon
TTTAAGATAGCAAATATTGGCGATCTAACAGCCAATGACATCTCTGTAAACCTCATTTTACCCGATAATACAACCGCTACTAAAACAAGATGGAAAATCAATAAATTAACGGGTGGAGAAGAAATAAGTTGCCAACGGATAAACTTCCGTTAAATCCTTCTCTAAAGGGGTTTTTTCGGTTCCCTTCGCGTCAATAAGCTTCATTTCACGCTTCACCCAATTTAGATCGAAATGGACTTTGAAACCGCTAGGGGAATAGTTGAGAAGTACAGAGCTGGAGGGGTTATGGATAGAGATGACGCTTTAAAACTCCTTGAATATTGCGGTGAAGTTAAATGTGAGAAATGCGAGCTAAATAAACACTATAGGAAATGCCCGATAACAGTGACCCTAGGCAAATCTTTCACTCTTTTGCCATGAAGCATATGCTCGGCCGAGAAACCTCTTCAAATGAGAGGTTAAGGTTAGTGAAAAACTTGTGGAATAACTGAAACTAGACACTTAAAGCCAAGGGTAGAGTTAAGGTTTAATGGTTTTTTGAGTGAGCATTAGGGAGTGAGCATTAGGGAATATGTTGCATTAAACACAATGCTTAATCCCGCAGGCCAAAAGGTATCCCCAAACTAAATTGGATGCCTAACAAGTCCATATATACCTGAGGTTTTTAACTTCTCTTTGCACAAGGTACGGGACAGAGGCTGCAACCAAATACTTGTTGACACATCTAGGACTAGGCCCCTACCTTTACGCCGTAATTCACTGGGTTGACCAAGACGGTTCAGGAACAGTAAACGGTAAAGACTTGGTAGAAACTGTTCAACAGGGAATATACCACATAACCCCAGGAAAACGTAACACTCACTCCACTAAACGTAACAAAATAAAACCATTAAAAAGCCGCAGAAAAAAGGAACTCCCCTTCCCTTTTTTGAAAATTTTAGGCAGATTCTTCCTTGGAAACAATGGAGTAATAGGTCTTGAAAAGGGAAAGAAAACGTTAAAGAAGCGATTGAAAGGGAAGGAGCTAATTCAAAGGTTAAAAAACTATCTAATCTTTGTTATTGATTCTATGAAATGTTTCATTTAATTTAGTGGAAAAAGGATGTTCGTAAGAATTTCTTATAAATCTAAAGGGAAAAGTGTAAAGGATATAACAGCTCCTTAACAAGCTTTCTTGTAACTTTTTAACTTTCAAGGTTGATGAAGCATTGAAGAATCAGCGTTTCCTTGAAGATGCGGCGGGGGCTTTCCAGCACATGTCCACAAAATTTTTAAAGTATTTTCAGCTATACTTCTCTTTTCACAGTTTATTCATAAACGTTTTAATAAATCTTGTGGTTAATAGGGTAGAGGTTTTCCCTTTGGTTAACGATATAAAACCAGGGGAATCATTGGCTGCTTTCTTTAAAATAACTAAACCTAAACAGGCTCTCCTGCTTCTTTTCACAGCCTTTTCAACTTACATTTTAACTTTCAACCTTAAAAAAGCAAGGGTTCCAGTAGAGGGAATGACTGTTTTCTTTCCTCTTTTATTGGCTTTAATGGGCGTTGACACATTAAATAACTACTTAGACAGAGACATAGATGCTGTAATGGAGAGGACTAGAAACAGGCCCTTACCTAAGGGGGAACTAAAACCCTTAACTGCTCTACTTTATGGTTCAGCCCTAATTCTTTCAGGGTTAATTTTTTCTGCGGCAATTAACCCAAAATTGTTCATTGTAATCTTAATAGGTTCCTTAATTGATTTATTTGCGTATACAAAGTTTTTGAAGAGAAGATCTCCACTAAATATTATAATTGGTTCATTTGCAGGTGGAGTTCTTCCTATCTATGGTTGGTTAGCTGCCTATGAATCCTTAACTTTAACTCCCTTCCTAATAAGTTGCTTAATTATTTTTTGGACGCCTTCACACATCTGGTCCTTAGCTCTCTTTTATAAAGAAGACTACAGAAAAGTGAATGTTCCAATGTTGCCTGTAGTTAAAAGTGACAACTTCACCATAAAAGCGATAGCTTCAACGAACATTTTAACCTTTTTAGATTCTTTAATAATAGGTGTGGAAGCCCATTTAACCATTATTTACTTTCTGGTTATTATTGCATCAAGTTTATTTTATCTTTCCCTAAACCTGTACGGCTTATTTAATCCTTCCCTGAAAATAGCTAAATACATGTTTAAAGCATCATCTCCATTCCTTGCTGTAGTTTTAGTTTCAATAATTTGTTTTTCCTTATAAATTCTCGAAAAACTCTGTCCCTATCTTTTAAATAGACTCCATAAAACCTTGTCGCTGGAGGCATTTTCTCTTTTGAAAATAAGTTAGGAGGAGGAAAGTTGAAAGGTTTAGGGCAGGAATTAAGGAAATACTTAAATCCATGGTTTTCTTCGCTTGAAAACCCTTCTGAAGCCCAAATCAAACTTCTAAAAAAATTAATTAATGTTTACAAAGGAACAAGGTATGGTGAAGAACACGATGTAAAAGAGGTAGGGTCTATTGAAGACTTTAGGGAGAAATTTCCAGTTGTAAAGTACAATGACCTTAAACCTTACCTGAAAAAAGTTTATGAAGGAGAATACAACGCTATTCTTAATGAACCTCCAGTTATTTTTATGATGACAAGAGGAACAACAGGTAAATCAAAAATTATACCTGTCACTAAGTCTGAACTTGATTTAAAAATGGAAATCAGCGGAAGAGCTTTGTTGAACCATGTTTACAGAACAAAAACCTTTGAAGTACTTGAAGGGTACGATTTAAACCTTAACTTTCCATCAAAAATTGGGGAGATAAGCATTAAAGGAAAAAGGTATAGTTGTGGGTTCAGTTCAGGGATCTACGCTATGTACAGTGCTGAAAGAAGAAAAATTAAGCTTGTGCCGGAACAGCAAGAAATAGACAAGTTAGGGCCTAATTTAACAAGGAAAGGGTGGGAGAAAAGGTTTGAACTTGTTTATGAAAAAGCTAAAGAAAAAAAGGTGACAATGCTGATAGGAGTGGTTCAAGTTATGATTGAATTTGCGAAATACCTTAAAAGAAAACATAAACTATACCCTAAAAACGTATGGAGACATTTAAAAGTTATCAACGCCTCCAGCGCCCCGAACATTCAGACAATCTATAAAGAAAGGCTGCAAGCTTTTTATGGAAAGGTTTCAGTTGTTGAAACGTATGCTGCAACAGAAGGTGTTTTTGCGCAGCAACTTGACGCCAAGCCCTTTGTTTCCCCAAATTATGACTGCTACATTTTCGAAGTTGAAACCAGGAAAGAAGTTAAAATGCTTTATGAAATGAAGAAGGGAGAAATCGGTAAATTAATTGTTTCTTCTCTCCTTTTCCCTAGATATGACATTGGCGACCTGGTCCGTTGTGAAAGAGGAAAATACTTTGTTGTCATAGGAAGAGCTAACAAGAAAACATTAATCACCCATTACCTCAACCAATTCCTTAATTACTTCACATTAAGAAAGGAGTAGTACACTTTGGTAACATAGCCTCTACATAAACAGTTTTGTTGTTGACTTAAAATTTATTTAAAAAACAGGAAAAATTTGCAGGAAATGTACGTAACGTTTAAACATGTATTTCAACATGTGCCTCCATATTCTTCTCTTCCATTCGTTTCTGGAAAACAGTCCCTCCAGTAAAAAGTGAAGATTCAAGTAGGTTTCCTCGTAACATAAAGAATAAAGCCTCATAACTTGCTTCCTTGTTAAATATTTTGTTGGCATTAAAGCATGAGCCATGTCGTATTTGGAGTAGTCCGTGACTTCGATTAAATTTTTGTTTTTGGCTTCATCAAATAAATCGGAACCTGGGAAAGGAGTCAAGACAGTGTAAATAGGGAAATCTACACCCAGCTTTTTCATAAAATTTACTTTCTCCATAATTGTTTCATACTTGTCTCCCCAAGTCCCTATAATCATTAATCCTTGACAAATTATGTTATTTTGTTTAAGAAGTTTAACTGCTTTCTTAACAGTTTCTATTTTCAAGTTTTTCCTTAGAACAGAAAGTTCATTATCGGTAGCTGCTTCAACTCCTATTTGAACCATTAAATTCCCTGCTCTCCTCATTTTAGGAAGTAAATCTCTGTATTTCACAACAAAATCAGCTCTTCCTTGATAATACCAGTTCACATCTAAACCTCTCTCCTCTATTTCACTACATATTTTTTCCATGTGCTGTTTATCCACGTTAAAACAGTCATCTCCAAACCAAATACTCTCTCTTCCATACTTCTGCGTTAACAGTTCAATTTCATCCACTACCTTGGAAGGGTCTCTTTTTCTCCATTTCCTGTGCCAGAATTTCCACTCTGAACAGAAGAAACAACTAAATGGGCACCCCCTACTTGAAAGTACAACAGAGAATTTACCTAAAACAGGGAAAAAATATTTTTTCATGGGTAAAAGATGATAAGCAGGCATCGGTAACTCATCAAGGTTTAGAAGGAGAGAGGGGTCAGGGGTTTCATAAATTTTTCCATTTAACCTGAAAATCAACCCTTTAACATTGGATAAACTAGTTCCCTTTTCTAAGGCTTTTATTAACTTAGAAAAAATAAGTTCTCCTTCCCCTTTAACAATTAAGTCAATTTCAGAATGTTTTTTAAGTATTTCTCTACCCATGAACGTTGCATGGGAACCACCTAGCACGGTTTTAATTTCTCTATCGACTTTTTTAACTACTTCAGCTGTCTTTAAAGCAGTGTAAAAAAAGGGGGTGATAGCGGAAACCCCTACAACGTCAGGCTTCCTTTTCTCTACTTCAGACGTTAAACTACCCCAATCAATGTTTTCAGCGTTACAGTCCAGTATCTCTACTTTGTATCCTTCCCTCTCAACCATCGAAGCCAAGTAAGCTAACCCAAGTGGAGGTGAAACATGTTTCCCCATCAGTTCCCAGAAAGGTTTAGGAGGTTCAATAAGTAAAACATACATTCTAGGCCCTTTTCTTAATCTTAATCAATCCCTTAAGAATCAACCACAAACCAATCACTACAAAAATAAAAGGCCACCAATCCGTAACTCCGTAAATAAATACTAAACCTAAACCTACAAATAAAACTCCTGCAAAAATCCTTCCTGAAACAGGTCTCCTATATTCAGGAACTGTTTTTCTAATGAGTGCATCAACCAAAAACAAAATCCCTAAACCAAAAATGAAATATGCCCACCATTCACTCCAAGAAATAACCTTTTTAGTTGCTAAGTAAAAGGTTACACCTAAAAGTAAAAGAACAAGGCCACTGAAAACTACACGCAAAGGGTCCTTCTCTCTCTTCTCCCACTCCTCCTTTTCATTTCTTTCCTTCCAAGCCATTCACACAACCTCCGCATGTAAAAAGTTCTTATTTTAAATTTTTATTTTTGTTTTCATGTTCAGAAAAATTTTTCAAAAATTTTTTGTTAATGGATTGATCTTCTTTAAAAAAGAAATAAATATTTAACGAAATTAAATTTTTTCTATGGGTTCTAAATATTCTTAAGGGAACATGTAGCAAGTTACTAAAAAGAGCATTCTTCCCCTCTGCAATTTTTTAGCTTTTTAATTTTTTTCCCTGTCTCTTTGGAACCAGTTTTTCTCTCCTTCAAAAACTAATTTACATATTTTTTATTTTTTAACCTATAAACTGAACTATTTAATACAAAAAATTTAAAAAACAATCATGTATGTTATTATACTCCTTATTTTACTGAACAATAAAAACCTTTAAAAAGTAAGAAGTTTTCTTTCAAAAAAGGAAGGAAGTGACACTTTTATGGGTGAATGTAAAAAGGGGAGTCGTAAAAAATAGTTTCAACTTAATTTTTGACGCAGAATTACTTGAACCATTTAAAAAACAGAGAATATATGTATTGGATTCACCAAGAGAATTAGGTCAGTCATCTCCCCTCTACCCTTTTGCATCAGGCGACCAAGTATTTACAGAATACTTAGATCTTCTATTGAACAAAATACATGTAGATTTTGTGGAGATAGACAATCCAGTAGGAAGTTCAACAAAAACTAGACACGCCGTAATTGCAACATCGAAATATAAAAAAGTAGTTATTCATTTAAGAGCTCATAGTTTCGACGTTGATTATTTAATTAAAAACGTTAAAGAAGCAAGGAACGTAGCTGTTTTTACAAGTGCTAATTCAAATGATTTAAAAATGTCTTGGGAGAAACATTTTTCAGAAGTAATTAATGCTTTGACTTACTTACTTGACTCCTCTTTAAACGTAAGGTTTGCAGTAGAAAACTTTTTCGTTAACTCTAGAAACAAAAAATTAAGGAAAAAAATGTTTAAACTCTACAAAGAAGCTGTTTATTTAGGTGTGCACGAACTGGATTTACCTGACACTAGCGGGCTTTCCAACCCTTTAGAAATGTATAAGTTAAGCCGTTGCTTAATTGAAACATTCAGAAATGAAGAAGTAACTATACACATTCATTCACATGCTTCTCCAGGACATGAACCTTTAGAAAAAGCTGTTTTTGCTTTAGCTGCAGTTTTAGCTGCAAAGAAAAAGGCATGTATTCACACAACAATTAATGGGAGAGCTGAAAGAGGATACATACCTTCTCTCGTGGATGTAACTGTTCGTTTAAAAGAGTTAGGTGCAAAAACTAAGATTAACTTTAAAGAATTACTGAACCTTTACCCTCTATATTTAAAACTTTTCTGGTGGTCCCCAGCATTTAACGGTTTACATCCGCCAATATGGCTTGACCCTTCAGTGAATGCACATTATTCAGGAACACATTACTCAAAAATACTTATGGATTCCTCTGACTACGACTCAAACCCTTTTTCCAAGTCTTCAATTAAAATTTCACACGTCAGCGGCAAACACGTAATCGCATCTTTAACTAAAAAATACTCAATAAAAACAGACAGTAAAAAGGCTTCATTGAAACTGAGAGAAATTCTTTCAACTCGAGAAGCTTTCAGGTACCTCTCTTCAAATGGGGAATTGAAAGAGTTAAGTTTACTGGAGGAAATAACTCAGGAAAGTTAATAAAATGGAAAGGAGGAAAAATAAATGGTGAAAATAGGTTTACTGGTGGATAAAATAAGACTGGATGAAAAATTAATTCTGCAAGCAGCTGAGAAACAAAACGTAGATATAGAAATAATAGACACTTCAAATTTAATGTTAAACATTACTGATCTCCAAAGTAATGTTTATCCTGACGTAGATGTTTTCCTTCAAAGATGTGTAAGTACACTTCGAGGCCTGTACATAACACAAATCCTTGAAGCTAAAGGGTGCACTGTCATAAACGATTTTAATTCGTCTCAACTTTGCCTAGATAAAGTAAGATGCTCAATAAAACTTACACAAAACAAAATACCTACACCTAAAACTTACGTGTGTTTCACGGAAAAAGCAGGACTTGAAGCCCTTAAAAAAATAGGGTATCCGGCTATTTTGAAGCCAATAATGGGAAGCTGGGCCCGTTTAGTTGCTAAAATAAACGATGAAGAAGCAGCTAAATCAATTTTTGAAGACAGGAACATGATGGGGGTTTGGTACAGTATTTTTTACCTTCAAGAATTCATTAATAAACCAGGGAAAGATATACGTTCAACAGTTATTGGAGATAAAGTTGTTGCGGCAATTTATCGCATAAACACTAGTGATTGGCGAACTAACACAGCAAGAGGAGCAAAGGCTGTTAAATGCGAAATAAACCCTAGACTTGAAGAATTAAGTTTAAAAGCTGCTGAAGCAATGGGGGGAGGAATGTACGGTGTAGATTTAATGGAGACAAATGGGGACTATGTTGTCCATGAAGTAAACCACTCTTTTGAATTCAAAAATGTTCAAAGAGTAACAGGTGTGGATGTAGCCAGTGAAATAATAAAATATTTAGTTGATGTTATGAAGAAATAAAAATAGGTACTTCTCAAAATTTCAAAAATTTATAGAAAGGTTTCTTTGTCTTGAAGTACAAAATAGCTGTGATAGAAGGAGATGGTGTAGGCCCTGAAATAATGAATTCAGCTTTAGAGATCCTAAATACTTTAACTCTTCCATTTGAATACATAAAACTTGATGTAGGCTATAAAAAATGGATGGAAACAGGTGAAGCAATAAGTCAAGGCGACATGGATATTTTGAAAAAGTGTGACGCTACCTTAAAAGCCCCCCTTTACACTCCTTCATCAAAAGAAAAGAATTTTTCAAGTGTTACTTTAACTATTAGGAAAGAACTTGATGTTTATGCAAACATAAGACCCATAAAAACGTTTCCAGGAATATCTCCATTCACCGGCCTTGACCTAATAATAGTTAGGGAAAACACTGAAGGACTTTACTCTGGTGTTGAACATTCCGTCAACAACGGAGCTGTCACTGAAAGAATAATAACTAAAGCTTCATGTGAAAAAATCTGTAAATACGCTTTCAATCTAGCTTTAAAAGAGGGAAGAAGAAAAGTAACTTGTGTACATAAAGCAAATATATTGAAAAAAACTTGCGGGTTATTTAGAGAAACCTTTTTTGAAACAGCCAAAGACTATCCTTCAATTGAAGCAGAAGAAACTCTTGTGGATGCATGTGCCTACAAATTAATTCGTAACCCTTCAAGTTTCGACGTAATAGTTACAACCAACATGTTTGGAGACATATTATCAGATGAAGCAGCTGCTTTAACAGGTAGTCTAGGTCTCGTAGGCAGTTGCAATATAGGTGAAAAACATGCAGTTTTTGAACCTATTCACGGTACAGCTCCTGATATTGCGAATGAAGGAGTAGCTAACCCTATAGGAATGATAATGGCTGCAAGTTACATGTGCAACTTTTTAGGGTTTAAAAATGAAGGAGAAAAAATAAGGAAGTCAGTAACAGAGGTTTTAAAGGAAAAGAAAAATTTAACCCCTGACCTTGGAGGCAAATTAAACACTAAACAGTTAACTAATAAAATCAAGGAAGTGTTGATTCAGAAGTATTTAATTCAATAAGATCTTTTTCCAAAACTTCCCTGTGTAAAGCTAAAAAAGGCTTTTTACTTGATTACTTGAACCTAACCATTGATTTTCTACTTAAAACCTGCAGAAAAAGGTACTTCTTAACTTTTTCAAGCTAGGGCAGAAAACGTAAACTTTAAAAAATTTTTAGTGCATACTTAACGAAAAAAATGAAGCAAAGTTTACTTTTTAAGTACTTTTTCTCCTGAGTCGCTTAAAGTATTAAATTTTTTCCCTGTTCATTTTTAAGCCCTAAACTGAATGAAGCGAAGACGTGATGGAGCTTACAATTTTTTGTGTGTTCTTAACCTCTTAAACAAATAATTTTTTTCTCTATGTGGTGAGTAAAATGAATAGAAACTATTTTCTTCCCTTGCTACTAAGTATTTTACTTTTCCAATTTATTCCTTTAGTTTTAGCAACCCCGAACAACGGAGTAAGTTTAACAACTGACCTTAGAAAAATAGAGGTAAGTAAAGATCAAAGCATCCACTTAGATATTTACCTTAACAACAACGGTGAAAAAGGGGAACTGGTAAACATTATAGTAAAGAAACCTTTAGGTTGGGAAGTAAGTTTGAAAAGTCATGGGTACGTAGTAAAAAGCATTTACTTAGATCCTAAAGAAAAAGAATTACTTGTTTTCGACGCTTCACCTAAATTAGTTGAAGAAAACCAAACGTACACTTTCAAAATTGAAGCCCTCAATAAGGAGGGTTTAGTTGAAGACATCCTTGAAATCCAAGCAATAGTGACAAGTAAAACAGTAGGTTCAACAGGTATTTCCTTAAGTACACCCTACCCATCAATTGAAGGACCTTCAGGTAGAGATTTCGAGTTTACAGTGACTGTTAAAAACGGTGAAGATACTGAAAGAGTAATAGATTTCTCAGCTTACTGTCCCCCACAATGGCTTGTTACTTTTAAGCCTCGCTTCGAAACAAAACAGGTTCGTTCACTCTATTTCAAAACAGGTGAAACAAAAACTTTAACTGTAACTGTTTCTCCTCCGCCTAAAGTTAAACCTGGAACCTATAACGTAAAAGTTGTTGCTTCTTCAGGTCCTTTAACGCGAGAACTTAATTTAAACGTAACCATTACAGGAACCTATAAGCTTAAACTTACAACTTCAAACGGTCTATTAAGTATGGACGCTGTCCAAGGAGAAGAGTCCTATCTCACCTTACAAGTGAACAACACTGGAACAGGGACCCTGAAAAACATTCATTTCACATCAGAGAAACCTGTAGGGTGGGATGTTAAGTTTGAACCTAACGAAATCCCAAGCCTGCCCCCTGAAGGATCAAGAGAAGTAAGAGTAACTGTTAAGCCTCCTTCCGACGCTATACCTGGCGACTACTTATTAACTCTCACTGCCTCATCTGAAACATATAGTTTATCAGATAGTGTAGAAATAAGGGTAACTGTTCTTAAGTCCTTGATCTGGGGCGCTGTAGGAGTAGGGGTAATAATAGCTACAATTCTTGCTTTACTTGCTATTTTCTGGCGCCTGGGTAGGCGGTGAAAAGTGGCTGAAGAAAACGTTATTGAAACAGTGAACTTAACAAAAAAATATAATGGCCACGTAGTTGTAGACAGCGTCACTTTCACTATTAAGAAAGGAGAAATTTACGGTTTACTTGGCCCCAACGGTGCAGGAAAAACAACTATTGTGCTTATGCTGCTTGGATTAACTGAACCCACATCAGGTTATTGTAAAGTATATGGTTTTAACCCTGTTAAAGAACCTTTAAAAGTTAAAAGAATAATAGGTTACTTACCTGAAAAAATAGGTTTCTACGAGGATTTAACAGCTGAACAGAACCTCAAATTCATAACTGAACTGAACAACATAAACACTGAAGAAGCTGAAAAAAGAATTCGTGAAGCCTTGGAAAAAGTAGGTTTAAACGAATACAGGAAAATGAAAGTCAGCAAGTTTTCAAGAGGAATGAAACAGAGGTTAGGCATAGCCAGTGTACTGGTTAAAAAACCTAAGGTAGCCTTCCTTGATGAATTAACTCAAGGATTAGACCCTAAATGGATAAATAAAACACTTGATTTATTCAGTAGTTTAAGTAAAGAAAAAGAGGTGACTATTCTCTTGTCTTCACACCTTCTTCACCAAGTTCAAAGAGTCTGCCACAGAGTTGGAATAATAAAAAACGGAAAAATAGTTGTCCAAGGAACAATAGATGAACTCAGAAAAATAGGTGGGTATTCATGGATTATTGAAGCTAACGTCCAAAAAACCAAAGAAAAATTAGTGAAGAAAATAAGTGAAATAGAAGGTGTTGAAAAGGTGAAAGTGACAGGAGAAACTTTAATAATTGAGTCAAACCGTGACTTGAGGCCTGAAATCTCTAAAGCAATAATTGAAGACGGAACCCCCCTACTTGGTTTAAAAGCGAGAGAGGTTTCCTTAAACGAAATCTACATGAAATATTTCAAGGAGGCTTAGAAGGAATGGTGGGTACATACAAAGTTTTCATGAAGGAATTAACTGATCATTTAAGCAGTAAAAGGTTTTACATAATATTTCTTATAATTTACTTGTTAGGTTTTTCAACTGCTCGCGAGGGCATCCAAAGTGTGATTTCACAAATTAAGAGAACCCAAGGCCAAAATGTTTTCCTTCAACTTTTCACCTCCTACACAGGCACAATACCGCCATTTATTTCAATAATAGCTTTTTTTGGGCCGATAATTGGTTTTGTACTTTCCTTTGACGCAATAAACAGGGAATTTTCTACAGGAACAATTGGAAACATTTTATCACAGCCTGTACATAGAGACTCAGTTATAAACGGGAAATTTTTAGCAGGTTCGGCTGTAGTTGCGCTTATTTTTGGAAGCATAACATCTTTTGTTCTAGGTTTAGGAATACTTAACTTCAGCACCGTACCCACTGTAGACGAAATCTTAAGAATACTTACTTTCACAATGCTTAACATTATTTATTTATCTATGTGGGTTGCATTTGGTTTGCTTTACTCTGTCTATTTCAGACGTGAAGGAACCTCGGCTTTAGCTTCTATAGCTACTTGGTTATTCTTTACACTTTTTATTTACATGTTAGCTGAGGCAGCTTCAAACTTAGGGGTTTCTCCGTTTTTAATTCAAAGGTTTTCACCTTCATTCCTTTACATAGAAGCAGCTTCTGTCCTAATGTTTCCTAAACTAAGGATTTTAGGGCCTGTTTCTATAGAGAAAATAATTGGAATGATACCTACTCCTCTCCCATTTAGTCAAAGCCTTTTATTAGTTTGGCCCCACGTCACTAGCATAGCAGCTTTAACAATAATTATTTTTGCAGTTTCATATTTAGGGTTCATGAGAAGAGAAATAAGATCAACCTGAACCCTCCCCAATTTTTCTAAGGAAGAAATGTGCAAGGTTCAAAATAAGTAAAGAGAAAAGTTTTTGTGGTTCTCTTCCTTTAAATTAATTTTTTAACTAATGTTGCTAAATGTACAAGCGGAACTGTTCTTTTACCTTCAACCTTAACTTTTCCTTTCAATAAATCTTTTCGAACATCACTTGTTTGAGTTAAAATATATGCTTTACCTATTTCAAAAAGGAAATGGGCATCACTTCCAGCTGTTACGTTTTTACTGTGTTTCCTTGCATACTTCTCAGCTAACAAATTAAATTTAGACCTTACACACCTAGCATTGAAAACCTCAACCAAATCAAAAAATCTGTTGTCTTTGTCAGAGGGAAAGAAGGAACTCGACCTAAAACTGTCAAAGGGATGAGGAACAGCCACTAACCCACCTTGTTCCTTAATTTTGTCCACTACCTCCTCGACGGGACCTGGTTTAACTTTTTCCTGTAAAAAGAAACCCAGAACCTCTCCATTCTCTGTTGTTACTTCTTCACCTTTAATAATCAATAATTTCTTCTTACTTAACTTTTCAACTTCTAAAGCTCCCTTGAAGGCGTCGTGGTCAGTAATTGCTAAACCATCAATTTTTTTCTTTAAAGCAACTTTAACTATTTTTCTTGGCTCATTTGAACTATCAAAAGAGTATTTTGTGTGGACATGCAAATCAATTTTCAATTATTTTTTCACCAAAAAAGAATTCATTAAATTTCTTTATTTAGAATTCTAATGAAACATAATTTTTTAAAAATGGAAAATATTGGGAAATTATTAAAAATGTTTTAGAAAATTTTCTAAAAGTTAAAAACTACCTTCTTTCAAGGATCTTTTTTATAAAAGGCGCAAATTCACGCCAAGTATTGAAACCTGTAAAGCAGTTAACTTTTACTTTTTTTAAACGTTAAATCATAGTACCTTTTTAAATGCTCAGACGCTGCATAAGAAATACTTAAGCCTTATCTACAAACTTAATTGTTATTCACTTAAAACCCTTCTTTCCCCTTCCTTTAAATAAAGAAAAGGTAAAAGGCCCATAAACTCCACGAAAATTTTTTAAAGTTTTTCACTTAAAAATAATATTTCAGTGATTCTAAAACGTATTAATGCACCCTTTTATTGAAAACTTTTTCAGCAGCTTTTGTTTAAACAGAAACCTTTTTAAAAATAATTAATACAGCTTAACTGTCAAGAAACCGTTAAGAAATAAGCCTGTAAATTTTCCTAAAACAGAATCAAAACTTCAAGACTTCCCCTGTTTTTAAATCTGAAGTTCACCCGCCCAAAAAAAATAAAAAAGAATAAACATGTAAAATAAAGTTACTGAAGAGGTAACGGAGGATAAGGGTGAACCCTGAAAAATGGGCTGAAATTCAGAAACTTCAAAAAGGAACACATTTCATGAGCCGCCTCCATAAACCATTTGAGGATTTCATAGTCTACCTTCTTTATGATTTAAAATGGGTAAGTGCTGACCACGTTTCATTAATCACTTATGTTTTTGCAGGTTTTACTGCTTACTTGTTTGCAACAGGTTCACTTGTTCCTGCCTTAATCTTAGCTGTAATAGTTGGTGTTTTAGATGGCGTAGATGGTAAAATAGCTAGGTTAAGGAAGAAACCTACTCTTATAGGTAAACTTGAACACAGTTTCGACATGGCTTATGAACAGGCTTGGTATGCTTCATATACTTGGTGGGCTTGGAAATATTCGGGAAACGATTTATATTTCGCTTTAGGTCTTTTGTGGCTTATTTTAGACTCACTGGTGAGACATGTCTACAATGTAACATGGTTAGCCACAGGTAAATCTTTAAAGTATCAGAAGGGAGCTGCGCAAGTAATTACTAAAATAGATGGAAGAAGAAGTGTTTATGTTCTTCACATGATCCTCTGGTACGTAATAGGAAAACCTTTACTTGCCATTTGGACAATACTGATACATTGTGCATCTACAGTTGTTGCGTACATCTTTTTAGGTTTTAAAGCAATTAAAGAAACAACCACGCTGCCTTTTTAATAAGTACTTTTTCAAGAAAAATCATGGATTCAGGAGTAAGTAAAGGCTTCTTCCCTTCTTCAATGTATCCTTACTTCTATCCATTCTGAAGGTGTTATTGCTTTTGTTGAATGTATGGTTTTTCTTGGATGGACCCAAGTATCTCCCTCCTTAACTGTTTTCTCTTCTCCTCCTATTTCCAGTTTCAGTTTTCCTTTCAACACATACCCTACAGTTTCGAAGCTGTGCCTATGTGGCGGTATGTATGCTTCTTTTTCAAAAGTTATTTTCAACATTGTTATGTTTCCTGTCTTTATCAAGGTCTTCGTTACTATTTTTCCTTCCACTTTTCTTCCTTCCACTTCCTCTATTTCTACACTGTTTTTTTCCGTGTTTACATTACTTCCTTGCTTCATTGAGTTTTCAACCCTTTTTTCCAATGAAAGACTTTAAAAGGTTAAGTTTTTTAAAATTTTTTTGTTGCAACGATAAAGAAGGTTATATAAGTTAAAAATAATTTTTTTGGAGGTGTTTCTGTGGGTTTTTTGGTGGATTTAAGAAGCGACACCGTAACCATTCCTCCTAAGGAAATGCTTGAAACTATTTTAGAAGCTGAACTTGGTGACGACGTTTACGGCGAAGACCCTACCGTCAAAGAGTTAGAGGAGTTAGCTGCTGAAAAAATGGGAAAAGAAGCTGCTCTTTTGGTTACCAGCGGCACTCAAGCTAATTTAGTGTCTATAATGGCCCATACAAGACATGGAGATGAAGTAATCGTAGAAGCTGAGTCTCACATCTACAATTACGAAGTTGGAGGTTTAGCTGCTGTAGCTGGAGTTATGCCCCGATTAGTTAATGGTGAAATGGGTTTTATGAAACCTGAAGATATTGAATCTGTTTTAAGGCCTGAAAACATACATTTTCCTAAAACTACTTTAGTGGCTATAGAGAATACACACAACAGAGCTGGAGGAACAGTTATTACCCCTAAACAAATGGAAGCAGTTAGTGAAGTAGTTAAAAGACATAGTTTGAAACTTTATGTAGATGGTGCCAGAATCTTCAATGCAGCTGTTGCTCTAAACGTTAAACCTGTGAAGCTGGTTGAAGAAGCTGACTCAGTAAGTTTCTGTTTGTCTAAAGGTTTAGCTTGTCCAGTAGGTTCCCTTGTATGTGGAAGTAAAAGTTTTGTTGAGAGAACAAGGAAAATAAGGAAAATGTTAGGTGGAGGCATGAGGCAAGCTGGAGTTATTGCTGCTCCTGGAATATATGCCTTAACACATATGGTGTCTAGGTTAAAGGAGGATCATGAGAACGCTAAAAAATTGGCTTTAGGACTTTCAAAAATGGACAGTATTTCAATTGATTTACGCAGGGTTCAAACCAACATTGTCATTTTCACTTTAGATAACTTAAGTGTTGAAAATTTTGTTTCTAGGTTAAGTGAAAGAGGAGTTAAGGTAAGTGCAATTGGTTCCCGTAAAGTTAGAATGGTTACTCATTTCGGAATTGAAAAGAAACATATTAATTACGTTTTAGATGTTGTGAAGGAAGTGTTGGAGGAGTAAATGTAAAATAAATTCGGTTAAAAAGTGCAACTTTAATTTTTTAAACAATGTTTTCCTCCTGAAAATCTTCCTTTCCCCCTTTTTGAAACCTACAGTGAAATATAAAAGTTTAACAAGGCTATTCTCCACTATAAAAGAAATAATTTTCACAGTTTCTTGTTTCAATGTAAAAAACCAAAACTGTTTTTCATGTCTGTAGTTTTGGAAAGTTTTGTTGCTTCACAATTCTTCGAGGTTGCCTGTTTTGGAGAGTTTATGTGTGCGTTTCGTTAAGGAAAAAGATTTGGGAAGTGTGTTTAAAATTGAAAAACTATGTTTCGGCTCTGAAGCTTATTCTCCCTCTTTATTTAGTTATTTTTTGACGACTGGTTTTGTTTTTTTGGTTGCTGAGTTTAAAGGCTTAATTATTGGTTACTGCGTGGCTGAAGTGAGAAACAGTGAAGGATTAATTATTTCTATTGCTGTTCATCCTAAGTATAGAGGAATGGGTGCAGGTTCAGCTCTTTTAAGCAAGGTTTTAAGTCTTCTTGACAGCAAAAGGGTTGAGAAAGTTTTTTTGCAGGTGAAGAAAGAAAATAAAGCTGCTGTAAATCTCTATTCTAAGTTCGGTTTTGAAGTGTTAAAAGTTTTAAAAAATTACTATATGGACGGTTCAGACGCTTACTTTATGCAGCTGCTGCTTAAACACTCCAAAACAGTAAAAGGCTGAAAATTTCACCTCTTAAAATATCCCTTTTCCTACTCCTCCCTGAAAGAAAACATAATTATACAGAATAAAACTTTGAAAAAGATAACCTGTACTGGTTTTTAGAGGAAAGGAGTGAAAATCTTTCAAATTTCTTGGTTAAATATAGAAAAAAAATGAAATAAATTTTTAAATTGAATCTATCTTCTTTAAAAACTCATCAACGATACGGTAAGTCATTCCCCAAATAATTTCTCCCCTAAAAAGAAAAACTTTCCTTTTGGTTCCTCTATAATATATCTCCCTTTTCCCTTGCATAAGTTCCGGGACAGAAACCCAGAAAAATGAACTAATCTCTCTTCCAATTCTAACCTTGCACCTTCCCTTAACACTGAAAACAAAAGGGGTAACTGTTAAGGAAGGCATATTCCTAGGATGAAAATTTCTTAAAACACCAAGAAAAACACCCTTTTTCGCTAAATTTATACCTGTCTCCTCATAAACCTCCCTTAAAACTGTCCTGTAAACATTTAAATCATCCTTCTCAAACATTCCACCAGGAAAAGCTACTTGGCCAGACCAAGGATCCCTTTTGTCTTCAACCCTCTTAATAAACAACACTTCAAAAACCCCATTAACAACCCTTAACAAAACGCCAACAGCTGCTTTCTTTCCCCTTTCCTCCAACCCTTGGAAAACAGGCCTACTAAGTCTCTTTCTCAACTCCTCTAAAACCTGCTCAGCAACTTCACTGCTAACCATTCCTTAAACCCCCTAAAAATCCCTAAAAATAACCATTTAAAAAAATAAACTAAAGACATTAAACCAAAAAACTTTATAAACTGCCACATCCACAATAAAAGGTTTGAGGGGATGAAAATGGGAAACTCCAAAACAACTCAGCATTTCAAGAAAAAATACCAAGAACTTGTAGAAAAAGGAGAAACATGGGAACTTCTAAAATTGATGGGGCCAACAGGTCCAAGAGCTGTAGTTGAAGGAAAAGAAATGATAGTATTGGCTTCAAACAACTACTTAAACTTGGCAAACGACCCAAGAATAAAAAAAGCTGCTGCAGAAGCCATAGAAAAATACGGTTTCGGAGCAGGTTCAGACTGGTCCATTGCAGGCTACACGGACTTACAAGAAAAACTACACAAAAAAATAGCTGAATTCAAAGGGACAGAGGCAGGATTAGCTTTCCAAACAGGTTTTGCAGTAAATTCAGGAACTATACCTGCAGTAACAGAAAAAGGAGATGTTATATTGTCAGAAGAACTCAATCACGGAAGCATAATAGATGGTGTAAGGCTGTCAAGAGCTGACAGAATAGTGTACAAACACTGCAACCCATCAGATCTAGAAAACCATTTAAGGAAAATAGAAGGGAAATACAGGAACATTTTCATAGTAACAGATGGAGTGTTCTCGATGGAAGGAGACATAGCTCCAATGAAGGAAATACAGAAGTTAGCAGATGAATACGGAGCAGTGACTTACGTAGACGACGCCCATGGTGAAGGAGTACTTGGAGAAGGGAGAGGGATAGGGGTGCATTTCAGAATAGAAAAAAGAATTGATTTCCAAATGGGAACGTTCTCAAAGGCGCTAGGGTCCTTTGGAGGCATGTTAGCAGGTGACAAAGAAGTAATAGAATATGTGCGAAACACGGCAAGAACATGGCTTCTAAGTGCAGCATACCCACCTGCAGTAACAGCCGCCAACATAAAAGCGCTGGAAATAATTATGAAAGAACCTGAAAGAGTTAAAAGATTATGGAGCAACAGAGAATACTTCAAAAAAGAACTAGACTCAATTGGTTTCAACACAGGAAGAAGCCAAACACCAATAATACCAGTAATAGTAGGCGACACAAAAAAAGTAAAGGAGTTAGCTCAAAAATTATTTGAAGAAGGAGTCTTTGTTCTACCAATAGTTTTCCCAATGGTTCCAAGAGGAACAGAAAGAATCAGAAACCAGGTAAACGCAGACCATACAAAAGAAGACTTAAATAAAGCCTTAAACATATACGAAAAAACAGGGAAAAAATTAGGAATAATTTAAACAAAGATGCAACTCTTAACTTATTTCTCCATATAAATTAAAATCAATATGTTTCCAAAACTTGAAAGTACACAGTTTAAGTTTTGTGGAACTAAAGCTTTAAAAACCTCAAATCCAGCAATTAGACTTGGTACAAAAAAGTGGAAGGTTTATCTTAAACCTGCTCTTAAATTTAATGTATTCAGCTGCAGCAGACAATTCTTTTCCACAAACAAAACAAGAGGCTGTTTTCCAGTAACTCCTTTATAAACTTCGCTTTTTTTGAGGGAGACTAGGCCAGTAACGTCCCTCACTTAAAATAATTCTCATTTAATAAATCAACTACTTAAACTACAGGTTAAAAAAGGCTTATTTTTCAAAGTATTTATTTCAGTTTTCCTTGAAGTAGTTTAGAACTTGTGTTAAGTAATGGTATGAGGTTTTTACTTTTCTGTAGTCTCCAAAGAAGGTTTCGTTCCATAAAACCACGTGTTCAACACCTGCTTTTTTATACCATGCTAACTTGTTTATTACTTCCTCAGGTGAACCGTAAACATATCTTTCTTCAAGTACTTCTTTTGGAACTAAATTTATGGCTTTTAGGGCTTCTTTTTCACTTAGTTTAGATGGAATATAGTCTCTTAACCCGTAAAAGTTTCTACCTAAAGGGTGTTGATACCCATGTTTTTCGTAAACGTAAGCTGGATAAATTAAGGCTTTAGCTTTTATTAAAGGTGAATCCATTATTTTTAAGCATTCTTCATTGTTTTTATCGATTATTACACTTATGAAAAGGGCTTTAGTGATTTCCTCCTCCTTTCTTCCGTTTTTTGAGGCATATCTTAAAACTTTCTTTAGTTTCTCTTTATATTCCTCAACTGTTAAATCTACTGGAAGCCACCCGTCACCGTATTTTCCAGTGATTAAAAGCATTTTTTCACCTTGTCCACCAATCCATATTGGTGGGTGTTTGTTATTGTGGGGTTGAAGGTCGAAAACTGCATCTTCCAGTTTCCAAAATTTGCCTTTGAAATAAATTTTTTCACCTGTTCCTGAATTCTTCAGTAACTTAATTATTTTCAGCGCTTCCTCCAACTTACTTACTTGTTTAGAGTAATTTAAACCGTATGGAGTAATGTTTTCGGCTTCACCTGCTCCTAAACCTAAAATGAATCTTCCATTTGAGAAATAACTTAAAGTGACAGCTGTTTGCAGTAAATAAGCAGGGTTTCTCCTTATAGCGTCAGTAACTGATAAACCTAAAATTATTTTGTTTGTTTGGGAAGAAACAAAGGAAATAGTGGCTGAAGCTTCAAAAAAAACGTGAGGGCTTTTTTGATATTTTGCAACGTTTGTAATTTCAGGTTTCCAAATTGATTGAGGATACCAACCCATTAAATGGTCAGGCCACCATACAGAATCATACCCTTTCATCTCAATTTTCTTCACTGTCTCAATTAATTTTTTCGGTGGAGAAAAAGTGGGGCCAATTACTCCTATTTTCATTTTCTTGTCTCCTTCTTAAAAAGTTAAGGTTGGAAAGTTATAAAATGGTTTTCCTTAACCTTACCTATTGCTTAAATTGTTTTCTTGGTTTTTAAAGTTATTCCTTCATTGTTTCTTTCTTGTTCTGGGCGAATTTTATCTCTGGTTACAGGAGGAAATTGTCCTTGTTTTGTTTACTGCACAAAAATCTAATTATTTTTGTGATAAAAAACATAAAGTAGTGCTTATCATTAAAGTAATAATGTGATAAAAAGAGAGTTGATTAAGAACCTTTTTTAGGAAAACAAGTTTCACTGGAATCTTTAAAGGAACTAGTAGTTCCTAAGGCTAAAAAGGTTAATTTTCAATTGTGGGTTCAAAAAAGTCGGGAAAGACCTGGTATTTTTATTCTCTTATAAATAAGCTGTAACTTCCTATCTACGTTAACCTTGAAGACTTAGCTTTTTAGAAAATTAACTACAGAAGAATTTTTCATGTAATTAAAATAGTAAATTTTCTAGAGTTAAAAAGGAAACAAAATGTAAAACCCTTACTAGAAATTTACTATTGGAAGGATTATCAAGGTAAAGAAGTTAATTTTGTTTTGAAAGAGGGTTAAGGGTGAAGCAACTTATACAGGTAACTTATGCTTCTAACAAGGGTGAAGTTGAGAGAAGGGAAATTAAAGCTTTAGTAAAAGCCAGCAAACTGCTTAAATGCAAAAACTTGCTTGTTATAACTTGGGATTTGAAAGATGAAACTGTAGTTGACAAAAGGAAGATAAGATTTATTTCTTTTTGGAAATGGCTGCTTAGACACCAATAATTTAATCTCGGTTCACGTAAAGCTTGACGTCGAAGAATGGTTTGTGTTTTTGATAATGTAAAATTATTTGAGATGGATTGGCGCGGTGGTTGCGGTCCCAAGTGTTCAATTATTGTAGAGAAGGTTTTAAGGTGTGTCAAGAACGTTACTGGAAGAATATAACAATTTTGACCTAATACTACTCTTAATAAGCTTACTATCGAAATTAAGAGAGAACCCTACAGTGGAGAAGTCAATATTTTGCAAAGTTTGAAATTACTTTGGGTGAAGAATTAGTCGGAGCTGCTGTGAGAGTTTTATTTCATGATTGATTGTTCACGAAATAGTTCATGTTGCCTGTAGATTTAAGAAAGTGACTCCTTTAACCCTACCTTTTCAAAACCCCTTTTCCTTTAAAGGTGTTTAAGGTTTTAATTGAATCTTGGCTTTTCGTTTTTTACTGCGAAAAATTCAAGGACAACCTTGTTAATAGGGGGATTGTTGAATTTCTGGAGCCAAACATGTTGTAAACCAGTATGCAAGGTTTCAATATAGCTGCAGGTACTGTTACGCGAAGTTTATGTATAAACGAAAAAGGTATGGGGAATGGGGAAGCTGGGTTGAAGCGGAAATAAATGATCCTCAACTTGTAAGAAACAAAAAAGTTAATGGTAAAGGTTTAATTTAGGTTATTTTTTAGGTTAGTTTAGGTAATTGTAAAATATTGTAGATTGCAAAGGAGAAACTTGTAAGCATTATTGCTAAAGTAGCTATGAATGATTTATTGTATTGTTTCTTTCTTAAAAGGTAGGTTAAAGTAGCCATTATAAACCCTACTCCGTAAGGAAACCAATTAATAATTGCCCCTAATGTAATAATTGGAATGCCGTATTTAGGTTTCAGGAGTCCTCCAAACCAAATTAACGCCCAGCTTATGAAGAATGAAAAACCTAAAACTGCTAAGCCTCCCCCTGTTCCGACATATGTGCTTAAAACCCAACCAACTATGTTAAATGTGACGGGGATGAACATTATGGTTGTGAGTGAGTAAAGAATTTTAGGGTCCCCTATTTTTCCTTTAATTGCGAAAAAGGGAAACAGGAAAGAGAAAACCAAAACAGGGGGGATAATGCAGATTTTATACAGCCAGTAAAGTCCACCTACATGGTTTATAAGGATTGATTGAACCCCTGTTAATGAAGGATAGAAAATACCTGTTTGAAAATACACTCCAGCCTCGACAAGGAATACAGCGAGAAAATAGTTAAATGTTTCCTTAAAGTTTAATTTCTGACTTAGATTACCTAATTTAATACATAACATTGAACCTGTAAGGGTTAAAAGTGAAGATGTTTCATTTAATAGAAGCTGCCACACGGTTTCAAACAAAGCACTGTAACCAAATTTTGTGGGTGCTTCTTTCAAATACCTTAACCAGTAAAGTAGGGGGAAATGGTAAAAAGAAACAGCTGAAAGAACCATATTTGTCAATAAAGCAATGAAGTATGAAAAATAGTTTGGTTTGATTGAATGAACAAAGGAAGAAGCGTTAAAACCATTAAATTTTCCTAAGTCTTCATTTTTCAAGGGTTCTGCCTTCCTGAAATTTACTCAAGGGAAAACAAGTAAGTGCCTGATTTAACTAGTTTATAAAATTTATGTCTTATACCGCAAAAATTTAAAATCAGTAATGATTTTTCTTTATTCAACCCTTTTTTCAGGAAATGTTTAATCCCTTTTTATATATGGAAAGGTGTTGGTTTCAAGAATAGCCTTGGATTAGTTTTGTGGGGGTTAAAAAATTTTGGAGGGGGGTTTCTTTGAAATTACTTAAAATGGCTAAGTTTCACTTCCTCTTCACAGTTATTTCCCTATCTTTTATGTTTCTTTTACTTGGTTGCATAGGTCAATCAAAACCTTCACTGACCCCTACTGTTGCACCTAACATTTTAAAGGGGAAAAATGTGCTTTTCATCGTTTCCTATAGTGGTTTCCGGGATGAAGAACTTAAGATACCTATGGAAATGGTTAAAGAGGCAGGTGCAGCTGTTTCAATAGCTAGTGACAAGAAAGGAGTAGCTGAAGGAGTTGGGGGAATGAAGATTGAAGTAGATTATGGTTTAAACGAAGTTCCTGTTGACAAATTTGACGCCGTAGTTTTTGTAGGAGGACCTGGCACTCCTCAACATTTATGGGGGAATAGTTACGCAGTTTCTATTGCTGAACAATCATTCAAAAAAGGTAAAATTGTTGCAGCGATTTGTTTAGCTCCTGAAGTACTTGCAGAAGCCGGAATACTTGAAGGTAGAAAAGCAACTATTTTTTACTCAGCAAAAGACAAATTAGTAGCAGCTGGAGCTGAATACATTAACTCAAAAGTTGTTGTTTCAGATAACATAATAACTAGTAATGGCCCTGCTGCAGCTCCAGAATTTGGAGAAACAATAATTAATGCTCTTTCTAAACAATCCTGAAAATTTGAAACTCCCCTTCTTTTTTATTAAGAATTTTTGGAGAAATAAGGAAAGACTTTACGAAGTTGCTAAAAAATTTTCTCTCTTTAAAAGCTTACTTTCTATTTAGGAATAAATTATGAAAAATAGGTAATTAAAAGTCTTAATTAGGCTAAACAGGCTTTTTTCTTCATGGACTGATTTCAAGGCAGTAAACTTGACCGTTTCTCTGTGTCTGTAAAAGCAACTCTTAAGTCATAAAAATAGGTAATTTTTAAGTTTTTGGAGATATCCTGAAAATCTAGAACTTCCTTTTCCTATCCAAAGCTCAGGTAAAACAAGAAACAGTCCTGTTGAGGCAGTAGCTATCGTTATTAAAAACTGTGTAAAAGTTAGTTTGACGCAGTGAAAAGCTGAGTTAAGTATTGGTATGTAAGGTAAAGCTATAGTTAATGCGATGCTTGCAAAAGTGCCTACAACAAAAAACTTATTTTCAAAAGCCTTCTTTCCCATTCTCCAGACGCTGCAGCTTTCAGATCTGCAGTTCCAAACAACAAACAACTCAAACAAAGCTGCTTGAATAAAAGTCATAGTTACAGCTGTTTCGTAACTTTTAAGAACAAAATAGCCATACATGAAAAGCATTAGGCTTCCAAATGATTGAGAAATGAAAGATATAAACATGAAAAGGAACATTCCATGGAAAATGCTTTCTTCAGGGTTTCTTGGAGGCCTTTCAATCACATCTTTTTCAGGAGGGTCAAAAGCTAAAGAAACAGCTGGGGGGCCGTCTGTTACAAGATTTATCCATAAAATTTGGACTGGAAGCATAGGTAAAGGCCATTTGGCAAGGGAAGCTAAACCAATAACTAATAACTCGTCGAAGTTGCATGAAATAAGGAATCTTATGTATTTTCTAATGTTGTCATATATTCTTCTGCCCCACATCAACGCTGTAATTAATGTTGCGTAGTTGTCGTCAAGCAATACAGCATCAGCTGCTTCTTTACTTACGTCAGTCCCTTTTATTCCCATCGACACCCCTATATCTGCCCTTTTCAAAGCTGGTGCATCATTTACACCGTCACCTGTCACTGCTACTACATGTCCCTTCCTTTTTAAGGCTTCAACTATCCTTAATTTATGGAAAGGTGAAACTCTTGCATACACCTTCACTTCCTCCACAATTTTCTCTAATTCTTCATCACTTAAAGAATCTAATTCTTTACCAGTCATTACTTTATCTCCTTGGTTAAGTATTCCAAGTTCTTTAGCTATTGCTACAGCTGTTAGTTTATGGTCACCAGTCACCATAACATTCTTTATACCTGCCCTTTTACATGTTTTAACTGCTTCAACAGCTTCTTTACGTGGAGGGTCAAGCATACCTTGCATACCAACAAAAACAAACCCTTCCTCAATTTTTTCCATGTCTTCATTTTTCAAGCTTGGTTTCCAGTTAAGTAAAGGTTTGTAAGCCATAGCTAAAACTCTTAATCCTTCACTAGCTAAGTTCTCATTCACTTGCAAAAGATTCTTCTTCTCCTCCTTATTTAACTCCTTAACTTCTCCTTCGGTTAATATGTATTTACATTTCTCAATAACTACTTCAGGAGCCCCTTTCATGTAAGCAACAATTCTTCCTTCTGGTTCCTTGTGGATTGTCGTCATCCTTTTCCTTTCTGAACTAAAAGGAATTTCACTTAACCTAACATATTCTCTATCAATCTCTTTCTTACTTATTTTTAGTTTCTTAGCTGCTTCAACAAGCGCTATCTCAGTAGGGTCCCCTTTCAGTATTTCTCCATCGGTTAAAACATTGCTGCAAAGAACCCCTATCAAGAAAAGATTCTTTAAAGCTTCAAGTTCTCTGCGGTCACCAACAACTTCAATGAGAGAAGATTCCTTCTTTTCTAAGCTTAAAAGTTTTTTGTTGACGTAAATTTTGCGCACAGCCATTTCACCCCTGGTTAAGGTTCCTGTTTTGTCCGCACAGACATAAGTTACTGAACCGAGGGTTTCAGCTGAAGCTAATCTTCGTATAACTGCGTTTTTCTTAGCTAATTCTTTTGCACCTAAAGCTAAAGTTATTGTAACAACAGCAGGTAAAGCTTCAGGAACCGCTGAAATAGCTAAAGCCACAGCAGCCATGAAAACATTCAAAACAGCTTTAAATGAAAAACCGTAATCTATTAACCCAAAAACAAAAATTATTATACATAACCCAATTATCACTTTGCCTAACTTACTGGCAAAGTTATCAAGTTTCTTTTGAAGAGGGGTTTTCTCCTCCTTAATTTTACCCATGACCCCAGCAATTTTTCCAAGTTCCGTGTTCATCCCTACTGCTGTAACAACAGCTTTGCCCCTTCCCCTGACGACGTAAGTTCCTGTAAAAACCATGTTTTTCCTGTCAGCTACAGGTGTTTCAAGTTTAACAGGTTCTCTGGTTTTCTCTACAGGTACTGATTCCCCAGTTAATGAAGCCTCATCGGTTCTTAAACTGTAACACTCAATTAACCTAGCGTCAGCAGGTATTCTGTCCCCCTCTTCAAGTAAAATTACGTCACCTATTGTGACTTGGTCAGCTGAAACATTACTTACATGGCCATTACGTAGAACTCTTGCAACAGGTGCAGTTAAAATTTTTAAAGCTTCCAAGGCTTTTTCAGCCCTATATCCCTGCACAAACCCCATTACAGCTACTAACGCAACAATCGAGGATATCGTTACTGCATCAACTGCCTCACCTAAAAGAAAAGAAATAACAGCTGCTGCTACAAGCATTAAAACAAAAACGTCTCTGAATTGGTTAAGAAACAACTTTAAAGCCTTAAACTTAACTTCTCCAACTGATATCGTGTTTAAACCGTATTTCTTAATTCTATTAACTGCTTCTTCAGCTTTTAAGCCATACCCAGGGTCTGTCCCAAGTTTTCTAATGGTTTCTTCAATCGTTAAAGCGTGGAAAGGCTCTCTCTGCAGCTGCTGCAAACTATCCGACATATTAATCACCAAAATTTTTCCCTCAGCTTTGTTCCCAACCCGATTTCACCTTCCGTATGTTTCTATCACTTTTAAGGTTAAAACTAGTTTCCTTTATTCTTTAAATTTTGTAGATGTTCCCCCCTGCTTGAAAAATTGTTCAGGTTGTAAATCTTCCTTTTTTAAAAGGAGTTTTTAAAAAGTCTATTTTTATTTAAAAAGTAAGAGGTGAAGAAATGTCAGTCTTAGAAAATATCCCTAATTATGAACCCAACACTCCTCCAAAACCTTTATGCGAAATAGATTTCCTTGAAGAATTGACTTTAAACTGGGGTGAAAAATGGGGGGCTCAATCCTCAGTAGGGAAGTTAAAGAGGGTGCTTGTTCATAAACCTGGTGAGGAAGCTGCTTCACCAATCATACGCAAGGATCCTATGTTTTTCAATTTACCAGAAGGTGTAACTAACCTTGAAAAAATGCAAAAACAACACGATATGTTGGTTGAAGCTTTAAAAAATGAAAAGGTTAAAGTAGAATATCTTGAACCTAAGAACCCCCTTATAGGAACCTACGGGGTTCCTCTTAGGTCAGCTTGTTACACAAGGGAAAGTGTAGTTATTAAGGGTGGAGCCATAATTGAAAGACCTGCACCAGCCTATAAAAAAGGTTTAGAGGTTTTTCATGCTAAGAGATTAATGGAGCTAGGTTGCCCAATTC
The DNA here is from genome assembly GCA_027492035.1 of Thermoproteota archaeon. Lineage (GTDB taxonomy): Archaea > Korarchaeota > JAOZGF01 > JAOZGF01 > JAOZFZ01 > JAOZFT01. The sequence goes on from JAOZFT010000033.1 coordinate 27,088, forward strand.
TTTACACGGTTCATGGTAAAGGCTGCTTTGAAGCAAGTAATTTATGGTTTATCGACCGCAAAGGTGAAAAAGTAATAATAGCCACCGGTTTAAGAACAAACATGGAAGGGATAAACCAAATTAAACCGATTCTTGAAATGAGCGGTGTAAAGGAAGTACATATCGCTCATTTACCTGGTTACCTAAAAACTAGGAAATGGCAAGTGGGAAGTTCTTCAGGAATTTTCCATTTAGACATGACTTTTGGGATGGCTGATGAAAACTTAGCTGTAATTTACCCCGGCGGTGTTGGTTACGACACAATTCAATACCTTGAAAGAAACAAAATCAACTTGGTAGAGGTCCCTGAAAAAGAACTCAGGAACTGTGCACCTAACATACTTCCAATATCGCCAGGAAAAGTTATAATTCCATCCGGTAACCCAAAAACCAGTAAAGAATTAAGGAAGGAAGGGGTAGATGTTATAGAAGTTGAGTTGTCTGAATTTGTTAAGGGAGGCGGCGGCCCTAGATGTTTAACCCTTGACTTAGTAAGGGACAACTAAGAATTTACAACCTAAAATTTTTCAGTTTTCTTGAAAAAAGATAAAGGGAGTAAATTGAGTAGGTGTGAAAAATGGAGGAAAGTGAGAGAGTAATTTCAGACTTAGGCGACGCAATTGTAACTTTAATTAATCAATTGATAAGTAAGGGGTCACATGTAAAACTAAACATAGAAAACTTATCTCTAGATTTCAGGGGAGTCAAAGTTGTTTTGAACGGTACAGTATCTCTTGACATATCTTACATTTCAAAAACTTAAAAACGTTGCTTTCTAAACTAAAGCTGACACAGCAACACCTTTTTTTAATTGAAGAAAATCCTCTACGTAACATTTCCAGAATAGATCTTCTGGGAGAAAGTGGAAATCCAAGTATTCACACTGAGTGAAAAATTCCTGGTGTAATAGTGAAATAGGTTTCTATAGGATTTAGAATTGCAAACGAAGAATAAAGAAAAGGTAATTAGGGATGCAGGGGCTTTAAACACTTTTTTACACCAAAGAAAAATATGTTCATTGCTCATTATAGCAAATTGCTCATGTTTTTATTTTGAAGCTTTATGTGTAAAGTATTCATTAAAATACGTTGCAGCACTCCTTTTATGTACATAACTTTTTTTTCCAGCTTACCTAAACTCCTTAATGAGAAAGGGTTTCTCAATTTTTTCAATAGTTAAGCATACCTTTTGTTAAACACTCATTCTAAATATTAGCAGTGGATACCCTCCTTTGCACATTACCCTTTCTAGTCTTGCTTACAGTTTTCCTTTTTGACACATAAGGGCTGCCCTCTATGAAAAATCTTAGTTTTTGGGGGAGGTCTTTCTTAACTCCTATCCTGTGACTTGCCCCAACCCTAAATTTCAACTTTCCATTCTTCAAAACAACCAAGGGACTTTTCTCATCGGTTACATCTACTTCATTAAGTTCCTTAGTTATTTTTAACGCCTTGGTTAATTTTCCAGGACCGTTGGTTAAGTTGTAAATATTCTCGGTTCCTCTGTTCTTTTTCATCACTTCCACCCCCTCTAAAGGCTGTAGAGCTCTTATTAAAACAGCTGAAGCTTCACCTTCAGGTAAAGTTACAATGTTTAGAAGCCAGTTGCCATGCACCATGTAAATAAACGTTATTCCAGGTTTTCTAAGCATTGGTTCAGAGTATTTCTTTATTCCACCATAAGCACGTGAGGCAGGGTCTTTGAAACCGTAATAAGCCTCTGTTTCAACAATAATTCCTGACAAAACCTTGTCCTCCAGCTTCCTCACCAAAACCTTCCCAAGTAACTCCTTCGCCACAATTTTAGGGTCTCTGACATAGAACTCCCTTGGCAGAACTGGATCTTTAAAGCTCTTCCTCAACATTTCTTCACACCCAGGAGAAATTGTTCTTGTTCTTCAAAAAATATAAAACCTTAAAAGCCTTTAGGAATAATTTAAGGTGCATATAAGAAGCCAACTTAGGTTCAGGTTAAATTTTTAGGTTTAAAAGGGGATGTTTAATAAATCTGGGTTAAGTTTAAGTTGCTTGTGTAGGTAAAACCTTTAAACAGTTCAAAAACTTTTCCAGAAGTTTTTTGGAGGTGTAAGGGTGAATGAAACCTTTTCAGGAAGGTAAAAACTTTGCATTCCCTGAATATAAACCCCAGTATCCCAGAGAGTACCCTGTCAAACTTAAACATGTGAAAGCGGAAATTAAGTTATTCCCTGAAAAGAAAACTTTAACCGGGGCGGTGCTGTTAACTCTAGAATCTAAAAGGGATATGTTAAAAACAGTTTACTTAGACGCTGTAGATATGGAAATAAAAGAGGTTAAGGTTGACGGGGAGAAAAGGGAGTACATTTACGACGGGAAAAATTTGACGATTGAATTGCCTAAATCAGTCAATAAAGGGAAGGAAGTAAAGGTTTCAGTTATTTATGAAACAAAGCCTGTTAAGGGTGTCTATTTCATTTTGCCGGATGGAAATCACCCTGAAAGGACCTTACAAATCTACACCCAAGGAGAATCAGAAGATAACAGGTACTGGTTGCCGCTGCTTGATTACCCGAATGTGAAATCAACAAGTGAGCTTTTGATTTCCGTACCTAAAAACTTAATAGTTGTTTCAAACGGTGAATTATTAGAGGTTGAAGAGGAAGGAACCTTTAAAAAATATCATTTCAGAATGGATAAACCCCACTCAACCTATTTAATAAGTTTTGCAGCTGGAGAGTTTTCAGTAAAAAATGAAGAAGTTGACGGGGTCAAACTTGAATACTTCGTTCCAAAGGGTAAAGAAGAATTTATTCAGAGAAGTTTTTCAAAAACCCCTGACATGATAAAATTTTTCTCCGATTACACTGGGGTAAAGTATCCGTACAAGAAATACTCCCAAGTAACAGTTTCAGAGTTTATGTACGGTGGAATGGAGAACATAACAGCCACAACTTTAACAGAAACAACTTTACATGATGAAAAAGCACACATGGATTTTCGTAGCGAACCACTTGTAGCCCATGAACTTGCTCATCAATGGTTCGGTGACTTAGTTACAACTAAAGACTGGGCCAATATTTGGCTTAATGAGTCGTTTGCAACATACTTTGAAGCTCTCTACACAAGGAAGGACCTAGGAAATGAAGAATTCCTTTATGAAATGTACCAAAACCTAGATTCATATTTGAAAGAATACTCAAAAAGATACTCAAGACCCATAGTTACAAGACTATACTCGATGCCTGAAGAAGTTTTTGATGCTCACTCCTACCCCAAAGGAGCCTTGGTTCTGCACATGCTGAAAAACTTGGTTGGTGAGGAGAAATTCAGGGAAGCAATTAAGCTTTACCTTGAAAGATTTAAGTTTTCCAATGCTGACACTGAAGATTTCAGGAAAGTAGTTGAGGAAGTAACTGGAAAAGATATGGAGAAATTCTTTGATTACTTCATTTACAATGCAGGGCATCCAGTTATAAGTTTCTCTTACTCGTTCGATCCTGAAAAGAAACTTTTAAAACTTTCATTTAAACAAAAACAAGGGAAGGACTCACCTGAAACCTATGAACTACCTGTTGAAGTCTTAATAAACAACAAAAAATATGTTTTTAATTTAACAGATAAGGAACAAATTTTCTACGTTAAAACGGACAAAAAACCTGGACATGTATGCGTAGATCCTGAATTTAAACTTTTCAGGGTTCTTGAACTAGAAACTTCTCAAGAAGACCTTATAAATAATTTATCTTGTGAAAGTATCGTTTGCAGGGTTGAAGGTGCAAGAGCATTAGCTAAAAAAAGAAGTAATAAAGTAGTTAAAGCTTTGAAAGAAGCAATGTTGAAAGAAAGGTTCTGGGGTGTCATTGTTGAGGAAGCGAAAGCTTTAGGTGAAATAGGTACGGATGAAGCTTTAAATGCACTTTTAGGGGTTGAAACCAAAATTAAACATCCGAAAGCTAGAAGGGCTATTGCTTCAGCCCTTGGAAACTTTAAAGAGGAAAGGGCAGCTGAAACATTGATAAAAATTCTGAATGATGAAAATGAAAGTTACTATGTAAGGAAGGAAGCAGCTACAAGTTTAGGTAAAACAAGGTATGAAAAAGCTTTTGAAGTGCTTAGGGGGAAACTTAATGTTCCATCACATAATTACTCAATACCAAGCGGTGCTTTGCTTGGCCTGTCTGAACTTTCAACTGAAAAATCTTTAGAAATAATACTTGAATACACAAGTAAAGAAAAACCTACAACTTTAAGAGCCACCGCCACTCAATGCCTTGGCCAGTATCCTTCAAACAAGAAAGTTTACGATAAACTTAAAGAATTAGCTAAAGATGAAAACTTCAGAGTTAGAAGAGCTGTTCTCTTAGCAATAGAAACATTGATGGACCCTAAACTTCTGACGTTGCTGGAAACAATGTATAAAACAGATTTAGACAATAGAGTAAAAAGAGGAGCTAGGGAGCTTTCAAGAAAAATAAAGGAGTTCATGGAGAAAGGTGCAGAGTACAAAAGGTTAAGAGAGGAACTGGACAAAGTGAAGGAGGAAAACAGAAGAATACTTGATAAAATCTCTTACTTAGAAACAAAAGGAACTTAACAAAGTTCTTTTAAACTTTTCTCGGTAAAAGCTTATTAAATTTACCTTTTCAACTTTCCGTTTCTTTATCTGCTATTTTCAAAGTTTCATCCAAAACATCAACTCCTTCATCAATTTGTTCCTCAGTAATTATTAACGGGGGGGCTACTATGAAGTGACTTATCCACCCAAGCAAGTAAAGTCCCTTATTTAACATTTCCTTGCTCAGTTTCGAAACCATCAAAGGTTTCAACGCTGCTTTGTCAGCTCTTGTGTTAAAAGGTTTCTTTGTTTCCCTGTTTTTAACTATTTCAACAGCCCAGAAATGACCTAAACCCCTTACATCCCCAACAGAAACATGTTCCTCCTTCAACTCTAAAAGTCTTTTCTTCAAGTGTTCACCTACCCTCCTCAAAAAGTTATGCTTCAAAAGCTTCTTATATTCTTCAATAACAACGGGAACAGGGGCTAAAGATAATGGATGGGCAGCATAAGTGTGTCCATGAGCTAAAAATCTGTCTTCAAAGAAATCAGCTATTTCTTTTGTGGTGGCTGTTATCCCCAAAGGAGTGTAAGCGCTTGTACACCCCTTGGCAGTGGTTAAAACATCAGGCTTAACTTTCCAATGTTGAACAGCGAACCATTCATCAGTTCGCAACCAACCACTCATCACTTCATCAACAACTAAGAGGACATTGTTTTCATCAGTTACCTCTCTTAAACGTGGGAAGTATTCTTTAGGGGGAACGATTATACCGTTTGTTCCAACAACAGGTTCAACAAAAACAGCAGCTACATTTCCTTCGTTTTTAATCATGTAATCAACATATTCAGCACACTGAATCCCACACTCAGGGTAACTTAAACCAAAGGGACATCTGTAACAGTAAGCATCAGGTGCAAAAATCACGCCTGGAACCTTACTCATAGGTTCAGCAAACCAACGTCTAGGATCCCCTGTTAAAGCAATACTTACAGCTGTTGCACCATGGTAAGAACGATACCTAGAAATAATTTTGTACTTTCCCTCCCCAGCAAAAAACATCCTAATAATTTTAACGGCTGCTTCATTAGCTTCAGTGCCTGAAGTTGAAAAGAAAAATTTTTCAAGTCCCCTGGGCATAACTTCAAGTAAGGCCTCCACAGCTTTACTTTTAACTTTGCAACCGAATCCCGGAGCCACGTAAGGAAGTTTTTCAGCTTGTTCCTTAATTGCTTTAATCACTGCCTCGTTTCCATGTCCAAGGTTTAAACACATTAATTGAGAAGAGAAATCAAGGTAACGTTTGCCTTCACCATCGAAAAAATAAACCCCCTCAGCCTTTTCAATAAATAAAGGAGACTTCCAATCTCTTTGAGGCCTCCATGTTCCGTAACTATGCTCAGCTAAAACATTAACCTCTTTCCCCTTACTCACTTTCAAACTCCCTCCAATCTTTAACCCTCTACTTCTAAACAAATTCATTATTACCTGATTTTGGAGAAATAAAATTTGGTAAATTTGCAATTTCTTAGGAAAATGTATAAAAATTTTACTGTTTCTTCAACAAAAACTCTTCCTTTACATAAATTAAATAAGGAATAAAAAGTCCTTAATTTCTTAGAAATGAGATGCAGAAATAAGAAGTGAAGACAGAGAAAGTAGATATAATTTTTTTTCGAAATGAAACAATATCCCTTCTTTCCAATTTTAATTGCTCCCGAAAACCTATTTCGGAAACAGTTAATCAATCAATATACTCAATAAATTAAACTTAATCAAAACTGCCAATTTTTAAAACCTACACTCTCCTTCTTTTAACGTATTTAAGCTTTTCTAGTGAATGTTTTAAGGTGGAGGTGGTTGATTTTGTTGGTAGGTGTAATGTCTGACAGCCACGACCATTTACCAAACATAAGAAAGGCAATTGAAGTGTTTGTTTCTGAAAAAGTTGATTACGTATTTCATTGTGGAGACTTTATCTCTCCCTTCACAGCAAAAATTTTCAAAAAACTTAATTGTCCCGTGTTAGGGGTCTACGGCAACAATGACGGAGACAAATATACTTTAAAAGAAAAATTTAATTGTTTAAAAACAGAAATTCATGAACAACCCTATATTTTCAATATTCAAGGAAGGAAAATAATGGTTTTACATGGCTTCCGCACCCCTGAAACAACTAAAGACATAGTTTATGGGTTAGCTGAAACAGGTAAATACAATGTTATACTGTACGGTCACACCCACTCCTTTGATGTAGAAAAAATAAATAAAACCCTAGTTTTAAACCCAGGCGAAACCTGCGGTTACTTAACAAATCAAGGAACAATCGCTTTACTTAACCTGGAAAAACTTGAGTTCAGAAAAATAAACCTTTAAATTCACATTTCATTTCTAACTTAGAACAAAACACTTCATTGACTGCTTTACCTTGAACACGGAAACTTTTAAACCTTACATCTCCATCTAACCTATTTATGACCCTCTTCAACAGAAAAATTACTGTTTATTGAAGAAAAGTGGGAAATACTGGTTTAGTTACAGAAAACTAGTAAAATAAACTGAAAATAAAATGTAAAACAGTAAATTGAGGCAATGATTTTATTGCTAAGTTCAAAAAATGCAAAATAACTGGTTTTTAAGGAAAGCTAGAGCTTTTACTACCTTTAGTAGTAAGTAGTTTCATTTTAAACAAAAAAGAGAAATGTCAAAACAGTTAAGAGATAAATTTATATATTGAATTTTTTCTTAAAAATTTTCTTAAAAAGGAGGAAATCTATTAGAAAAAGTTAATGTAAGATGGTAAAAATGAATGGAAAAACATTGTTAGTGGGGGCGGCTTTAACAATTCTTCTTCTGATGGTTGGTTGTGTAGGTCAACCGTCGACTCCTTCACCTACTCAAACAGCTTCCCCTACTCCTACTGCATCTCCAACACCTGCTCCATCTTTGCTTGTAGGAGGGTCTCTTTCATTGACAGGCGAATACGGCAGAACTGGCGAATGGTACAAGTTAGGGTACCAACTCTGGGCTGACCAGGTTAATGCTAAGGGAGGCTTGCTTGGTAAGCCTATAAAACTTATTTTGTACGATGACCAAAGCGACCCAACAACTTCAGCTAACCTTTATGAAAAACTTATAACAGTTGATAAAGTAGATCTTTTATTGGGGCCATATTCAAGTGCGATAGTTTTCTCTGCATCCAGCGTCTCAGAGAAACATCACATGGTTATGGTGGAAGGAGGCGGTAACGCCTTAAAAGTGTTTAGCAGAGGTTACAAATACATTTTCTTAACTTTACCGGGGCTTGCAGAAAATATAACAAAGGGGCTTTTCGACTTCATTGCACAATTACCTTCCGACCAAAAACCTGAAACAATAGCTGTAATAAACGCAAATGATTTATTCCCCAAAGCAATAGCTTCAGGTGCTCTACACTACGCTGACAAACTAGGTCTTCAGGTTGTGTTACATGAAGAGTATCCTAAAGGCACCACAGACCTTACACCCCTCATAACTAAAATTAAAAACTTAAATCCAGATGTTTTAGTTTGTGGAACTTATTTCCCTGACGCCACTTTAGTCGTTAAAACCCTTAAGCAGCTTAACTGGAAACCTAAAATAGTGTTTCTCACTGTAGGCGTAGCAATGCCTGAATTCTGGGATACTTTAGGCACAGATGCTCAAGGAATGATGGGGGAAAGTTGGTGGGAAGCCACGGCTCCATGGGCTGGTGTGAAAGAGTTTGTCCAAGCATTTAAGCAAAAATATGGTAAAGACCCTGACTACCACGCTGCTTGTGCCTATGCTGCAGGGCAAGTTCTTGAAACCGCTGTGAAAGCCGTTGGGAGCTTAAACCAGGATAAAATAGCAAATTACATAAGAACCCACACAATACAAACTGTTGTTGGACCGCTTAAGTTCACTGAAGCAGGCTACCCAACCTTAGGTCCTCTCCTGGTTCAGTGGCAAAATGGGGAAAGAGTAATAATAATGCCTAAAGACGCTGCAACCGGAGAAGCTATTTATCCTTTGCCCTCAACTTGGAGTTAAGTATTTCTTTCAGCAGCTTTTTCCCTTGCTCCCCTTTCCTTTTTTTGATATTCTTTTAAAAACGAAGACAAGGGGTGGAAATTTAAGTGAATCTTTTTATTCAGGCAGTAATTACTGGAGTACTTGTTGGGGGCATTTATGCATTAGTTACTTTAGGTTTAACTTTGATTTTTGGTGTTATGGACATAGGTAACGCAGCCCAAGCGGCTTTTGCTATTTTAGCAGCTTACATAGTGTATTGGTTAAGTTCTCTTTACCATGTTGACCCCTTTATAGGTATGATACTGGCAACTGGACTCTTATTTGTAATGGGTTTTTACCTTTACAAATACATAGTGTACAAAACCTCTGGTTTAATGGCTTTCGCCCTGTTATATTTCCTTTCAATATTTCTTGAAAGCACTATGGTATTTGTGTGGGGTAACACTTACAGAGGCATTAAAGTACCCTATCTCTCCGGCTCTCTACAAATTTACGGTTACTATATACCCTTGGACAGATTTATAGGTTTCTTAATGGTGAGCGCAGTATTAGCTATTATAGCTTATGTTTTGAAATACACCTATTTCGGAAAAGCTATAAGAGCCACTATGCAAAATCCTTACGCAGCTGCTCTTATGGGAATAAACGTGGACAGAATTTATCAAGTAACTTTCGGAATAGGAATAGCTCTCTCCGGTATAGCTGGCGTAATTTTAGGCACAATTTATTCATTTTATCCTTCACTGCAAGGTGTATGGATAGGTCTTATGTTTGCTATAGTGGTTTTCGGCGGGATGGGAAGCTTATCAGGAACGTTAATAGGATCCATAATAATAGGAATAATTAGTTCACTTGTTGCAACTTATGTTTCTTCTGTGTGGGCTCCCCTTGTAGCTTACGTAATTCTTGTACTTACTTTATGGATTAAACCTTCAGGTATTAAAGGGAGAAAAATATGAGCTTCACAAGGTCCTTAATAAAAAAATGCCTAGTTAGTAAAAATAAAAAGTATGTTGTGTTCATCCTTACTGCACTTACCCTCTCGCTTCCCCTCTTATCAAGTGAAATTTTTTACATAGATTTCCTTCTTGTACTTTTTATGTACGCAACGATTGCTGTAGGATGGAACATTATAGGAGGATATACTGGATACGTAAGCTTTGGACATGTTGCTTTTTTCGGTTTAGGAGCCTACACTACTGCAATACTTCTGGTTCGATTTGGACTGTCCCCTTTCGTAACCTGCATCCTTGGAGGCGTAGTTGCAATTGTGTTTGCACTTTTAATAGGAATACCTACACTTAAATTAAAGGGTGCATATTTCGCTATAGCCACTCTTGGCCTTGGATTTGTTTTGCAGTTGCTCTTCCTTAATTTGGGGTCCTTAACAGGGGGCGGTGAAGGCCTAAGCCTGCCTTTACCTCCCTGGGACATAAAAACGTCAGTTGAAATATTTTATTATGCAATGTTTATTGTTTTTTTAGCGTCTGTACTTACTACTTACTGGTTAGAGCACTCTAGGTTCGGCTTAGCTTTAAAATGCATTAGAGATGATGAATTATCTGCTGAAACCTCTGGTATACCTACAGCTAAACTTAAAACTATGGCTTTTCTGTTAAGTGCATTTTTTCCAGCTGTTTCAGGTGGTTTGTTCTCTTACTACGCAACCTACATAGACCCGATAACTGTATTCGACCCTAAAATTTCTATGTATGCCATTGTTTTTTCAATGTTAGGGGGGTCAGGTTCAGTCTTGGGACCAGTGATAGGATCAATAATTCTTTACAGCGTAGCTCAAACTGCTAGGTATCTAATAACAGCACCTGGAGTTGACGTAATGGTTTTCAGTGCAATAGCGGTGGCTGTAATAATATATTTACCGGAAGGCATAGTTGGTTTTTTAAAGGGAAGAAGCGGTGCAAAATAGTTTTAGGTAGGTTTAAATGTCTCTGCTTAAAGTTATCAATTGCTGGAAACTTTTTGGTGGATTAAAAGCTTTACAAAACGTGAATTTTGAAGCTGATCAGGGCATCTTAGGCATTATAGGTCCCAACGGTGCAGGTAAAACAACTCTTTTTAACGTCATCACAGGGGTATATAAGCCTGACAAAGGCAAAGTTTTCCTGAAAAACAGAGACATAACTGGTTTAAGTCCCCATACAATAAGAAGGTTAGGGATTTCAAGAACTTTTCAAATACCTCGACCCTTCATTAACGAAACTGTTTTTGAAAATGTGCTTGCAGCAGGTTTCTTTGGAAGAGTAGATAAGGTTTCTAAGAAGGAGTTAATTGAAGAAACCGAAAAAATTTTGGAGTTTGTCGGTTTAATTGACAAAAGGGATGAAGAAGCTTCCTCATTAAATATTCATCAACGTAAACTACTTGAAATAGCTAGAGGCTTAATAACTAAACCTATACTTTTACTTGTTGATGAAATAGCTTCTGGCCTTACTCCTGCAGAAGTTGACAATGTTGTTTCTTTAATAAAGAAAGTGAATGAGAAAGGGATAGGGGTTATTTGGATTGAACATGTTATGAGAGCTATTATGAAAGCAGCAGAAAGAATAATTGTACTAGATTATGGGAAAATTATTTCTGAAGGCTCTCCTGAAAAAGTAGCGAAGGATCCTCTTGTAATTAGAGCTTATTTAGGTGAAGAAATTGCTTGAAGTTAAAAACCTTGAGGTTTCTTATGGGCAATTAAAAGTTTTGTGGGGTATAAACTTCACAGTTAAAAAGGATGAAATAGTAACCATTATAGGCCCTAACGGTGCAGGTAAAACAACTACTCTAAAAACAATAATTGGCTTACTGAAAGAAGATAAAGGTGAAATCTATATTAAAGGAGAGAAGGTAAACAATTTACCTGTGCATGAGAGGGTGAAGAAAAAAATTGCTTTGGTTCCCGAAGGTTGCGAAATTTTCCCGTATTTAACAGTTCAAGAAAACCTAGACCTGGGTGCGTACTTATCTGACGCCAGAAAAAGGTACAAAGAAAACCTTGAGTCTGTTTTTAAACTTTTTCCTCGTTTGAAGGAAAGAAGGAACCAGTTGGCGGGTACTTTAAGCGGCGGTGAAAGACAAATGCTAGCAATAGGTAGGGCTTTAATGAGCGCCCCTGAAATAGTAATGTTTGATGAACCTACACTTGGTTTAGCTCCGAACTTAGCTGTTGAAGTCTTGAAAACAATAAAAGGTCTCAACGAGACAGGGTACACCATCCTTTTGGTGGAACAAAATGTGAAAATGGCTTTAAAAATAAGTCACAGAGGTTATGTAATAGAAAATGGAAGATTAATCCTTTCAGGCGAAGCTGATGAACTAATGCGAAATAAACATGTTAAAGAAGCCTATTTAGGGCTTTAATTTTTTTTCTTCAACTAAAAATTTTTTCTGTAAAATAAAAACTTTTAATGTCCCTTTTTAAAAGTGTTTAAGGAAAGTTGAGAGGGAAATGTTTATAGGAACCTGTTTGTCAAGTTTGAAACTTAAGAACCCTTTTGTGCTTTCTTCGGGCATATTAGGAATATCTAAAAACTTTTTTCAACAATTAAGTCCTTATGTTGGAGCTTTAACCACTAAATCAATAGGTAAAAGGGAAAGGAAAGGCAACCCAAACCCTGTTGTTGCCACGTTGAACAATTACGGATTAATTAATTGTATGGGTTTACCTAACCCTGGAATCAATTACTTCACGCAAGTCATTAGAGAAGTAAAGTCAGTAATTGACACTCCCTTAATAGTGAGTGTTTTCGGTTTTAATATGCAAGAATATGTTGAAGTTGCATGTAAAGCTGAAGAAGCAGGAGCTGACGCTGTCGAATTAAACCTTTCATGTCCCCACACTGAGGGAGTATATGAATTCTCTCAAAACAGTAAACTTGCTTATGAAACGGTGAAAAATGTAAAAAGTGTTTTGAAAATACCTGTTTTTGCTAAACTGTCTCCAAACGTGACAGACATAACCGAAATAGGTTTAGCCTGTGAGAAAGCAGGGGCTGACGCCTTAACAGCCATAAACACCATTAAATCCATGCAGATAAATGTATGGCTGAAGAAACCTGTGTTTAAAAACTTGTATGGGGGGTTGTCAGGCCCTGCCATACACCCAATAGCTGTTAGGTGCATTTATGACTTGTACGAGAAAGTGTCGATACCTTTAATAGGAGTTGGTGGCGTAACTGATTGGTTAAGCGCTGTTGAACTTGTTTTAGCTGGTGCAAGTGCTTTAGGTGTAGGCACAGCGGTTTACCTTAAAGGAGTAAATATTTTCAAAAATTTAACGGAAGGAGTAAAGAAATACATGGAAACCGAAGGCTTCAAAAGTTTTAAAGAGATGGTGGGCTATGCACACAAAAAATAAACTGTTACTTAATAATTTAAGGAGAAAATTTATTGTTAAATCAATAAATAACCTAAACCAAAACTTTGTAGAAATAAGCTTAGAATCAAGCAGTGACTTCACGGCTCCTAAACCTGGACAGTACTTAATGGTTATGTGTAGAAACTCGGAAGAAATTCCTTTAAGTGTTTTTAAATGTGAAAACAAGAAATTAAGCCTTTTAATTAAAAAAGTAGGGTACTCCACGTCTGAATTCTTCAAATTGAAAATTGGAGATTATGTTTTAGTGAGAGGGCCATATGGAAACTTTTTCGAAACTCTAAATCATGAAAACATCTTGATGGTGGCTGGAGGCTCAGGTTTAGCTCCTCTCTATTTTCTAGCATGTGAAAGGAAAAAAGGAAACTTGGAACAAGACATACTGTTAGGTTTCAGAAACTTAAACGAAACAGTGAAACTTGGCAACTTCAACAACACCAGCTGCTTCAACAAAGTTGTTTATTACACTGACGACGGTTCCTATGGAAAAAAGGGGTTTCCTACAGATGATTTACTTACTTACCTTAAAAGGGGAAGTTACAGTTTAGTAGTGGCTGCAGGTCCCGAAAAAATGCTTCAAAAAATCTTTCAAACATGTTTGAAAGAAGGAATAGACGCCCTTTTCTCGCTTGAAAGATATATAAAATGCAGTTTAGGGCTTTGCGGCTCCTGCATCCTAGAAGGCAGAAACAAATCCTACAGAGTCTGTGTAGATGGACCAGTTTTCTCAATTACTCAATTAAAAGATGTGGTGGACTTTGGTAAATTCAAGTATGATGAAACAGGGAGGAAAATCAACATTTAATTTTTTGCAAAGCCTGAATGTTGAGTCTTAACCAGTAATTCTTCACTGTTTCTTTTCTTGTTTAAGTAACCCATTATTTTCTCTTTCTCACTCTGCGAAATATACCCCTTTCTAAACATTACCTCTACAACGTTTCTTATGCGCACCAGCGGGTAAAAAGGAACTCCTCTCCTTTTTAAAACTTCAGAAGCTAATTCTTCTCTGTCAATCACAGCTGATGCATACTTAATTCTTAAACCGTGAGCTTCAAGCACATCAATTGTTTTAGATATACTAGCCCCAGTTGTAGCTACATCGTCAATAACAGCAACTGAGCTACCTTCTGTAAAGTCACCCTCTATCAATTTACAAGTGCCATGATCCTTGTTCTTATCCCTGATAATAATGAAAGGCAACCCTTTGTCGTAAGCTATCGCTAAAGCTACACATAAGCCCCTAACAGGTACTCCAGCAACGTACTGGGGTACACCAACCTCTTCCAACTTGTAACTCATCAAAGAAACCAAAACTTTAAAGTATCTAGGCTTAGAAGGCAGAACTCCCAAGTCAATGTAGTAAGGGCTCTTCTTCCCACTTGAAAGCTTAAACTCCCCGAAAAGCAAACTCCCAGACTTATACAAAATATCAGCAATCAAATCAGTTATTTCTTTCTCAGGTCTCCACAACAGCGACCCGCCTAACAGAATAGAAAAAGAAATATTTAAAATTTACTTTTTCACTCTTAAATCACCATTTAAAACATCACCCAAAAGTAAAAACCAAGAAGTCACTTCCCTTCCACAAAACACTGCTTCTACTTTGTTTGTTATAAATCAGTTCCTTTCCAAACAGGATGACACCCCTAATTTTTTAAGAGATGTATAAGTCAGTTTCTTCACCACGTTAGTTCTAAAACCTGCAAATGAAGGAGTTAAATGGTATCCTTTGATGATTAACTTAGTTTTAACATTTATTTGTCTTTCAATTCAACCTACAACTACTTTGAACTTGCACCTACTCTTTGTTTCAGTTTTTTTCAATTTCAGGCTTTTGCAGTAACTGGAGACATTATTCTGGTATATTTGGTTATGGGAAGGATGGGGATCGACATGTTGAAGAAGTATTATAAAGAAGGAAGTACCTTTGCTTTTTTAGGTTTCAGCTGTGGGGGAACACATCCCCAAAAAAAACCAAGGGGCAACCTCCAACTCACCCTCTTGAATCTAACTTAACAACAAACAAATCACCCTAACCCTTCACCAAAGGATTCTGTGTATTTCTGTTACTTATCTAGCAAAGTAGTGAAGTCGTTGTAGAAACAAGTTTTCACCTAGCAAATGTTCAGGATTTATTCTTACATATTAATCTGTAAGATTTAAATTTTTGGTTACTATATTATTTTTATTACATGGTGGTTGTAAGATGAAATCCATTGTTTCTTCCAAGGGGCAAATCGTTATCCCTGCCAGTATCAGGGAGAAAATGGGGTTAAAACCAGGAGACATAGTTGAATTTGAACTAATAAATGGTAAACTTGTCATTAAAAAGACGGAGAATCCTTTAAGGGAAATCTTCGGGATCTCTAAGGGTTTGTTTGAGAAGAGCTCGGTTGAGCTCATCCAAGAAGTAAGGGGGGAAGATAGGGAGGAGCATTGATCTACACTTTCGACAGCGGAGTTTTCCTGGGTATTGCTAATGGAGAGAAAGGCTATGAACTAGCAGTGAAAGAAGTTGAGGAAGCAATTAAACCTGGAAATACAATAACCCTTTCAACAATCACCTTAAACGAGGTTTTAACCCCATTTCTAAGGGTAAATGAAGAAAGGAAGGGGTTAAAGATCGTTGAAACCATAAAGTCATTAAAGCCCAAGGTAAAATTCATAGATGTCAATGAGGAAATATCTTTAAGGGCAGCTGAGTATAGAGCTAAAATTAAAACAATTGAAAATCGTTTTCTAGCTTTAGCAGATTCTATCATTTTAGCAACTGCTGTTATTGCGGAATCAGACTATTTAATCACAACAGACCCAGATTTCCTTTTAGTTGACGTCGTTAACATTAAAGGCCCAGGTTTAACTTTGAAAGATTGGTTAAAGAAATATGGTTCAAGAAAAGTGAAGGAGAAAATCAAGGAAGCTGAAGCTAAAGGGAAGATTTAGCGGTTGAGTGAATAAAACACATGAAATTAAAAGGGGATTTAAAAATGGCGAAAAATGGTTTAAATGAAAAAAGCAAAGTTGCAGTTACTGGTCTCCACAAAATTTTGAGATAGGAAAAAATCTGCCTACAACATTAATATTTTTCCTCTTTCCTCCTTATCATTCGGTTATGGTAACTTGTGAAAAGAGCTATGAGTGGATTATGCCCTGTAAACCTGTCCTTTACTATTAAAGTTGTTACTGGAGCCTTTGAGTGCTTGGTGAAGAGTATATCATGTCCTATACATAAACCAACTATGACGTTGAGGTCTGTCTCTGCCTTATTTAAAAGTGTTGCTTGAAGAACAGGGTTACATCCCGCTTCAAATTCACCTGGTCTCAGTTTATATTTCTCTGGAACCCCAAGAGCTGTTTTGTCAACTGCCCCACATTTGCAGACAACACTGTAAACTTTAAACCCTCTTTCCTCAAGAACCTTTGATATTCTTAAGGCTTCATCACTTAAACCTATACAGAAAGCTACACCTATTCTTTTATAGTTCATTTTTTCACTGAACTCAATTAATTCAAGAATTCTTGGCCTGACAGGTATAAGTCTTCCCCTAACTACTTCATATCCTTCTTTTTCGTTAATTGTTGACTGAACATAAACTTTCCCCACATTCTCCTCTCTGTACAATTCAGTTATTGACTTAATCGTTTCAGTTTCACTTTTCATTGGACAGAAATCTGGAAGCCTTTCTTCATCTTTCACTCCTTTATAACAGTACCTAAACTTGCAGTATGCACATTTAAGATTCATCTCCAATTATAACACCTTTAAAACCTATATTTCCATATATTTTTCTTTATTTTGTTCTGTCATCTTCCACACCTTAAACTCCATCTTATTCAAAATATCTGGCTCAACATCATCTAAACCAAGCCTGTATTTTGCTTAAGATCTGCATTAGTCTATGAATATGCCCCGTCACTTATTATTCTCTGCCCAGCTTGAGTTGCATTGAAATCAACAATGTCTATAACTCCCTGCAATTTTGGATTTTCTATTGCTATCTTCCTCAAAGCTTCTGTTAGTTTTTTATTATAGCTACCCAGAACATTTCTATTTTTCTTACTTTTTTTGCAACTAATATTTTTAAAGTTCTCTTGCTCTTTTTTGGTTGTGCCTTAAGTTGGGAAGTGAGGTGTTGAATGGAAGTGTCTAGGTTGTTCTTTGGGAGGGAGAGGGGGGTGATACCTGCTTGTGACGTTTCAAGTTTAAAGCAGCTTAAGGAACTTGTTCAGTTAACTTGTGAAGTGGATGGGGTTGTGGGTTACAAGGTTGGTTTTTCTTTGGCTTTGAGGTATGGTTTAAAGAGAGTTGTTGAAACTGTGAGGGAGTATAGTGACTTACCTGTTGTTTATGACCATCAGAAAGCTGGGACAGATATTCCGAGGATGGCTGAAGGGTTCGCTGAAGTTTGCAGTGAAGCTTCTTTGGATGGAGTAATAATTTTTCCTTTGGCTGGTCCTGAAACCTTGAAGAGTTTTGTGGAGGAGTTGGTTAAGCATGGTTTGAAACCTTTTGTAGGGGCTGAAATGACTCATCCAAAGTATTTAGGGAGCGAGGGAGGGTTTATAATTGATGAAGCTTTAGAGAGAATTTATGTGGTTGCAGCTGAATTAGGGGTTGATTGTTTTGTTGTTCCAGGGAATAAACCGGGGAGAATAAGTTTTTACGTTAAACTGCTTAGTGGAATCGTTAAGAAGCCTGTTTTCTGCCTGCCTGGAATAGGTAAGCAGGGAGGAGATATTGTTTCAGCTTTTAAATCAACCGTGAACTTTCCCTCCTACGCCATAATTGGTTCAGCCATATACGGGGCTGAAAACATCAAGGAAGCAGCTGAAAATTTCTGCATGGAAGCCTTGAGAAAGATTTAGTTTTTTACTCCTAATTTTTTTTCTTTGGCAGGGAAGTTAAGGAAGGTTTCAGTGTCTGGAAGGCAGTTTTCTCATATAGAAGTTGTAGTTTCTGTATTTTAATGAAATTATTTTTCTTTCCCTTAACAATTTATTTAAAATTTTTTCAGGTTTCAACCCCCTCCTCTTTATTAGTTCATGAATGTAATCTTCTCTCATTGGATGGACGGAAGTTATGCTTAAAATGTCTTCCTCAACATTTCCTGTGCTCACAAACCCTGAACCCTCGTATTCTATAAGGTATTCGGTTTTCAGTCCTTTCTTTCTGAACACGTGGTATGCCTTAATTAACTCCTTCTCTGTTGCTGGTTTAACCCATTTCTCTGCAGGTGGACGGGTTGGTGAAGCTAGAAAAGAGGTTTCAGGTTTCACTTCAGTTAAGAAATCTGCTATTCTTTCGTATTCTTCCTCTTCATCATTTAATCCTTTCACAAGCATTGTTTCAGTGATTACTTTGCCTTTGAATGAACGTGAAAAACGTTTCATTCCCTCCACAATTTCTTCAAGTTTCAAGTCCCTATGCGGCCTGTCTATTTTCTTCCAAACATCCATTTTCACTGCATCAACTTTTAAAGAAACCAAATCTGCGTTCTTTAAATCGTTTCTCACTTTTTCGTCAAAAATTAAGGATCCATTAGTTATGACAGCTACGGGGATATCTAATCTTTTCCTCAGTTCCTTTATTTCTTTCCCTAAATTTATGTCTAAAGTGGGCTCCCCATCAGGGACAAAAGTTATGTAATCAATTTTTCTGTTCCCTACTTTCTTCACCCTCTTAACAACTTCTTCAACCACTTCTTTTGAGTTGTAGAATTTTTTCCTTTCAATGGTTTTCTTTACTGTACTTCCGAGTTGACAGTAAACACAACCGTAACTGCAAATTTTTGGAGGGATGTTGTTCACTCCCAACGATTTACCTAGTCTACGGGAAGGAACAGGGCCGAAAGCAAACATAGCAAACATCTCCCTAAGTTTATTCCTAAAAATTTTTCTTCAATGTTTTTATGGCTTAATTAAACATTTAAAGTATTTGTTTAATTTTGTTAGAGTTTAAGTAAACGCCGGAGTTTTCTTGCATAAATCTCCTCAATCTCTTTTTTGTTTGGTATAGCCTTTAATCCTTTGTCTTTCAATGAAGCAGCTGCTGCAGCCTCACCTGTCAGCAGAGAGTCTTGCAGGCTTTTCCCTTTAAGCATCGAGTAAAGCATTCCGCCCATAAAAACGTCTCCAGCACCTGTTTCATCCACTACCTCTTTTACTTCAACCCCTGGCAGTTTAATTTCTTCTTTGGAAGTTAAGACAAAAACTCCCTCCTTTCCCAAGGTTACAATGCAAATTCTCACTCCTTCACGTAAAAACATTGAACAGGTAATTTCTGGGTTTTCATGAAATAACTTGGCTTCCTCAATACTTAGTTTAATTATATCTACATGTTTCACAGCCTTTAAACATAAATCTCCTTTTAGAAATATTTCCTTTTCCTTGTTTAGAAACCTTGTAAGCCCTTGAGCATCAAGTGAAATTACACCCTTAAACTTCCTCCTAATTTTCTCGATCATTTCTAAAGTTACTTCTTGGAATATTGGGCCTAAATGAATGATTTCAGCTTCTAGGAAACTTTTAGGTATTTGGTTGAAGGACAAAGGCTTACCTGTACAAACAATTTTTGACACCCTCTTCCCTTTTAGGTAATGATGTTCAAAAACAGTTGATTCCTCCATTAACCTTAAACCACTTAAATTCAGTTCCTCTAAAAAACTTAGGTAATTCCTCAAGTTTAAACCCAAATTAGCCACAACTCCTGTTTTCACACCTAGTTTTGAAGCAGTTAAACCTGTGTAGAAAGGGGTTCCACCTATGGATTCAAAAAAACTTTCACCCTTGTAAATTAAATCTTTAGAGAAGTTTCCCACCACAACCAGCTCAACCATAAACTACTACCTCAAAAAATTCTTCTTGACCCCTCTTGCAAAGGTTTTAACTGGAATTTCTTCCATTATTTTTTTAAAAGTGAAAAAATCTTTTTTACTGTTTCTCCTTTTATGAAGCCACCCAACCCTTTGTGAAACAAATACTTCCTTTGAAAAAGGGGTTGCTTAGTTTTTGAGGAAGGAGGAGGGAGGATGTGATTAAGGAATTTGAAACAAGTGATAATGTCCATGTTTCTTATTTAGATTCAGGGGAGGGGCTGCCACTGTTGTTTATTCATGGATGGGCTGCAACAAAGAATTTCTGGCGTTACCAAACAAGGTATTTCTCGAAAAAATTCAGGGTTATAGCTTTAGATTTGAGGGGTCATGGAGACTCAGACAAGTTTTTAAACATTGATTACTCGGTTGACAGGTTGGTAAAGGATGTTTCAGAACTTTTAAACACTTTATCTTTGAAAGATTTTGTGTTAATAGGCCATAGTTTAGGGGGAGTAATAGCTTTAAAAAGTTATAAATTATACAAACAAGAAACCAAGGGTTTAGTGCTTACAGGGACACCTACTGTTTTAAATCCTGGACTTAAAGGGAGAGTTGAGTGTTTCATTTTAAAAATGCTTTTTAAACACAGAATCCTCGCTGAAAAAATCCTTACACCTAAAATGTTCAGTTCAAACGTTCCAAGTCAACTCTTAAATTTTGTAAGGGCTGAATCAGCTAAAACTCCACCGCAGATTCTGCTAAAAATTTTGGAAGGAAACAGAGGTGTAAACGTTAAAGGAATCCTTGAAGAAATAGAGAAGCCTGTCCTCATCTTAGTAGGCAGTGAAGACTCGGTGGTCAAACCTAAGAACCAGTTAAGGATGAAGGAAATGCTTAAAAAAGCTGAGTATATAGAAATTAAAGGTGCAGGACATAACGTAATGCTTGAAAAACCAGAAAAATTTAATGAAGCAGTGAAGAATTTTTTGGAGCATTTGAAAATCGGAAGAAATTAATTGCTTCACTTAAAAACCTGAATAAACAACGGAACATGGTGAATTTGTTTTCTTTCCTAGTTTTCTAGGGAAGAAAAATAACATGTTTTAAGGAAACAGTTTTCCAAAATAACTTTTGCTATTTTGCATAAACAAATTTAATGGTATTCAAATTGAATAGAAGAGGAAGGGGCATGGTAAAGTTAAATATGAACTTTATCAGGGATTTACAAAGAAGATTTGAAGCAATCCCAACCTTTTCTGCTTTACTTTACAATGCTTTAGCAAGGAGGATCCTAGCCAAGCCTGAAACAAAAATAGCTGAAGATATAGCTAAGAAAATAAAGAAAGGGACTGTTCTTGATTTAGGCTCAGGAACAGGTTACTTGTCGATAGAGATTGCGAAGAGGGTGCCGAATCTTCAAGTTTACGGTATAGATTTAAGTGTAAAAATGGTTGAGATTGCAAAAAGTTACGCAAGAAATATAAGAAATGTTAAGTTCTTCCTCGGCAATGCCGCAAAACTTCCTTTTGGGGAAGAATCAATTGATTTTATTGTGAGTACAGGTTCTCTCCACCATTGGAGAAAACCAGTCAAAGTGTTTAATGAATGTTACCGTGTTTTAAAGGAAGGTAAGGAGGCATGGATATATGATGGATGTCCTGACGCCTTAAAAATTGCAATTAAGGAAAAAAGGAAAGAGTACGGACTCCTAAGTTATGTAATATTGACTAAGATTACTGGAGTCCATGGGTTTACTAAAGAGGAGTATAGAAACAAGATTAAGGATATTTTAGAACAAACTAGGTTTAGAAAAAGTTACCAAATGGAATTGTTAGACATATGGATGAAAATTAAACTTGTAAAGGCTTGAGACATCTATCCATTTACAGGCCTTTCTTCAAGCATTAAAGTTTCACCAGAGTTTATTTAGTGGATACTTCAAAAATTTTCCAGTAAGTAAATTTTACTTTAAAACCTGAAATTTCTGGTTTAGTGTCTAATTATCGGCTTCTCCCTTTCTTTATCAATAAATATAGGAATAGTTGAAAAAACTTTGTTATTCTCTCCAAAAATCTTACTCTGTATCCTTTTTTACTAACTCAACTTTCCTTTTCTTCTATTTTGAACCTGAAAAATTATTTAAAGCAGTTGGTTTTATGGAGGCAGCGTTAGGGTCCACTGTTGCTTTTAACTCTAAAATAAAACATTCGAAAAGGCCAGGTTTAGATTCTCTTTAGGAAGTAGTAAAGAGTTAATTGATGTCTTAAACGGTTATAAACTTCGCTTTTCTTTAACCATTTATTTATTGGTGTTTTAAGTCTTTTATTGAGTAAATTGATGGCTTCCTTCATTTTTTCAAATCTTAAAGGTTTCTTTTTGAAAGCTAAACGACTTATTTCCCTAAACCTCCATACTCCCAATGGTATCCATTCTTTGTAAACTTCTAGAAAAGCTATTACCGCTGCTTGTTTCTTTATTTTGTTTAGGAACTCCAGTACAGGAAGTTTAACTGCGTAGTATGCACCTGTTATGTTTCCAGCGTATTTCTTTCTCCCCTTTGTTAATTCGTAATCTGAGTAAATTACTGGGTTGTTTGAAACAAGCCATGTTTCCATTGCTTCAAACATCCAAGGTGAAGGGGCTATTAAAAACTGGACATTGTTTCCCAAGGCTTCATGTCCAAAAATTAAATATTCACTTATTTCAGGGTGGTCAAGTATTTTCTTGCGTAAATTTTCAGATAGGATGCTGTCCACTGCCGTTATGCTCCATTCAGTTGGAACAATTTTCCTTTTATTCTTTAAACCAAGTAAACCAAGCGAGAATATTCTTGTTATTTGTGT
>JAOZFT010000012.1 GCA_027492035.1 Thermoproteota archaeon
GAAAAACAAGCCGAATAAATTTTTTGTAAGTTTTGTTGAAGGTTATGAGGAGAAGAGAATGGAAACTCTAACCAAAAGATTAATTAAAATATCACCTGAAGAAATTCCACAAGATATAGTGGATGAAGTTAACAAGTGTATATCGTGCGGGAAGTGCTTAGTAGACTGCACAGTCTACAAAGCAACAGGAAAAACTAGACACTTGCCACTTAAAAAAACCAAAATTCTATGGAAAATAATCAACAAAATAAAGAATCTCTCACCATACTTCTTCGGCTCCCAACCAATTGAAACCGCTCTCCTTTCAAGAAGTATAGAGAAAACATATGCTTGCACTCTATGTGGATACTGCTCCTACAACTGCCAACAAGAAATTCCCACAAGAAAACTCTGGGAAACCCTAAGGTCTTTAATGTATAGGCAAGGATACATACCTGACACACTTAAGGAAATGGATTCTGGATTCAGGGAATCAAAGGATCCTTACAATATGGGAACAAAAATGAGAACTTACTGGGTGAAAAGAGAAAAGCTAAGAAATGAGGTGCCAGTAAACAAAGAGGCAGAAGTACTTTACTTCATAGGCTGTACAACAGCCTTTAAAAGAGATGTAAGACCAGTGGCTAAGGCAACAACAAAAATATTGAATTACGTAAATGAAGACTGGACAATCCTCGGAGAAAATGAATGGTGCTGCGGTTCACCTTGGTTAATGATGGGAAACAGAGAGAAAGCAAAAGAACATGTAATACATAACGTAGAGGCGATAGAGGCACTAGGGATAAAGAAGGTAATAACAACCTGCGCAACATGCTACAGGGCAATAAAGCTTGAATATCCTGAAATATTGGGTAGACAGCCTGAATTCCAAGTCCTACACGCTGTTGAATTACTAAATCAATACATTAAGCAGGGAAAAATTAAATTGAAAAAAACAGAAAAGAAAATAACTTACCATGACCCATGTGAATTAGCCAGATTTGCAGATGTCATAAACTCTCCACGAGAAATACTGGAAAACTTAACTAGTAACTTCAAGGAAATGAAACAGAACAAAAAAGAAACGTACTGTTGCGGTGGAGGAGGCCTACTTCAAGCAACATACAACGACATAAGACTAAAAATGGCTTCTTACCGAGTAAACCAAGCCAAAAAAACAGGTTCTGAAATATTAACTTCAGCATGTCCCTCGTGTAAAATGAGCTTATTAGATGGTGAAAAACAAATAAAAGCCGGGGTTGAAGTGAAAGATATAATGGAGTTAATTGCTGAAAATCTGGGGTTGCTTTAAAAATTTAGGGGAGGGAAAAATGAGAGAGATAGAAAAGGAAAAAGAAGCTGAAGAGAAAAAGAAAATGGTTAGAATTTACGTAATGGGGAAGGAGTACAAAGTCCCTGTAGGTTTAACGATAATGAAAGCGGTTGAATACGCCGGTTACCGCTATATAAGAGGTGCAGGTTGCAGAGCAGGGTTCTGTGGGGCATGCGCTACGATATACCGAAAAAAGGGGGATTACAAGCTTTACACTGCACTAGCCTGCCAAACTACAGTAGAAGATGGAATGTACTTGGTTCAGCTACCGTTTGTACCTGCAAACAAAGCAATTTACGACATAAACAAACTAAAACCCACAGGTTCAACAATTCTTGCCTACTACCCAGAAGTAGCCAGATGTGTAAGCTGCAACACCTGTACAAAGGTGTGTCCCCAAGATCTTTCAGTAATGGAAGCAATAAATCATGTCTTAAGAGGAGATGTTGAAAAAGTTGCGCATGAAACATTTGATTGCATCCAATGCGGCTTATGTGCAGTTAGATGCCCCGCTGAAATCCCGCATTACCATGTTTTCCAATTAACGAGAAGACTTTACGGTAAACATATTTTGCCCAAAGCAAAACATGTTGAAGAGAGATTAAAGGAAATAAAGCAAGGGAAGTTTGATGCAGAACTAGAGAAACTTGTCCAATTAGCTAAAACAAATCCTCAAGAACTGGAACGAATGTATGAAACAGCTCCCCGAGAAAAAGAATGAAAAATGAGGAAAAGAAATAAATATTTCATTCTTGTTAAGCTAAAAGTTGAATAAGGGAAAAGGAATTAAAAAAGAGGGAAAGAAAAATTTTTATATTAACTTTTTACACCTTCCCCTTTACAAAAACCTGAAAAGATTCGCTTATGAAAATAGAGAATTGTCCTACCAACTAGGAAGTAACTGAGAAAAGTTCGGGAACTGAAAAACAGTTACCTGAAAAACTATGAAAGGTGAAAAAGAATGAGTGAAGAACTCAAGCTAATAAATGGTTACCCAGCTTACATGAGGGAATCTATTGAAAAAGTTGAAAAAACCAGACCTAGAAGAATGAAGGAAACATTTAGAAAACTAACTTTAGAGGAAAGAGAAGAACTGTTGAGGAAGTATCATCCAGACTATAAACCAGGAACAAAAAGACCAATAAAAGTAGGTCCGAATAAAGGTGATCAGGCCCCTCATGAATTCGTGGATTTATTGGAGGCTCACCCTCTCCTGAACCCTAAAGAAGTAGACTTAAACAATGTAGACTATGAACCAGACATCTTAATAATAGGGGCTGGAGGAGCTGGAATGACAGCTGCCCTTTGGGCAATAAATGAAGGAACCCCGCCAGAAAAAATATTAATTGTAACCAAGCTGAGAATAGGGGATTCAAATTCAGTAATGAGTCAGGGGGGGCTTCAAGCAGCAGATAGGCCGCAAGACAGTCCAATGAGGCATTTCTTAGACATGATGGGAGGGGGGCATTTTACAAACGATCCGGACATAGTTAGGGAGTTTGTTAAGGATGCCCCTTTTATGGTTAAGTGGCTTGAAGACCTGGGTTTAATGTTTGATAAAGAAGAGGATGGGAGCTTAGTTGAAAGATTCGGTGGAGGAACTACAATAAAACGTCTCCACAGCTGTAAGGATTACACAGGGATGGAGATTGTCAGAGTTTTAAGAGATGAGGTTAGAAACAAGCAAGTGCCAGTTTTAGAGTTTACCTCAGCCATAGAATTAATTTTAGATGATGAAGGGAAATGCGCAGGTGCTGTTCTATTGAACATGGAAAACAGGAATTATTATGTTGCGAAGGCTAAAGCCACTATTTTGGCCACTGGAGGATATGGGAGGCTTCATATCCAAGGGTTCCCCACAACTAATCATTACGGCGCCACAGCTGATGGGTTGGTTTTAGCTTACCATGTTGGGTGTCGCTTGAGAGACATGGACGCTACCCAATACCACCCTACTGGTGCAGCCTATCCTGAACAAATAGTCGGTTTATTAATAACTGAAAAAGTTAGAGGTATGGGAGCTCAAGTTGTAAATAAGAACGGTGAACAGTTTGTTTTTCCTCTAGAACCTAGGGATGTAGAAGCTTCTGCCCTGATAAGGGAGTGCTGGGACAGAAATAACGGTGTTGTAACCCCCACAGGTATGAGAGGTGTGTGGCTGGATTCACCTATGATTGAAGAAATTCAAGGCCCGGGAACTATACAAGCAAATCTACCTGCAATGTATAGAATGTACAAGAGATTTGGTATTGATATGACTAAGGATCCCATACTTGTTTTTCCCACCTTGCATTACCAGAATGGCGGTGTGGTAATAAACACTCAAGCAGAAACTGACGTTAAGGGGTTGTTTGCTGCTGGTGAGGTTGAAGGTGGTCCTCACGGGAAAAATAGGTTGATGGGTAACTCTATCATGGATTACCTTGTCTACGGTAGAAGAGCAGGGATTTTTGCTTCAAGATACGTCAAGAAAGCAACAATTGGCAAATTGAGTTTAGACCATGTATATAGATACGAGAAATGGCTTGAAGAGGCTGGAATAAAAACTGAAAGGAAGGCACCCATTCTTCTACCTGACTATAGAGGAAAAGAAGTATTGGCTAGAGCTTTAGACATTTATCTTACATAATGA
>JAOZFT010000013.1 GCA_027492035.1 Thermoproteota archaeon
CTGTTTCCAGGTATCTCTTCAACCCCTTGAGTTTTGAAAGAGTTCTCCTCAAACTTAGCTCCACTGATTCATAGATCTGATCCCCGGAACAGAATTCTCTGAGGTCTATGAGCAGGTGTGGAAGGGAAGATTCATTAAGGGAAACCCTTAAAAGAGAAGACTTCCCAGTTCTCCTAACCCCTTTTATAACTATCATTCTATGAATTTCACTTATAAGTGCCTCTATTACTCCTTTCAATTCCATTTCAAAGTTGTAAAAGTCCACCTTGCTTTCCTTAACACCAGGTCTGAACAGCATACTGGTACCCCCTACCAGTTACTGGTACCTTTCACTCTATTAAAAAGTTTTGGTAGAAAAAGGGGAAACCTATACTTGACTTAAAAAAACAGAGAAAAAGTTAAAAACATTTTTCGTGCAAAATAAACTTTTATAGATGTTTAACCATATCTAGATAGATATCAGTTAAGGCATAATTATCACTGGGGGAGACATGGATGAAAAACCTCTTACGCGATGCTAGAAAGGGATCCATGTTGGCTTTGCTGCCCTGAGGTGCACACTTTGGCATGAGGAAATTCACATGTAGAGGCCTCCGAACACCTCTATTACTTCTCCTGTTATGTAGTCGTGTTTAGCGAGGAAAACTATTGTTTCAGCGATTTCCGATGGGTATGCAAATCTTTTAAGGGGCATTTGCCTTTTGTAGAGATTTAATTCATCCTTCGTCCTTCCGCATCTCACCATTTCAGTGTCTACAGGTCCAGGGGCAACGCAGTTGACAAGTACATTTTTAGAGACAAGTTGCTTAGCCAGTGACTTTGTGAAACCTATTACACCTGCTTTTGCTGCTGCGTAAGCTGCACTGCTTGGACTGCCTGCAACGGCGTACCATGAGGAAACATTTACTATGCGTCCCCCACCGTTTTCAACCATGTGCTTGGCAGCTGGGATCGAGCAGTTCCTTACACCGTTCAAGTTGACCTCTATGGTCTTCATCCATTCTTTGTATGTTTCCTCAAGGGCAGCCTTCCTGTAAATTAAACCTGCATTGTTAACGAGGATATTTAACCCATTAAGTTTCTTTATAACTGTTTCAATCATTTTCTCTGTTTCCAATGGATTTGAAACATCGCATTTAACAGTTAACCCCTCTACACCTATTTCCTCGATTTCCCTTTCCAGTTTCAAAGCTCGTTCCTTGTTTCTCAGATAATTTATCGCCACGTTTGCACCTTCCATTGCAAACCTTAAAACAGTTGACCCACCAATCCCGCCGCTTCCACCAGTTACCAAAACAATTTTTCCCCTTAAATCCATCCACTAACCCCTCTTAAAAAATTCTCCTTTCCTCTACTAACTTAAAAATTCATCTTTTATATCTGAACCCTTTTTTGGTTATGATTGTGGTAACAAACTTTTGACAGTTTCACATTTTTCCCCTTCATGAAGAGATTGGGTAAATAAGAAAGAATTTAAGGTGAAGTCTTGGTTTAAGGGGAATAGATAGAGAAAGACTTAAAGCTAACTGGTAGTTTTCCTTTCAGGGGTGTAAGAATTGCCGAAAGTAATAGGGGGGATAGATGTACTGGTTATTGGAAGTGGAGCCGCTGGTTTAAGGGCAGCCATTGAAGCGAGGAGGAAGAGGGCGGGGAGAGTTATCGTTGTTTCTAAGGGAAGAACTGGGAGGGACAGTAACACAGTTATTTCTCTAGAAGGAGAGTTAAACCATGGAACCAAGAAATAATTGTTTCTCCAACCCCACACTTCTTTATGGGGGGAGTAAAGATAAATGAGAAATGTGAAACAGGGATTAAAGGTTTATTTGCAGCTGGAGAAGTAACAGGTGGTGCACATGGAGCAAACCGTTTACCAAACAATGCATTAACCGAGTGCCAAGTCTTCGGGGCAATAGCGGGTGAACAAGCAGCTCGTCACGCTGAAACAGTGAAGAAAACAGGTTTAATCGAGGAAAAAATTGAAATTGTGGAGAGAATGGTGAGAAATGCTCTTAAAGGATCCCTAAAAATTGAAGATGTAATGAAGAAAGTGAAGCAAGTTTCATGGGGTGAAATAGGTGTTGTAAGGAGTAAAAAAAGGGTTAATGGAGGCTTTAAACCTTTTACAGGAGATTCTAGATGGAATCGAGGAATATGGAGACAGGAAAGCCTACAGGGTTTTCGAAACCAGAAACATATTGTTAACGTCTCTATTAGTTGCTTATCCAGCTTTAAAGAGGAGTGAAAGCAGAGGAGCCCATTTCAGAAAAGACTTCCCAAGGGAGGAAAAGGGTTGGCTTGCAAACATAATTCTTTATAGGAAGGGAGGGGAAAGTAAACCTGCCTTAAAAGTAATCAAAAAGTAACAAAAAAGAAACCATTTTTCAATGAAGAGAAAATACATGGCCTAAAGTGGAAAGAGATGATGGCTTCTTAAAGGAGAGAGGACCAGTGTTTAAAACGGATGGACAGGAAATAAACAGAAACATATATGTTTTAGCTTTAACAACTCTCCTCTCAGGTTTTTATGGAACCCTTTTATGGGTCATGTGGCAACCCTTCATCCTAAGCATTTTCCCATCAGTTGTATTTGTAGGGTTACTTGAAAGCCTCTCAGGTTGGAGGGGAATCGTAACAACAATTATACAGCCCTTCAGCGGGTTCATTTCTGATAGAAGGGGGAGGAAACAGTTTCTGGTTTTAGGTGGAACCCTTAACCTCCTAGCTTCAACAATTTACCTTTTAGCTGCCTACACAGCAAACAAGTACCTAGTTGTACTTGGTGCATTTCTATGGGGATCAGCTTCTCTTTCATGGCCAGCCCTAGATTCACTTGTAGCTGAATCCATTAAAAGTAGGAGAAGGGGATTTGCTTACAGCGTAATTTCCTTTACAGGAACAGTTCCAGGGATTTTTTCACCTTTAATAGGTGGAAGGATAGCTGATGAACTGGGTTACCCCCTCTATTCCTTTTAGGTATAGGGATAGAGGCAACTGTAATTGCCCTTTACATTGGACTCATCAAGGAAACCCTCCGTAAACATGTAAACAGATTCTCAATAAAGGAGAAACTATTTGACATGGTTAAACAAACAATTAGGATTCCAAGCGGTCTCAAAACCTTTTATTTAATCATGGCCTTAGACATGTTCTCTTGGGGGTGCGGTGAAGGGATACTTTTCAGCATGTTAAAGGACTCACTTAACTTAAGCAACTCCCAGATTGGATTGCTTGGAAGCCTAACCTGTACATCATGGGCGGTTTCACAGCTACCAATAGGTAGACTAATAATGAAACATGGTTCAAAAAGGTTTCTTATAGCATCAGAGGCTATAGGGGCCATTATAATGACTGGGTACTTGGTAAACAAAACCTACACCTCCCTCATGGTTTTGTCTCTACTTTTCGGTTTAGCCATTTCAACATGGGACCCAGCCATGAAAACCCTTCTAATGAACAAGGCACCAGTTGTGGAGAAGGCATATTCAATGGGGAAACTCTCCCTAACCAGGGGGTTAATAGCTTTTCCAGCTCCATTCATAGGTGGTTTACTTTACAGTTTCTACGGTTTTAATGCACCCATACAGCTAATTTAATAGGGGTAACAACAGCTGCAATACTGATCCAAATATCCATAAAAGACTAAACCAATCAATAATCTTCCACGGATCCCCCTCCTTTAAAAAGGGTCTCCACTGATTCCATGGTTTTCCTTGCCCGATGTTTCCCCGCTTAAACGTAAACTTCATAATTTCCAGTATCCTTGCCCTCCATAACCCTTTAACATTAAAGCTTAAATCCCTTAAGTGAACTACTCCACCCTTTCGGATGGGGCTTCCAGTGTTTGCCTGAGGCTTTACGCCTTCAGTCACATTTACTGGTTCGGGGGGGGGGTTCACTGCTCCCCCATCCCATAGAGCTCGTTACCCTATGGGCTACTCGGCGAAGCGGTTCATCCGTCATCGCAAACATTGCCTAGGTAGTCACTCCAAATATGTTAAGACGATATTTAAACTTTTCGCAATTCATCCCCGCCCTTTCAGACAGGATCTTCTTGCGGAGATTAGATAAACATTTAATGACAGAGCTGAAAAGAAGAGAAACAGAGAAAACTGTGAAAAACCCAGTTATGTTTACTGGTCCCCTAAAACAGTTACAGATCAAATACATTTAATATTAAATATATAACCTTATATTTGTATATAATACAGATCAAAGAGGTGTTTTTGTGGGGGGGAAAGCTAAAGTTATTAAGAAAGCCACTATACCTGTCTCTCTTCCAGTAAGCGTTGTAGATAAAATTGAAGAGTTAAGAGCCAAGTTAGGGTATAGATCAAGGAACGATGTGATTAGAGAAGCAATTAATAGGTTTATTGAAGAAATAGAGAAATCAAAGGTTCTCTATGTTAGAGACTTAACACTTGAACAGGCTAAAAAGGAAATCATTGAATACCTGAAACACCGCGAAGCCGCATATGTAAGTGAAATAGCTGAAAACCTTGGTATTAACATTGAATTAGCCTTCAAAGCAGTTAAGGAACTTGAAGAGGAAAGAGTGATCGGTGAATGATACTTAGAGGCAGAGGAGACGCAGTTGAAGGTGAAAAACTGGTTGCAGTAGGAAGAAAAATATCTAAACCAATAATTATACCTGAAACCGCGAGGCATAGAGCCCAGCAAATCTACATCTATGGAAAACCAGCTAAATGCTACATAGATAAACCAGTGAGGATCCTGAAGAAGTAAACCCTACACTTCACCACTATTACCGAGATTTAACAGTTAAATTAGAGGTTAAAAAGGAAAAATAACGAATGAAGAAAGGGGATGCATAGAACTCTAAGGGAAAGCAACCCACTGGCAAAGAGGGAATCATATAACTTAGTTCCTACAAGGTATTTAAAAGGCTTAGAATATTTATTGAAACCTGTTTCAATGTTTCTATTGGTGGTTGCCTTG
>JAOZFT010000015.1 GCA_027492035.1 Thermoproteota archaeon
TTCTCCCTCTTTCAGTGTAGGTTTGACCTAGAGCTACTGCCAAGGCAAGTAGAATAGAGCTTTTTCCGGAACCGTTGGGGCCGCAGATAATGTTCACTCCTTTTCTTAAAGGGATTCTTGCGTATTCGTAAGACATAAAATTTTCTATAATTACCTCCTTCAAAAAAGAATTGGTAACTTCTAATGTTTCTGCTACTTTCATTTCATCAACTTCTTTATCCTTTAAAGGAAACCCTTTAAAGTAAAAATTAGTTTGCATAAGATTTACTTTTTACTTGTTCTAAAATATTTTTTGCAACCTTTAAAAAAAGTTTATGATAGTCACGTAAATAACTATTTCAAAATAGTATTTGCTCTGCTTCTTCAGTTGGTGAAGTGAAATTTTATTGCTTAGGCAAACTCAACAACCTTTCCTACAGCTTCATTTATCAAATACCAGATATCACTTTGTCCTTAGCCTTCTGTAGCAGAGGAATATGGAATAAAAGTAACCCAAGTAGATGAAAGCTACACTTCATCCAAGTGCCCAAGATGTGGTTCTACAAGAGTGGTTAAAAGAAAGAGGCTGTTCAAATGCTTAAGCTGTAGTCTGGAAAGCTCATAGAGACGCTGTTGGTTGTGTGAATATAGGAGTTGCTCAAGACAGTAGCCTTGGGGAACTCATTAATGGGGCAGTGGCCTGCCCTCTGCTCATAGAAGCAGGAACCTCACACGCTTTAGCGTGTGAGGGTGTCAGGTTGTACTTTCTCTTAAATAGTAAGTAGTACAGCTAAAACCCCAGAAAGGAAGACGCCGTCAAAGGTACCTGCCCCTCCTATACTGGCTACTGAGGCTCCTAATTCCGGTATTTTGTTTAAATTCAAAATATCTGCCCCTATTAAGGCTCCCAATGTTCCTGAGATATAAGCAACAACAGGAGCCTGGTTAGGCGCTATCAGCATGGATAGTAGAGCTGAGGAAATAGGTGGAATAAAACTTGGTACAGCTATTCCTAACCCCTGAACAGGTTTAGCTACGCTGTGGACAATCAAAGTTACAACAACTAATGTTGCTAGGACTTTAATCAGTAAAATTAAATCGGTTATTTTCAGAAGCAGCCAAATAGAGACCAGCGTCGGAATAATTGCTCCACCGACGTTTACAGCAACCACTGTCTCCCTGGTTCCTTCAACCAATACAGGTACTTGATACTCGACAAAAAAGAATTTAACAGTTTTAAAAGTTAATATGGGCTGTTTAGAAACTATTTTCTTGACAGGGATGTTGATTAAGCTTCCAAATAAGCTTAAGAAAAGAAAACTAAGTGCCTGCCAAGGTGTAAAACCCAGTTTTATGAAAGCAAACTGGAAGAAACCTAGAAAATAAAAAAGAAAAAGAGAAAATAAAGTAATGAAAAGCAACAAAAAGAAGAAACCCGAGAGAGGGAAATAAAAAAGTTTCCTTTGGTCAAACCAGTCCATTACTTACCACTTACACAGTTACACTTTTTCCAGAAAAACACTGCCTTAAAATACTGTGGGTAAATGCTTAGGTAATTAATATAGAGGTTGAGGTTTCAGTTACTCCATCATACTCTCTCACCTTGGATAAAATACTTCTGATGTCCTCTATTTGTTCCAGTCTTAACCCAATCACTACGTCGTAGGGGCCTGTGATTTCATATATGAAGGGTTTATTATCAACTTTAAAAGTGTATTTCTCTATTTCTCTTCTTAACTTGTCTATTATTTCAAACTCTCTTCCCGGTTTCACCTTCATCAAAATTAATGCAAGCATTTTTCCTTCCTCTTTTTTAGAAACCCTTTTTTTGGAAAAGTGATTTAAAATATAAAAATTGTTACTTTAAAATAAAACTTTTTAAGCTCTAGAAGGAAAAAAATGAAAATTTAAATTTTTAATTTTAACAAAGAAACAAAATTAGTTTCTTCTCTGGAAGAAGAACACAGCTGAAACAACAGCAAACACTGTAAATAAAGCTAAGATTAATGTTGTAACCTTTTCCTCCGCTGTTTTATTGATTTTATTTGTTCGATTAGTTTCAGGGTTAAACACAGGAGTGGTTTCTTTTCCTGTTCCTTGCTTAAGTATTTCTTGCACTTCAAAAAACAATGTTTCATGCCCCTCCATTTCTACAATGAATTTGTTTCCTTTAAAATTTATTTCTTGGTTTTTCCAGATTTCTTGAATTCTAAGTTTATTGCTTAAATTCCTTGTTTCTAATTCCACCTCTACCTTTTCCTTATTATCTAAACTGTTGTGTAATGTAAGATAGAAATGCTTTCCTGCACCGAATTTTTCAACATAAACTTTTCCGTTACTTACTTTTGCTTTAGTTAACGGCTGCCATCCTGCCTTATTTAACTTTAAAAATATTTCATGCCCCCTCTTTAAGGTGTCTCCTAATTTCTCTATAAAGTTTGGGTTGTCGTAGTATCTAGCATATCTCTGTTTAAAGGTGGGCATTATACCGTAAAATAAACACCCCTCAATGTACCTTTTCATGTATTCAAGGTGGAGAGGGTTTTCAACGTTAAAGTCCAGTTCAGTATGTACTGAAATAACTGATTTATTCCCAGCAATGAATCTCCTGTACAAAAGCTCTTTATCTCCCCAATTAAAATTTTTCACATTATTGGATTCAAAAGGTAAAGCGTCAAGGTATATTGCCCCAAAACTTGCTGTTCCTTCACTTATGTAATTCCCTGTTAAACCTGAATCAGGCAAGTTCTTTTCCATCCATTCTTTTAACGTTTTCAAGTATTTTACAGCTGTGAAAGACAAGTGTATAGCAGGTTTAAAGGTGTTTGGATCATAGGTTAAAGATATGTCGGCATATTCTAAACATTTGTCACTTAATGATAAACAGTTGCTTCTCCCCATGAAATTATCTAATTCAACCCCGTTTATTCTTAAACCATACTTTTTTGTAGTGTTTAAAACTGTTTGCAGAGTTTCTACTGTGTAGTTCCAAACATTCGGCCCTGGAAATTCAGGGTCAGTGTTTAAAGGTATTTGTGGAACCCATTCGTCAGGTCTATAGCTTGGTCCTTTCTTATAATTTGCTATTACCCAGTCCCCGGAAAATGTGGAGGCATGGGTGTTTAAGGCAATTCCTGCTTTAGAATTTAACTGGTTTTCAGCTATTTCTTTCACTATCTTTATTGTTTCTGCATATGAGGGACATTCACTTTCCTTTTTTATTCCTGTTACTGGTTCATACTCCCATGGTAAAATATATTGAGCCAAGTACACTTTATCTTTAAAGTATTCTGCTGCTTGTCTAATTACTGATTCATATTGGAAAGAACCTTGCAGAAATGAAAGGCCGTATTCACTGTATTTCCAGTTTGCAGTGTATGAAGTTAGGTTTAGTTTAGGGTTAAACCAGTTTTTGTGGTTTTTGTAGTAGTGTTGAGCTATGTTTCTTAAACCCCATTCAGAGTCTGCTTCACCGTAAACTGTTAACTCAAAAGTTGCTTCATTCTTTATTTTTTTCGAGAACCCCAACAAGAAGACACAAGTAAACCCTGTCTCCCATCCATACATAAACTTGAAAATTTTAGGTTTATTTAAGTCTATAGTTAACCCTAGTACTGTTTCGTTGTTAGAGATAGCTGAGATAGGGTAAAGCGAAATAGGTAGAAAACCTTGTGAAACAAGTGAATTTACAGTGTTGAAGTACTCTTCTCCTTCCCTTATTTCTCTTTTCCTTCTGAGGTCATCCCACCAAATCCATCCATCTGCTTTTACCGGTAAACTAACCCCAATTTCAATAGCTCTATTTACAGGTTCCTTACTTTCCACAAGTCCTTTAACCTTTACTTTTTCTTTTTCATTTTCCACTTTAACTCTTATGTTTATGTTGTTTTTACTTCCTTCAAAGTAAATTGTGCCGTTTTCACTGTGCATTTTCCCAGTTACAGGTTTCCATTCTGCTTCAGGTGGGAACTTGGCGAAGTAAATCTCCTTTAAGTAGAGGACATAGTTTTTTAGGTTGCAGCTTACCTTAGTTTCAGGATTCCAGTAAATAAAGAAGATTAATCTAGCTTTCTCTGCTTTTTCTGGGGCTCTTGAAAAATTAGTGAACCTGTTAAAATTAAAAATTACCCCAGATACTTCTACACTGGATCTACATATTTCTTTTCCTCCTTTTTCGAACCATTGTATAAATAAACCTGTTACAGGTGTTTTCGCTCTTTCTGAATATCCAAAATCAGACTTGACAAGGACGGAAAAAACATAGTTTATGCCTCCTTGAATCTGTATTAGGGGAGATACATAAATTATTTTTGTTTCTTTCCTTAAATCCTTTAATTCAAAAATTAATTTGTTTCTTTCATATACTACTTCAGCTTCCCCTTTCACTTGTTTTTTCCATCCGGCAGCTTCAAGTTTATGGCTCATGTCACCTGCAGGAGCTAAATTTTCTTGGTTTAAAAGGTTTGTGAATTCTCTTACATAAACAAAATTCCTTCTTTCCAGTAAGGGTAAGGAATACCCGCCAGTTTTTATTTCAGTTATTTCTCCTTGGGGTGAAAAAGAAAGTTGGATTCCTCCATTTGTGGACACGGTTAATCTTTTTGAACTAAACCCGTTCATTAAATTTAATGAAATAATAACGAAAACAAAAACAAAAGCTGGTTTCAACTTCATCGTTCCTCTCTCAAAAGAAGTAGCCTTCATTTTTTAGAAAAAATTTATGAATGATTCATCCTTTCAAGTTTAGGGTTTAGAATGGTTTCGCATCGTTAAATTTTTTGTAAGGCTAAATGTAGCTTATACAGTAATAAAAGGTTCTCCTTTACATATTTTTCAGCTTTTTCACGCAGGTAATTAGTGTAATAAGGCCATTTCCCGCATCCTTTAATGCTTAAAAGACTCCTTGACTTTTCAAGTTCATTTCTTACATTTTTTAACTCTATCTCCTTACTCCACCCCACAGCTTTAACCAATTCTTCAAAAGGGGCAACTTCAACTTTTAATTTTTCCTTAGCTAACTTTTCGATTTCAACTATTCTTCCTTCCTCTTCCATCCCCTTTAATGCATAAATCACGGTCTTCAAGTTTATTTCCCTTAACGAATTTATTAATGAATCAAAGTTGTAAACTACTAGAGTGAAGTTTGAATTCACTACTTCATTTAATGATTTGTTTACTTTCTCCCATCCTGTAACGTCCCAGAACTCCTTCATAACTAAGTTGCTAACTATCTCTTCCCCGTTAAACACTCCCATGTAAGCTTGTATAAATTCTTTGTTGTCGTCCAGAGGAAGAATTAAAGCTTCAAAAGAAGCTGTTTTTAAAGCTTTTGAGGGTTTAGGTACAATTATTTCTTTCCTTGAAATAACTAAACGAACTTTTTTCCCTGCTAAAATGTACTCAACAGCTTTTGAAGCCCATTTCTTTGCTAACTCCCAATTTGCGCCGTTAACAATAAATTCGTAATGTGCTTGGTCATCCACTTGCTGAAGAAGTATTTCAGCTAAAGAACTCGGTTGAAAATCATTCACTGCCTTAATTACTTTGCCCCATTCAAGTTTATCCAGTAAACCAGCACTGCTTGGTTCATGTAAATTCATGATTTTTCTATTTCCTACATTGTGCAGTTCATACTTTAAAGTTTCAAATTTTACTCCGAATTTAAGCCTTAAAACAACCATGATCAAAGCTAGTCCTATTCTAAGCCATGAAATATTTTCTTCAGGCTCTAATTCAAACGTGAACCCGTAAGTGTAATCTCGATAGCTTCCTCCTGTCATGGCTAAAACAGGAAGTGACTTTGATTCTCTAACAAAAAATGTTTTGTTTTTTGATTTGAAAGGCCTTGAAACAAGGCTTAAGATTTTCCAGTAAACCCTGTTTGGTTGTTTAATGTAATTACCGAAACCTTTTGAAGGAGGGTCAACTACACAGATCACTTCTGAATGGAAACGTCCACTGAAATAATCCTTTATTATATTTGGTTCTTCTCCCCATCCATACTTGATTCTTTCATATTCTTCGTAGGGCATTGAAAAGGTGTCGGTACTAAAGAACACTTTGTAGCTTAAAGGCGTCACTTCCACCCCTGTCACTACTTTCCCTTTCCTCCTTAAATTAGTAACTATTCCATCTGTGGAGTAATCGAGACATCCAGTTTGGAATTTTTCAATTAAGTCACAGTAACCTATGTCAGGTAAATAACTTATTCCTTTATCTGTCACTAAAACCCTTTTTATTCCGTAGGGCGGGCTGAATTCGTAAAAGTTCAAATTTCTCCATGTTCTTTTTCCTTTACTGGTTAATTTTCCTTCTCTAACAAGTCCCAATTCTTTCAAGAAATTTATTTCTTTTTCCGTTATTTCTTTCCTTAAAAACGGGGCTTGAAACTTGTAAAGAGCTTCAAATAACAATGAATATTTGTTCTCCTTGTTAATTACTGCATGTTCAAGCTTCAGTTCAGTCCATTCCCTTAAGGCTGAAACCCCCCTTAGAAGAAGCTCTCTATCCCATGACGTGAAAGGGAAAATTATTGTTTCGGTGAAAGATAAGTCTTTCCTCCTCCCTTTCCTCCCCTCCCTTTGTTTAAATTCTCTTATTGTTTCTGGCAGGCCTAAATGGACAATTCTTATAATTTTCCCTATGTCTATTCCTTGAGCCAATGTTCTTGGACTTATTAATACTTTAATTTCTCCTTTCCTGGCTTTCTTCTCAACTTCCTCTCTTTTACTTTTATCTACAAGGTGGTGGTGGACAGAAACTTTATCAGAGATTTGTGGGTTGCTACTCCTTATTTTCCGGTAAATTTCCTCTGCTGTTTTTATGCTTCGACTGAAAACCAAAGTTACTCCTTTATCTTCCACGTATTCAGTCAACAACTCTGAAGGATCTAAGTAAGGACTGGGTATTTTGTACCCTAAGTACTTAAGAGCTGTTGAAACCTTAAAGAATTCCTCCTTGAATTTTTCGAAGTCCTCCAAAGCCTCTAAAACATCTCTCCCCAATAAATCCTGTTTTTTAACTAATTCTCCCTTCAATTTTTTAACTGAAAAGAAAATTTCTTTCATGTTTTTGCTAAGCACAACATAACTTCTATTCTCAACCTGGAAAGGTTTTCCCTCAATTATTGCAGTATCTTTGCCATTTATTTCTTTCAGGACTTCACCAAGTTCCTGGGGGTTTCCTAAAGTGGCTGTTAAAATCGCTACCTGGAAACTGTTGTTAAACAGTTGTTTCAGTAACTTGGTGATTGAAATTAGCAGAGAAAGTTCTCTGGGCCCGTAAAAATCAAATTCATCCAAGACAATTAACTTCATCTTTTCAATGAATCCATACAGTAGTTTTCTCCTTGTTGTTCCCCCCCACCTCTTCATGTCTGAAAGTAAAAAGGCTGGGTTAGTGATTAATATGTCCATGTTAGAAAGGTAACTTCTCAAATTTCTTCCATGTTCCTTTTTCAGTTCCGTGGTTTTAACAGCATCTACTGCTTCAACTTTGAAACTTAAAGCTGTGGAGTAATTTTTTAACCTTAAAACTTGGTCATTGGAAAGAGCTAAAGTAGGGTAAACAACTAATGTTTTAATTTTTTCTAAGAAACTGTAAGTGAACCAAGCCTCTGTTTTTCCGCTTCCAGCTCCAGAAATTAAAATGATGTTTTTAGAGTTTTTCAAAGCTTTTAATGCTTCATATTGGTGGAGGTAAAGTTTTTCTTCACTTAGAAATTTTCCTTTTTCACTCCCCCCTATGGCAGGCATTAAATCTTTAAACTTGATGTTAACGGTTTCAGGTTCCACGGCCTCTTTTCTGAACGAGTAAAAATCATATTTTAACTTTTTCAGAATCAATGAGGAATCTAAAGGCAAAGAAGACACCGAGAAAGGTTTGTCTATTCTTTGTAACCTCTTTACGTTAACTTAAAAAACTTTAATAGCTTTTTAGAGTTTAAATACTTACCTTTTTGCGAGAAATTTCCAGGTTCTCAGGTTTTTACGTCAGAAATCTGTATGCCTGCTGCATCTTTTTTATTCTCCTTAACTTCTTTTTTAGATTTGTTTGAGAGGGGCTATGTTTAAATTATTTGTATAGAGTACTTTAGTGAAGAAATTTTGCAATGACTTTTTGTTAGGGATTACCTCAATTAATACTTCCTCCTTCTCTTTTGAAAGAGGGTATTTAGCCATTATCAATGTTTTCTCTTGCCTGAAAAAGAAAAGTTCTTTACGGGAGGTTTCAGAAAAAGGCTTCATTATTTGTATATTGATTGCTTTATCAGGTGTAGAAAGTACCGTTATTA
Organism: Thermoproteota archaeon; assembly: GCA_027492035.1. Lineage (GTDB taxonomy): Archaea > Korarchaeota > JAOZGF01 > JAOZGF01 > JAOZFZ01 > JAOZFT01. The sequence goes on from JAOZFT010000015.1 coordinate 8,273, forward strand.
TAGGAAAAAGATCTTTTGATACTTCCATATTCCCTGTATCTCCTATTGCAGTAACTAACTTTCTTATTTTCAAGGAATTCAGGGCATTAAGTGCTTCGTCTTCATTTAGTAGCTTTCCTCCACCTACTTTTGAAAAGAAGTGTCTAACAATTAAATTCAATGAATCCAAGCTTTCTCCTTTCTTCATTTCGTCAACAACTTCCCTTGATTTGAAACTGAAAGGTGATGTGGTTTTTAATTTTTGTATCTTAACTTTTCTACTGTAAATTTTGGTTATTAAGGATAAAACCGAAAACTCAGTTTTTTTAAACAAAAAAGTTATTTCCCTTTTCCTGTCCACCACCTTTTCTTGACTCGTAGTTAAATCTGCAATTAAACCTGCAGTTAAAAAATTTATTAAAAAAGCTTTATTTTGTAGCTTTCGAATCCAGAAACCTTTTTTCAACGATTTTTTCAATGAATAAACATTTTTTCCCCTAATTAAGAAGGATTCTGTCTCCATGCTTCCTGAAGCTAAAGAAATAACATTGACCAATAAATCAGGTTCATTCAAGGTTTTAACTAAATCAATTAGTTTAGGAGGTGCTTCTACTTTGTTCCTTTCCACATTTAGGTATCCCTTTAAAATTAAAGACCTTAAACCATCTGCAAACCCTTCATTATTTAACTTGCTGAGCTTTAAATGAAGAACGGAGGAGAAGTTCTCCAAATTTAAATTTACAAGTTTTCCAATGGTTAATATCTCTGTCTCAGTTAAATTAACGTTTAACATTACTCTATCCCCTTATTCCCTTAATAGTTTCTATCCGGTTTAAGTAAGGTGTCTTTCCTCCTCTTTTTTGTGGGAGACACAGATGGCTTTTTCACATTCTTTCCAGCTTATCTCCATTAAATTAGTTAATTTAAAACCGAGAAATTAAACGTTTATTATTTTATTACCTGTTTATGTAAATTATAATATTAAATTCTCCTTTTTCTTCTATTTTTAGGTTGGAAGGGTTGTAAAGAGCGTTTTTCATAAAATCTTTTAATTCCTTTCCCCCGTAATATTTCTCCATTACTCCCGTATTAGCTCCTTCTTTCCAGTCTATCACTACAATTTCCCCGTTTCTAGTTGACACCCTTTTTATTTCCTTTAAAGCCTTTACTGGGTCATGGAACTCATGTAAACTCTTAACAGAATAGATAAAGTCGAAGAACCTTGACTTTAAGGGGATTTCTTCAGCTTTTGCTTCAATACATTTTATTCTTAAACCATAACCCCCCTTTTCAATATTTTCTTTGCAGTGATTTATGTGAGGGTCTATCCCCCACAATTTAGCCCTTTCATTCCTTTTAGCTATTTTTATAAGAAGTTCTCCGTCACCGCATCCCACGTCTAAAATTCTCAAATGTTTCTTTCCTCTCTCCACTATATACCTTTTAATTACTTCATGCTGGTTGGGCAAGTTTAGCCTCATTTTTGAACACCTTGCTTTCCTTTCTATGTTTTCTTTGTTTACGTTTCTAAGTTCTTTTAAAGAGAAATTTGTGAAGAAATGTGAATTTTTGCTTCAGTCCAGCAACTGGAAACACTCCTGTATTTCCTTGATTATTTTCGATATTTTCTTTTCCCTTATATCCAGTTCTTCAGCTAACTCGCTAACTATATCTTCAAAGTTTCCTTTACTCCATGAACAAAAGGTTAAATAGGCAACTTTCCTTTTTAAACCGTCATGAATTTTTTCATTTATAACTGTTCGCATTTTGTCCATAATTCTTCTTTTAAGTTCCAAATAAAAGGTTAAACTGTTCTCTAAGCGATTTATTTTCTCATCTATTTCGTTTAAGACTTCCCCTGCTGATTTTAGCAGTAAGGAGGGGTTTGTATCGTACAGTAACTTATTTACTTTGTTCATTAATTCATCCTTTGGGAAAAGCCTCTTTTTCAGTTCTGAGAATCTCCGTAAATTCATGTTGACAAGGCTCTGAGCCACACTTACTGTTAAGAAGAAAGATTTGTTTAATTTATAGTACTTTCTTGGTGGAGCCGCTAAGTCACTTTTTACGTAGTAAGAGGAAATAATGCCTTGCTCCATTAACTTGTCCAGGTGTTTTAAAATAGCTTGTTGACTTACCCCTATTTCTTTAGCTAATTGAGGCAGATACATTGGTTCTTCAGCTAGCAGTCTCAATATCTCTCTCCTAACTCTGTTCCCAAGTATTTTCAAGATGACGTCAAGTTCATCCTCAACATATTTAACCATTTGTTTATTCCCCCTCCTTTTGCATCAATTTATTTAAGTGGAACCGTTAAATTTAAATATTATACTTTGGTTATTAACTATTAGTTAATAAATGAAGCTTATCCTTTTAAAAGGAGGTGAAGATCATGCCTGATTACGAAGTTCTGAAAGTTGCTGAAGCATATTCCCGGGATGTCGGAAGAGGGATAGCTAGGTTAAGTCCTGAAACAATGCATAAACTAAACTTATCAGTTGGTGACGTAATACAAATCAGAGGAACAAGAGTAACAGTGGCTTTATGCTGGCCTGCACATGAAGGGGATGAAAGAAAGGACATAATAAGAATTGACGGTTACCTTCGCAGGAATGCAGGAGTAAGTATAGATGACAAAGTTGAAATAAGAAAAATCAAGGCAGTCAACGCTAAAAACATTACTTTAGCACCTACAGAACCCCTGAGGATAATGGGTGCTGAAGATTACTTAGCCAGGATACTTGAGGGAAGGGTTGTGACTCGCGGTGACTATGTTCCATTAAACATAATGGGAAGAAAAGTTGATTTAGTTGTAACCAGTGTGAACCCTCCAAGTGAAGCTGTGTTAATCACCTACGATACAGCAATTAAGGTAAGTGAAAGAGCTGCACCTGAAATTCTTAAAGCGCTTCCAAGAGTTACATATGAAGACATTGGAGGATTAAAGAAACAAATACAAAGAGTTAGAGAACTTATAGAACTGCCTTTAAGGCATCCTGAAATATTTCAAAGGTTAGGAATTGAAGCACCTAAGGGGATTCTTCTTCACGGCCCCCCTGGAACAGGTAAAACCTTACTTGCCAAAGCTGTAGCAAATGAAACAAATGCTAATTTCATAAGTATAAGCGGCCCTGAAATAATGAGTAAATTCTATGGTGAAAGCGAGAGAAGGTTAAGGGAAATATTTAAACAGGCAGAAGAAAATGCACCAAGTATAATTTTTATAGATGAAATAGACTCAATTGCACCGAAAAGAGAAGAAGTTACAGGTGAAGTTGAAAGAAGAGTTGTTTCACAATTGCTTGCCTTAATGGATGGTTTGAAACCAAGAGGTAAAGTTGTGGTTATAGCTGCAACCAACAGACCAAATTCAATAGATCCAGCTTTACGTAGACCTGGAAGATTTGACAGAGAAATAGAGATAGGGGTGCCTGACAAGGAAGGGAGGTATGAAATACTTCAAATCCATACAAGAGGAATGCCTTTAGCTGAAAACGTTGACCTGAAAAAACTAGCAAATATAACCCATGGGTTTGTTGGTGCAGATTTAGCAGCACTATGTAAAGAGGCAGCTATGCATGCATTAAGGAAAATACTGCCTGAAATAGATTTATGGGCTGAGAAAATACCTGCTGAAGTACTTGAAAAAATCAAAGTGACCAATAAAGATTTCACTGAAGCCTTAAAAGAAGTTGAACCTTCAGCCTTAAGAGAAGTGCTTGTAGAGGTTCCAAAGGTTAAATGGGAAGACATAGGCGGATTAGAGAAAATTAAACAAGAATTAAGGGAAGCAGTTGAATGGCCCCTGAAATATCCTGAAATATTTGAACACACTAAAACTCAACCACCTAAGGGGATTCTTCTTCACGGCCCCCCTGGAACAGGTAAAACCTTACTTGCCAAAGCTGTAGCAAATGAAAGCGAAGCAAACTTCATAAGCGTTAAAGGACCTGAACTTTTGAATAAATTTGTGGGTGAATCAGAAAGAGCCGTCAGAGAAATATTTAGAAAAGCAAGGCAAGCAGCTCCATGCATTATTTTCTTCGATGAAATAGATGCTATAGCTCCAATGAGGGGATTAGGTTATGGTGATTCACATGTTACAGAAAGGGTTGTAAGTCAAATATTGACTGAAATAGATGGTTTAGAGGAACTTAGGAATGTCATAGTCATAGCTGCAACCAACAGACCTGACATTGTCGACCCCGCCTTGTTAAGACCTGGAAGAATAGATAAAATACTTTATGTTCCTGAACCTGACTTAGAAGCCAGAAAACAAATTTTCAAAATTCACACAAGGGGCAAACCGTTAGCTGAAGATGTGAAGTTTGATGAATTAGCTACTGCTACAGAAGGCTACACAGGGGCAGACATAGAAGCTGTTTGCAGAGAAGCTGCCATCCTTGCCATAAGGGAACACCTACAAAAATACGGTAATCCTGAAAAAGCTAAGGAAAAAGTGAAAGAGGTAAAAATAAAAATGGAACACTTTAAACAAGCATTGAAGAAAATTAAACCCTTATCTAAGGAGCAACTTGAGTTCTACAAGAAAATAGCTCATAAATTTACTGGTTATGGTGCAGCTAAAAGGAAGGAGGAAGTTAAATACTCCATTTAACCCTTTTTAAGGAAAATGTAATGAAGTGAAGAGGGTGTAGAGAAATGACTTATTGGCCCTTTTTTGAGGAACTTGAAAGGTTAAGGAATGAAATGAATAAATTCTTTTCTGAACTAATGAAAAGACCCCTCTCAAAAACCGGAACAGAATTGGCTGAAGGATTTAGGCAACCTTTAATGGACTTGGTAGAGAAAAACGGTGAAGTAACAGTCATAACTGAAATGCCTGGGTTAAACAAAGAAGACATAGATGTGAAACTCACTGAAAACACTTTAGAAATAAAGGCAAAAAAGAAAATAGAAAAAGAGGAAGAGAAGGGCAACTATAGAGTAAGAGAAAGAAGACATGTTGGATTTTACAGGAAAATAACTTTACCCGAAAAAGTGGATCCTTCAACAGCGAAAGCAACTTATGAAAACGGAATCCTAAAAATAACGTTAACAAAAAAGGAAATACCGAAGAAATTCAAAATAAAAATAGAGTAAACCTAAACTTTAAAAAAGTAAAACCAAAATTTTTTTAGAAAACTTAAAAGCTAACCTCCCTTTTTCCTTTTTCTTAAAAAGAGTGACGGGTTAGAATTTACTCTCCCCAAAAAAATTTATCCTTTCTGAGAAGTAGTAGAGGCTTTGAGAAAGATGGTAAACAAGGAAGAAACCCTTAAAAAACTTGCTGAAGAAATAAAAAACTGCAAAAAATGTGAATTATATAAAACAAGAACAAACCCTGTCCCTGGAGAGGGGAACCCAAATACATCTATCTTATTGATTGGAGAAGCCCCAGGGTACTGGGAAGACATAAGGGGCAAACCTTTCGTGGGGGCAGCAGGAAAATTCTTAAATGAGTTACTGGCAATTTCTGGATTAGAAAGAGAAGATGTTTACATTTGTAACGTTTTAAAATGCCGTCCAACCTTTGAAGGAAAGAATAGGCCGCCGAAACCTGAAGAAATAAAGGCTTGCACACCGTATTTAGATAAACAAATCAAGATAATAGGGCCCGAAATTATTTGCACCTTAGGGAATTTCGCAACAAGTTATATCCTGCAAAAATTCGGGTTTAAGCCAGAGTCAGTTGGGGAAGTGCATGGAAAAGTTTTTGAGGTGAACAGTTTAATGGGAAAAATGAAAATAATTCCCCTCTACCACCCAGCAGCTGGTTTACATAAGCCCCCAATGAAGGAAATCATAAGGAAGGATTGGGAGAGAGTCAGGGAGGAAATAGAAACCGGGAAGAATTAAGTTTATTGAAGGAAGGTTTTTAAGTGTTGAAAGCAAAAAGGCTTTACAGAAAAATAAAAGGCGTTAGAGCCCAAATAAAAACAGCTACGAAAAAAATTGAGAAGGCTTACTCTAAAGGTGAAAATTTCCGGTTTTACGAAAACAAAGTGCAAAAACTAGTGAAAAATAAAAGTAAATGGAGGAAAAGATTCCATAAACTTAAACATGAAAGGTAAAAAATGTTTCCAGAAGTATCTTTAAGGTTTATTTCTTAAACTTATGATTAAGTTTATAGGGGTATATAGTATACGTATATGCCAAATAATGTTTACAAGTTACTGCACTAAATCGCCACTTGGAATTTTTTCTTGTCTTTTCTGCATATAACTTGAGTTAAATTCCTCCCAGATAAAGCTACAGCTGGTAAACCTCCACCTGGTTCAACCCATTGCCCAACCATATAAAAATTTTTCAGCCTGGGTAAGGTCTTTTTCATCCTTCTCATAAACATTTTTGGTGTTGGCAGCCACCCTTCAAAACTCCCTTTCCAGTTATTTGTATACCTTATGTAAGTGGCAGGTGTAGCAACATCATAAACCTCAACTTTCGAGGCTATATCTCCAAATCTTTTATCAAGAATCACTATAAGCTCCTTAGCAATTCTTTCTTTCTCTTTACGATACTTTCCCATATTTCTCTTCCTCAATTTTACCCAGTATTCATAATTGGAGGGGACGTGTACAATGATAGAGGTTTTTCCTTCTGGTGCTAATGTAGGGTCAAAGTTGTAGATTCTCACCATTACCCTCTCAACTTTGTTTTTATCGTCAATAATGAAAGGCTTATCAAGAGGGAAACTTATTGAATGTGGAATGTTATTGAATCTTTTCGATATTCCCAGTGAAATTTGAGTAATTGCAGGAAACAGCTCTGAATTATTGTAATAATCCAAGATTTCCTTATTTATGTATTTACCGTCAAGCATTTCAAAAATGGTATAATGTCCATCAGCAGCTGAGATTACAATGTCAGCACTGTAAATTTCCCCATTTGCCAGTTTTATTCCAACAGCTTTATTATTTTCCACAATAACCTTTAACACTTTCGAGTTATAACTCACTTTGCCGCCGAGATCAACATACCTCCTTTCGATAGACTTTGAAAACTCTAGAGATCCCCCAATTGGATAACCTGCAGATTTTAGGTGCATCCAGGAGAGGGTCATAATAAGTCCAGCCATTGCGAATCGGTCATCTACCCCAAGAATCAAAGGAAATATCTCTTTTAAAAATGGATTTTGAAATTTTTCTGCGTAATCCTTAATTGTGATTTTCTTCCATTTCTTTGCAGCTTTTAAAAAACGATACATCTTAAATAAAAATTTCATTCCATCGATAGGACCATATAGTTCAGGTGCCTTCTCTATCGGTATTTCAAACCCTGTAAATTCCCTTACTGCATCTGTAAACTTCTTTATTACCTGTTTATCTTCAGGTGCAAACCTTATCATCTCCCTCTCTAATTTATCCACATTTGTATAAACTGTGAAAACCCTTCCATTTTTCCCTTCTATCCTAATGAATTCTTCAAAGTTCACTATCTTCTTATTTTGAATCGCACCTAATTCTTGCCATATCTTGTATAAGTTAACAAATGGACTTGAACCAACAAGCCAATGAATGCAGCCATCGAAAATATACCCTTTCCTTCTCCATGAAGTGCATACACCACCTGGAGACTGGCTCATTTCGAATATTTGAGTTTCGTACCCATTCATTTGTAAATAACAACCTGTCGATAAACCAGCTACTCCAGCGCCTATTATTGCCACTTTCTTGCTCATTTCTTTTTCCTCTTATATCCTTCTATATTCAACTATACAGGGTTTAATTTAGGTAAATGTATATAAAGTTATGTTGGGATGATGTTTCAAAGGGATGCGCAAAGGGATGCGATAAGTAATTTCTCTTTATTAAATCCCTTCAAGGTTTTCAGTGCATCTGCAATGGTTTTTCATTCTTCACCGACAATAATTTCAACATGGTTGTAAACCGAAAAATTTATATATAAAAAAAATTACTTAGATTTCGAATTATTAATTTTCTAACTTATTTCTTGAAAGAGTGAAGTAAAAATGAACTGGTACAAAGGGTTTTCAAGTAGAATTGGAGGAGTTTTGCTTCACCCGAGGGAAACTTTTGAAATGATTGTGCATGAAAAAAGAGGGCTAACAGAACCTGTTCTACTCTTTCTAATAATAACTTTGGTTGAGGGATTGCTTGCAGGTTCAGTTATTTCCCGTGTTATACAACGTATTCTAGAAATTGTGGAGGTTGGGAGCCATATTCCTTCTTGGATTGTCTCAGGTATTTTTTCCCAAGTTTTGCCTTTCAGTTTAGTGTTGGTTAGTGTAATAGGTGGCTTCGTTAACTTAATACTTTGGAGCCTGATTAATCACTTAGTTGCTAGACATTTATTTGACAGCATGGGAAGTTATGAAGCAACACTGGGTTTGTACATGTACACCTCAGTTATTGATTTCCTAATTATTCTTGGCTTAATTGTTTCATTATTCACTCCCGCTGCTGGTTTACTCCTAACTTCAACTTTAGCATTTGTTACTTTGATTTGGAAAGCTTGGTTGCTTGTTTTAATAACAGAGAATGTTTACGGTTTAGATTCAGGTAAAGCTTTAATTTCAGCCATCTTAATTCCTTTAGTTATTTATCTTGTGGTTTTTCCAGGTTTATCTCTGATAAGGCTGCTTTACATGCCATGGAACCCTTGGAGGTTTTAATTTTTTTAGTTTTTGGAAGGTAAGGTGTGGAAGGAATGGTTTCATTAAATTTGTCAAAGGAACAGTTAACCGGTTTAGGTATAATAATAATTATCGCAGCTGGTTTAATTCTTGCAGTTAGTGCTCCCCTTTTTCTAAAAGGTAAACCTGTCGAAGAAAGGGAGAAAATAAATTTAATTAACATTTTTGAAAAAATAACAAGGGAATGGGGAGAAAAAGAGAAATTATATTTCAATAGCACCGACGTGGATGTAAAGGAAGTAGTTGTGAATTTAAACGCTTCACTGGGTTCATTCAAAGTTTCTTTTGAAGACACGGGACTTCCTTTTCAAGCTGAAATTGAGCAGCAGAAGTCATCTCCAAAACCTGTTTTTGAAAAAGAGAAAAGAAACCAGGTTCTTTATTGCAGCCTTAAAGTTGAAGAGGGGAAAGTACATGTTTTCTTGGATCCCTCCTGGAAGTATAGTGTCTCAGTAAAAACAGGGACAGGAGCTGTGACTTTCACGTCCATAACCGGTGTTAGAGTGGACAATTTGTTTTTGTCAACGATTGTGGGTGCTGTAAACCTAAATTTGCAAGGTTTAATCAGGAATGTGTCAGTTAAAACCGAAACAGGCGCCATAAACCTTTCATATATTATAAGTGAACCATTAAACAGTTCAGTGGATTGTAAAACAGGAATTGGGGCGATTAAGTTCAGTGTTGCTGTACCTGAAGAAGCGGGTCTCAGCATTCACGCAGAAACAGGTGTAGGATCAGTTAAAATAAAGGGTGACGGATTAAAAGTTGTAAGTTCTTCAGAGAATGAAATTCACTATAAATCAAATAATTTCGATGCTGCCAAGTCTAGGTTAGACATAAACCTATTTACTGGTACAGGATCGATTAAAGGGGACGTTGAAACTATGTCCTCAACTGTTTAAAAACTGCACTTTTTTGTTTCCTTCCACTCTTTTAAAAACTTTGAAGACAGGTGAATCGGGACGGTTTATATTCCTAGAAATAAACCCTTGCAGGGAAAAAATGTTTTGAATGTTTTAGCCAATGAAAACAGGCTTTTAATCATAAAGTTCATTACTGAAAGCAAGGAGGGAGTCAGTGCCTCAGAAATAGCTGAAAAATTAAATTTGAAAATTTCAACCGTTATGAGTCACTTAGAACAAATGGAGTCTGTGGGATTGATCAGGTTTGACTGGAAAAGGATAGGTAGGGGTAGGCCTCTCAAAAAATATAAACTTGTAGATAACTATGTAACAATAGACCTGGACTTAGCTGCTTTAGCCAGGATCCCAAACAAGGAGGAACTTGAAGAAAAAATTTTCACCTACATCTCCTTAAAAAGGAAAAGAGACACTTTGCCCGTAAGCTTAACAGTTGAAGACATAATTAAAACCTTAAATGTAGACGCTAAAACCGCACTTGTATTGCTTGATTACTTAACTGAAAAGAAAAACGAAGTAGCTAAAATGTTAGCTTCAGAAGTGCTCGAAAAATTCAAAAACAAAAAAGTTGTGGAAATAGAAAAAATAGCTAGGGAATTGAAAGTACATGAATACTGGGCAGCGAAAACAGCTTCGTACCTGGAATCAAAAGGCCTTTACAAAGTTAGAGAAGGTAAAATTTGTAGGATTGAATACGAAAAAGGCAAGGAAAAAACAGGGAAGTGAGGTTTCCTTTATTGAATAGGTGGTGAAAGGGCATAAATTATGGTGGCGCTTTCCTTCCCTTCATTTATTAACCCATGTTTCTCACCAGCTGGGAGATAAATTGCATCTCCCTCTTTTACCTTAATTTTTTTGTTGTTACAGTAAATTGTCACTTCCCCCTTTAATATGAAGTAAACTTCGTCTTCAACCTCATACTTCCACTTCAATGGTTTATTACCTGGTTCAACAAATACTACACCAAACATTATTTTGTCAGATCCTTCCCTTCCCTTAGTTATTAACCTTCTTACACGAATACTGTCAGATAAAGTTACAGATTCAATATCTCTTACATTAACAACCTTTGCTGACTTTTTACTCATTGCTTTCCCCCCATTTTCTTGAAAAGGAAAAACTGTGAAGTTCTCAGCTTCTCATCCCTCACCCTTTAAAGTGAGGCATTATCTTTTCATTAATCTCTTTTAATGTCTCCTCAACTGTTGGTCCCCCTGAAATGGTCATTATTCTGAACCCTAGGTTTTTTGCACCGGCTTTAACGTACTCATTTATATGTTCTAAACATTCTTCAGGACTGCCTATTACAATAGTTTTTCTAACTAATTCCTCAGGCACGTCTTTAGATGCTTCAAGTAAAGCTTTTCCATTTGGGAAAGGTTTATGTGCCAATATATGGGTGTAAGCCGGGGCTGAAACCTCATAACCATGTTCCTTCAAAATACTTCTTTCAACGTAGAGGTAAGCCTTACCTACCTCCACAGCTTTCTTCTGCACTTCAGGATCGTCACACATACAAACATAAAGCCATGTAACAATGTCTATTTCATCGAAATTCCTACCAGCTCTTTTTGCGGATTCTTCTATTGTTTTGATTAAACCTGGAAGTTTCTTTGGCAACACAATCCACGAGAACCAACCTTCAGCTTTTTCCCCTATTATTTTCAGGAGGCTTTTTGATTTTATTGCCCCCACATAAATTGGTGGATGAGGTTTCTGAACAAACTTCTGATCTATAAATGCTTCTTTTAAAGTGTAAAACTCTCCATTGTAGAAAGCCATTCTTTCTCTGTTAGAGGTCCATAAAAGCTTGGTTACGTCAATGTACTCACTTAACCTTTTAATCCTCTTTTTTGCACTTTCGAATTCTATTCCGAAAGGTATAAGGTTCATTGCTTCACCTGCACCTAAGGCTGTCACTGCTCTGCCTGCTGTTAACTCATCAAGTGTAGCCACCATTTGAGCCATTTTTGAGGGGTGAATGTGGTAAATGTCAGCTACACCTGGGCTTAATTTAATTTTTTTAGTTTGGGCACCTATTGCACCCATAACAGTCCAACAGTCGATGCGTGCCCCATCAATGTCTACGATATGGTCAGGTATAAAAACATAGTCGAAACCGTATTTTTCAGCTAAAACTCCACATTTCACAACCCTATCTGCTGGGTACATATCTCCAAGCACTGCACTAAACTTCATTTTTTCCCCACCTCCTCCCAAAAAGTAAAAAATTACTTTGTTGCAAATAATGCTTCTCCGTAACCTTTCACTTCTTTTAACGGTGCGTTACATTTTTTTAATGCATTCCATAGTGTTGCTGAGTTGCTGCAAACAACAGGTTTGTTAAGTTTCTTCTCTAACTCATTTATGAGCCCCATTAGTTTAAGCCCTGTACAGCTTATGAATAAACCTTTAGATCTTTCGGAGTCAGCTTTTTCAGCTGCTTCACTTAATTCGCTATGTTCCAAGGCACACATTTCTTCAGTATTAGTTATGGAAAGGCCGACATCCTTCACAACTTTTATGTTGAAATTTGCCAAGTAATTTATCTCCATTTTGTTAAGGTCTTTAGTGTAAGGTGTCATTAAAGATATAGTGGATAATTTTAATTGCTTCAATGCCTCAACCACTGACTGCATAGTACTTATTGCTTTTACCCCTGTCTCATTTTCTATTTTATTAAGCAGTTTCTTTTCCCATTCCAAACCTAGAACAAAGGTTCCGCTTGTGCAATGGTAAATTATTAAGTCTATTTTTGGGGGTAACCTTTCAATAGCGATTTCTACTTCATCCGACATCTTGAGCAAGTTTTCTCTTGTAACTGATTCCAGTTTAATTCGTGTCGCGTAAAAAGCCACACCCTCAGGTGCTGCTTTATTGAATTCATATTCTGTCGTGTAGTCCTCGTGCGGTAAAATCAACCCTATTCTAGCTTTTTCACCGTAAAGAACCATTTTTAAACACCTTTAATAAATGCCCAATTATTCTTTGTGTTCCTTAATAAACTTGTCAACAAGTGCTAAAAACGTATCTATTTCCTCTTCAGTGTGTGCAGTTGAGAGTATGAAGTGGGCAGTTGACGGGGAGAGATAAATAACCCCATGCTCCAGCATAAACCTGTGGAGGGCTGTTGTTAATTTTAAATTTTTAGTTCTGTAAACTGTTAATCCATCCTTGGGTCTTTCACGGGTGAAATGGATACCGAAAACAGAACCTATTCCCGTAACGTAAGCTTGAAAACCGTATTTTTCAAAAATATCAATTAACCCCTCCCTAGCCCTTTTCCCTAGTTTATCTAGGTAAGGATAAATTTCATCTTTTCTCCTTTCCAGTTCTTTCATGACAATGTACCCTGCCTTGGCTACTAAAGCGTTTCCTGTGTATGTACCCCCGTGAAAAGACCTTTCCCAAAAATTAGGATGCTTCAAATGATCTATTTTCTCCATAACGTCAGCCCTGCCACAAATAGCTCCTGCACCCGCAAAATATTGGCCACCAACTGTTTTTCCTAAAGTGGTTAGGTCAGGTTTTACGCCATAAAACTTTTGTGCACCTCCCACAAACCTGAACCCTGTAACCACCTCATCAAATATCAACAAAATATCCTTTTCGTCGCAAAGTTCTCTAAGGCCTTTCAAGAAATCATTTTCCGGAGGTATAAAACCACCAGCCCCCATAACAGGTTCAAGAATCATACAAGCTAAATCTTCACCCTTTATTCTTTCTCTAACTCCATCTAAATCATTGAATGGAAGTAGGATAGTGTTTTTTATTTGGTTCTCAGTTAATCCTAAGGAGGCAGGTTTGTCGAAAGGGTAACTGACAGCTTTATGTAATGCATCATAACCCCCATGCCAATGACCTTCAAACTTACCGATTTTCTTCCTGCCTGTGTAGGCCCTTGCCAATCTGATGTTATACATATTTCCCTCTGTTCCACTATTGGTTGGCCTCACCATTTCTGCACTAGGGAACCATTTACAAACCTGTTCAGCCCATTTAACAGCTTCCTCATTTAAGTAACCAAAGAAAGGCCCATTATTTAATTGTTCTTTTACAGCTTCAATGACAGGCTCATAATTATGCCCAAGAATGGCAGCTGAATGATCCATCCAATAATCCACATATTCATTGCCATCAATATCCCAGACTTTACTTCCTTTAGCTTTAACTATACATAGGGGATAAGGCTCAAAGTATCGAGAGCCGTAACAAACTCCTCCAGGCAAATATTTTTTAGCTTTTTCAAAAATAACCTTAGACTTCTTAGTTCTCTCCTCAAAACCCATTTCTCCCCACCTTTGGTTAAGAATCTACAAAAAAGGAAAAAGTTAAAAGCTGTTTTAAAGGAAAGAATGAAAAAATAAAAAAAGGAAAGGAGGGTTCGTTTAGCCTTTTAAGATAGGTGGTATTTCAAGTTTAGCTTCAGCAACATCTGCAGGCCATATTGGTTTTGATTGTCCACCTTTCCATTGAAGCAATGGGAAGTGGAAGTGCTGTGCATCAGCAACTGTTTCTTGGAAGTGGCCTATTAATCTGCCGCTGGCATCGGTACAGTTTATTTTGTCGCATATCTTTATGTTCATAAAGAGTCCTTTGTAGTCCATACTTAACAACGCAGCTCTTATTTTGTCAGGATCCATGCTTCCAGCTTTGTTTAAAGCATCTATTAACATCGAGAATTGGTCATGTGCCCAGTAACCACACACTACGGCTGAGGGTGTATAACCTAGCTGTGCTTTGTATTTGTTTACCCACGCCTTCTGTTCATCTGTTAAAACTGCAGTGGCATCCATGCTTAATACGTAATCTGAAGCCTCTCCTACTGCAGGGTACCACTCATCTACTGAGAACCATCCTATACCGAACGATGCAACAAATGCTTTCAGTTTCATTTCATGAACCTGTTTAAGGAACGCTGTCAAGCTTGGGAGGCCAGTAGAAACTTGGTAAACCAAACTGATGTCAGCTGACTTATATTTGCTGATTAATGGCGTAAAGTCTGTTTCTGGCGGTGACAAGGTGAAGACGTCATAGTAGACTACTTGCCACCCGGCTTTTTCGAAAGCAGCTTTTAATGCATCCCCCATTCCTCTACCGTAATCTGTGTCTTCAACAAGTAAAGCAACTTTTTTGTTTCTTGGCGTGTACCCTGCATCCTTTAATACTTCTTGGAAAGCAGGTACGAATAAGCTGGCATAAATTGGTGGACATGGCCAAAGTTTGAACCAGTACTTGCTCTCGTCAGGATTCTTTATTCTTTTATAGCATAGGAATTGAGTTTCCCCTACTGAACCCCAATGAATCTTATGATACCTTGTAGAAATCTTGTATAGTGCCATTGCTACTGAACTGTGCCAGTTTCCTCCTAATATGTCAGCTCCAAGCCTTACAATCGCGTCTTCGTAGGCTTTAACAGCTTCTTCTGGGTCTGATTTCGAATCAACCCAAATAAACTGTATGTCCCTCAGTTTTCCATCCACATACACTGGAATTTTTCCTTGCGCTTTTAATTCATTATAAGTGAAAAGAATAGCATCTTTGTATTGTTCTCCTGTTCGTGCAGCAGGTCCTGTTAAAGGGGCCACAAGTGCTATTTTGATAGGTGGCCCTGTCGGAGTTGGTGAAGCTGTTGGTGTAGCTGTAGGAGATGCTGTAGCTGTTGGTGTAGGTGTTGGAGTGGGTGAAGGAGGCTGCCCCACGCATCCAGATAGTACCAGAATAGCAATGAGGAAGAAAGGAAGTACGTACTTACCTGAACCTATATATTTTGCCTTCATGATAGGCACCTAGAAGTTGGAAAACTTCCATTACTCTCTTGAATCTTTCACTCTCATGATTATTTTTTAAGACTAAACTTTAAGTAAAATTTATAAATCTTACCCTTTTTCCCCCTGACGTTCATCTTAATAATCCATATTTAAATTCTTTTACAACTCTGCAATTAAGTTTCCTGACAAATTTAGTAAGATACACGTATAAAACAGCTGTTTTTCAAGCGTAAATTAGGTAAAGTGTTGTATACTCTTTAAGTTCATGGTTTAAAATCGTTAAAATAATAATGATACCCTGATAGAAATACTATAAAGGCTCTTTTCTAGTATTATTGTTTATGGAAAAATTGGAAGATGGGTTACGTATATTCAAAAATTGTTCTATGAAAATGCAAGAAATAAAAATAAAAGATAAAATTTTTAAAGGAAAAATTAAGTATAAGATGCTTCAATTAATTCCTTACAAAAACCTTTTCTCACTTAATTAGATAAGAGAAAGGGAGTCTTTTTCCTTCAGGAGGATACGGGGGGAATTGATTTGATTTCGCCGGTTGAATTGTTGATAGTAAGCTTGTTAAGGGGATCTTTATACGTTTTAATTTCAGCAAGCCTTGCTATGCTCTTCGGTATAATCTCTGTAGCTAGTTTTTGCCATGGCGACTTTGCTATGCTAGGAGGATATCTTTCGTACTTTCTACTGGTTTCATTGGGACTTAACCCTATCCTGGCACTGGTGTTAACTGCTGCTGTAATGTTCCTTTTCGGATGCTTAATCGAGAAATCACTACTTTTCCCACTCCGCAAAACTAGTGGAAAACTTTGGATGTTCTATACATTTGTTTTAACGCTTGGTATATCCCAAGTTTTGGAGAATGGTGCATTAGCTGCTTTTGGAGCGGCCTTTCTGGGCATTAAAAGCTTATGGCCTGGAAACATTAATTTACTGGGTACAGCAACTTCTTTAGATAGGTTTGCTATACTTGGAATAAGTGTAGGCATAGTTGTGGTTTTCTGGTTTTTCTTAAAATACACCAAAATTGGTCGAGCTATTAGGGCTGTAGGTATAAATGAGGAAGCTGCTTCGATTTTTGGGGTAAACGTAAACTTCATTTATACATTAACCTTTGGTTTGTCTGCATTATTAGCAGGGATAGGTGGCCTTTTTTACATGGTGCTTTTCACAACGTATCCCTTAATGGGAGTTACTGCGAACTTAAAAGCTTGGATAGTTGTGGTAACAGCGGGTCTCGGTAACATAAAGGGAGCTATTTACTGTAGTTTTCTATTATCCTTTGCAGAGACACTAGCTTACACTTTCCTTTCTGCTGGGTGGCAAAACGTTATTTCCATAATCATTGTAGCTTTAATTCTCCTGTTCAAACCCACAGGTCTTTTCGGTACGGAGGTTAAAGGGATATGGGAGAGATAAACCTTCCGAAGCTAAAAACATTCAAAATACTCCCATACTTACTATTTGTGGTTGCACTTGTACCACCTTTGTTTAAAAACGAATACCTTAACAGCGTACTTATTTCAATTTTCCTGTGGGCAGCCATAGGGGCCTCCTTTGACCTCACTGCTGGCTTTATAAGAGTGACAAACTTTGGATATGCAGGCTTTTTTGCTATAGGAGCTTACACTTCAGGGTTATTAGCTTTATATTTCAATATATCTCCATGGATAGGAGTATTTCCTGCTGTGGCATTTGCTGCTGCTCTCGGTGCTCTTGTAGGTTTGTTGACTCTGAGGCTGCATGGAATCTATGCTGCAGTTTTCAGTTGGTTCCTTGCAGAAACAATTAAGTACATACTTGCAGCAGCTTCAGATATAACAAGGGGATATCAGGGTTTAATGAATCCGCCTCTCTTCCCAGGAATTAGTAGGTTTCCATATTATTACTTCATACTTGGCATCTTAGCCTTTGAAATAATAATCCTTACAAAAATAGCTAGGGGTAAAATGGGTTTTGCCTTTAGGGTAATAGGAGAAGATGAAACAGCAGCAAAGTCCATAGGGGTCAATGTGCTCTATTACAAAGTTTCCGCCTTTACAATTTCGACCGCGTTTGCAGGTTTACTAGGAGTTTTTTATGCACATTACATTGGAGTCATAACACCTGACGTAAGCAGTTTAGTAATAACTGTGCCTGCACTAGCAATTTGTTACGTAGGCGGAGTAGGTTCAATATGGGGATCAATACCTTCTTCTTTTGTAATCATCACAATATTTGAGGCATTTAGAGAAATAGGAGCTTACAGATTCATAATCTACGGTGTGCTTTTAATAGTAGTCATGATATGGGCAAGGACTGGACTTGTGGGTTTAATAAGAAAAGCAGCAGAAAAAATGAAAGTTACAGAAAAAGAAAAGTGACTAGCTTTCCCCTCTTTCATTTTTTGCTTTTTCTAGCAATGTTTCCTGGCCTTTAAAAGGTATTATTTAAGGTATCTGGGAAAAAATAGAGGAAGGGTTTGTAGGGGATTAAAGTCCTAAGTATGCCTTTTTCACATGCTCAGACTCTAATAGTTCATTACCTGCTCCCTCCATGACTACCCTACCCTGCTCCATGAGATAACCCCTATTTGCCATCTTAAGTGCACTTTCTACGTGTTGTTCAACCATTAATACAGTTATTCCCTCATCCCTCACCTTCTCAACCACTTTAAAAAGCTCTGCAACTAAGGTAGGCATTAAACCTAGGGACATTTCATCTATCATTAGAAATGAGGGTTTAAGCATTAATGCTCTTGCAACAGCAAGCATTTGTTGCTCTCCACCACTGAGGGTTCCAGCTAGTTGTCTCTTTCTTTCCTTTAACCTGGGGAACAGTTGATAAACAAACTCTAATGAATCCTTTATTTCTTCTTCATTTTTTAGGTATGCTCCCATGAGAAGATTTTCGAAAACAGTCATTTTTTCGAAAAGCTGCCGTCCCTCAGGCACCATCGCAACTCCAAGCTTAGCAATCCTGTGGGATGGAAGTTTACTTATCTCTGTTCCGTTAAAGAAAATTTTTCCCCTAGCCGGTTTAAGTAAACCTGCTACTGTTCTTAAAGTCGTTGTCTTCCCTGCTCCGTTAGGACCTATCAACGCAACAATTTCTCCTTTTTCAACATGGAGCGAAAGCCCCCATAAGGCCTGAAACTTCCCGTAAAAAACATCTATTGTTTCAATCTTTAACATTCCTATATTCACCTTAGAAAATGTATTTCTTTCCAAGATAAGCTTTAATTACTGCTTCATTACTAGCTATTTCTTTGGGGGTTCCTTCAGCGATTTTTTCACCATAGTGGAGTACAACTAACCTTTGTGCCACATTCATTATGAATCTCATGTTGTGATCTACAACTAAGGTTGTAACTCCTTTCTCATGAAGTTTATTTATTAAGTTAATCATTATTGGTAATTCTGAAGGTGTTAAACCTGTTGCTGGTTCATCTAGTAGTATAAGGCTTGGGTCGGTTAATAACGCCCTAGCTAATTCTATCCTTTTCATTTCTACAACATTTAAACTTCCAGCTACTACATCCCTCTTCTCCACTGGAAACTCTACAAACTGCATAGTTTCTAAAGCAGATTTCTTTGCTTCTTTGAAATCTGACAATTCCTTTCTACCAAACATTATTCCACTCATAACATTTTCAAGTGCTGTCATGTTCACAAAAAGACGTGTAATTTGGAAAGTTCTAGCCACTCCTTTCTTGCAAATGTATTCAGGTTTCTTACCTGTGATATCTTCGTCTTCAAAGTACACTTTACCTTCCTCAGGTTTATAAATTCCATTTATTACATTTAGAAGTGTTGTCTTCCCTGCTCCGTTAGGACCAACTAAACCCAAAATCTCGCCTTTAAAAACATTCAAATTTACTTTGTTTACGGCTACAAGGCCGCGGAATCTTTTAACCACATTATCGGTCCTTAAAATTGTTTCTTCCATAAAAACACTCCTCACACCTGTCATTGCATATTTTTGGGGGATGAATTTAAAAAAAATGGGCATCTGAATTTTATTTATTTTTTTCTCTCCATATTTGGTTGATGTTATATAAATATTTATATATTATGCACTAGGTTTTAATTAAAGCTGAATATTCCCTTTCTTTATTGAATTTTTAAAGGGTTTAAAAAAATAACTTATGGAGTGGTTTCGGAATTGCGAGAAGGAGTTAAAGGGGGGCAATTAAGGATTTTAAGTAACGAAGATTTGCGGCAAATTTATGTAGCAACCCTTCATCTACTTGAAAAGCAAGGTGTAAAGGTGGAAAATGAAAAAGCCTTAAACATACTGGCTAAATCTGGCGCCATGGTGGATAAAAGGAGGAAAATTGCTAAAATTCCAGGCTACATGGTTGAGGAAGCAATTAAAAAGGCACCGAAAAGTATAAGGCTTTGCGGCAGAAACAGAAACCAAGATTTTATTCTTGAAGGAAAAAGAGCTTACTTTGGAAGTGGGGTGGGGACCACCCATATTTACGACCTTTATACTGGGGAATACAGAAAAACAAGGAAGAGAGACGTGGAGGACGCATTCAAGCTTTCAGATGCTCTTCCAAATATTGATCATGCCTGGGGGTTGTTCAGTTGTACAGACGTACCTTCCAGCGTTGTTGGGCTCCATGAGCTTGAAGCAGGTTTAACAAACACCACTAAACACATTTGCATCTACACTTGGCATGGCAAACCCCAAATAAATAAACAAATTGAAATGGCTAAGTTAGTAGCTGGAGGTGAAGAAGAACTCAGGAAAAGGCCTCTTGTCACCCTCTACAATGAGCCCCATTCACCTCTAACCTACGGAAAAGATTATTTAGATTCCTTAATGGAGTGGGCTAAAGCTGGGTTGCCTCAAATTTGGTACCCAGCCCCTATGTCAGGGGCTACTTCACCTGTAACAATGGCTGGGACACTGGTTCAAGGCTGGGCTGAGTCATTAGGAGGATTGGTGATAGCTGAACTCATTAACCCAGGAACCCCTTTCATTGTAGGTACAGGTACTTTCCTCATGGATATGAAGACTTCCTCTATAGTTTATGCTTCAGCTGAATGTATGCTTTTAGCCGTTGCAATAGCCCAGATTGCCCATTATCTAGATATCCCTCTATTTGGATTGGCAGGAGCCTCAGATTCGCAAGTATTGGACGGGCAGGCATTAGCAGAATCAGCTATGTATCTTGCTATTTCAGCTTTAGCAGGTCAAAACCTTATTCACGACTTAGGGTACCTAGCTTCAGGTTTAACGGGGAGTTTAGAACTTTTAACAATTTGTGATGAAATAGTGGCGATGGTTAAAAGGATAGCTAAAGGAATAAAAGTTAATGATGAAACATTAGCTTTGGGCGTAATAGAGAAAGTAGGTTTTGGAGGGAATTACTTAAAGGAGAAACATACAAGGAAACATTTCTGGACTGAACACTTAGTTCCAGATTTAATGAATAGAGACTTTCACTCTGGATGGGTGAAAAAGGGAGGCAAAACTTTGGAGGAGAGGGCTAGAGAAAAAACAAAGAAATTACTTAAAGAACATGAGGTTGAGCCTTTAGATAAAGAAGTAAAAAAGAAAATTGAAGAAATAATTAAGGAAACGACGAAAGAAACAACGAAAATATGAGTTTTGGAGGTGTTTAAATGAAGTTTTCTCATTTTATCACATGTGTAGATTCCCACACAGCAGGTGAACCAACAAGAATAGTTACTTCAGGCGTACCTAAATTAAGAGGTAAAACTGTAGCTGAAAAAAGGGATTATTTCAAGGAAAATCTCGACTATTTACGAACCTTTCTCATGCATGAACCACGAGGCCATAACGACATGTTCGGGGCTGTAGTTGTTGAACCTTCTGACGAAAAGGCAGATTTAGGAATAATTTTTATTGACTGCGGGGGATACCTTGACGGCTGCGGCCACGGCACAATAGGTGTAGCTACGGTAGCTGTTAAAACAGGATTAATTGAAGCAAGAGAACCTGAAACAAAAATAACCATAGAAACCCCTTCAGGCCTTGTTGAAACAATATGTGAAATTAAGGATGGCCACGTTGAGGAAGTCAAGTTAAGGAATGTACCCTCATTCCTTTATGATACTAAGGAAGTGGATGTGCCTGGTTTCGGTAAAGTAGAGATTGACATAGCTTTTGGAGGAAACTTTTTCGCTATAGTTGACGTGAAACAAGTTAAACTTAAAATAAACCCCAAAAACTCCTTGAAACTGATAGATGCAGGGCTAAAAATAAGAGATGCAATTAATAAACAAGTGGAAGTTATACACCCAATGAAGAAATACATAAACAAAGTAAATTTGGTGGAGTTTTATGACGACCCGGATATCCCTGAAGCCCACTGCAAAAACGTCGTTGTTTTCGGTAATGGTCAAATAGATAGGTCCCCTTGCGGCACAGGCACAAGTGCAAAAATTGCAACCCTGTATGCGAAGGGGAAATTAAAACTTGGAGAAGAGTTCATCCATGAAAGCATATTGAAAACTGTTTTCCGTGGAAAAGCTTTGAAAGAAACAAAAATAGGGAAATTTAAGGGGATCATCCCGGAAATAAAGGGTAAAGCATACATCACTGGCTTCAATCAATTAGTGATGGACCCAAAAGACCCTTTGAAACATGGGTTCCAATTAAAATGAAAAAGGGTATCACCAGGGAAAAATTTTTGAAAAAAGTTTAAAAAAATGCTGCTTCATTCCTTCCTAAAAATATCCTATAATTTTCTCACTCCCTATCTTTTAAGAAGGACCCTTTAAAGAGCGAGGCTTTTAAAGTGCCGAGATATGATGTAGTAGTGGTTGGGGCTGGAATTCTAGGTTTAACTTCAGCATATTACATAAAGAAGTGGAACCCGGACAAATCCGTCTTAGTTATTGATAAGTTCGCTTCAGCTGGCCAAGGGAACACTGCAAAAAGTGAAGCTTCATTCAGAAACGTTTTCTCCTCCAAGACAAATTTCTTTTTGGCTGACAGCTCTGTTGATTTTTATTTCCACCTCCAAAATGATCTAGGTTACAATCTTGGCTTGCATAAGATAGGATACTTATTTCTTTTAGGTGAAACAAGTTACAGAAAAGAAATAAATGTATTCAGAGAAGTTGAGAAGAAAGGGGTGGAAGTCGAGTACTTTGAAAAAGATGACTTGGAAAAAATGATTCCAGGCGTTGTTTTAGAATTCAGTAGCGAAGATGAGGAAGCTAAAAGACTTAACTTAGAAAACGTTGTGATGGGTGTTTTAGGTAAGAAATGCGGTTATTTAGACGCTGATTCGCTGGTGAAGTTTTACGAAGAAAGTTTTAAAAAAGAAGGAGGCCTTATTCAGTATAAAACATTGGTTACTGAATTAATTCTTGAACCCTTAGAAAAATACTGCATACCTGGTGAACCTTTTACGTGGCAAGAAGCAAAAATAATGGGAGTAAAAACAAATAGGGGGGAAATAAGGGCTGACACTGTGGTAGTGGCAGCAGGTGCTTGGTCAAACATCCTCCTTGACCCTGTAGGAATAGATGCAAGGGTGAAACCTAAGAAAAGACAAATTTTTGTGTTGAAAGGGGAAAGCCTTGAGCCATTATTTAACATTAAAGGGTTCAACAAGGAGAGGGTTCTTCCATTTGTGGCTATGCCTACAGCAGAGATTTACCTCAGGCCATGTATAGAGGAGAAAACTTTCTGGGTTGGTTGCACAGATGAGTTGGGGAGGAAATTTGAGCTCGAAGAAGACCCTCAACCAGAAAAATACTTTTACATTTACGGGATCAGGCTTGTACTGGAAAAGTACTTTCCCCATTTCAGGAACCTTAAACCGCTTAATGCATGGGCTGGTCAATACACACAAAACTCTTTAGATGCAAACCCTTACATTTTTGAGGAGGCTGGTGTAATAACTGTTACAGGAGCAAGTGGAAGCGGAATACTTAAAGGAGATGCAATCGGCAGAGTAGCAGCTGCTTTATATATGGGTGAAGACTACGCCGAACTTTATGGCGGAAGGAAATTTAAAGTAAGTGACCTTGGAGTGGATGAAAGAAAGGCTGAAAAGGAAGAGTTAGTGCTCTAATAAAAAAATTATTTATTTTCAAAAAGTTTGTTTACGAAGTTTTTTTGTAACCTACTCCTTTAAATTTTAACTTTTTAAGGAGTTAATTAGTTATGAAAAAGACACTGATTAAAAATTTAGAGGGTGTACCCCAAACCAAACTTCTTTATTTTAAAGACCCTTACAAATTCAAGTTTAAGGCAGAAATTTTGAAAAAATGGGAAGTAAATGGGAAAATGTATATAGTACTGGACAAAACCTATTTCTATCCAGAAGGTGGAGGCCAGCCATCAGACAAAGGTTATGTCTCAGTTGAGGATAAAAAGTACTCGGTTGTGGATGTGCAGAAAATTAAGGGCGTCATTGTTCATGAGTGTGTCCCTTCAACTACTAAATCCTTAGAGGGAAAAGAGGCTTTAGGTGAGATTGATTCTAAAAGAAGAGTTTCTAATATGCGTTGCCACACAGCCTCACACATAGTGATGTCTGCTATCGAAAAAGTTAAGGGAAAGGCACAGTACGCAGGTTTTGGAATAGAGGAAGGTAAAGTTAGGTTAGATGTTCAAACTGAGAAAATAACACCCGAAGACTTAGAGGAAATAGAAAGGCGTTCAAACAAAGTTATTTACCAAGCCATACCTGTAAAAACATACTTTGTTTCAAGGAGTGAACTGGAAAAGATTCTGACCGGTCTCCACTGGGCAAAGGAAATACCCCTAGAGGAAAAAGTGAGGATAGTAGAGATTGAGGGTTTCGACAAAAGTATCTGCAGCGGAACACATTGTTTAAACACTATTGAAATAGGGATGATCAAAGTAATTAACAAGTTTAGGCTACAGAAGGGGGTTGAAAGGATAGAGTTCTTAGTTGGGGAGGAAGCAGTTAATGAAACCCTGGACTACATGAACAAATTAAGTTCTTTAGCTAGGAAACTGAATATTTCAGCAGAAGAAATACCTAATGTCCTTATGAAGTTAAGGAATGAGAAAAAGAGAATGGAAAAAGAAATTGAAGAAATGAAGCAAGAGTTAACTGAATCAAAATTCAGAAACTTGATAAGTAAAAAAGAGCTGATAGGAACTGTGGAGGTAGTAACTGGGCTCTTAAGGGAAGCAAACGCCAAAACCCTGGGGAGACTGGTGAAAAAGGAGATAGAGGAAAACGAAAATTTATTCATTGCTGTGGGGGGATTAAGTGGAAAACCAGCATTAGTTGCTGGAGGTGGGTCTCAACTTATTAAGAAAGGATTAAACGTAAGTCAGGTAGTCAGTGAAGTATGTCAAACATTGGGTGGGAGAGGTGGAGGGTCGAAAAACATAGGTTTTGGTGGAGGTTTAACAAGTGAAAACATTGCGAAAGCCGTTGAAAAAGTGAAAGAAAGAATTGTGTCATTCATTAAATGAACGAGATTTGTTTCCTTACCCCAAAGTTCTCATTTTAAAGGGGGAAGTGTTTGCCTACCCCCTCTTGCAGAGACTTGGTGTAAGCATGTTTTGCTGTAACGGCATCTTGAACAGCTAACCCTACAGATTTCCAAAGGGTCACTTCATCCCTTGAAACTCTACCCTTTTTTAAACCAGTAACTACCTCCCCTAGTTCTGCGTAGACATGGCCTTCAGTTATTGCCCCCTCTTTTATGGGAATTATTATGTCTCCAGATTCCGCTAACACTGCCTCTTTTGAATCAACAAAAACTTTTGATTTCTTAACAGTTTCCGTATCCAACTCTCTTGCGTCTTTCCCCATCCAACCAATTGAGTTAACATGTGTTCCAGGTTTAATCCATTCCCCCTTTAAAACAGGTTTAACCGAGGTTGTGGCCACTATTAAAACATCACTTGGTTCAACTGCTTTTTCTGCAGTTTCCACGCTTCTGCCTTCAATCCTAAACCTTTCATTAATTTTTTCAGCTAACTCTTCAGCTTTGTCTTTCACAACATCATAAACTAAAACTGTTTCTATTTCCCTTACTTCTTTCACAGCCCACACTTGGGTAAATGCTTGTTTTCCAGCCCCTATTACCCCCAAAACCTTAGAGTCTTTGCGAGATAAATACTTAGTTGCTAAACCAGTTGCAGCACCTGTTCTTAAAGCAGTTATGTAACTTCCATCCATAAAAGCTAAAGGTTCACCTGTTTCCGGGTTGTTAAGCTGGATAGTTGCATATATTGTAGGTAACTTATGTTTAACAATGTTATCGGGGTATACTGAAACAATTTTGACAGCTAAAGAGTTAAGGGGTTCAACGTAAGCCGGCATGTAAAGCATTGTGCCTCTATATTTTTTAATATTTATTATCGGCCTTAATGGAACTTCCGTTTCTCCCTTAACAAATGCTGAAAAGGCCTTCTCCATTAAATCAATAACTTCTTTCATATCCAGAACTTTCTTTAAGTCTTTTTCAGTTAAAAGTAAAACCAAATATTTCACACCTCACCTAACTAAGGGTATTCTCACTAAAATTTTTTGTTAACTCAGTTTCAAATACCTTCTTGTTTAGGATTTTTTTACCAAGAATTACTGCCTTTTTTTTAAGGTGTTGTAAAAAGTTAATGTTGCAAAAAAGAATTATTGGAAAAAAACTTAAACTTTTAAAAAAATTTTGAAAGGGAAGTATTATAACCTGTAGCTTTTGGTGATGAAGTTGCATGGTTGGAATGGTAAAATCTTAAGGGTGAATCTATCTAGCTCGAAAGTATCTGTTCAAAAGTATGGGGCAGATTTTGCTTTGAAATTCATTGGAGGCAGGGGATTCGCAGTTAAGATTTTATGGGATGAACTTAAATCTGGGGTGGATGCTCTCTCTCCATTGAATAAACTTGTTATAGCTGCTGGTCCGTTAACAGGTCTACCTGGGCCAAGTACAGGTAAACTTGTGCTTGCAGCTAAAAGCCCTTTAACGAATGGGTATGGAGACGGGAACATAGGTGGGTTAGCAGCTGTGCATTTAAGAAAAGCAGGTTATGATGCTTTAGTAATTGAAGGAAAAGCTGAAAAACCTTCCTACTTATATGTAGAAAACGAAAATGTAAGTTTGTTAAGTGCTGACGGTATATGGGGGGAGACAACATTTAAGGCTGAAAATAAATTGAGAGAGGTTCATGGGAGGAATATAGGGGTTTTAGTAATTGGACCAGCAGGAGAGAACCTGGTTAAATACGCAACTGTAATTTCTCAAGAGGGAAGGGCTGGTGGAAGGCCGGGTATAGGTGCAGTTATGGGTTCAAAGAATCTAAAAGCCATTGTGCTTAAAGGAACAAAGGAAATTTCTTTAGCAGACCCAAAAAAACATAAAGAAACAGTGAAGGAATGTTACAAATCTATACAGGAAAACGAGAATTATTCTTTCTGGGTGAGACAGGGAACCATGGGTGTAGTGGAGTGGTGTCAAGAAAACAGTACACTGCCCACTTTTAATTTCAGAGAAGGAGTTTTTGAGTTTTCAAGGATGATTGACGGTTACACTATGGAAGCCATGAAAATAAGTAGAAGGGGGTGCCCTAACTGTAACATGATGTGTGGAAATGTGGTTGTTGATTTGGAGAGAAAAGATTCTGAGTTAGATTACGAAAACGTAGCAATGCTTGGTTCAAACATTGGTTTAGGTCACCTGGGAAAAGTTTCGGTTTTAAATAGGTTAGCTGACGAATACGGAATAGATACGATTTCATTGGGTTCAAACTTAGCTTTTGCAATGGAGGCTACAGAGAAAGGTTTATGGAAGGATGGAATTGAGTGGGGAGACTTCGAAGCTGCAAAAGCACTCGTTGAAGACATTACATATCGCAAAGGTCAAGGTAACCTGTTAGCTGAAGGAGTAAAAAGGGCTTCTGAAGAACTGGGTGGTGGATCTGAACAATGGGCTATTCACGTTAAAGGACTTGAAGTTTCTGCTTATGACTGTCATACAGCCCCTGGAATGGCTCTAGCTTACGGCACTTCACCAATAGGTGCCCACCATAAAGATGCATGGGTTATTTCATGGGAAGTAAGCACAAACAGGTTAGGATATGGAAAAGAAAAAGTTGATAAAGTAATAGAATTCCAAAGGATCCGTGGAGGAATGTTTGAAACGTTAGTCGCCTGCAGACTCCCATGGATAGAGCTTAATTTCAGTCTTGAGTGGTACGTGAAGTTGTTTAAAACAGTTACGGGTATAAGTTTAACATTGAATGAACTGGCTGGAACCGTTGCAGACAGGATTTATTGTTTAATGAGAGCTTTCTGGGTTAGAGAGTATGGTGAAAAGTGGAACAAAGAAATGGACTATCCACCATCCAGATGGTTCAATGAACCATTAACTAAAGGGCCTTTTAAAGGAGGAAAGCTGGACATGAAAAAGTATGAAGAAACACTTTTGCTGTACTACCGAGAGAGGGGGTGGGATGAACGAGGCATCCCCAAAAAAAGTACCTTTGATAAATTGGGTCTCCAAAAGGAAGCAGTTGAACTTGGTAAACATGTCTCTTTAATCCCCTGAGAAAAACAGAGTTTGAGGTATCAATTACTTATAATGCTCCACACATAAAAAGATAAGCCCCCTCCCCTTTTTTCAGAGTCCTTCTGAAACAGGCGTCCTTTGACCTTTACTTTGCTTCTTTAAAACAACTCTTTTACTCCTTTTTAATCTTGAAAATCGCTATTTCGTCGGTGGTTTGGATTTGTTCTAAACTCACACCCAAAGCTTCTTCTAAATACCCTTGTAGCAGTTCCTTTGGAAAGAAGGGGTATTGAACAATAATTTTTCCATTTTCAAGTTTAAAATGTCCCCATCCTATTTGCGACAGAATTTTAAAAGCTATTCCCCAGTTCTCTTTCTTTCTTGGGTCAACACCAAAATTGGCGAGACATGAATCAACCATTGTTTTACCCATTTCTCTTCCCCCTTTAACCAATTGTTTTTTGGAAAGATTACTCAAGAGATTGTTTATGCTTCTTTGGTTTACAATTGCTCTTCTAAACCCCCTTATGAAAATTAAAGGTTCTTTCCATTCAAAAATTGAAAGCTCAAACGCTTTCTTAAGGGCTTTAATAACTATTTCTCTCTTGCTTTTAGCAGTTCCTTTCTTGATTAACTCCTCCATGGTGCTGTAAATGTCTTCAGGCAAATTAATAGTTAAGACAGGCATGGAAGACACCTTTTTCGTTGAATAAGAATAATTCCTTGTTTAAAGTATAACGTTTACATTCGTTTTCAAAGTATTTATTTTTAAGTTGTTTTTTCAGAATGCGAGAGCTACTAAACCCACTAAAACAACTGTTACTCCTATTTTTTGATGTGTTAGAACCCTTTCTCCCAAAAACAAATGCGCAAGTACAAGTGTTAATGCCGGGTAACTTGTAGCTATCGGGGACATCAAAGAAACCATCACTCCACTTCCAAGCCCAAACATAAAGGTTAAGTTTCCAGCCATACTTGAAACTCCACTCGCAAGCGAAAAAGAAAAATGTTTCTGCGACTTCACTTCTCTCAATTTCAGTTTAGCCATGATTGAGAAGAGGAGTAAATAAAAAGTTGTTAATGATCTTACACCTAAGAAGGCTAAAAGTTCAGTTGCTTCTTTAACAAGGGGTTTATAAAGGCACCAGGTGAAACCGAAACATAAAACCGATACTAAAGCGAAATTTAAACCTATAATTAGTTTTAAACTTTTTTTCACTCCCTTTATTTCTTCAAAATCAATTGAAGCAAGGGACACACCTAAAAAAACTATCAAAATACCTATTGTTTCTATTAAACTTAGCCTTTCGTTCAAGAAAAAGTACGATAAAACAATTGCAAATGCTGCTCCTCCGGAGTTGGCTATGGGAGCCATCAAGGAAATTTTACCGTATTTCAAAGATTTAATGTACATGTAGTAGCCAAGAGTGTAAAATAAACTTGTTGAAATGAAAAGGAGGAAAATTTCTTTAGTAGGGGCGGGGAAACTTGACTGGAATGGAAGGAAGAGTAAGCCGGCAATTAAACCCGTTAATTGGATGTAAAAAGTTGTTTTTAACTCATTTATTCTTTCAAGTGCTAATTTGGCAAGGAAATCCCCTGTGCCGAAGAAAAGGAGGGTGAGAATGCCGTAAACAGGCCCAGGGATTAGCATTCAACCATCTGCCTTTTTTAAAGTGTAGGGATAGTTATTGAACCATAGGGAACAACTAACACTTCAGCGTCTCTACCTTGTAGTTGAAAAGCCTTGTTTAACGCCTCCTCTACTGTATCTTCTCTTTTGAAACCGAATACTGAAAGATCCTCATTTGAAAGGTTACCGGAAACAACAGACACGTTAACTTTCTCTCTTAAAAATGAAAGTTCATAAACCATGCATCCTAACACACTTGAAAGCCTCCCCTCCTCAACTAAATTCAGGATATCTTCAGGTTTCAGGGAGAAAATCTCCTTTTCATGTTTAATAATGTGCTCGGAAACTCCTTCATAGCATGGTGAAACATAAATTAAGGAACCGTTATCCTTAATGATTGGTTCAACTGATGCAAGAGCTCTTGTACCTCCCTGTAGAAAACTTACGTCATGTTCTTTGAATCCGCTGCTGCACACAACAATATCTGCTTTTCCTGGAGATTTTATCCTTGCAAATTCATCAAGTTTCTTTACTCCTTCCCGATGAGCCTTTACTATGTCTCCAGAAACAACTTCCACTATTTTTTTCTTATGGTTCAGGACAGTGTTCACAACCATGTCCACGTTTGTTTTTGAACCTGCTTCTTCTATATCTTCCCTGACTAAGTTCCCTTTCAATACCCCAAATAAACTTGACCTTTTAATTTTGGCTAAAACCTTTGTAAATAATGAATGATTTTTCTCTATTGTTTCTCGGCTTGAAACACCTGGCAGAACAGTTTTAGCTCCCCCTGAATAACCTGCAAGCATACATGGAGTTATATTACCTGTAATTATCTTTATTTCCGCTTCAGCAAAGTCCTTATTAACTTTTAAAGGAGTCAAGTTAGCTGTAACCCCTAAATAAACATTTGTTTCGCTATCCGGGTCATGATTAAACACCTTTACCTTCCCAATAACTTCCTCTCCCACATTTCTCTTTATTAGCTCCATCGAATCAGGTCGATGGAGACCTGTAGCAATAATCACTTTCAGATTTTCATACTTAACTCCCCTACCGTGAAGTTCTTTTAGGAGCACCGATAAAATTTCTTTATTAGGTGTGGGCCTTGTACTATCTGTTACAGCTATGGCTACATCCTTCCCCTTTAAATTTTGTGAAAAAAGTGAATTTTTGCCTACTGGGTTATTTAACGCCTTCTTCACTAATTCCTTCACTTTTACATCTTTAACTGTGTCCTTAGGTGTTAGAACCCCCTTAACATTTCCCCTATCTACAGTAAACTTTAAGAACGTTTCTCCATAGGGCACCTCCACTTCCATCCATTACACCTATACTTCCTGGTACTTATTTTCGATTCATATTTAATTTTCCCAAGCATTCTTCGGCCAATGTATTAATATGGATTTAAAAAGATGGATATATTTAAAAATCTGTTGAATTTTATTTCGTTAAGGGCAGATTGGAAAACATTTTCCTCCTTATATGAAAGGCTAAGGGCGGAAAGGTGAGTAAAGTGAGTAATAGAGTAAAAATAATAATGTATGGGCTTGGCTACATGGGAAAAGAAATTGCTAAACTGTTACTGAAAAAGAAAGGGGTTGAAATAGTTGGTGCCATAGATATCTCTAAAGACATTGTTGGAAAGGATTTAGGAGAAGTTTTAGGGGTAAAAAAAGATTTAGGTGTAACTGTGACTGACGACTCCAAATCTCTTCTTTCAAAAGTTGAGTCAGACATAGTTGCGCATGCAACAACTTCCTATTTAACTCAAACATTTTCGCAAATATCTGAATGCGTAATGGAGGGTTTTAATGTCATATCTACATGTGAAGAACTCTCTTACCCTTTCAAAAAACATCCTGAACTTGCAAATAAGCTTGACAGGTTAGCTAAAGAAAACGGTGTAACAGTTTTAGGTACAGGGATAAACCCCGGTTTCTTAATGGACACTTTACCAATAGTGTTAACTGGGCTTTGTCAAGACGTTAAAAAGGTGAAAGTGACCAGGATGATGTATTCAGGTAACCGTAGAATACCTTTCCAGAAAAAGATAGGTACAGGGCTTTCCCCTAACGAATTTAAGCAAAAAATTGAGAAGAAAGAAATAACTGGACATGTTGGTTTAAACGAATCAATTGCACACATTGCCGCTGCTCTAGGATGGGAACTGGAAAAAATAGTGGAAGAACCTCCTGAACCTATAATTGCAGAAAAAGAACTTAAAACAAGCTATACTACAGTAAAAAGGGGCCAAGTTGCAGGGTTAAAAAGTGTAGGTAGAGGATTAATTCAAGGGAGGGAAGTCATAACTTTGGAGTTTATTTCCCATGCAAGCGTCGAGGAACCATATGATGAGGTAATAATTGAAGGTACTCCTTCAATACATGAAAAGATAATTGGTGGAGTTCATGGAGACCTAGGTACAGTGGCAATGGTGGTTAATATGATACCTAAAGTGATTAACGCAAGGCCTGGATTGTTAACAATGAGAGATATGCCTCTACCCTCAGCTGTGCTAGAAGATATGAGAATTTACTTAGAATGGGAAACTCCTTAACTTTTAAACTAAACAGGGGCTTGTAGGAGTTGAGGAAAGCTGAAATAATAGCTAAAAATAATCCAGGGGAAAAAGTTTTATTGCTCGGTAACGAAGCAGTTGCTAGGGGCGCTATTGAAGCAGGGATTCAAGTCGCTACATCTTACCCAGGAACACCTGCATCCGAGATCCTTTCAACCATAGCATCTGTAGCTAATAAATTTAATATTCACGCAGAGTGGTCAACAAACGAAATGGTTGCTTTTGAAACAGCTGCAGGGGCTGCAATGGCTGGGTTAAGATCAATGGTTTCACTGAAACATGTAGGGTTAAACTGGTGCGCTGACCCCTTAATGGCTATTAATCAATCAGGTATAAGTGGCGGTTTTGTAATAGCTGTAGCTGATGACCCTGGAGCCTATAGTTCACAAAATGAGCAAGACAGCAGGTATTACTCTAAAATGTCTGAATTATTGATGTTGGAACCTTGTGACGCAGCTGAAGCTAAAGAAGCTGTCAAGGAGGCATTTAATCTTTCAGAGAAACTTGAGTTACCTGTTTTCGTCAGACTTGTGAATCGGATATGTCACTCAAGGGCAGACATTACTTTAGGTCCCATAAAAACGGAGAAAAGGAAGGCTTCATTCAAAAGAGGGAGACGCTGGGTAATGATCGCTGGTAGCTCACCTGAAAGACACAAATGGCTCCATCAGAAACAAAGGGAAATAGAGGAAGTGGTTGGAAACCTCTGGCTTAATAAACTTGAACTCAAAAAAGGTGAGTTAGGTATAGTTTCAGCAGGCGTCACTTACACATACGTTAAGGATGCACTTAACAAGTTAGGGTTAGATGGAGAAGTTAGTGTGTTAAAAATTGGGACATATCCTTCGCCGAGAAAACTTATAGAGCAATTACTAAAAAATGTCAAAAAAGTACTTGTTTTCGAGGAAGTGGAGCCTTTGGTTGAGAAGGAAATCAAAGAAATATGTTTCGATTTAGGTGTAAAACCGGTAGTTAGGGGGAAACTAACAAATGATGTGCAGAGAGAAAAGGACTTAAATGTGGATTCCGTATCTAAATCAATAGTTGAGGTTTTAAATATCAAACACAAGCATCTAAACCCTGTCAGAGATTCAGCTCTTAAAAAAGCTCAAGAAATCACTCCTCCAAGAAGACTTCTCATGTGCCCAGGATGTCCCCACACAGCAACTTTCTACATCATTAGGAAAGCAGGTTTTAAAGCCGCTAAGGGAAAAATAATTTACTCCGGAGACATAGGTTGTTACTCTTTGGGATTTTATGCTTTTGAACCACCAAGACAGGACACTCAATTCTGCATGGGAGCAAGTATAGGTGTAGGTTGCGGATTAGCGCAAAGTGGTATAGAGGATGTGGTGGTGGCCACGATAGGTGACTCCACCATTATCCACGCTGGAATACCTGGCTTGATCAACGCCTCCTACAACAAAGCTAAACTTCTAATAGTGGTCTTTGACAACGGTGCAACTGCAATGACGGGCTTCCAGCCTCATCCAGGTACAGGTGTAACTGCTACAGGTGAAAAAACAAAGAAGGTGAATATAGAAGACATTGCAAAGGCTTGCGGAGTAGAATATGTAAAAGTAATAGACCCTTACAGCGTTGATGAATCAGTTAAAGTTGTAACTGAAGCCATGAAACAACCAGGTGTATCTGTTATTATTTCACGTAGACTTTGCATGCTTGAATGGCTTAGGAAAGCCAGAAGGGAAGGAATGAAGAAAAAGCTCTACGAAGTTGATGTTGAGAAATGTACAGGCTGTAAAATTTGCGTAAATGAATTAGGGTGTCCAGCAATAGTTTTCGATCAGAGAAACAATGTAGCAGCTATAGATGAAGTATTGTGCAACGGTTGTGGCGTATGCGCACAGGTCTGCCCTGTGGATGCAATTCACAAAATTAAAGAGGTGACTTAATATGGTTAAAAGAGAAATTGAAGAGTTCAATATTCTAATTGCAGGTGTAGGGGGGCAGGGTAACCTTTTATCTTCAGAAATAATAGCCACAGCTGCTGTGAAATCAGGTTTCAAAGTAAGAGTTGCTGATGTTTTCGGCGCTGCCCAGAGGGGAGGAAGTGTATTGAGCCATATCAGAATAGGTGAAAAAATCTTTAGCCCCGTTATTCCTGAACAAAACGCTAATGTACTTCTCGGTTTTGAACCTGTAGAATGCTTGAGGGCCGCAAAGTTTCTTTCACCCACTTGCGTAGCCATCGTTAACTTAAGGCCTATATATCCAAGGGATGTAGCCTTAGGGAAATTTAAGTACCCGAGTATCGAGGAAATAATTAATTTATTGAGGGAATTAGCCAATAAAGTTTTATCTAAAGACTTTATCTCCGTAGCAGAGAAGGCAGGGGACCCCATGACATTAAATGTCACAATGGTTGGGGCTTTAGCCAGTTTAAAAACTTTACCGATTGAGAAAGAAACTTTGCTGGAAGCTGTTAAAGAAGTTGTTCCTCCAAAAACCAAAGAAATGAACATTAGGGCCTTCAAAATGGGTTATGATGAAACACTTAAAATCTTAAAGCCTTAAGCCCTTTTTCGATTTTTTGGAGGCGCCTGAATTGCTCATGAATGGAAGAGAATATATAGAAAGTTTAAAGAAACTAAAACCCAAAATTTACTGTTTCGGTAAAAGGGTAGAAAGCGTAGTTAACCATCCAATGTTTAAACCTCACATAACCGCAGCTGCAATGACTTACGAGTTGGCACATGACCCAGAGTACAAAGAAATAATGACAGCTAAATCTCCTTTCATAAAAGACGTGGTTAATCGTTTCACTCACATACATCAATCAACTGATGATTTAGTTAAGAAAGTTAAAATGATGCGTCTCCTCGGCCAAAGAACAGGGACATGTTTCCAGAGATGCGTAGGGTTAGATGCATTAAATGCTCTTTATGTAGTAACTTATGAAATTGATAAGAAGCATGGAACAAACTACCATAAAAGATTTATTGAATATCTTAAACATGTACAAAGGAAAGATTTAATGCCTGCCGGTGCAATGACGGACCCTAGAGGAGTAAGAAGCTTAACTCCGCATGAACAACCTGATCCAGACTTATATGTTCATGTTGTTGAAAAAAATAAAGACGGAATAATAGTAAGAGGAGCGAAATGCCAAATAACAGGTACCGTGAACTCGCATGAAATAATTGCTTTACCAACTAGAACTATGAGAAAAGAAGATTCAGACTATTCAGTTGCATTCGCTGTTCCAGTGGATGAAAAAGGAATTACTTTAGTGTTTGCGAGGCAAACAAACGATACAAGGAGATTAGAAACTGAAATCGATGTAGGAAATGCTAAATATGGTGTAGTAGGAGGGGAAACCCTAATAATTTTCGATGATGTTTTTGTTCCATGGGAAAGGGTTTTTATGTGCGGCGAGCACGAACACAGCTTAGAACTTGTTGAGGCCTTCAGCAGCCACCACAGATCAAACTACGGAGGCTGCAAAGTTGGAGTGGCTGACGTAGCTATAGGAGCCTGTAAATGGTTGGCTGATGCATACGGGTTAAGTAAAGTGTACCATATAAGAGACAAGTTAAGTGAAATGGTTCATTTAGCTGAAACATGTTGGAGCTGTTCTCTTGCATGTGCCTATGAGGGATATAAAACCAACTCCGGAGCCTACATGGTTAACACCTTGCTGGCGAACGTTGTCAAATTAAACATTACAAGAATGGTTTATGAATGGATGAGACTTGCTCAAGATATTACAGGTGGAACGGTGATAACTCTACCTTCTGAATTAGACTATAACCATCCTGAAATAGGGAAGTATATAGATAAGTTTTATCAAGTTAAAGAAGGGATTCCCACTGAGTACAGGCTTAGAATGACAAGGCTTGTTGAAAACATAGCTGTGGGTGCTGGTTTACCTGAGTCACTTCACGGCGCAGGATCTCCCGGGGCGCAAAAAGTCATGATTGAAAGAAGAACAAATTTAGAAGAAAAAAAATCCTTTGCAGAAGTGATTGCAGGCATAAAGGGTGATAAGTACTTCAGAAAGATATGGGGAGTTTCTGAAGATGAATTTTTCGCTAAATTCCGTAAGAAAAGGAAGGAAAAGACGTAACTTTCTCCTAAAAAATGTGATCGTAAAGTGACGCATTACAACCAGTTACTGCAGCAAGAAATAAGGAAATATAGGGAGAAAACAAGGAAATCAAGGAATCTTAATAACTTAGCACGGAGTCTCCTCCCGGGAGGAGACACAAGAACCGTAACTTACTTTAAACCTTATCCTCTTTATGTGAGAGAGGGATCAGGATACTTGGTTTGTGATGTTGACGGTAACAAATACATTGATTTCCTTAACAACTACACTTCACTGGTGCACGGCCACCGTCACCCTAAAATTGTTGAGGCAATCAATAACCAACTTACCCATTTACAAGCAGTTCATGCCCCCACAGAAAAACAAATCGAGCTTGCTAAATTGATTTGTGAAAGATTTCCTTCAGTTGAAATGGTTAGGTTTATGAATTCAGGTACTGAAGCTACAATGAACGCTATAAGACTTGCAAGAGCTTATACAGGGAAAAAGAAAATAATGAAAGCTGAGGGGGGTTACCATGGAACCCATGACTTTGCAATGATAAGTGTGCATCCTCCTTCGGAGAAGTATGGCTCTCTAAACAACCCTGAATCTGTTCCAGAGGATAAAGGGATACCTAAAGCTGTACTCAAAAACGTTATAGTCTTCCCCTTCAACAATTTCGAAGTCACTGAGAAATTAATAAAGAGAAACAAGGAAGAGTTGGCAGCTTTAATAGTTGAACCTATAATGGGAACAGCAGGCATAATACCACCTGTAAAAGATTATTTAAAATTTCTCAGAGAAATAACAATTGACAATGACGTTTTATTGGTTTTCGATGAAGTAATTACTGCCAGACTAAGTAAGGGAGGTGCTCAGGAATATTTTAAGGTAGAACCTGACTTAACAGCCTCAGGGAAAATGTTCGGTGGCGGAACCCCTATTGGCTTAGTTGGAGGAAAGGAAGAAATTATGCAACTTTACTCCCCTGAGAGGAAAGAATTCTTATCTCAATCAGGAACTTTTAACGCAAACCCTGTAACCATGGCCGCAGGTGTTGCAACACTTAAACTGTTAACAACCCAAGCTATAAAGAAAATAAACTCTTTAGGAGGATTCTTAAAGAAAAGAATTTCCAACTTATTTAGTGAATTTAGTGTTCAAATTAAGGTTACAGGTGTAGGCTCCCTCTTAAATATTCATTTCACAAATAAAGAAGTTTTAGATTACAGGAGTTCCTTAACAGCTGACAAGGATCTCCACTTCCTACTTTACTTATCTTTACTCAACAGGGGAATCTGGATAGCCCCAAGATTAATGGCTAACATTTCCACTCCCATGTCTAACAGGGAAACTGAAAAATTCCTTAAAACTTTAGGGGAAGTCTTAGTTTCTATTAAACCTGCAATTGAAGAGAAAGCTCCCCACTTAATAAACAAAGAAATGTAGAACGGAATTTTTAACTAATTTATTTTCTTTTCTCAACGTCTTACTTGCTTTTTAATTCCTTCCCTTCCTATTTTTAGGATATTCTGTATCTGGGATGGCTTTTTGGAAGTTTAATCTTTTCCTCTATTAACAATTGGCCGAAGGAAGCATCTACCAAACTTATTGCTGGGAACATGTATTCTGCGTCTCTTAATGGGCCGTACAATATGAAATCAGCTCCTAAAGCTGTGGGAAGTATACATGAAGAAGCTGTAGAAGCTATTACTCCTTCTTGGCTTATTTTCTTCTTCAACCCTTTCCACTGACTTACTGCATTATGGGCTCCGCAGCCGGCTGGAACACCGAATTTATCCTTTATTTCAAATAAAGCCTTTGTAGCCATTCCAAGAGTTGGTATGTCCAGTACTGTTGTGTCTACCAGAATGTTTTCTAATCCAAGTTCCTCAGCCTTCTTTATTAATTCCCCAGCTACTTCAACTCTTCCTTTTGAGGAAATTATTGCTTTCATTCCGTAAGTTAGTAACACTGCACTTTTTAAACCAACCTCTTTCACTTTGTTTAAAACAACTTCTTTTGTTTCTGGAGTTATTGAGTTCAGAATTATTCTAGACAACAAACCTGTTTCGTTTGAATACTCTAACCCTTCAACCATTGTTTCATTACTTAATCCATCTAAAAGCAAAGGAACATCTGAATTGTTAGCTGTGAAATCTAAAAATTTTTTCATAGCCTCAGGAGTTGTCCCTACAACATCCAGCATTAAAGGTAAACCTGTTAAATCAGACATTTCCAAGGCTTTACTTAACTCTTCCCCGGCTTCTTCTTCATTAAACACTCCCTTGTCAGGGTCATTAACTACCCTATGTCCTCTGTAAAAGATACTTCCTATTAACACTGTCGGATTCTCCCCAGGATTTCCCCCCAACTTGATGCCTCCTATTTCAACAATTTTTTGTTTAGCTTTAAATTTCCACATCCAAAAACCCCTCTTCTACTCTTTCACTAAGTGAAGGAGAAAGTAAAGATTGAACCTAAAAAAACAAATACAGTTCTTTTTTTAGAAAAACTTTAGGAAGGTGCTGTTGCGAAAAAAGGTAAAAAAGCTAAAGAATTAATTTAGTGAACAACTTCTTTAGCTGCACTTTTGATCACTTTGTCTATTTCATCTACTACATCCTTGGGTAAAGGTGTAACTTCGTGTTCCTTCAATATTTTTCTGGCTTTCTCTCTAGCCTTCTTCGTCAAGTCTTTGCCTCCTTCACTTATCCACTTCCTCCAAGAGGATTTGCTTAATAGATCAGTTAGGTAATGTTCCTGTTTAAAAAGTTTCCTTGTGTGTTTAAGGCTTAAATAACTTCCTGCATGACCTGCTTCCTTTATAGCTTCAACTGCTAAAGTTTCTTCATTTACTTCAACTCCCTGCAACAATCTTTTAATCATCCCTATTAATTCATCACAAATCACAATGAAATCAGCGCTGCACAGCAAACCTGAGTCCATGTAGCCTATATCATGGATAAGGTTTTGGCCACTTAAAGCAGCTGCTGCTATATAAAGCGCCGCTTCAGCAGCTGCTTGTGCATCAGTTAATTTAGAATCTGTACACCCTGTAGTTCCCCAAAGGGGAATATCGTAGTAGTGAGACATCTGGGCGAGCATGACAGCCATCAATAAAGTTGACGCTGTTGTATAAGAAGTTACAGCGTATTTCATATCTAGAACCAAAGGCACCCCACCGTAAATGAAGGGGGTACCTGGGTTTAACAATTGAATTATAACGTTTCCTCCCAAGGATTCGGCGCTTGTTTGAACCACTGAACCTGCAAGAGTGACAGGGGCAGTTGCCCCGCTTTGTGTGCAAGGGGCCCAAACAATTGGCAATCCCTTCTTAACCCATTCAAATAATGCCTCAATGTAATCCCTGCCGAAAATTAATGGGGATTGTGGTTCATCGTATAAGGTAACTATTGGTTTCCTTCTCAGTTCTTCTTCACCCCCGGCTACGAGTTCAGCTATTTTTATTTGCAGTTTCGTTAACTCTGCACCATGGTAACTGTACATTACAAAATGTTTTTCGGTATTAAGCAGTACAGCTTTTTCTTCATATAACCCCATTAAGCCAGAAGGAGCGTCGCTAGCTGTACCTGAACCCATTGCAAAGTCAATATTTTCTAATGCATCCCCTAACCTAGTTAGTTCCTCCATGTCCTTGAATGTGCACCTTCTCCTTTCACCTGTTTCAAGGTCTAAAACATAGGTTTGACCGCTTCCTGTACCAAAATATGTCCTTAACCCTTCAAGAACAAAGTCGTATTTTGGGTTCCTACCGTATAACCTAATTGTTTTGGGGGCCTTTTTAATTGATTCTTCAACTAAGTACTGAGGTATCTTAGCGATTTTAGTTTTAAAATCAACGTCAGCTCCTGCATCCTTAAGGAGTTTTAAAGCCCCTTCATGTTCAATTTTTATTCCGTGCTGTTCCAGAACTTTCAACACTGCCAAATGTATATCGTATATTTGGTCATTAGTTAAAATTTTGAGCTGCCCCCCCTTTAATCCACCCCTCATTCTCATCCCTTCCCAATTAACCTTTTAGCTACTTCAACTGCTTCTGTAGCATCTGCTCCATGTCCATCAGCCCCTATTTCCTCAGCCCATTCAGGACTTGTAGGGGCTCCTCCAACTATAACTTTGTACTTATCCCTTAACCCCCTCTTTTTAAGTTCCTCGATGAGTTTCTTCTGGACAGGCATTGTAGTGGTTAATAATGCAGAGGCACCTATTATGTCAGCACCGTTTTCTTCAGCTGCTTTAATGAAGTTTTCAGGAGGTTGGTCGTTGCCTATCTGAATCACCCTGAAACCTGCTGCCTGAAGCATTGAAGCAACTATCCTCTGCCCTATATCATGTATATCCCCCTCAACTGTACCTATCACAATTGTTCCTACGTATTCAGCTTTCTCCTTTGATTTCTCCAATGCAGGCCTCAAAACAGTCATAACACTGTTCATAACCTCAGCTGACCCAACTAAATCCATCAAAAATATTTCTCCCCTCCCAAACTTATCCCCTATCTCTTTCAATTTTTTTGATAATGCATTCACAAGTTCAACAGGGCTCATGCCACGTTTTTCAAGTAATTCCTTAGCTAACTCGTCAGCACCCTCCGGTTCAGCTTCATCAAGTCTCTTCAACAACTCGTTAAGCACATCTTCTTTAGTGGACACAAGTTTACACCTCCCAGTATTTTTAAAACAAAAGGAAGCTTTTTCTATTATAAATTTTTCTATTTTATTGATTTATTTAGAAAAATTGTAAGGAAAAATAAGGAATATTTTGAAAAATGAAACACAAATAACCCTAATCTAACCTTGCTTTCCATATGATAAAACTTTTAAACTTGAAAAATTTGGGTTAGATTATTCATAAATAAATTCTTGTCGGGTCCAGTTCCCTTAAAACCCTAATTTCAGCTTTTTTTGGTTCAGGAGTTGTCTTAAGCTCCTCTGAAACTTTTAGCTTCCACCCTGTATTTTCTTGCACTTCTTCAAGTGTCACTTTCGGATGAAGTTTTTCTACAACCAATTCCCCGTATCTATTGTGAAGAGATAACACGCATAAATCAGTTATTACTTTTATTTCTCTCACTTCTTTATTTGTCTCTAAACTTTCCTCTTCTTTTTTCAGCTGTTTCCCTGGACTCGTTAAGAAATCAAGCTTGTTAACAAATCTCCTTTTTTGATGAGGCGTAATTATTAATATTTTCTTCACCAAATGAGCTATGTCGCAGGCTCCTCCACTTCCAGGCAATCTAACTTTTGGTTTCCTGTAATCCCCTATCACAGTTGTGTTTATGTTTCCAAACTTATCAATTTGTGCCCCTCCTAAAAAACCAACATCCACACGTCCAGGTTGAAGGTAGTAACCGAAGACTTCAAACATGGAACAGACACTTTCTGAATTGGTCACTATGCAAGGGTCTCCTATTGAAAGAGGAAGTCTTGAAGGCTTAGCCCCTACTACTCCTGATTCATAGATCATTACCAACTTAGGGGCGTGAAGCCTTTTAGCTAAGTTACATGCAAGGTTGGGTAAACCCACCCCCACCAAAACTGTTTCTCCGTTTCTAAGTTCTCTTGCGGCTGTAACAACCATTAATTCGTTTCTGCCGTAATCCATTTTTCCTTCACCTTTAGAGATAGAGCCCGTAATCGACCGGTAAACTATAGAATCTCTTAGGTTGAAGTTTCATTATTTTTTCAACACCTAACTTTTTCACGTATTCCCTCCTATCATTCACACTGTAAACCCATTCCTCCAGATATTTTTCCACTAATTCAGGTTCTCTTGAAATCTTATCCCATTCTAGATAGAAGTCATTGTCTCTGTCGTAGTACCCTTGGACATAGGATGGATGAGCTGCCCATGGTTCCTCCACAACCGCATCAACCACTAAATTGTGTATTAGTGTCCTGTTAGGGTCTCTCCTAATAACAGCTTCATCAACTATTTCTTCAACACTTAAAATTACCTTTTTCGCTGCGTATGCTGCTTCTTTTTGGTCACCTATTATGCCCCAAATTTGAGCATTCCCCTCCTTATCTGATCTCTGGGCATGAACGATTGCAACATCCGGTTTTAAAGCAGGTACGACACTTACTTTTTCATGCGTAAACGGACACTTAATAAACTTAATGTTTGGGTTGACTTTCGGTAAATCTGAGTAAATGTTTGACCTTAAAGGGATGAAAGGTAAATTCAGAGCTCCAGCATGGATTCTTGCCACCATACCAAAGTGGGTGTACTCCTCAATTTCTATTTTGTTAGGTACACCCTGCTCAACTGCTCTTCTGAAACATCTTAAAGAACCTACTCCAGGGTTTCCAGCCCAGCTGAAAACAACCTTTTGTGCACAGCCGGCTGCGATCATTTGGTCAAGGATCAAGTCTGGAGTCGGTCTGCAAAGTGTTAATCTCTTCTTTTTTTGCCTAATTATTTCATGGCCTGCTGAAAAGTTTATG
Organism: Thermoproteota archaeon; assembly: GCA_027492035.1. Taxonomy (GTDB): domain Archaea; phylum Korarchaeota; class JAOZGF01; order JAOZGF01; family JAOZFZ01; genus JAOZFT01. Next base: position 50,808 of record JAOZFT010000015.1, read on the forward strand.
AGGTGGGTAAAACCTGCAATGTAGACAACGTCTCCGTCTTTAACAAACTTCTTTATTGCTTCCTTCATGTCCATGACTTTATCCATTCAAATCTTCCTCTTGAGGCTTAAACTTGAAACCGTATCTAATGACCCCTTCGTCTTCATAGATTCTTCTAAGTACTGCCTTAACCCTCATTCCTATTTTTACTTCTCCAGGCTTACAATCCGTTAATTGAGCAACTATCCTAGGTCCTTCATCTAAGTCAACCAATGCAACAACGTATGTGCCCCCATATTTTTCTTGTTTAGAGAATTCAGGGGGGGCAGCTGCAGCTGATATTACAGTGTAAGAGTATATTGTTCCTTTCCCACTTAACTTAACTTTTTCAAAATCAAGGGATTCCTTACAGTTCTTACATACTCCTTTAGGGGGAAAATTTATCCATCCACACTTTTTACATCTTAATCCTACTAGCCCATACCTTTGAGGAATTGTTCTTTTATAGAGCGGAACCGAAACATAGGCCAAAAAAGACACCTCCCTAAATTTCTTGAATACCCTAAACTATTGCTTCCTTAAGTTTCAAATACGTCAAGTAATCTATATACTCCTTATTGTTTAAAGCAGAAGAGACTTTTCCCTTATTCACCGGTTCTTGGGTCACTTTGAAACTTAAAGCGTCACTTCCTGCACCGGACCCATACGAAACTATAAGTATCTTTTCTTCAGGTTTAGCCTCCTCCAAAACTTTTGAAAAACTTATTAAAGTGGAACAAGTCCCTACATCCCCAAGTAATGGAGCAAGTAAACCTGCTGTTAACTGGTCTTTTGCGAAACCTAGTTTCAATGCAGCCCTTAACGGATCCCTGCCATTAAACTGTTGAACAATGAAATGGTTGTAATCTGAAGGCATCCTACCTAATTTATCAAGTAAAACTTTCAAGCTTCCATTTACGTTTTCCATGAATGAAGTGAAGCAGTATCCCTTCAACCCTAAATCTTCAACTTTTGACGAATTTTTTGGTTTAAACCTTTCACCTGGAACCTCAGAAACATAGGTCGAAGCCCCTTCAAATTCTGCAATTACATTTTGGAAACCTAACAGTAGAGAAGTTGCGGAAGAACCGAATCCATGCTCCAAGTCATTTTGCATATTTGTTGAAGGAGAATCGGAAGCAACCACTAAACCTAAACCTTCACCCATTGACTTTAAGTAACTTAAACATGAAATTAAAGCTTCAGTACCTGAACGTGTTGAGGATAAATGTTCAGAAACAAAAATGTTTTTGTTCAAGCCAAGTCCCTCAATTAAAAAACTTGATAGCAGTTTTTCAGTGTATGGGGGGGTGGTGGAGGCGAAACTTAACACTTTTATGTCCCTTAAATCAACTCCTTCAATTGCTTGCTCAGCTGACCCTAAACCCATGGACATCACATCTTCATCTAAGTCTGCAACTGCTTTCTCCTTAACCCCTCTTGCTGAAAACCTCCCCCAAACCTTGATGTATTCTTCTGCCTTTATCCTATACTTAGGGACATAAACTCCATAGTTAACTACACCTAAAACCATCCCTTTCCACCTTTCTCAAACCTTGAAAACAGTAACTGCTGCTGTTCCACCTGACCCCCCCACGTTATGAGTTAAGCCTATTTCAGCGTCTTTAACCTGTCTAGCTGGCTTCTGAACAGTTTTTCGGAGTTGGTTAAATATTTCATAAACTTGGCCTGTTCCAGTTGCCCCAATAGGATGTCCTTTAGCCTTCAATCCTCCACTTAGATTGACAGGTATTTCTCCTTCCATTGAAGATAAGCCCTCTTCAATAAATTTTCCTCCTTCCCCCCTTTCACAGAACCCAAGATCTTCATATGCAATTATTTCAGCTATTGTAAAACAGTCATGGACTTCAGCTACATCTACATCTTTGGGTTTGATTCCTGCTTTTTTGTATGCCTCTCTAGCAGCCAGTACTGCCGCTTTTAAAGAAGTTATTGTCTCTCTATCATGTAGGGCGAGGTAATCTGTACCTGTACCGAACCCAGCCACGTAAACAGGTGAATCAGTGAATTTTTTGGCTATTTCGGCTTTACACAGCAGGACTGCTGATGCTCCATCGGTAGTGGGGCAACAGTCGAAAAGATTTAATGGATAAGCTACCATTGGAGAATTCATTGCTTTTTCTAGGGTTATTTTATTCTGGAACTGAGCTTTTGGGTTAAGAAATGCATTTTTATGGTTTTTCACAGCCACCATAGACAGTTGCTCTCTGGTTGTGCCGTAGTCATGCATGTGACGGTTAGCCATTATTGCATAAAGCCCTGCAAAAGTCATACCTGCAAGTCTTTCGTACTCTGTATCCCCAGAAACTCCAAGCCAATACTTAGCCTTAAGAGATGAAACATCCCGCATCTTCTCAACCCCTCCTGCAATTACAACGTCATACATACCGGACATTATTGCTAAACATGCTTCTATGAAGGCAAAACCAGACGAGGAACATGCGTTCTCAATTCTTACTGCATGAACCCCTGGTAAACCTACATATTCAGCCATTAAAGCGGAAAGGTTGCCAAGCTGGAAACCTCCACTACCTAAACTACCAATGTAAACAGCATTTATTTCTCTAGGTTCTAACCCGTTATCTACACTGTTTATTAATTCTATATAAGCATCTAAAAAAAGCTCTTTCACACTTTTATCGACTGATTCACCATATTTGCTTTGACCAGCTCCAACAACAGCTACTTTACTCTCCATACTGCTCCCTTACCCTTACTCCTTCTGTTTCTTAATTAAAAAATTAAAGATAATCATTTATATATTGAAATAATTATTTAAAATTTTTTGACAGCCTGAACTTTCCGGATGTGTAAAATATGAATTACGACGCCGTAGTGGTTGGGGCAGGTGTCCTCGGTTTATCTACAGCTTACCACATCAAATTAGAAAATCCAGCTGAAAAAGTTTTGTTAATTGATAAGAACCCTGGGCCTGGACAAGGAAATTCAGGTAAATCAGCTGAATGTTTCCGAAACATTTTCTACTCTGAAATTAATACTTTGTTAGCAGATACATCTATTGATTTCTTTTTCCATGTTCAGTATGAAAAGGGGTTTGACTTGGGTATACGCAAGGTGGGTTATCTTTTCCTGACAGCTGAAGAGGAACTGAAGCTTTTCAAAAAGGAGCACATAAAGAAAGGCCAGGTTAAGGTTTATGAAAGAGAAGACCTCAAGAAACTTCTTAAATTAAACCTAAACGTTGAAAAAGATAAAGAAGCCCAAATGCTTAATCTTAAAAACATCCAGAAAGGGTTTCAAATAATCAAAGCAGGTTACTTAAGTGTAAGCAAATTAATTGAGTTCTATGAATCAGAATTCAAGAGACTTGGAGGTGAAACACTTTACCGTACAAAAGTTAAAAAGTTGCTTATGAAACCTAAAGAAGAACTCAATATCATAGGTGAACCCCACATTTGGCAGGATGCAGAAGTAGTTGGTGTTGAAACTGAAAAAGGGAAAATTTACGCAAAAAAGACAATAGTAGCTACTGGTGCTTGGAGCAACACTTTACTTCACCCAGTAGGTCTAGAAACATATATGAACCCTAAGAAAAGGCAACTTTTTGTTTTGAAAGCTAAAACAAAAGAATTAAAAGATTTACTTTACTCGAAAGGGTTCAATAAAGAAGGAATACTTCCTTTCACCATTTTACCAAAACCTCTAATTTGGATGAGGGCAACAATGGAGGAGAACACCTTCTGGATAGGGTGTGCAGATGAAATAGGTAGAAGTTTCAAACTTGAAGACGACCCTAAACCGGAAAAATACTTCTATATTTACGGAATAAGGCCTGTGCTTGAAAAATACTTTCCCCAATTCACAAACCAGGAACCTTTAAACATGTGGGCTGGTCAGTACGCAGTGAATTCCTATGACGGATGCCCAATAGTGTATGAAGAGAGTGGTGTTATTTATTTAACAAGTGCAACTGATAGGGGGATACAGATTTCTCCTTCCCTGGGAAAAATTGCTTCAGCTGTTTACTTCGGTGAAGAGTATGCTGAACTGTTTGGGGGCAGGAAATTTAAAGTAAGTGATGTAGGTATCAGAAAAAGGAAAATTGAGTATGAGCTAGTGCTTTGAAACCCTTTCCTCATGAATCAGTAAAGTTTTAGTTTTTGGATGTAACTTTGGCTATTTCTCTGGCCTGCTTTAGTATTTCTTCAACTCTTTCCCTTGTTTCAGCCGGTAAAGGTTCTATTTCATGTTCCTTCAATATTTTTAAGGCTTTCTCCCTTGTTCTTTTAACTATATCTTTAGCTCCAAGTTTCATCCACATACTGTATGAAAAACTTCTATCCAACAATTCATTAATGAAATGTTCCTCCTTAAAGTATTTCCTTGTATGTTTAAGCTTTAAGAAGTTTCCAGCATGTCCAGCTTCCATTATTTCGTTTACAGCAAGTCTTTCCTCATCCACCTTTATTCCTTTCATGAAAAGCTTAGTTTCACCTATTACCTCATCCGCAAAAACCAGTATCTCATGGGAAGTTGTAATTGCTGAGTCAATATAGCCTATGTCATGAATGAGGTTTTGGCCTCCGAGAGCCGCAACCATTAAGTTCCTTGTTGCCTCAGCAAAAGCTTGTCCGTCAAGCACCCGTGAATCTGAACATCCACCAGTACCCCACATCGGGATTCTTAAATAATGACAAAGCTGAGCTTGTGCTGTTCCAAGCATCAAATCCTCAATTGCTCCATAAGAGGTAACTGTCGTCCTCATATCCATAACCATAGGTACAAAACCGAAAATGAAAGGGGTGCCAGGGTTTATAAGTTGAGCTAAAACGTTTCCACCTATGGATTCCGCCATTCCTTGAACAATTGAACCAGCTAAAGTTACAGGGGCTGTTGCACCAGTGATTGGGCAAGGGGCGAAAACAACAGGTAACCCCCTCTTAACCCATTCAATCAAAGCTTCTACATAGATTTCGCCGTAAACTAACGGGGATTGCGGTTCATCATACATGGAAACTATGGCTCTCCTTTTTAACTCCTCTTCACCACCCGCCACTTCTTCAGCTATTTTAATCATTAGTTTAGTCAATTCTGCACCATGGTAAGCGAAAACAATTGAGTGCTTCACTGTATTGGACATTATTGCATATTGTTCATAGAGGCCTTGAACCTCTGTCGGAACATCAAAAGGAGTAGCTAAACCCATTGCGTAATCAATGTTCGGTAACGCATCTGATAATTTAGCTGTGTTCGCTACGTCTTGAAGGTTGGTTTTTCTTCTTTCACCTGTTTCAAGGTCTATTATATGGGTTGTTCCACTGCTTGTGCCAAAAAAAACTTTCCTGCCTTCAATAATAAAATCTTGCTCTTTACTTCTTCCACAAAGCCTAACTCTCCTCGGTGCCTTCCTTAATGACTCCTTAACCAAATACTCTGGGAATTTAACTACTTTACTTTTATAATCAACTATTGCACCTGCATCTTCAAGTAGTTTAAGAGCTTTGTCATGCTCTATTTTAACTCCATGCATTTCTAAAACGTTAAGGATAGCGTAATAAATGTCTTCTATTTGTTCCTTGGATAAAATTTTCAACTGTCCCCCCTTTAATCCTTTCCTCATTTAACTCATCACCTTACGTTTTACACGTATTGAAACCTGTTTCAAGTTTTTAAATTTTTTATTGATAATGTTTTACTTTTACCCTGTTTTAAAATAAATATTTTTGAAGAATGATTTCTTAGTTTTGGGTTCCTTAGTTATGTAGGGCTGAAAGTGAAACTCTTTTCGAAAAATTAACAGAGCAAAACTAACCCAACTCTGACGATTTTGTCCTTAGTTGGAAAACTAATAGGTGCCCCTGCTCTTTTGCATGTTTCTACGACATCTATTCCTAGAGCCTCCATTGAGGGCCTAGCCATGAAAGGTTTTGAACAGAAGGGGGTCCCTTTCTTGAGGTTGCATTCCTTACATAATCTACACTGCCCTGAAGTTAATCCTGCAGCAAATCTGTAACCCATTTGGAAAGCTAAAGCCTCAACTTTAGAAACTACTTCATAAAGCTTCATTGCACTTGGTGCAACTACTGCTTCATAACCCTTTTCAGAATACGCTTCTGCCAGGTTGCTTTTACCTTCTATAACTTTGTTTTTCGGGATCTTATCAGTAAGTTTTATAAGAATAGCAACTCGATATTTTTTCAAAACCTTTTTGAACTCTGGTAAAGAGGGTACATAGGGTGGACACATTAAATTGGTGTTGTAGTTTGGGCAAAGTGGAACTATACACTTAAATTTTACCCTTTCATCTAACACTATATCCTTTGTTGGTATTATTTTACAGAAGGAAGCACCTGACTCTTTAGCTTTTTCGCATAACCTGTTAAAAGCTGCATCCTCAGCTTTCTTTTCAATCATAGAAACACTTTCTAAATTATTTCGGCTACTTTATATGGTAACTCATTGAAATTGTCAAGGAAAGTGTAGTTTCCATTTGTGGCCTTTGACAAGTCTTTACAAAGATCTACACTTTCTTTTCTTCCACCTCCAATTCCTACCTGTACAACATTTAGTTTATCAAATTTTTTAGCCACATGTCTTGGATCTTCCCCTCTCGTAACCCAACCATCCGTTATGAGGATTCCTAATTTTTCACTTATATCTGCTCTTATGTTGGCTTCATCTAACTCATCTAAACCCTTCTTTAAAGCCGTTTCTATGTTTGTCAACCCGCCTGTTTTTAAATTCAAAATTTTCCTTATCACTTCAGTTAGTTCTTCCTGTTCAAACACAGATTTTACCACTTCAGGTTTATCCTTAAAAGATATAACTGAGCAGTAATCATCTTTAAATTTAATAAGTAACGTAGCTGCTGCAATAGCTGTCAAAACTATTTTTTCCCTTTGCATGGAATTGCTTGTATCCAGCATCACAGCCACTCCAACTTTCCTCGGAATTTTCTGCATACACACTATGTCTTGGTAATCAATCACTTTTTTACCTATTAAGTTTTCAAAGGTTAAATCTTCATCTATTTCTTCCAATCCAGGAACAAATTCACTTCTTTCTTTACGTACTCTTCTAATCCTTTTTCCAGCTATTCTATGAGCAATCTCTAAAACCATTTTTATAATTAAATCCTCGATTTTCCTTTTTGTTACCGCATCTAAAGCTCTTTCACTAAGTAAAGAATAAATTTTTATAACTGGCCATTCATAACCTTCTTTTTCAGCTTTCAAAACCAAATTTAAAACTTCATCATCACTTAATTTCTCAATAAAACCCGGTTTTTCAATTGCTTCCTTAACAGCTTCAATTATTTTTGTGTTCCGTTCCCGGAAAGAAACCCCTTGTTTTTTCCTATTTTCCACAATGTTTTGTCCTTGTTTAAGTTTATTGCTATTGACTCCCCAGTTTTCATTTTTAGGTGTGAAGGGGTTACTACCCCAGTTAAGTTCTTTAAGAACAGAATAGACTATTTCTTTTATTATCTCGCTCAATTTCTTTTCCGTCTTACCTATTAAAGCAACTTTTGTGTACATTGCTGAAACAGCTAAGTTTACGATTAGTTCAGGGTTTAAGTCAGGGTTTCTTCTATTTTTCACTAGTTCGACAAAATCTACAGCTCCCCTAATTGAGGCTCCATGTCTAAATTCAGGATGGACCCTTGTTTTTCTCATAATCTTGACAGCAAGTGTAAGTACTTTTCGGTCTTCGAACCCTGTTTCCTTCCTGACAATATCTATTTCCTCTTCTTCGCTTTGGTAACTTAACCCTATCCACACGAATCGGTCTCTAAGTGCTTCACTTAACCTGCTTGTGCCAACGTACTCTTGGGGATTTTGTGTAGCTATAACCAGAAAACCTTCCTTAGCCTTTATTACACCTATTTTTGGAATGATAATTTGTTTTTCATCCATTGCAGGAAGCAAAACATTCTGTGTTCCCTCAGGCATTCTGTTAAGTTCATTTATGAAAAGAACACCACCCTCTATCATTGCTTGAGTCAAGGGGCCTGGTATGAAGGACTTCCAGCTGTACCCTTTAGATAAGACAATTGGAGGATCAAACCAACCTGTTAATTTGTGTTCAGTGTACCTTTCATCGCCATCCACCCGGTAAATTTTTCTCCCTAAGAAATTGGCTACAGCTGCAGCTAAAGTTGTTTTCCCTATACCTACAGGGCCTTCAAGTAAAACATGTTTATTTGAAAGTGCAGCATTTAAGATGTTTTTCAGTTCCTCTTCTCTACCAATAATCCTATATTTCCTCTTTATCTTCTTTATGGCTTCCTCTAAATTGAACATTAGACTTCCCTGCAAAAATGATTAGTAAGTACTAAGTTGCTAATGCTTCTTTAAAAAAAGAGGAAGGTATTTATTTGTACCACTCTATTCCGATATCACTTAACTCCCTTTTAACTGATTCATATATTTTAATGTAACTTTTTGCGGGTTTCACCCTCTTTATGTCATAGCATTCTTGGAATTTTTTACCTAAGGGGGCGTTCTTGATTTTGTCACTATATTTCTTCAAAATCTCTTTCACGATAACGTTTGCATCTGTTCTTTTCATTCCCAATACTGAATACGCTATTTCAGCCGCAAATTTAGGTTCTAAAGGTGTGAAATAATCTTCATGCTTGTTTTTAGCCACCCCTACTGCCTCTATGTGGCCGCCGGAAACAATTGGTGAAATTACTGACGCAGCGGTTTCGTAGAGAACCATGTCAGTATGAGGCCCTGCAGCCACATACACCAAAGGAATGGTTAAAAAGTTTGTGTTAAGGCTTACAGCTTGGGTGTAGACCGAATTTACCCAGATCAAGTCAGGGGTTGTGTTACAGACGTGCCATATGTGTAGAGGGAAGGGGCTGAAATAAACAGCTTTAAAAACAAGGCTTCCTAAAAAGTGATGTGCAACTGTTGAAACAGCTGACCCTTCAGGTCCTCCAGCGTATCCACCAACCATTGGGGAGAAGTCGATGTCAATGGGTGCACCAAAGGACATTATGGTACATGCTTTGTTTAATCTGTCAAAATCAACTTTCATAGGATCAAGAACCCCTATCATGAACCCATCTGACTGCCTTAGTCCATATTTTGGATGTAAAGCAGCTGCGAGAGAAACAGCTGATTCAGCTGTCGAAAGGGTGTTCATGATAGGTATACCAGGTCTTCCAACTCTTCTCATTCCTTCTCTAGCTAAAACAGCATTTCTTATAGCTCCCAAAACCTCTAAAGGTGACCTGGGTCTAATTCTCATTCCATTCACATTAGTTAAAGCAGGGGTGGTGATAGAGTTTGTTTCAGGTATAGAGGCATACCCTTCCATCAATGCTAGAAATATAGCTTCAGAAGATACTGGCCCACCTGCTGCACCTAAGAAGCACCATGGAGACTGTTTATCTTCAGGTTTTCTAGGCATCAATGCTTTTCTATCGTTTCCTTCTCCGAAATAAACCTTTTTTGGGGCTTTTCTCAATTCTTCCTTAACTTCCTCCTCACTAAACTTTATTACTCTACCAGTGTCAACACAATAGGCACCTGTTTCAACAAAGAATTCAAAAGCTGCATTAAAAACGTCTTTAGCCAAGCCGTTATCAGCTGGAACCAGTTCTTCACCGTCATACTTTATGTCATACTCCTTTACCTTCTCTCTTAAGTTTTTTGAATAAATTCTTAGTTCATAATCTCTTGGAAGTACAGGTTTACCTGTTAAAGCTTTCTCCATCACATCTAAAAACGTAACCAATTCTATCACTTCCTCACTTCTTCTTTTTTTCTAAAAGAGTAGCCGCCACTTTAACTGCATCCGTTGCAGTTTCTCCATACCCATCCGCGCCTATTTGTTCAGCCCATTCTGGAGTTGTTGGTCCTCCTCCAACTAAGACTATATATTTCTCTCTTACTCCTTGGGCCTTTAAGTATTCAATAACATCTTTTTGTCCGCCAATGGTTGAGGACATTAAAGCTGAAACAGCTATTATATTTGCCCCGAATTTCTCTGCTTCTGTGTAAAATTTAGCTGCTGGAACATCCACCCCTAAATCCAAAACATCGAAACCGTTAACTTTCAGCATTGTTGCCACTACATTTTTTCCTAATTCATGAATATCTCCCATCACTGTACCAATTACGACTTTACCCTTCTTCTCCTCAAGTTTTGCAGTTTTAGGTATATGGGGAAGCAATATTTTCAAGGCCTTATCCATAGCTTCACCAGCCATCATCAAATCTGTTAAGAATATTTCCATTTTTTCAAATTTTTCCCCTACAATTTTCATTCCTTCAGCCAGTCCCTTCTCTATTGCTTCTAAAGGATTAATGTTTGCTTTAATTATTTCCTTGGATAAATTAACTACCTCATCTTCATCTATTTCAATAATAGCCTTCTTTAACTTGTCAATTAGCTCAGCGCCCTTATTACTCATTTACTCTTTCACCTCTCGGGTTCCCCCCTCCTGTAAAAATTTTAAATAATTGATGTTATTTTAGGAATAAGTGCCAAAAAATATTTTTAAATTTAACTTTTTTCTCTCTCCTAAGGATCAGTTAAGAAGATTTCTGGAAGAATCTTAATTGGAGGGTAGCCGTGAAAATTAAAGAATAGAAATTGAAGGGAAAAACTTAATTAAGACAACTTCTGCATTTCCCCCAATTTTTTGCTTTTTGTTTTTAAACTATGTTTTCCATGCCTTTAAGGTCATAGAGAATTAAGTTCAGGTTTTCAATTTTTATTTTTTCTTTTCCTTGGATTTCTCTTGTTATTAAGCAATAGGTTTTCTCTTTTATTTCAATTTCTTCAGCTTTGGCTTTAAGTTTTTTCAGGATTCTTATTGTTTCTAACGGTTTCAGGACCCCTCATTTTACCTCTGCCAATATTGCTTTATCTTTGGATTTGTTAATGGCTAACAAATTTATTTCAGCAGGATTTCCTCTTTTTGTTTTCCACCATTACCCCCAATCTTGGTTATTGTGAAAGATAGATTCCTGTTCTCTAAAAGAAACTTTTTTAGCTACTTCCTTGAAAATCTGTCTCATATAATGCGAGTATCCCCTCTTAATATTCTTTAAAAGGCCCCCTCCCCTATTAAGTCCTTATTTGGATAATGTAACGGAACCAGAAATTGAAGTAATTATCTTTGAGTTTGTAGAGCCTTTTCTTAGCGACTGGTTTTTCTAGAACAGGGGTTTCATAAGAAACTATCTCTAAGGTTCGGAGTGTTTCTAGATAACGTGTAACAGCAGCTCTGTCCAGGCCTGTTGTTTCAGCTATTTCATTCACTTTTCTTCAGCCTTCAGCCACAGCCTTAAATATCAACTTGTAATTCCTTGTTTCCCTTAACTCTTGTCTGAGAAGATTTTCAGCTTCTTCATACGGCTCCCCTCAAGAGAAGCCTATCTACATTCTCCCAAAATGTGAGATTTGGTTTTAACTTAACTAAATATGCAGATATTCCCCCCATGGAACCGTATACACGCAAAAACATCTGAGTAACTATATCCAAGCACAAATTCCCTTGTAGCTTACGTTGTTCTTGTCTTGATTTTCTTCTTCATCCACCAATTTACGTAACATGTGTCACGATAATTATTTTAAACTATTTTACTAAATTATTAACAGTATTAGCGAGAAAAGGTAAGTAAAAGAAATGAAAAGGTTTGATAGAGGATGGGTCGTAATTATTTAAAGGATTTTTTTAAAATAAATTTTTTAAATCTAAATGGAGGATTGCGTCCTTAATTTTTCAGAAAAAGTGTTGTAGAGGTTTTTAAATTGAAAAAGTTGAAAGGGAGAAGGATGGTTTTTCTCGTTGCAGACCTAACCTATGATGATGAATTATTTTTTCCTTATTACTGGCTGAAATGGGAAGGAGCGGAAACTGAAATTTCTGGACTTTCAGAAACCCACATCTCAAGGTTTGGCCGTGAAATAAAAACAGATTTGTTAGTTAACCAGTTAAAACCTGAAAATTATGATGCAGTAATCATTCCAGGTGGTTTCGGCCCTGATAAACTAAGAACAAACAAATTTGTGCTTCGATTCGTTAAGTCAATGTTTGAAATGAGGAAGCTGGTGGCTGCAATTTGCCACGGTCCACAAGTTCTTATTTCTGCAGGAATAATTAAAAACAAAACCTTGACTTGCCTAGATAGAATTGCAGTGGATGTGGTGAATGCAGGAGGAAAATACGTTAATAAAGAAGTTGTTAGAGACGGAAATTTAATTACTTCAAGAAATCCTTACGACTTACCAGCTTTCACAACGGCTATAATTGAGTTTTTTATAAGGGAAAAGGAACCTTAAAAGTTTAATTTTGGGGACTTTCCTTGTTTATTGAATTTAAAAAAATCAAAATCTACTCTGACTCAGTTAAAACACTCTACTTTACAGTGGAGAGCTTAACTAGGTTAATGAGGAAAGTGCCTGAACTGAAAAAACTTGAAAACCTGATCCTGTACGTTGGAAACCCAAGAAACATGCTTCATGATTTAAGGAAAGAATTGTCGAGTAAGGGTTTAAATCTGCTGCAGCAAGAGCTGGAAATTAGAGGGCTAAGTTTAAGTTTTAGAGATAAGGAAAATGAAATTGTGTTGGTAAACCTTGAAGATGCAACATTAACTGGTGCAGAAGGTTCAAAAGAATCATGGATGAAATCCTTCACCGGAGTTTTAGCCCATGAAATAATTCATTCAATCCAAAGAGAACTGGGTTTTGAAGAACTTATGAACAAGGCTTTAGAGGAGACGTATTACATTCTTGAAGAAATAATGGAAAGTGAAAAATTGAAAACTCCTGAGTTTAAAAAATCTTTTCTAGAGTTCGTTAAAACAGCTTTGCTTTCACTTAAAGATTTAGCAGTAAACACTTACATGATTGACTGCAGTTTAAAGGATGAATGCTTAGCTTATCAATTTGAAGATTTCAAAAAGGGGAAAGGTGAACTAAAACCACAATTTTACGACTTTAAACCTGGAAAGAAACCTAAAAAGGAGGAAATACTGAAAATCCTGGAGGCTCTTGAATTCGAAATAATGCTTTTACCCTCTTGGCTTCCCTTCTCTATAGAAGCATCATCCTACGCTGAAAAACTACTTCAAACCCTAAATCTATACTACAGATCATCAACAAAAAACATAGCTTTACAGATGGGTTTCATAGAGCCATTTTACCTCTATAGTTTCTCTTATAGTGAAAATTTCTACAAAAAATATTTCTACTTCCTTTACTCACTACTCTACGAAATAATTACTGGTAAACCATTCTTTGTCCTACATATAGCTGACGCGTTTAAAGTGTTTGAAGAGGAACCATTCGAAAATAAAGAAACAGTTGAGAGTACTCTACTGAAATCAGCATATTTAGGGCTTCAAAACGATGCCAGACACAGCGAAGAATTTAAAATAGTTGAGGAAGAACTTAAACAGAAACTGTCAGCTGCAGAATGGGAAGAGTGGATTGAAATAAAAAATAAGTATACTCCATCTGACTTAATTAAACTACCTGTGTTAATTTTGATAAATGAAGGAATGAAAAAACTGTTAAGCAACAAAAAGACACATTTAATCCAAGCAGCTTTAAGCTTAAGTTTAACAGGTGCCTTTATCTACAACAACGAAGTTTTTAAGAAAGTAGCTGAGCATTTAAAATTTAAGGAAGTGCCTAAAAATATCTGGGATGTAGTAACCAACCTCCTTCTAGCCTACACCTTCTTGTCAACAAATATTCATGGGGAAAAATTCAGGAAGAGACATGTAGTACAGCTTGTTGAATCATTGAGGAAATTTAAGGTTCCACCAAGTTACCCAAATTTAAAATTTGCATTTGAAGTTTTCTGGGAAGCTAAGAAACCAAAAAAATCAATTGAAAAATTCACTCAAGTAATAATTCACTTAGCTCAAGTGTACGGCGTGAAAGTTGAACTTCACCCCACCGTATTCGCTGCTTTACTGGCTGCCAACTGGGAAACGGATGACATTAAAAAGGTAATTTTAGGGATTTAACATTGAGAAAATGTTTCTCAAACATTCACCAACTGAATTTTTCAAAAAGGGAGATGCAGTGAACGAGAAAGATAAAAGCAAAGTTGTTCAACTTATTCTTGACGGTGAAGTGGAAAAAGCATTAAAAATTGTTTGTGACAGTTACGGAAGAAAAATTCCTAAATTGAAAGTTGGAAAAGTGAAAAGACACAGCAAGGCTTTAGCTGTTTATGTCCCTAGAAAAGCGACGATATTCCTTTCTAAAGGATCCTTGGCAAGAAATCCTTTCATTATTTTGCATGAACTTTACCATCACCTTAGGTTCTCTAATGGAAAACATAAAGGTACAGAAAAGTATGCTAACGAATTCGCTTTATCATTCATAAAATCCTACGTTTTAAACTTTTTAAAAAAGAAAGGAGCTACTGGAAAAAAAAGTAACCAGTTTCTGTAAAAGTTAAGTAAGAAATCTAGCGCTGTCGATTATTGTTAACGTAATCTTTCCTGAACGGAAAGAGTTGCATAAAGTAACTTAATAGGAAAGGAACCTTATCTATTTTGAACAAAACTAAGGAACATAACTTATTTTGTAATTGTTTCAATTTTACAAACATCACTTGATTTTTCAAGCACTCTATTTATAACTATTTCCACAATAACTTTACAGAGGTAAGGGATCTGTTCCAAGTTCGACTTAAAGTTTTCTAGATTAGCAACCACCTTTGTCTTTTTTTCGTTCTTAATTATTTCTTCACTTACTTTTGAACTCAAGCTTTTTATTAAGTCAGCTTCCTCTATTGCTTCACTAGCTAAATATATATCCATTTTATAAAGTGCCTCCATTGTTTTATCCAACACTTTTCCCACGAATCCGCTGAAATTTAATAGTTCTTTAATGAGTTCTTTGTTGCAACTGCATTTTAAAGGTTCAAGGGATAGAATTGCTTTCGCCATTTTTTCAATGTTATCAGCTATAAGCTCCAAGTTCTTAGCTATTGTTCTGTTACCTATTATATGGTCAATAGACTCTATCCCAACCTCCTTTCTGATTTCCTTGTTGTGAAGCGAAATTATGAGTTGCCTAACAACGAACCAGTAAATCCGGTCTACTTCATCTTCTAAATGGAAAACTTCATCTAACAAATCTGGTTTTGATTCACTAAACGCAGTCATTACCTTTTCAAACATCACTGAAATTATTGAATGCATTCTTTTAAATAAACCGTAAATCGGGAATTTGGAAGGGTCAACAAAACACTGAATAACAACTTTTTTAGGGGTTTGTTCAATAACCCCTATCCCTGACAATCTATTAATTAACTTCTGAATTTCTTTAAGATATTCTTGCTTAAGTTTATGTTTAGAAACAATACTTATTGTGTCATGGCCGGTGACGTAACAACCAGTAAGAAGCCTTGTTACAAGTTTAGGTTTCTTACATGAATCAGAGAATATTGTACATTTTGTCACTTTATTTTTCCTTTGGTTTTTAAAACCCGGGTAAATCTTTAGCGATCCATCTTCTCTTCTTTCGATTGTTACTATTTCCCCAGGCTTTAGCCCTGTTTCTTCCACCCAACTTTTAGGTAAGGAAACAACGAGAGTTGAGCGTCCTAACTTCTGGGTTTTACGTACCTCCAAGCAGCATACCTCCAATTTCCTCTAAATTTTAACTTTTTAAATTCGAGGTTTACTGTTTATTTTCAAAATGAAATACCGCAGTTAATTTTTCTGCCTTTCTCTGTTTTAAATTCTTTACTGGTTTTAGTTGATTTAAGTTGTTAGTTTCCCTAAAGGAGTGATCAGCCTTAAATTTGCTGCTTTCTCTCTCTTGTTCAAGCAAGGGTTCTTTTTCTAAATTACTTCTAGAATGTTCCCCCATAGGAAAACCAAGCAAGAGATATAGGGACGTAGAAAAAGTTTTTGGTAAAATATCTAACATTGAAAATTTCGAGAAGAGGACAGAAAACACAACCGCGAAAGAGAAAAACAAGGATTCATTTAAATAATACCTAAAATGCAGTGTAAAGAATAATTTCAAATAGTAAATGGCTATTATGAATGAAATTGAAGTAAAGGAAGTAAAAATCGCGAAATAAAAACCTTTAACTTTTCTAACCATTTTTTCCACCCTTTCTAAATTGACAAGGAAGCTTATTTATTTATTTCGTTTATAAACGTCTATAAACGTTTGTAAACGTAAAGAAAAGTTTCTAGGCGTTTAATTCGGCAAGAAAAGACGAGTAATTAGTCAAATAAAGAAGAAGTTTATTATAGAGTTCCCTTCAAAAGAAAGTTTGACAATTAAGAAAAAAGGTAAAAAATTAAATTTTTTACGTAATAAGTAACTTAAACTTCTATTTTTTACAAAAAAATTCTTTTATGGCAGTAATTTATTCGAAAAATACATAACTGCATCGCCACTTAACATTTTTCTTTTTTTTAATTTTAAAAAATAGTAAATGGGAGGTGAAAATATCAAACTGTGTTAATTTTATTTAGTCAGGAACTTCCTCTTTGATCAAGAAAGAATTAATTTGAAATGTTCTGGAACAACTTAACAAGCCCATACTACCCTTATCAACTATTTTTTAAACAGAAGCCGTGGATTAAATGCTGAACGAAAAAAGTTTAACAATTGTTGAGGAAGCCTGTGAAAAAAAGGAAATTCTCAGTTTACTTAATCCTTATGTTGCTCAATGGTTTAGTTCAAAATTTAAAGAGTTGGCGCCGCCTCAAAAGTACGGGATAAAGCCCATAATTAATGGATGGAACACTTTAATTTGTAGTCCAACAGGCTCTGGAAAAACCCTAACTTCCTTCATTTATATAATAAGTGAATTGTTTAATATGGCTCTGGAGAATAAACTGGAAAATAAAGTCTACTGTGTATATATAAGTCCTTTAAGGGCTCTATCTAATGACATCCGCCGTAACCTAGAGGAACCATTGAAAGAAATAAAGGAACTGATGGAAGCTGACGGCAAAAAAATCCAAGAAATTAGACATTCAGTGAGGACAGGAGATACTTCCCCCTATGAAAAATCAAAAATGCTGCGTTACACTCCCCATATATTAATCACTACTCCTGAATCCCTAGCTATAATACTTAACGCTAAGAGGTTTAGAGAGAAACTTAAGGGTGTGAAATGGGTTATTGTTGATGAACTTCACAGTTTAGCTGATAATAAACGGGGTGTGCATTTAAGTTTGAGTTTGGAGCGTTTACAGTACTGGGTTGAACAATCAATTGTGAGGATTGGTTTATCAGCCACTATAGCTCCACTTGATGAAGTGGCTAAGTTTCTGGTGGGTTATGGAAACAACGGTTTGAGAAAATGTTGCATAGTTGATGTCAGTTTCATAAAACAAAAGGATATTCGTGTAATTACTCCAGTAAAAGACATTGTACATTCTTCTGCAGCCTTGATAAATGATAAAATGTATGAAACATTGGTTAAATTCATAGAAAGGCACAAGACCACACTTATCTTCACCAACACACGTAGCGGTACAGAGAGGGTGGTTTTCCACTTGAAACGTTTACTTCCAGAAAAAGTTAATGGGGTTGAAGTTGAAGATGTAGCGGCTCATCATGGTTCCTTAAGCAGGGGGATACGCTTTGATGTTGAAGAAAAAATGAAAAGGGGAAAGTTAAAAGCTTGTGTAAGTTCTACTAGTCTAGAATTGGGAATAGACATTGGTTACATTGATTTGGTTGTTCAGCTTGGCTCACCTAAATCTGTCACCCGTTGTCTTCAGCGTATAGGGAGGAGTGGGCATCGTTTACATGCCGTCACTAAAGGCGTAATGCTTGAAATGGACTTAGATGATTTAGTTGAAGTTGCTGTAATGGTGAAGGAGGCATACAAAAACCATTTAGATAAAATAAGAGTGCCTAAAAACTGTTTAGATGTTTTGGTGCAGCACTTGTTGGGGATGGCTATCAACAAAAAATGGAGAGTTGATGAAGCTTTAGAATTAATAAGGAAATCCTATTGTTACCACACTTTCCCAAAGAAGGAATTAGTTAACCTCTTAAAGTTTCTTTCAGGGGGATACTCCAAACTTGAAACATACAAAGTCTATGGTAAAATTTGGTTCGACCCAGATGAAGAAACCTTTGGACGTAGAGGAAAATACGCCAGGGTGATCTACTCCCTAAACATAGGAACAATACCTGATGAAGTAATGGTCAAGGTTTACACTTCTGGTGGAAAGTATGTGGGAAATATTGAAGAGGAATTTCTTCAAAGGCTTGTTAAGGGGGACAGGTTTGTTTTGGGAGGAAAAGTTTATGAGTTTATTTCATCTAAGGGAGTTAAGGCTAAAGTGAAACCAGCCTTTGAAAATAAGCCAACAGTACCAAGATGGTTTTCAGAACAATTACCTTTAACCTTTGATTTAGCTATTGAAGTAGGTAAATTTAGGGAAGAAATGTTTCATTTCCTTGAAAAAGGGAGTAAGAAGCAAGAAATAATTAATTACTTAATAAAGAATTGTCACACAGACTATTACGCTGCAAACTCAATTTATAATTACTTCATGGAAGAATACCTTTTCTTGAAATCGTTAGGAGTTAATTCTTTCCCTTCTCATCGAAATGTTTTGATTGAAGAATTCCTTGATGAATTTGGAAGAAAAAATATTGTTTACCACACCCTCTATGGAAGAAAAGTGAATGATGCCTTGTCTAGGGCTTGCGGTTACTTGGCAAGTAAAAAAATTAAGAGAAACATAGGGGTAGCAGTGCATGACAATGGATTCTCTTTAATTTACCCTGTAAACGTGGATTACAACCCCTTAGATGAACTACTGAATCTTGACTTGAAAATGGTTTTAGAGGAGGCTTTAGAAAAAACTGAACTTGTTAAAAGGAAGTTCAGACACTGCGGAGTAAGGAGTTTAATGATTCTCCGAAACTATAAGGGACATGAAATAAAAGTGAGAAAACAACAACTTAACGCTGAAAAAATAATAAAATTAGCGAAAGAAATACCTGAATTCCCGGTTCTTAAAGAAACATACAGAGAAATACTTGAAGACTCTATGGCGCTCTTCCATGCAAAAGAGATTCTTAAGAAATTGAAAAAAGGGGAAATAAAAACATTCAGGATAGAAACAAATATTCCTTCCCCCTTCGCTCACGGTATTGTTTTAGTTGGTATGTCAGATATTATTTTGATGGAAGACAGGAAAGCATTACTTAAAAGGCTTCATGAAATGGTTATGGAGAAAATACATGAACTAGAAAGGGAGTAAATTACCTTAATTTTCCCTGCGTTAATTCAATTAATGCCTTAAGGTTTTTACTATTTTTTCAGCTAAACCTCTCCAAAAAACCCCTTAACTAGCTAGATATATTCTTCTTTATTTATCATGTTGTGTTCAGAATGAACTGTCTAGGTTACTTAAAGGGTTTTTCGTTAATAGAGTTAATAAAATTAAGATATTCCAGGCCCATTTTCTTCTTTATTCACCCTGAAAAATTTCAGTTTCCCCCTCCTTCCTTCTGCAAACCCATTTTCTCAATTATTTCCTCTACATTTATTCTCTTCTCCACTTCATTAATTATTCTCTGAAGTTTTGCTTCACTTAAGAACTTTATAGTGTACCCTGTTTCTTCTATTTTTTTCATTGTAAGGTAAGTGTCGTACGGGGTCAAAAGTAAGGGTATATTTCTTTCTTCAGCCTTTAACAAAACGTGATGATCTGGCTGTAAATTGCCTGTGAGAATTATAGCTGATGTGGGCGTTTCTAAAGCTGCAAGCAAAATATCTGTTCTATCTCCACCGGTTATCAACGCTTTATTTGTGGTGACTCTTAAGTAGCGTAATGCACTTTCAGGTGTCATCGCCCCTATCAGGAACTCCTCGATAGGTTTATCTAATGCATCCTCTCCAACCAGAATCTTTGCATCTATCGCCTCAACAAGTTCTTTGGGTGTAATAGGTATTATTTCCCTGACCCCCGGCATTACCCCCAATATCTTGTATTTCCCAGATTCTAAAATTGTAAAGTAATATTCTCTAAACCTTTCATCTTTTTCAGGGGTTACACCCATTATTACAGCCCCTAAATACTCAGTTTTGAATTTCTCAGCTGCTTCTCTGATCAACACTACATTGTCAAAAACCTTCAATGGAGTATAGTGGGTTAAACTTATTAATGGTGAATTAAACATGTTTGCAAGATGCCAAATCGATAAATCAATAGCTAAACCTGTCCACAGGACATCTAATCCCTCTGCTATCACTAAATCTTTGCCTTCAGCTATTTCCTTCCCAGTCTCCAAAATCTTTTTCTTTAAAGCATCAACCACATCTGACGTCAATGTTTTATGAAGCAATTCTACGTGGTAGAAAATAGGTGAAATAGTTTCAAGTTTATCCTTTAGGCCTAAGATTCTTTTTATGGAGTAAGCATCCTCTTCAACTATTTCCCCATTTTCTAAAGTCATTAGTCTTTGACCTAATGGTTTAAAGTAACCTACTTTGTATCCTCTTTTCTTCAATGCCCCCGCTAAACCTACAGCAAGGAAAGTTTTCCCTATTTGTTTATCTGTCGACCCTATAAAAAGAAATTTTCCTTCATTCAAAGAAATCCTCCCTCCTTTTAAGCAGAAAACAATATTCTCGCATCAACCGCAAAACCCAGCTTCGGGTAAACAATTATCGGGTTAACATCTAACTCAATTATTTCTGGGAAGTCTGAGAGAAGTTGAGAAATCCTCAAAATGTTCTCTTTTATGAAATCTATATCAACACCCTCCTTTCCCCTAACTCCCCTCAACAAGTCATAACCTTTTATCTCTGTAATCATTTTTGAAGCTTCCCAGTCAGTTACTGGAACTACTCTAAAGGAAACATCCTTAAACACTTCAACATAAATTCCTCCTAAACCGAACATCACCAGAGATCCGAATTGAGGATCCATCGTTCCCCCAATTATAACTTCTGTCCCTGAAGGAACCATTTCTTGTACACTTACTCCCTTAATAGTTGAACCAGGTGCATACTTACGTACATTCATAACTATTTGTAAATAAGCGTTTCTCAATTCTTTTTCGTCAGTAATATTTACTTTAACCGCTCCTATATCTGTTTTGTGAAGTATCTCTGGCGAAACAATTTTCAGAACTACAGGATACCCTATTTCATTAGCGGCCTCTAAAGCTTGCTCCACAGTTTTAACTACTTTATATTTCGGAATAGGTATACCGTAACTTTTCAAAATTTCTTTAGCTTCTATTTCAGTTAACCTTGTCCTTCCTTCACCCCTAGCCTTTTTTAGTATCACTTGAACCCTTTCTTTGTTCACATTAAATTTCACAATTTTCCCCTTTCCGGTTTCTTCAAGTAAGGATTTATATTTTATAAGAGTTGAAAGGGCTTTTGCAGCTCTTTCTGGTTCTGTAAAATTAGGTATACCATATTCTCTCAATACATCCTCTATTTCCTCTACTTCTCCACCGCCCATGAAGCACCCTATTACTGTTTTACTTGTCTCTTTTAAACCCTTACCCAACATTTCAGCTAATTTCTTGGCGTCAAGTATTTGAATAGGTAAAACTGCTGTGATTAAAGAGCTGATGTTACGGTCTGAAAGCAAAGTTTTAAAGGCTGAAAAATAAATTTGCTCATTGGCGTTACCTGTCACATCTAACGGATTCCTGAAACTTGCAAACGGTGGAAGGAATTTATTGAGTTCCTTGATTGTTCTCTTTTCAAAACTTGTCAGTTTCATTCCTAAACTTGCAACTGCATCTGTTAAAAGGACACCCACTCCTCCGCCGTTCGTTAAAATCCCTATCTTGTCGTCTTTGGGTAAAGGTTGAGTGGCGAAGGCTTCAGCTGCATCAAACAATTCATCGATCCTGTAAACCCTTATAACTCCGCACTGTTTAAAAGCTGTTTCATACGATCTGTCTAAACCAGCTAAACTCCCTGTATGAGATGATACAGCTCTTCCACCTTCCTCTGTTCTTCCAGATTTAATTGCTAAAATAGGTTTATTCTTAATAACCTCTGAAGCTTTCTCCATAAATCTCTTTCCATTCCTTACATCTTCAAGGTAAAAAGTTATGACTTTTGTTTTTGGGTCATTGTTTAAGTACTCCAATAAATCAGCTTCGTCAATGTCTCCCTTGTTTCCAAGGTTTATAAACTTTGAAAAACCTATTTTCTCAGTTATTCCCTTGTTTAAAATCGATATGCATAAGGCTCCACTTTGTGAAATGAAGGAAATATACCCCCTATAAGGATTCTGGTTGCCGAAAGTTGTGTTTAAGTTATTCCATGTATCAATTACTCCGAAACAGTTAGGGCCTAGAAACCTTATTCCGTGTTTTTTAGCTATGCGAACTACTTCTCTCTCAAGTTCAACTCCTTTACCGCCTGTTTCTTTGAATCCTGCAGAAATTATTATTGCAGTAGGCACCTTCTTTTCTCCAAGTTGCTCCATTACACCAGGAACTAATTTGTTAGGCACAGTAATTACGGCTAAGTCTACTGGGTTGTTGATGTCCTTTATTGAAGAATAACTCCTCAAACCAAGTATTTCTGTTGCTTTAGGGTTCACAGGGTAAATTTTCCCTTTATATCCTCCCCTCAAAAGATTTTTCACTACTGCATTACCTACTTTGCCGGGATGCCTTGAAGCACCTATCACTGCCACACTTGATGGATTAAAGAGTTTTTGTACAGCATCCTCTGAAGCCATGTTTCCAACCCTTCTTTTTTGTAAGTGAA
>JAOZFT010000004.1 GCA_027492035.1 Thermoproteota archaeon
ACTGTGCTGTTTACTAAGGAAAGGAATTCGTTTGTTTTACCTGTACCTAAAACCAAAATGTTTCTTATTTTCCGCATGGAGCAGGAGAAGGTGCAGGGTTCTAAGTTGTTTTCAGCCTCCTTTAACATTTCAGAAACTGTTTTAAGTATTTCTTCTTTGTTCATTCTCATTCCGAAAGGGTTAAAGCCACTCCTAAAACCGTTAACAATATGTGAATCATCAGTTAATACTTCGCCGTTCCTCAACCCTTCTTTCAAAAAAACGTTTAGTATTTCTTCCCTCAACCCTTTAATTACATTGTTTGCGTCAATGAGTAGATAACCGAACTTCTCTTTTCCAGTTTCTATTAAAAGGAACCTCAATCCTCCAGGTCCAACTCCTTCCCTTGGGTTGATTGTAACTGTTCTTTTCGAAACACCAACCCTTATTTCTGTATTTATCTCTTGGCTTGCTGATTTTACAGCTTCAGCAACAGCTTCCTCTAAAACAAAGGATTCCGGCATATTTACTCTTAAAGGTTCAGCCCAGCTATCGATAGAGTTATGGGCATCAACAACAGCTGAACAGTTAAAACCTAAACTTCTAATCCTGTTCATTAGAGCCCATCCTACAGCGAAACTTATGTCTTCAGTGTTTAAAGGAGATCTGGTCACAATTACTAGGGGGTAGTCACCGAAAATTTGACACTTAACGGTAAAGTCACCCCTTTTCACTTCAACAAGTTTAGAGGCTTTGCTTTTCTCATTTCCGAGAGCTTCCTCAACTGAGGCATTCACTGCAGAAACCACTTTCAAGTTCTCCTTTTTATTAGCTGGGTTTAAGTCAGGTGTACACGTCCCATGCAAAACAATAGGGCATTCAACTCCGTACCTTCTCTCCAGTTCATCCATGATAATAAATGGTAAGTTACTTCCCCCTATTGCTCCATAAGGGCCGGGGTGAATGTAAGGGGTAGTAATTACTGCCTTTAACTTTTTACCTGCCTTAAAAACCAAAGTTGAAACTAGGCTTTCTGAGTACTCCCCTATCCTAGTGAAGGCTCCTTCTATTTTGCCGCTTAAACCAACAGCTTCACTTAAGGCGTAATTTAGCATTTCAACCATTCCAATCCCGTACCTAGTCTTTAAAGGAGCATTTATAACTTCTAAAAAAGCCCAGACGGCAAGAGTAACCACAACACCTGCAAAAATTACTCTTGGCAAACTTATCCATTCCCTGAAGGGGGGAACCACAAGCTCTTCCAAACTCCTTATCCTACCCAAAACCAGTAGTAGAAGAAAACTGAACCCCGGCTGGAAAGATGAGGAAAACACACTTTTCAAAACTTTAAGGTTGCTTAAAACCAATAAGACAAGGAATTGCAGGGCAAAACCAACAATACAGCCAGCTATGAAGCCGTAAAGTCTTAAAACAACGATTGAGACATGGAAGAAAGGAAAAAGAAAGGGGAAAACAAGAACAAAGAAAGCAAGAACTAACTCGGTCACTAAAGAAAGGAAGAAGGACCTTTTTAAACTAAGTAATTCATTTCCACGCAACCAAAAACTATTTAACCCACTTGAAATGAATGCCGGTAAACTTAAAGTAGTGAAGCCAAAAACTAAGCCATTAACAACCCTGAAAAGTACGGGAGTCATAGGCTGAAAAAGAAAAGAAACCACACCGGCAACTAAACCAACAACTAAGATTAGGGGGAAAGTGATTCTAAGACCTGGAATATAGAAAGTAAACTTGGTTAAATCTGAAGAAACTGGCAATCAATAACACCCCAACAAAAATAAACTTTAATTTAAATCCTACTTAAACAAAAATTTTAAAAGTACATGTTTGCGAATGAAAGGGAGTTATAAGGGAAGCAGCAAAAAATCTCCTAGGAAGAGAATTAACAAAGAAAAAAGACAGTTATTGTGGCTTAATATGGTTCAGGCTCCTCTAAAGGTAACCTGTAATCAACAAGAAGCAACAATTAAGGAGGAAAAAGAAATCACTACAACAGCACACATAAAAAAACAAAGAGAGTAATTAATTCATTAAAAGGGCAGGTATAGAGACATAGCAGATAAGCTTGAGAATACAGAAGTTTCAGAAAGGTTCTACCAAGGAATTAGTAGACATCCCCACCTTTAAAAATTTCATTGGAAAGATGTGGTGTAGAGGTTTTAGAGACGAAGCTGCAGTTGTTAGTAGGGTGACAAGTGAGAAGAGATCGGATGTATTTGTTGTGTTTAAAGGATAAAGGGGGAGCTGGTGTTTACAATAATATCTAAAATTATCCAATTAAGAACATTACGGAGTGTATAGAGACATGCGAGAGATAAGTTTACAGGTGTGTCGGAGAGGGATGTTGAGCAGCTGATAAGGTATGAACTAAGGGATAAATTGGAAAGATACAAGCCTTGAAAGATTTACAAGAAAATCTGTAGAGACAGATGTGATTTTAAATTTTTTATACGGGTTATTATGTTGTAATAGACCTATAAGAGACCTAACTTCTCCATTTCTTTAATTAGTGCCCGGTTTTTTAAACCGTAAAAAGCCCATTTTCCCCTTTTCCTTCTTTTAATCAAACCAGCTTTTTCCAGTATTCCTAAATGATAAGAGGCTGCAGGCTGAGTCAGTTCTAAAGCAGTCATTAATTCACAAACACACATTTCACGCAGTAAAAGAAGTTTAATTATCCTTATTCTTGTTGCGTCAGCTAAAGCTTTAAAAAACCAGCTTTTAGTTTCTGCATGTTCCTGGTTAGCTACTTCACCAGCTAATTGTTTAAATTCATTCCTATACTTTTCAACACCCCTCTCTATGCATATAGGTGATCCAACCAATTTTTTCCATTTCTCTTTTACTTTTTCTTCAGCCAACATCAGGCAACTCCTACATATTCACTTCGAAAGATTTCTGAAAAAGATCAAAAATTCTAATAAAAAACATTTTTAAAAAATTAAACTTTTAAAAGGGGCTTTTACAGCACCACACCCTTCAATTTATTTCAGTTTGTAAAAGGAGGTTATAGAGAAATAGAGAGGGGAAAATTTTACGGATAAAAACAAACTATGAAGTGAAAACAGGGAATGCAAGGAACTCTGCAGAAATTTCTCAATCAGCAGTTGAAAAACAGCAAAATTATATAGCTCAAGTAGAAAGCCCTTTAAAGTTATAAAAAAACGAATTACCAAAAACAAGTTAGGGATTAATTGACAAGTTAACCGAATCAGCACATCAACTCACACCTAAACATAAACTCATAATCTATGGCAAACCTTAGAAAGAAAGGGTTCATAGGAAATATATGGCGGAGAAGAAGCGTGGAGGCTTTTAAATAACCTCTCTAGGTTTTTTTTAAGTTGATGAAAGAAATGTTTTTCAAGTAAGGGTTAAAATGAAACAATAAAAGTTTAAGTCTTTGATTAGGCTTAAAATGAAAGATAGAATGGAAGGTATCTGCCAGAAAAAGAGTATATAGGCTTGTTTAAGCTTTTACTTTATTAAACCTGATCCGTCACAAGTTAAGGCTGTTTGTAAGTCTTGAAAACCTTCTCTGCAGCTTGAAAACTTTACATTGTATCTCTCAGTTAATTTCTTGACAGTAAGTATTATTTTCCTCCTTAATTGTTTGTTTAGATAGTGATAATTCTTTATTTTCACTCCTTCTACAAAATAGGTTTTTCTCCACCTTTTCTCCAGTTCAGGAAAGGCTTTAACCATTCTTTCAAAATTATCTTTCTTAACTTTGTAAGTTGAAGAAATGATTTGTGAAACCCCTGCTGCAGAGGCTTCCTTAACAACTTCCTCTAAGTTTTCAACGGAATCTGTTAGGAAAGGGATGACCGGGTCTAACCTTACAGCTGTAGGTATAGAGTTTTCTTTTAACTCTTTTAAAGCCTCTATCCTTTTATAAGGAGGAGGAGCAAAAGGCTCAAGTTTCTTAGCTAATTCTTGGTTCATGGTGGTGATTGTAACTGTTACAGCAACCTTTATTTCACGCAATAAATCAATATCTCTCTTAACCAGGTTGGATTTCGTAACAATTAATACTTTAAATTTCTTCCTCCCCATTTTTAAAAGAACTTCCAAACTTCTCCTAGTTACTTGATTTCTCTCCTCTAAAAGTTGGTAAGGGTCTGTGCTGCTCGATATCTCAATCACAGAACCCGCAGGAAGTTTTAATAAGTCCCTTTTGAATAAACTTAAAGCATTTAATTTGTTTCTAGGTCGGAAGAAGGATTTTATGTAGCTGGAGGAGTAGCAGTAAAGACAGCCATGGCTGCATCCAGTGTAGGGGTTGAAACTATATTTAAACGGGCAAGTGCAGAGTTTAGATTTCCATGGATCGAAAGGGTTAACAACGTAGGTTTTAACGTTCCTGTTTACTCCCTCCATGCACCTTGTTCCCTCCGCCAAAGCTATTATATTTAAAAAGACTCTTTAAAAATGGGTCTTGAGATTAAGGAGCCTATAAGGCTCCTTGATCAGAAACAGCAAAAAATTTGGAAGCAACTGCAGTTCTTCCTGCAGAATTGATTCAATAAATTTCTCCTTCCCTCTTCCACTCCTTACTTCCTTATTATCTTTCACTAAACCAGAAACTTGTTTGCAGCAATGTGAGAAAATTAAAATTTACTACTTAAACTAAAGCTTTTGTTGGAAAAAAAATAGAAACCTTATTCTGAAGTCTGAATTCATCGGTTTAAAAGGAAAGAGCTGCCTTTTTCGTAAAGTTTTTTCCTAGAGGCCTCCAGCAAAAGATCATCCACTCCCAGGTAACGAGCAGCAGTCATCACTTCTACTCCTGCTTCCTCCCCCTTCTCATAAACTTCTCTTAGAGACATTCTATAATTTAGTTCACGTGTTAAGTGATGGTCCAAAATAAGGGTTTTTACGTTAGTCTTTGTTATTACTTGCAACAGATTCCTTTTACTTTTCTCTAATTCTTTAAATGTGAAACCATTACCAAGTAGATAAGTTGGGGGGCCATCACAAATAATTATTTTAGGTTCTTCATTTACTACATAGCTTGTAGCTTTATCATCAAGGAATCCTCCTACATCTGAAGTGAAAAGTATTTTCCCTTTACCTTTCTCGAAAGTTATCATTAAGATATAGCCTAGAAAGGTTCCTTCCTCTCCGTGAGGTAGGGGAGGAGAAAATTTGAGGGTTAAATCTTCGAAAGTTAAGGTTTTAGAATCTGCATAAATGAGAAGTTTTGTTTTCTCCTTCATTTCGTTTTTGAAACGTACTCCCCTCATTTTTTGGTTGTGATTAATGCATTTATTTATGTCTTTAGCCAAAACAATTTTTCCCTCATAAATTTTTGAATTGTAACTGAAATGGTCCATGTGGTAGTGGGTCACTGTTACGATTTGGGTGTTTCTCGCCTCTTTTTCAAGCATTCCTCTGAATTCTTTAAGTTTAGTTTTCTCTATTTCATGAGGAGGAAGTTTAAACCTCCACGCCCCTAAATCAGCCCAAGGATCAACTAAAACCTTCACTTTATTAGTTGAAACTTTGAAAGAAGAAGACCTAACACCTAAGGAATCAAAAACTAATGGAATGGGATGTAAAGACATTTTTACTCCTCTATGAAAGGGAAACTTAAGGATTAGTTATGTTTTCCAAAAATTTTTTAAGCTTTTAAACTTATAAGTGTACAAATTTCGTTTTAAACCGGTTTCTTAATAGAATATAAATCATTATTTTTTTCACTAACAAATCAACTAACGAATTTTTAGAGCGTATTTGATTGTTCTTCCCTGCCTTTAACAGTTAATAAACCAAGTTTTACAAGGCTTAGAAAACCTCTCGATTAACAAGTTTCATGAGAAGCTTCATTATTTTTAAGTTTTCACGTCTTTAACTTTTCAGTTCTTCCTTAATTTTTTCCTTAATTATTTCGCAAAGTGTTGTTGCAGTGATTTTTGCTTTTGTTTCTTCATTAACCATGTTTTTTATTAGTTTATGGATTATTTTGGAGGAACCTGACCCGTACTGGATTGCCTTCTTTTCTTTGTTAACTATTTCCTTTGGGAGGGAAATTTTTTCCGCTAATTTCCTCAGAATAACTTTCCTTAGTTTCTTGTTCCCAACTATTGCTATTTTTTGGTTTAACGGCAGATTTAAACTTATTTCAGCTAATTCTTCGTTTACGTATGGAGCATAGAGGTCTCTTGAGTGAAAGGAACAAATTAAGTTGTCTCTGTCAACGTTTGTCCTCCACAAGTTTTTAACATCCATTGTCAGCATTTCTTTGAGCTCGTTCTCTTTATCCAGTATTTTTTCGTATTTTTTGTAGCCGCCAAACAGTTCATCGGCACCGTTACCTGTAATGTAATTATAGATTCCCTTCTCCTTTGCTGTTTCAGCTGAAAAGAAAAGAGGTGTGCCTATTGTTAAGTTTAAAGGGTTTACGTCTTCCATAGCTAACCCTATCTCAAACATTTTCTTTTCAACTAGTTCAGGTGTGATCTCTTTTTTTACAAGATTTAAACCAAGCAGTTCAGCAGCTTTTTCAGAGTTTTCAATGTCTAAACTGTTTCTCAACCCCACAGTTACAAGTGTTAAATCAATTTCTAAATCAGAGAAGATTTTGGCTAAGATGGAACTGTCTAATCCACCAGAGAAAGATAAAGCAACTTTTCCATAATTTATTAAGTTTAAGTAGTTGAGAATGTTTGTTTTAAGTTTTTGAAACACTAAATCAGAGTTGTAGATTAATGAACTTGAAACCGGAGAAAGTTTAAAACTGGAAAATTTGCAGCGTACAACATTTCCCCCGTTTTCACCGTTAAAGAAGAGGATTTCTTTTGGGGGAAGTTGGGAAGGGTTTTCTTCTCCGATGCTCCAAATGAATTTTCTTTCGGACGAAACAAGGAACAAATTTGCCCCTGTTGAATAGAAGAGTGGTTTACCAGCGAGGGTTCCTCTCACCACTAAAGCTTTTTTAAAATCAGTCAGAAGCAGCGAAAATTCCCCAGTTAACCTGTTTAAAACATTTCTTAATTTCTTAAACATATCCCTTCTTTGTAAGCATGAAACCAAATCCTCAAACAAATATTCTAGATCTTTTCTTCCTCGGTAGAAGGGAAAGCCGTTACAGAAAAGGAAACAACCGTCTCGGTTGATAGGTAACGTCTCTTCGCTGTTTCCGTAAAAGAACACAGTTGAACAAGTTAAGGAGCCCCCGTCTTTCCCTTTAATCTCCCTTCCTTTCTGTAACCCTTCCTCAAAGGAAAGAAAGTACTTGTAACCCCTTGAAACCAAATGTTTAAGAAAGGTTGAGACCTTAATTTCCCTCCTCCCCTCCTTTATGAATACACCGAAGAACCCGCCCAAAATTTTTCTCCTCCTGCAAAAAAAGGAATGTGAAGAAATTAAATTTTAAACTCCTCTCTCATCCATTGAAGAGTTGCTTCACCTGGGAGGACTATTACGTAGGATTCTCCACTTGAAATATTTGTTTCATAGACGCCCCATTCCCCCGAAAACCTCAACTGAGTGTCAAGGGTTGACTCGACAAGTAATATTGTTTCTTTAGGTTTAAAAATCCATAAATTAAGGCCTCCCTCCTTGTTTTTCAATGTTTTATTCCATTCAATCCGTAAGTGGCCATCCAGCTTTAATTTAGTGGGTGGAGAAGGATATTGCTCTGTTTTTAAACATGAAGGAACATTTAATTCTTCTCCCTCCCCTGTTTCCACTACAACACTTGGCTTTAAAACAATGAGAAGCACAGGTGTCTCAAGGTACATGCCCCTTCTTCGAAGATGAATTTTAAAGGGGTAACCGTTTATTTTTAATGTGTCATTCAATTCCTGAACTGAAGAAGAGGGGTCAAAAACCCATTTCCTGAAAAGAAAAACACAGAAGTAACGACAAGAGATCACGTTTGCTTCTATAGATGACGTACGAGTACCAGCTCCACACCAGGTTTCAAAGTTAACTCCCCAATTTACTCCATCAAGTTCAACAACCCTTGGAGAAGTTTTCTTCACGCAACCTATCAACAAGAAGGGAGTAATTGTTAAAGGGAGTAAATAACTTAGAGCCATGTACCTCCCAGTTTTCCCCTTTTTTCTAACGTTTCTAAGGAGAAAAGACGCTGCCTTCAATGCTGCACCTCAACTTTTTATCAAGTTTTAAACTAAGGGATAAAAAAAACTTAAGAGAGTTTAATTTTTATTTTTTTCCAGAAAAATCTTTTTGCAGTCTTTCCCCAATTGAAACTTAAAAATTCTTGACTTTACCTAAATAAATTATTTTCCTTTTAAAAAAGAAAGGAGGTTTCATTTTTGAATAAGGAAAAAAAATTGAGAATCGCATTAATTATAGCTGTTGCAGCTGCTTTTGTTTCAGGAATAGTTTTTACAGGTGCTTTAGGAAGAAACAGGTTAGAGAAGGGTGTAGACACCAAAAATTCATCTTTAATAACACGTTTCCCTAAAGGAGTGTTAACAGCTAGGGAGGCATATGGACTCGCTTTAAAAAAGGCTTTAAACATTTCCAACAAATCTGTTTTAACTGGACTTGTCTGTAGAAGTGTTTCTTTAGATGGAAGAAACATAAACAAGACCTTAAACCTTTACGGTTTCCCTGTAAAAGCTGGAACATGGGAATTTACTTTTTACACCCCAGAGAAAATATTTTTCAAAGGTTTCGGAAACAAAAGTTTGCATTCCTTCAGAGTCTTAGTTGAAAATAACGGAATCCATGTGGTTCCTGCAGGGGCTGAAAGGATACCCTCAATTAATAGCTTACCTAGTGTTTCAGAATGGCTGGTAGACAGTCCTGAAGCGGTGAAGATAGGGCTTAAAAATGGAGGAGAAGAATACTTAAAACAGTACAGTGACACAATAATAATGGTGCACCTGATAAGTAATTACTCGCTGAAATATATGAAACACCCCTTAATGAACAGCGGCGCACCTTGGGTATGGGAAGTAAATTTTGGGAGTTGTTTTTCAGCAGCAGAGCAACACTGCTTCATCGACGCCTCAACAGGTAAAGTTTTAAAAGTGGAGAGAAGAGGATTAGAAAGTCACAGTTAAGGGCAGATAAAGACAGTTAAAAGACGTTACTTTGCAACTTTGACTCTGAAAAGTGAAGGCATTACTTTAACAGTGAGTAGGAGTAGTTTAAACGTTAAGCAAAGAAAAAGAACAAGTTTTTTAAGGAGTAAAGCAGGAAAAAGGAGTGAAGGTGTAGGTTTATTTTAAGGTTTTAACAGCTACAATGTACCCTTTTTCAATTTTTACATTACAGGGCTGCTGTGAAAGCAGAGTAAATATTTCTTCGTCGGATAACTCTTTTGTAGTTGCAAACACTGTCTGGTTGGCTGGTAAGAGATGAATCACCCAAATAGTTTCTCCCCCCTTTACCCAGTTAAGGAGTACCTTTATTTTTTGCACATTTACCCATTGTTCCTTTTCAATTTGCTTCTTTACCCCATAAAGTTTGTTGAATGCTTCAATAACGCTTTGGGCACCAGGTAACTGTGAAATTTCCACTTTCTGTGCTTCAGCATCCAAAACAACAGTAGCTACATGTCTCTCAACATTCTGAACCTCTTTGTACATAGGGACCACGTAGAAAGTTTTGTTTTTCAGCCTCATAAAGAACACATTGCCGTGTCTTAATCCGCTGCCAAGCAAAGTCATCGCTTCAGCTACTTTTTCGTTACTCTCAAGCAAGTGAAGGGCTTTCACAGGCCCAACTGTATTGCTTTTCCCTATTATACCAACTCTGTAAAAAGTTATTCTTCCGAAATTTTTCCCGTGGAAAACCACGTACACACCAGCTAAGTAATGCCCTTTCAGTTCAGCCATTTGGATCCCGACAAATCTGAAAGAGTTATTTACAGGAAACATAATGTAGTAGACACCAGACCACCAAACTTCTTCACCCTTCCTTGTATCAACTGGGAAAGTGAACACATCTGTCCTTCCCTTCCAAGTGTCAAAGTCAGAAATGTGATAAAGGAAATCTGTAGCTAACTGTTTTTCAAGTAAAGGCTCTGGATACCGCCATTGTTCAATAAGCCATTGAGGAGGAGTTTGCCAGGGGTAATAGCTTCTGTAAAAGCCGTAAATTGGTTTTAAATATTTGTTCACAGTTATTTCCGGAGGTAAATAAAACTCCATGTGCCCATCATAAGAATCTACCAGAATAACTCCCAGTAATTGGAGGTAGGGTGACTGGGAGTAAGGGATTGGCAGGTTTAGATCTATCCAAACATGTACGGCGAAATACATTTTTCCATTGTGAAAAACAGGGTATGCATCCCTGCTTTCCTCAGGCCCCACTGTTAAACCAGGCAGCAGTATATTTTCTACTCTTTCAAATGAGTTACGCAGTGTTAACAACCCGACACTTTCCTCCTGTATGAAACCGAAATGTGGAAAAAGTTTAGCGAATTTAACAAAGCCTGTAAGTCGAACATCAGGTTCCGAATTGAAGCTCCAGTTGGAAGTAGTGATTTCTTTGTATTTTGTTGTAAGGTAAACTTCAGGAATATCTCTTCCTTCACTGTAGTATATCGGGATTATACTTGAAACTCCAAGCAGTTTTTTCACTTCAGAGGGAGGAATTATTTCCCCAGTGGTTGGGTCAAGAATTATTAATCCTTCAGCGTGAGTGTAGAGTACATGTTTTTTCAACCAGTCGCCTCCTATGTAGTCTTCGTTAAGTCTCATTGGAATTATCCAGTATTCGCTGCCTGTTTTATTAACGAAAACTATGTCACTATCAGAAGGCCTCATCCAAGATGCACCCACCAAAGGTAGAGTGCGCCGGAAAGAGGCCATATAATCCCATATTCTTGTCTTATTTAAAACATAAGTTGAGCTTAGGTTTGTCTTTAATTGCCCCAAGTTTTCCCGATGTATAGTGTCAATCCCGGCTAAGGTTTTGGTTATATGAATTGCTTTCACGGTTTTAGTGCCCCATACCCATTCCTTTTCATAAATAGATTCCCTAATTTTGTAGTTGGTAAACCATACTCCGCCAAAAACAATGATTAAAACCAGTAACGCCAAAAAATATTTTTTAACGCATCCTTTAAAGAAATCCTTACCCAGTTTTTTTAAGTCACCATAAACTGTCAAGAGTGTTAACCCGGTCAGCCACAGCCCAGTGGCTAACAGAAAATAAAGTTTAAGAGTCGACCAAACAACGTTTTCCCACCTGGGAATAGTTAAAAAGTAATCTATGTAAAGTATGTCAAGAATTAAAACTGCTGACAAACTCTTTTTGTAAAAATCGCGTCTGTAACTGGTTTCAGCGGTATAAAAGAGTAACCTAGCTATAAGAGAAACTGAAAATATTAATGCTACGTACCACCAGAAACTGTGGGAAACAAGGATGTTTAAGTTAGAAAGAATTTCTTCCGATGAAGTGTAAGGGTTTAAACACCATTTTATTCCAAGCCCCACTCCTTCAAAAAGAGCAACTGGTGATTTTAGAGATAACAAGTAATTTATCAGGAAGGGGGTTGTAGCAAAAAAGAAAGAGAAGGTGATAAAGAATTGAAAAGCCCTCCAAAGGAAGGTAGCTTTCTTACTTACTTTTACTTCCTCTATCTCCTTATAGGTTTTCGAAGCCAATGCTTCCAACAAATCTGGTGGCAGAGACTTATACTTTCTTTTCTTCTCTAACCTAGCAAGTCTTTTTGAAGCTAAAAAGTTAAGGAAGGATAGAAGCAGAGACTTTGCCGGGCTTACCAACAGTGAAGGCAAAATAAACGCTAAACTTAAAATAAGGGCTAGGGATAATCTTCCTCCCCTGTAAAGGAAGAAATCTGTAATGTATTCAACCCCTGCCTTTTTACTATAAAGCTCCTGATAAATGCTTAGATCAACTAGCCATGAAGTAATCGGCATCCACAATATAAAGACAGCAACTATAAACAAAACAAGAAGTTTTTTCTTATCCATTCCCCTTCCCTATTTTTCTTCTTACTTCATTTAATTTCTAGTCGAAATATTTTTAAACATAGATAATTTGGAAACTTCCTTTCCCTTTATAAAGGGATGCAGCACATTTTGAAGAAAAATGAGGAAATAAATTTTACCACAAAAATTTTTCATTTTAAAGAAGGAAAGAATGACTATAAGCAGAAAGGGGGAAAGGGAAAGAGTTGAAGATGAGAAGCACAGCTTTGAAGAAAAGAGAGTTCATTGACCTCTCCTTACGAAAAGTTATACATGTAATGTTTTGCATCGTTTTGTTGTTTCCTTTCATAGTAGATACTGAATCCTTTCTTCACCTCACCATTTTACAGTTTTATTTAGTTTTAAGTTTGTTTTCTTTAGCTGTAAACGTTTTGCAGGTTAGAAGGCCTTTGATAAAACATGAGTTAGTGAATGCAATGAGGAGGAGCAGAGAGAAAATCCTTAGGGAAATAAGAGAATTAAGAGTTTTGAAAAGAGTTCCTTTAGGTGTGAAATTGGTTGAAGGCTTCACTGAACTTGACAAGAAAATAAGGATGATGGAGGACTCCTTTTATACGCAAATAGATAGAATGGAAAGATCTTACGAAAAAATAGGAGGATACATGGGGATAACTGCAGGTGTAATTGGAACCCTTTTTTCATATGTTTTTTTCACGAAATATTCTTTTTATGGGGTGTTAAGCTTATTGGTGTATGACACTTCCTCTTCCTTGTTCGGTTTCGCTGCAGGTAAAAGGAAGTGGCCTAAAACAAATAAAACAGTTGAGGGGTCTGTTTTTGGCTTACTTTTCTTCACAACTGTCCTTTTCTTCCTAACAGGGTTATTGCTTAACTCATTTCTTATCTCTTTGGTTGCAGCGGTTACTGAAGCCTATGGAGTGGAAGATAATCTTTTCCTTCCTGTTTCAACCTCACTTGTTGCTTTCTTTTTAAAAATATGAGCTTTAAAAAAAGATGTCATACAATTAACGATTAAAAAGTTTTAAGAAGGCTTCTTTCTTCTTTAACATATTCTCTTAGTTGCAAAAAAAGAAACATGAACAATTTTAATTTAATTTTCGGATTTTTATGATTCATGGTTAAAGTAGGGTTTAAGGGTAAGGTTGTCGAATACAAAACTTGCTTTTCCTCTTTGAAACAATTGAAATTATGTAGTTCATTTTTTAAGTCTGTTGACAAAAAAGAGAAAGAGAAGCTTTCCTGGCTTCTTTCTAAAAGCTTAGTTTTAGCTTGTTTAAGTGAAATTTACCTTTACCCACACTCTAAAATAAAAGTTGATGACTCCTCTATCCTAAAGGGGGAGAGTAAGTCTCCAGATGTAACTTTTTACCTAGGCCAGGAAGTTGTGGAGGGAGAGGTTAAAAGCAGCTCCTTCACCCTCCCAAACCCTTCCACTTACCAAGAAGAATTACTGAAAGGGTATTGTTTCGAGAAAAATGTTGTATTTATAGGTTTGTTTATAGAGAGGAATTCCTTAACAGCTAGGGTTGGAAAGTTAGTTTTGCTGGAGAACAATCAAAGACCTAACTTCTTTATTGAAAGAAGGAAACTGAGAAACATGGAAAGTCTAGGTTTTTTGGGGGGTGAATTCCTGTGGAGGAAAAGATTAAACCGTTAAAGAAACTGAAGGAGTTAAAGAAGAGGTTCCACCACCCTAAAAAAATTTTTTCGTCCCCAGCTTTCCCTAATTTCTCGGTTGAGAAAAAAGATGGTGATTTTAAGTTCGGCTTCATTTACAACCCTAAAAACAAAACATTCCACGGCAACTATTTCTTAAAGAAACCATTTTCACTGTTTAACTTAACAGATGACACACAGAAACTTAACTCTTTCAATTTTTATCTTTTCAAACTTCTTAAGAATGAACCCTTCTTGGTTTTGGATTTTGACGGCTTAGTTTCTGCTTATTGCTCCACAAAGAGAGTGGAAGGTGTTTCAGTAACGGATTGGTCACACATAAAATATATTTCCCTTAAAATAAATAGAGAAGAATTTGTTTTTACTTTAAACAGTTTGCTTTCAACCTTTTCAGGTTTCACACCTCTTCACAAAGACATCCTCTACCATGTCTTAAACATTTACTTTGAGGGAGAAAATTTTGTTCCGTTTAGAGATGTTTTAAGCGGGTTGGAGTCTTATCCTTCAGGTTCCGTAACTGATTTAAAGGTGTTAAGCAGTATGAAACATTTAATCAGTATATTGGCATTGAAAGAGGAAAAGGAGGATTTAAAAGAGCTCTCATCCCTGCCAGAAAAGACAGTAGTGGATTTGTCGAGTTTAAAGTTTTCACGACTCAAAATGTTCCTTTACCCTTTCATTCTCTCAAACGTATTCCATGGAGAAGATACCGGGAAAACTTTTCTTCTTACCCGCTGCAACCCCCTAAATTACTCATTAGAAAACTATTTGTCGCTAAATGACTTTGTTGAGGAGTTGCAGAAGAGAAGAAATAATTTAATAATTAATTTTGATTTAATCCATCTTTTTGACCCTAAATTCCTTGGTTTAGCGAAAAATATAGGTTTTTTAAACCACAACATTTTTTTAAACAGAAGTTTCCTTTCTTTAGAGAGGGAGCTTGACATGAATCTACCCATATTTTTAAATTACTTGGATCAAGAAGGCATGGTGTTATTTGAAAGAGAGAGAAACCAATTATTCCTTTTAATGCACCCCTTCTTCTAAAGGTGTTAACAAAAATGAGTAAGGAAAAAGAAAATAATTCTGGAATGAGTTTACCGGCTCCTGCTAAAAAATTAGATTTGAGAGGGTTAGTTTGTCCAATGCCTGACTTAAGGATAGAATTAGCTATGCAAAAACTTGAAGAGGGAGAAGTTTTAGTTGTTTACGCAGATAAACCATTATCCCTTACTTCACTTAAGTCAAGTATGGAGGATAAAGGCTACATTTTTTTGACGCAAGTAGACAGAAACAAATTCTTTGAAATCTACATCCGAAAATGATTCACTTCCTCTAAAAAATTTCTCAAGAACTAGTAGAGAATTTTATTTAAAGGATGTAAGTTAACTTAAAATGCCTAAAAGATCTTGGCTGGAAAAATTACCTGATAAAAAAGATTTCCCTAAGGTGATAAAGTTCCATCACAACCTTTCATGTGCCAAGGCTTTATTAAAATTAAGGCACAGAACCGGAGACAGTGTAATGAAGAAAGTGCGGAAAGGAACATTATTACTTTGAATTACTTTGAATGAAACATGTAAAGTTTTGGCTGAAAAATATGGAACAAAGTACTGTTGCCCTTTCACAACTGGAATTTTTGTTTTGATGGCTGCAAACACTGCAGAGGAAAGGGATAAGAAAACCCCTATTGGCGCATAATAAAGAACAAGTGTGGATTGAATAGGAAGTACCGAGGTGGGATTGAAAAACATAGGAAGCTTCTAGAGAAGGAAGACTATAAAGTTGTTAAAAAAGGGAAGAGGTACATATTTGGGGATTTTGAGAAGTTTCTAGTGAAAGAACTTTACTGAAATAGGTAATTAAGAAATCGAAGTTTGTGGGAAAAGTTTTTGGGCTTGGTTATTACTTTCATTAAGTTCAGAGATCAAATTGAGGGGGTCAACAATTACGGTTACGTTGTGTTGGCCGAGAGGTAATTGCTCCTCAATTTTTAAAGTGTAGAAGTATTTTTCCATGGAAGGTAGGGGTACAGGACAAATGTTTGTGGCTAAAACTTCCCCATCAAAAAGAACTTGGAAATATATGGGAGGCTCAGCTTCCCCCTCCCCTGAGTTAACTATTTCAAATTGTACATTGTGTAAGGTTAAATTTTCAAATACTTCGCTTAAGGCATAGTTTACTCTTAAATGTTCCACCACCAAGTCTGGAAGCTTCATCTTTTCCGCTTCAAAGTAAACTGAATCTTGATTATTTGTTTCGTTGCTTTCTGCAACTGAATTATTTGGGTCAACTGCGACTTCAATTTTGTAACGTCCAGGTGCTTCTAAACTGAAATTGAAATTTGTAATTATTTCTTCCCCGGGATCTAGATCTGGAAGTTTCAGTTCTTGTTCATTCACCAATTCCTCTTCCCAATACAGTTTAAATTTAACAGTGGTTGGTGGAGAGGAGGTGTTGCCCTCATTTTTTATTTTAACAGTTGCTTTAGTGGAGATCGGCGCCTGAACCTTAGGTGGAGGGGCCTCTATTTTTTCAATTTTCAGGTCAGGTTTATTTTTAGGTTTAACTGGAGAGACTGTCTTGCTTGAAATCAGGTATCCATAGTTTGTATGGTTTTTTCCAGTCACATGGATAAGTATTTCCTTTATTTCGTTAGGTTTCTCCGCCACAATTTTTAATTTGAAGTTTAAAACTTTACCCACTGGTAAAGCTTCTTTTCCATAAAGCCTTAACCCTCCCGGGATTCTTTCACTACCCCACCCTGGGATCGGTTCAATAACTCCTGCACTTTTCCATTTAGGTTTTTGTTCATTAAAGAAGATTTCAAGATCATACACTTTGTTACTGTAGGGAAGAAGCGGTATAACCTTGAAAAACTCGACGCTAACAGTTATCACATCATCTTTAACTGAAAAATTTGATTCACAAGCTGTCAATATTTGTTTCTGCGGAGTTGGAGATGTAGGGGAAGGTTTTACAGTAGGAGGGAGTGGAGGGGGAGGAGTGAATGTTTCAGTAGGTGAGGGAGTAGGGGGTGGTGGAGAAATCCTTGATGAGGAAATTTCTGGGTTTAAATCTTTTCCTTCAAGCCCGTTTAAAACAATTCTTTTAGCTTTGCTCCAGTTCCCTCTCCAAACAGAGTAGTAAATTTCTCCTCCTTTCTCAGTACTCCACCACACAGTTAATGCTTTGCCACTTTGAAGAAAGACTACAGCAGGCCTATAATCTGTTGTCCCTGAGTTGGCTGCAAAACCTGATTTAAAGTTTCCACATTCATAAGAAGACCAAACGTCCCCATTATTTTCAGTATTTACATAGGTAACTATTGCGCAGTCACGGGAGTCGCAGTCAGTTTCAGGCATCTGCATGTAACCTATGGTTTGAGGCTTAGTCCATGAAACACCGTTCCAAATAGAAAACATTACTTCTCCGTTTTCAGTTGACCAAACAGCTTTTACACTTCCGTGTTCCGAAATGCCACATCTAAAAACAGTGTAGGTATGAAAGTCACTCACTGCATTTCTGGTTTGGAGGGGGATGGGTTGAGGCTGACACCATTTATTTCCATTAAACCTAGAATAGAAAATTTTTGTTATGTTAGAGGAAGTAGAGTCTGACCAAATTGCTATTGCCGACGGCTTTTCTTCATTTTCGTAGGTGATTTCAGGGAGAGAGGCTGTGTAAAGGGTGTAGTTTGGAGTTAACGATTTTGCCTGGCTCCATTTACCAATTAGTTTATTATATGTTGAGTAATACATTAATCTTTTACCATTTTCCACATGCACCCAAACACAAACAGCTTCCCCTTTAGAATTATAAGCAACATCCGGGTCGATATCTAAACCCGGAATTTGACATAAAGGTTTTGCAGGTGTCCAAGTGAAATTATTTAGACTCCATATTGAGTAATATATGTCACCGGTTTCCTGGTTTGACCACACAGCAATTGCGGAGTCATGCGGCCCAAACTCTATGTTGGGGTCGTAGTCATTACCCTTAAGAGTAGAGATAGGTGAAGCTGTGCCGTTTAGAGTCCACCACTGCTCCCTTGCATCATCCCAAATAGAGTACCAAATATCCCAGTCTTGTTTAGTGTAATGTTGCCAGACAGCAATAGCATCAACTTCCCCTTTCGGCGGGGAAGGCTGACCTAAACAACCAAAAAGAAAAGTTAAAACAATTAAGCCAATAAGAAAAGGGGGTTTCTTCATTGTTTAACTTCACTTTCTCATCTAAGTCCTAATTTTTATAGGCATAACCTCAACTTTTAAAGTTTATGCTTAAAAAGAAGATTTAGTTTTAAAGGGAGAAGTGGGTTTTATTTTGTTCATTTACATTTTTTTCAAGGGCGATGGTTAAACGCTTAAAGGTAAATACTTAAAACGAAGTGAAAAACATTGAGGGAAGAGGTTATACCCCTCTACGCTCAGGCAGTGATAAGTTTAAACTTTGATGGAGAAATAAAAGAAGTGTTGATTTTTGACTACTTAGACCCTGAACTTTATTATTTTAACCTTAAGAGGGACAAAACTAAGTTTGAAAAGGAGAAAATGAGCTTATGGAAAAGAATGCAGGGTTTCATAGATAAAGAAACTGCGTTCCTTAACGGTGAAGAAGTTTTTTCAGTAATTGAACAAGTAGAAATAGGTTTTAGGGGAAGGAAGGAAACCCCCTTCATTTTATTCCTTATTTCAACACTTGCCCCTTTAAAGGAGGGTGAAAATATCTACGAAGTTTTCTA
Source organism: Thermoproteota archaeon (assembly GCA_027492035.1). Lineage (GTDB taxonomy): Archaea > Korarchaeota > JAOZGF01 > JAOZGF01 > JAOZFZ01 > JAOZFT01. Next base: position 18,325 of record JAOZFT010000004.1, read on the forward strand.
TGAAAATGAAACGCTTGACTACGACGTTTTTTCCATCTGGTTCTTTCCCCTCAGAACCGAAATAACTGAAGTAATTTCGAACCTTAAACACTTCACTGAAAAGAATTTTTTAATTTTCCATGGAAGGAAAGGGACAGAGCTTGAAGGATACGAGAAAATCTGTTTTAACATAAAAAAGGAGGGATTTTGTTGAAGTTAAGAATTAACCCTTCACTAGAGGAAACTGAGGAATTTCTTAATGAAAACATCGCCAAAAAGAGATTCATTATCTTGCTAGGTTCCTGTAAAGTTGACTACATTGGCCGTGCAAAGTCTACGTTAACACAAGGAGAAAGAGTGATACTTATTAAAAGGGATGGGTCAGTTCTTATTCATAAAGGGACAGGTTACCAACCTGTTAATTGGCAGCCTCCACCATGCACTGTTTCAGCGAAAAGAGAAGGGGATTCTTTGAAAGTGACAGCTTTAAGAATAAAACCTTTAGAGAAACTGGAAATTCATTTTTCCAAAATAAACCTGGTTCTTGCATTTCACTTACAAGATGAAGGAGTTTTTGACTTGCTGCTTCAGGAGGAAGTAATGAAGAAAGCTGTGTTAACAAAACCAGAAATTTTGGAACAAGGTTTTAAACCGTTAGAAACAGAAAAGAGAATTAATTCAGGGTTTATTGACTTGTACGGTTTAGATAGGGAAGGAAAACCTGTAATTGTGGAGTTTAAAAGGAGAAAAGCTGAAAAAGAGGATGTAGACCAGCTTTTGACTTACGTGGCAGAGATGGAATCTAAAGGGAAAAGAAAAATTAGAGGCGTGTTAGTTGCTCCTTCAATTTCAAAACCTGCTTACGCTTTAGTCCAGAAGAATAATTTGGAGTTTAAGAAGTTAACCCCTAAAGAATGTCAGGAAATGATGAAACATAAAACAATTAAGATAACTGAGTTCTTTAAAGAATGAGTCAAGAAAGGAAAATTAAATTTGTTTAGGAAGCAACTTAACTTTTTTTATTTCTAAGTAGCCCCTTAAACTTTTTTCATCCCAAACTGGTTGAGCCTCCAATATTTCAATCCTTTCCTTAAATAGTGGACAATCTAAGATTAAAGTTTCATATTCCCCTCCTTCACCGCTGGGGTGCAACCCATATTTCTTGTTTAGAAAAGAAATTCTTTTTATGACTTCGTTGTTTATTTTTTTGCCTAGCCATTTTTTGGTTAAACCCAATGCTGAAACAGAAACAAAAATTATTTCGAACCCTAATTCAAGTTCTTTTTTCAAAAGGAGGAGGGGGTCTTTTCCCCATAAAGGAGCTAGACTTTTCAATTTCAATTTTTGACAAACATTGTCTATTCTTCTTTTCTGGTATTGGCTAGCTATTGCACCTGAAACAACTCCTTCTACTTCATTCTTTATCTTCTCTAAAGCTTTCATTAAATCCTCTAATTCCTTCTCTTTTTCGCCTGAAGATTCAGCGATTAATTGTTTAACACCCATCGCTTCAGCCTGTAACTTAGTTATTTCTAAAGCTGGGTGATGGAACATCCATGAATCCTTTCTTCGCGGAAAAATAGTCACTAAATATTTTAGTTCATGCCCCTCCTTGTTTACAAGATAAGCTGAAAAAACAGAGTCTTTACCTCCAGTAAAAAGTACAGCTACTTCCATTTTGAAATAACCCTCCTTTTCAGTTTCTCTCCACACACTCCTTTCTCCAGACTTCTTAATTTTTGAGAAGAGGAGAAAAGCCTCTTTAGAAAAGATTTCACTTATTTACTTTCACAGTTACATTTTTTAAAAAATTTTTAAAAAGGGCACAAAAATACCTTCTTACCTTCGTAAAGAGTACTTTAGAGGAGAAGTACATTTAAGAGATGTTTAAGAAATGAAGGTTTTAATAACTGGAGGAGCAGGTTTCATAGGTTCTAATTTGGCTTGGAAACTAGTTGAGAAAGGGTATGAGGTTACGGTTTTAGACAATCTTTTCCTAGGAAAAACTGAAAATTTGCCGCCAGATGCCCATTTTATTAAAGGAGATGTTAGGGATTACTCTCTCGTTAAAGAGTTAACGAAGGTGGATGTTGTTTTTCATGAAGCAGCAGCTTCATCAGCCCCAATGTTTGAAGAACCTTTTGAAGCAGTCGAAGTAAACGTTAACGGTTTTGTTAATGTTTTACATGCCTCTTTAAAAAACAAAGTTAAGAAAGTTATTTATGCAAGCACATCCTCAATTTATGGAAACAACCCTGTACCCCATAGAGAAGATATGAAGGTTAAACCAATAAATTTCTACAGTGCAACTAAGTTAATGAATGAACACGTTGCTTCAATATATAACTTAAGAGGCTTAGAAACTGTTGGTTTAAGGTATTTCAGCGTGTATGGACCACGGGAGAAACATAAAGGAAAATTTGCCAATGTTGTTTCACAGTTTCTGTGGTTAATGCTTAAAAATAAACCCCCTGTGATTTACGGCAGGGGTGAACAGACAAGAGACTTTGTTTATGTAGAGGACGTGATTGAAGCTAATATTTTAGCTTTTGAAAAAAATGTTTCAGGGGTTTTTAATGTGGGCACAGGTAAAGAAACATCCTTTAATGAATTAGTGAAGTTACTCAATAAAGTTTTGGATAAAGAAATTAAGCCTAAATACGTTGAAAACCCCATCAGAAATTATGTGTACCGAACTATGGCAGATGTTACTAAAGCTGAAAAGGAACTTGGGTTTAATCCTAAATACACATTGGAAGGGGGAATAAACAAAATCTTGGAGTTTGAAGGTTTAAAGTCTTAGTTTATGAAAAGGAGGTTTCATTCATGATTCAAGACATAGAGAAACATATTCAGAAAATTATCCAGAATCTTCTGGACGGGAAAGAGAAGATTTCAGTCTATGGTTTAGGACATGTAGGTTTACCTATGGCTTTAGTTTGGTTAAGAAGGGGAGTAAAGGTTTTGGGAGTAGACATTGACAAAGGGAAGGTTGACAAAATTAACCGTGGAGAATCCCCTTTAATGGATGAAGAAACTTTTCCTGGCCTTGTTAAAAGGTTTGTGATGGCAGGTAAGTTTAAGGCTACTGTTAACGGGGTTGAAGCCTCTAAAAAGTCTGTTGTTAAAATAGTTACTGTCCCCACTTGGTTAGATGAAAATAGAAAATGCAACCTTTCAGCTTTAAAAGAAACACTGAAATCCATAGGGAAGGGACTGAAACTTGGAGACACAGTAATAGTTGAACCAACTGTTCCACCAACCACAACTAAAACTTTAGCTAAAGAAACACTTGAGAAAGAAAGTGGATTAAAAGTTGAGGATGACTTTTTCCTCGCCTACAGCCCTGAAAGAGTGTTTATTGGCAGGGCGATTGCCGACATAGAAGTAAATTACCCTAAAATTGTGGGAGGTTACGGAGTTAGAAGCGGAAAAATGGTTCATGCCCTATACAGCTTAATTGCTAAAAAGGGAGTTAAGTTAATGTCCGACTCAACAACTGCTGAAGTAACAAAAATCTTTGAAGGAATATATAGAGACGTTAACATAGCTTTAGCTAATGAATTAGCAAAACTGACAAGCAGTTTAGGCCTTAATTTCCTGGAAATAAGGGAAGCTGCTAACAGTCAAAAATATTGCCACTTACATTTCCCAGGGTGCGGTGTAGGAGGAGCATGCATTCCTTACTATCCCTACTACGCAATGGAAATAGCTGAAAAGAAGGATATACAGTTAAGGTTGACAAAAATTGGAAGGGAAATAAATGAAAACATGCCCCACCTCTGCATTTCTTATGCAATGGATCTTTTCAAGAAAACAGGCAAGGAAGCAAATAAATCTTCAGCTGCTGTTTTAGGTTTAGCCTTTAGGGGAGATGTAGCTGACACAAGGGAATCCCCTTCCTACATAATTATTAAAGAGCTTATCGAAAAATTCGGGAACGTAAAGGTTCAAGATCCTTACGTTAAGGATGACTTAAAGATTGAGAAGTTAGGTGCCGAACAAGTTGAAGAAGTAAATGAAGCAATTAAAAACGTTGACTTAATCGTGATAGTTACAGACCATAGTGTTTACCGAAAATTGACTCTTGAAGAAATTTCGCTATCAGCAAACAAACCTGTAGCAGTTTTAGATGGAAGGAACATAATTAAAAAAGGGAAGACTTCACCAGAAGGGGTTTTTTACAGGGGTATAGGAGTTTAAGCCCTTTACTTTGTAGCTAATTCAACAAGTTCTTCTACATTACCCAGTATAACTTCTAGTTTAGAGAACGTTTTCAAGTACCTAGCTGCCTTAGAAGAATCTGTTCCCACAACTCGGTAGCCGATTTCTTTTAACGGGCTTGTGACCATGCAAGTGTCTGAATAGATCTCAACCCCTTTCCTCCCTAACTCCTCCTTTAAACCATTTCTTTCCAAGAAAACCTTGTTAGCCTTATTTGTGTAAATATGAAACCTGCAACCTTTAACTTTAGTTTTACGATTTCTAAACAATTCAATTACTTTCAAAATTTCTTTTAAGGAGTAGTGAGGGCAACCTAAAGCCACTAAATCTGGTTTCCCATTTACAGTGGATAACTTCTCCTTAACCTCAACCAATTCTTCCCTCCCAACCTTTACCTGAGGCAGTTCCTGAGAAACATCTTTAACATCTTCTTTTTTAAAATAAAACATTTCAAGTTTACCTGAAGCTGCTGCAGCTGCACCTAAAGCTTTTAATTCATCTTTATCCGCTTCACTCACTTCTTTAATGTAGACAGGGCCGCTGAAACGTTCACCAATCCAGTAACCCAGTAAACCATACTCATACCCTTTAATCCTGTTTTCTAAAGTAATTTTTGTTTTAGGTACCCTATTCTCTCTTTTATGCATTCCATAATTAGGAGTTACGCCAGCTATTGCAGAAATTAAACTTTTTATTCCTCCCTCTCTGTTAGTTTTTAAACCAAGCACTGAGTTAGCATAAACCACAGCTGAGGATTCACTCCATGAAACACTTGATCCCCTTAATGGACAGTTACCTACAAGATAAGGGGTACAGGTGCAAGTTGAGATGACACCTAATTTTCTGAACAAATTTATTATTTCTATTTGTTTCTCCACAAACTGTGTAGGTATTCCTTGTTTTAAATGATCCTCTAAATCCATTCCTGCAGGGTTTAATGTGGTCAAAACCTTGACTTTATACCCTTTCCCAACTAAACTACGTAAGAAGTTTAAGCCGTAATCCTTTATTGTTAGGTAAGAGACACCTGACACGTGGGCAGAGGCGATAGGGATTAGTTCATCTCCTCCATTGCTTTCACAATCAATTTTCAAGTAAGAACTTATTTCTTCCGGTAAGTTACTTAGGGAACGTAAGGAATGGGGGGAAAGTTTAGCTTTTTTAGTTAACACTTCAACTTCTACACCTGCAAGGACAGCTGGGAAAGTTATGGAATCAGATTTTTCCAGAACAATTTTTTTCGGTGTTTTCTTGTTTTTCTTTAAACCAAAAAAAACATAGGAGCCTACCGTTGAACCTGTAGAGTAGGGGATTTTAAGGATTTTCCCTGCAATGCTTACGCCTTTCAAGTCATGATTCTCCTGCACTATTTCTCCTGTTTCTACATTTACCCCATCCAACCAAGAAATTGGTTTTTTAGATTCTAAAATTTCCACTTAACTCCCCTCTTAATGAATAGAGAAATTACAACAAAAATAAAAATTTTTTCCAAGCAGCTTTTTAAGTTCATAGGGAAAAAAAGGAGTTTTGATAACTCCAAGAAAAATAAATCAGAAAGAGAGTTACGGTTAAAGAAGAATCGTGTCCAGTAGTGACTATTTGTTTTTTAGAATTTTGAAAAAAGAGAGAAATTGTTCATAAAGTTTTTAATGAAGAAAGTAAGGGAGTATAGGGGTAACATAATTAGAAACTAAAAAAGTTATGTAGAAATGGAAAGGGGGAGTTTTTGAAAATAGCTTTCTTCTCCAAGCTCTTTTCTGTAGGAGGAACTGAAAAGCACGTTTATGAATTAGCTAAACATTTTTCAATGCTTGGGGAGGAAGTTCGAGTTTACACTTCCTTTTTTGGCGAAGAGAAAAAATTCAGGTTTGGAGGGTTTAAGGTAGTTAATTTGCCTTGCTTAGCCTCTCTCAAAAATTATTATTATTTTTCAAAGGTTTTGACACCTAAAAAGGTTATTTACTTTCTGAAGAGGGAGAAACCTGATATTGTACATGCTCACTTATTCTCTTTATCCACCGAGTTTGTTTTACCTAAAGTGAAAACTGGAACCATTCCTTTAGTGTTGACTCCTCACATATCTGTTGGAAGGGGTTTATTTGGAAGGTTAATAGGTGAGTTCAGTATTAAACTTGTTAAGAGTTTTTTTAAGGAAGCTGATGCCATTATAGCTGTAACCCCTCAATTAAGGTTCTTCCTTGAAAAGAGAAAAGTTAAAGTTTCAAGAGTTATACCTAATGGGGTTGACACCGATAAATTCAGTCCAGGGAAAAGCAACTTCAAAAAAGAAATAGAAGCAGATAAAACAATTGTGTTCGTTGGAAGAGTATCTCCAGAAAAAAACCTTGTTTCACTTTTTAAAGCTTTTTCATTGATTTCAAGGACAAAAAGAAACGTTAAACTAGTGATAGTTGGCAAGGGACCTTTACTGGAAACCTATAAACGGAAGTTTTCCTCTGGAAAAATTATTTTTACAGGTTATGTTGAAGAAAAGAGACTTATCGATATTTTGAGGTCTGCAGATGTCTTCGCCTTTCCAAGTTTGGCTGAAGCACAAGGGATAGCATGTTTAGAAGCCATGTCCTGCGGTGTACCGGTGGTTGCTTCAAACATTGGAGGAGTACCTTACAACTTAAAATGGGGTGGAGGGAAACTGGTGAACCCTTTAAAGCCGAAGGAAATAGCTGAAAAAATTCTTTTTTACCTTGAAAATGAAGAAATAGCTAAGGCAGACGGAATTAAAGGGAGGGAGATAGTTGAAAGAAGATTTTCTTGGCAGAAAGTGTGCAAAGAAACCCTTAGCCTTTATAAAGAGCTTTTAAGCCTAAAACTTGGTTCTCCTTAGGTTCTTATCGATTTCCCTCTTCAAGCCAGCGTAACCTATGGCACCAGTTATTACATCTACAGGTTTCCCTTTCTTGAAGAAAATAAAGGTTGGAATACTATAAACATTATACCTCTTGGCAGTTAAGGGGTTCTCTTCAACGTTCAATTTAGCAACAAAAACTTTTCCTTTATATTCCTTAGCTAATTGATCAACCACCGGTGCCATTATTCTGCAAGGCATACACCATGAAGCCCAGAAATCTACAAGAGTTAAGTAACTTCCTGTTTCAGCCATGAACTTATCAAAGCTTGAGTCTGTCAAGTGATGAACCGAGCCCTCCGGCTTAATTTCTTTCCGTTGAGTTTTTTCTGTTAGCCTCTTCACTTCTCTTTTCAGAATTTCCATTTTTAATTTTTCCAATTCTTCATCTTCAGCCATGTTTAACTGTTCCTCCTTTTTATTTTTTCTTCTGAACCTTTTCGGAGAAACTTATTAGCTAGATATTTAATTAGAGATTATTTTTCTAACAGCCTCACCTTTAAAAATCTTCATATCCCTCTTTACTTTGAAAAAGTCAGCTAAGAAAATAAACATTTTACATTTTCAAGAAAGACAAAAAGATTTTAGAAATGCCTTTCTGGGGTTATATTGAAGTGTTAGAGAAATACAGAGTGTTTAACCCGAAAAAAATAATTGAGGCTGCATTATTTATTTCTTCTAAGCCTTTAACAACAGAAACTCTTTCAGAATTAACTGGATTAAAAGGAAAAGAAGTTCGAAAAATAGTTTCAGAACTTGTTGAAGAATATAAAGATAAACCATTCAGTATTTTCCCTTTAAATAAAGGATACTTAATGAAACTGAAAGATGAATATATTCCATTTGTGAGGGAATTAATCCCTGAAATTAGTCTTTCAAAAGTTGAAATGAAAACTTTGGCCGTTATTTTCTTTAATGAACCGATAAAACAGGCTGAACTTGTCAAAATAAGGGGGAATTCAGCATATAAGCATATTAAAAAACTTGTTAAGAAAGAACTTGTTAACGTAACTAGAAGAAAGGGGGTAAAAATTGTTAAAACAACTGAAAAATTCAAAAGACTTTTCCTGATCCGTAAATAGCACAGGAGAAACTAAGGGGGTTCTGTTTCAGAAAATTTTTGGTAAAATGAGAAAAGAAGCGTTAAAAGAATAAACGCTACGTTGATAGTTACTATATTGGTTTTCGTTTGGTTTGAGAAAAAGCTGTAGCTAATAGGTCCTAGAAAATAACCGAGACTCCATAAAGAGTTAGAAATACCCATGATTACAGCTTGTCTACTTTCCCCAACTATGTAAGACAAGTAATTTGTACTGTATACCGTGTTTAACCCAGCTATTACGCCAAATAAAGAAGTTACCAGGAAGGGTATGAAATGTTGTTGAAGATTAGTTGTTATGGAGATTACTAAACCAAGAGCAAGCGTTAAAACAGGGAGGAGTGTGGACACTTTCTTCACACTGAAAAATTTAGGGAAGAAAACCTGTGAAAAAACACTTGTTAAGTAGTAGAGAGTAAGCATTACTCCCAAGAGGGCTGTTTCAACTTTCCAAAAAATTAACCATTCTGCCCCATATGTCTGAATTATGCTTTCTAAAACCCCAACCATCACCACTAAAAGAGCCGGAAAAGAAAAATTAAGAAACGTAAAATTTATTTTCCCCTTTCCATGGCCCCCATTTCTTCTTTTTGTTTCTTCCGTTGAAAAATGAATTTCAGAAAGCAGGACTGAAGTTGTTAACGAAGCTAAGGTAAAAAGTAGGAAGGGGGCTGCCTCATTGAAAAAGATAATTATTAAAGTATTTAGGAGTGGGCCAAGCACAGCTCCTACTCCTAAAGCTGCAAAATACAAACCTAAAGCCTTAAACCTTCCTCTATTTTCAATTTTAACAATAAGGGTCATTAAACTCGTGAAGAAAAAGATTTCCAAAGCTCCTTGAACAAGTCTTAAAACAATAAAGGCTGGGATTGTTTGGAAGAAGAAGAAGCTTAACCCTATAGCTCCTGTTGAAAGAGATGAAATTACACATATTTCCTTTTCTCTCCTAATTTTAGATATTATCAAGCCTGAAGGTAACCCAAGTAAACCAAAAGAAAGAGAGAAGGATGAAAAAACCATGGCTGTCTCTATTTCTGACTTAGCTAGTTTTTTTGAAATGAGGGCTAGGGAGGGGAGAGTAGCTGAAACCCCAACAACAAAAATTAAAGCTGCTGTAATTGACAGCATCAACCTTTCTTCTTTCATTTGAACATCAATTTACTTCATTTAAAAGCAGAAAGTTCTCTATTTTACTATTTGCTCGGGCTAGGAAAGGTTCCTCACTGAATTTTAAAAATTCACCATCCTTAACTACAACTTCTCCATTTATTATAACTGTTGAAACATCTCTGCCACTGGCTGAGTAAACCAAATGGGAAATTATTTCTTTTTTAGGTGTAAACCACGGTTTCTTCAGATTTATCAGGATTAAATCAGCCCTTTTTCCCTCACTTAACGACCCTATTTCTTTCTCTAAACCAAGTATTCGAGCTGCGTCAATAGTAACTGACTTAAGAACCTGAAAAGGAGGTAGAAATGAGGGATCTTTTAATATCCCCTTTTGAAGGAGAGATGCCAGTTTCATTTCGAAAAATAAATCTTGTCCATTATTGCTCGCTGCACCATCTGTTCCAAGCCCGATTTTCACATTTTCTTTCAGGAAAAGATTTAGTGGCGCCACTCCATTCGCAAGTTTCAAATTACTACTTGGACAATGAACAATTGAAACACCGTATTTGGCAAGAGTTGAAACGTCTGTTTCAGTAAGATACACTCCATGCGCAAGCAACAGGTTTTTATCTAAGTAACCTATATCCTCCATAAGTTCCACTTCTGTTTTCCCAAATTTCCTTTTGCAAAGATGTACGTTTAACTTATTCTCAGCTACGTGTGAGTGAAGGATCAAGTTTTTTTCGGCAGCTACTTCAGCTGACTTAGCCATTAATTCAGGTGAACTTGAGGGAAACCCACAAGGAGCTAAACCTAACATTACCCTGCCTTCCCTATTTTTATGCCACTTCTTGTAAACAACTTGAAAATTCTTAATTTGTTTATCTACGCTTTCAATTTTCTGTCCAGGCACTTCAACTGTGTCTGCAAGAACTACTGTTAATATAAGCCTTATACCTGTTTCCACAGCTGCCTTAATTACTTGCTCCGGGAATGATTCCATATCAACTGTTAAAGTTATGCCATTCTTTATTTTTTCAAGAAACGAAATTTTGGAACCTATAAAGCATATTTCCTCGTCAAATTTTTCATAAAGTTTAGAGGTTAGGTTTAACCAATCCATTAACCCTCTTCCATCACAAACTCCCCTTAAAACAGATTGTGTGGAGTGGTTATGTAGGTCTATTAAGCCAGGTAATGCAACGCTACCTCTTCCATTAATTACTTCATCAATTACCCAATTCTTCATTAGTTTCTGGGTTTCACCTATTTCAACAATCTTGCCATCTTCAATAACCATTGACTTGTTTTTCAGTAAAGCTTTTTCGTCCATTGTTAAAATGTAGTCTATGTCCTTAATTAATAAAGGCATTTATTCACCCTCCTTTTTTCTCTTAAGCAAAACCAAAGCTTCCAGGGCTGCTTTTATTGTTTTCTTTTCACCTTCAAAGGTTTTCCTTTCCAATTCAGCAAACTGTGCTATTCCTTTACTAACCTCTTCTCCGAATTTAACAACGTTGTTTAGGACGGAGCCTGTAAAAAGGTTTTTAAGGGACCCCAAAACAAATAGGGTTGTTGTTTCCATGTCGTTACAAACTACGTTTTTTTGAGACCAGTAATTGAGGGTTTCCTCTTCATCGGGAATGTAGAATGAGTCATGGCTTCTCCCTATACCTGTAAAAAATCTAAATTTCAATTTCTTTGCAGCTTCAACCAATGCATTAAAAACTTCAGGGTGTGCAACAGCTGGGTATATTTCAGGTACGTACATTTTCGTTGTTCCATCTTCCCTCACTGCAGCGTAGGGAATAACTAAGTCTCCAATATCTATCCCTTTTTTTGAAGCACCGCAGCTTCCAACCCTTATGAAAAATCTAACTCCGATCTTGCTTAATTCCTCTAAAGCTATACAAGTACTTGGCCCTCCTATGCCTGTGGAAGTAACCGTAACTTCTACACCTTTATAAAACCCTTTAACTGTGTAGAATTCCCTGTTTCTAGCAACTTCAACTTTATCAGTTAAAAAGGCACTTATCCTGTCCACTCTCCCAGGATCTCCTGGAAGGATAGCGAATTCTGAGACATCTTTTTCAGAGCAAAAAATATGAGGCTGCCTACCTTTCATTTTTTCCATTACCTCCTTTTCTACTTCGCTTTTTAAGATGCAATTTCTGGCTAAGATAAAATTAAAAGTTTATTTAAAAAGGGAGATAAATGAAGAAAATTGAAAAAAGGAAGGTTTAGAAATGGCTCCCTTAAATATTAATGAAAGAGTTTCTGTTGTTCTTGTTGAACCTGAAAGCCCTGGGAACATTGGTTTAATAGCGAGAGTAATGAAAAATTTTGGGTTTAGGAAATTGGTGGTGGTTAATCCACGTTGCGAAGTAAGAAGTAATGAAGCCTTGTCAAGAGCCATGCATGCAAGGGATATCCTTGAAGAAATCACTTTCTTCAACTGTTTAGAAGACTTGAAAAAGGTGAACGACTTGGTAGTTGCCACAACGAGCAGGCTTGAATCTAGAACTAACGTTAAAAAGTTTTACCTTACACCCAAGGAGTTGGCTGAAAAAATAGTTAACAGCAATTACAAAGTTGCGTTGGTTTTCGGGAGGGAGAGCATAGGATTAACTAGGAAAGAAATAGATAAATGCGACTTGACAGCAAGAATAAATACCAACAAGGAATACAGGGTTTTAAATATATCCCATGCGGTAGCCATTTTCCTTTATGTAATTTCAGATTTAAGTATTGAAAGAGGGAAGGAAAGGGGGAAGTTGAGTATTCCTTCTTCATTGGCTTCTAGGAAAGAAATGGATTTACTTGTTTCTTGGATGAGGGAGGCAGTGGATGTCTCTTCAAAAAACATAACGAGTAGGAATAGAAAAATCGCTTTTGAGAAGGTATTTAAAAGAAGTCTAATGAGAAAAAGGGAGGCTTACATATTAACAGGTTTTTTCCGAAACATTTATGAGTGTTTAACAAAAAATAAGATTAATAAGAGAAAATGAAACGATCCCTTTTTTATGTAGATGGGAGCCGGGGTTGCCGAGTTAGGTTTAAGGCGGCGGACTCGAGATAAAAGAAAAGAAATCCGTTGGCTCTTGGAGCCACGTGGGTTCAAATCCCACCCCCGGCGCTCTGGCACAACCACATGTCCCTCACCAATAAAGGAGTAAAGGATAAGAATAAATTAAAGGTTTCCACGTATTGCTTTCCAACAACTTCTTTCACCTTCACCTTGCTACCTGAAATTAACACCCTCCTATTTGCAAGAAATTAAATTTGGGCTAGTCTTAACTTTGAGTGATAATCATGGCCAGTAGAAAAGTTACGATTTAGGTGACAGGTTTATGTTATCGTTTAAAACATCAAGCGAGATTTTCAGAAAGCGTCCAATTACACAAGGACTTAAATGGAGGGGCAGTATAATTAAGATACGAAGGGTTGTGAAAATTAAAAAGTAAGCTCGAGACTTAATTAAGTTTTTCAGCTGAGAAACTTAATTAACTTCCACATCCGCAACCTTCACTAGGTAATTTCTCAACAACTGTTACATTTACTCTTTGGATTATTGACACAGGGTTAAAACCTCCTTTAGCAGCTAACACAGTAAAGGTGGCTGTAGTGTTTTCAGGTGTTGGAGTCCAAAGAAAAACTGTTTTTCCGTTCTTACCAGTGAAATTTACTGTGCGATACCAAAACTTACCCACATCAGATTCTATACTTACAGTAGCATCTCTCAAAGGGATTTCTTCATTGTTTAAAGGTATAAATACTGACACAACCACTTTCACTGAGTAATTTGCAAGCCACTGCTTTTTAGTGAATATTACAGGGTTTGGACAGCTGAATCCAAGTTTGAATTCACCAGGAGCCACTGAAAAATATTTTTCAGCCAAAACTTTGCCGTTTTCACCTGTTAGAACCAGTTTATATGGCCCTATTCCGTCTTCCTCCTTAAAAGTAAAGGTTAAGTTGATATTGTTAGGGGAAGCAGCTAAAGTTTTTCTTCTCACCTCTTTACCGCTCACTTGGTTGATGATTGAAACAGTAACTTCTCCGTTGTATTTATTGTTAAATTTAATTCCCAAATTCAGTTTTTTGTAGAGAGGAACTGATTTACTTATTTCAATTTCAACGGGTTTTTTTAAAGTCACTGGGTAAAGAAGAGCAATGATTACTATTAAAGCAACCAACGCAACCAGTAACTGAGAAAAATTAATTTTCATTCTCCCCTCCTCTGAAAATATTGGTTCTTAATTTCTTCCTGGGTTTCTTCCCTAGCCTTACTTTTCCACACCTAAACCGTTAAAACACACCCTTTATTTAAATATTTCGATGGCTTCCTTGTTTAGGAGAAATCATTAAAAAACTAGGATTTCGAAGTACTCTCTCTTTTTAGGCATCACAATAAAACCTTCTTCCTTGTCACCATAAGAAACTGTTCTTCTCAACAAATGGAGGTAAGCCACTAAAGCAGCAGTTAACGCATCTATTTCATGAATTGAAATTTTCTTCCTTAAAAACTTCAAACCTAACCTTTCAAATTCTTTCTTGAGAAGATCCACCTTCTTTTTACTTTCAAACCCAAAAATTTTTTGCGCCCCCCTTGGAAAGACTTCAATCACTTCCACCCCTTTCTTCCTGATTTCTTTGCTTAACTTTATCCCTCTATTCGTTAATTTTACCATACTAGGCAAATTGAAAGACAAAACCTTTATTTTTTTAGCAAGGAGTTGTTTCTCACAAGATCTTAGAAGAATTTTTTCCTTACCTCTCCTTTTTAGAGGGAAGCTAAGGGGGGAATCTATACTTACTAATGTAGGTTTCACTCCATGAATAAATTCTATTATTTCATGGTTAGAGTAAAGGATAAAAGTGTTGGCGGAACCTTTTTTTAACACACAAATACCTGAAGGATTGTTTTGTTCTGCAGCTAAATCTACACCAACTACTGTGTCTTTCAAACTGGGTCACGGAATTTTGAAGGAATACTTCTCTCTCAACCTCTTCAAAACAGCCTCTGGTTTTAACTCTTCAAAATCTTCCAAGTTGGCTTCAATTATTTCTTCAGCTTTCTTCCTCAGTTCAGGATTTAAATCTTTTAACCCTTCCTCAATGTGTTTAGGCACTTTCTTCCTTTTAAGGAAGTCTTCAGGCCTTAAAACCTTCCCCATTCAATCACCCTTCCAAAAATTTTCAACAATGAACTAAAGAAATAAAACCTCTCCTTTCCTTTAAAAATAAATAATTAAAGAATCGAGGAATTAAAGGGTTTTATTTTCAAAGGGAGTGACTACCAAGTTGGGAGTTAACTTAAAACCTTTAATCAGTCCTGAAAAAACAAGTTTTGAAAAATTAACAGGCAAAGTTTTAGCATTTGACGCAAACAACATGCTTTACCAGTTTCTAGCTTTAATTAGAACCTCAAAGGGCGAATTATTCAAAGATTCACAAGGAAGAGTAACTTCACACTTAAACGGCTTAATTTTCAGACTGACAAAGTTTTTAGACTACAACATAAAGCCTGTACTTGTCTTCGACGGCCCTCCTCTAAAACTAAAAATGGAAACTTTGAAAAAGAGAAGAAAACAAAGGGAAAAAGCTGAAAAAGAATGGCTGGAAGCTTTAAAGGAGGAAGACTATTTTAAAGCTTGGTCAAAAGCTGTTCAAACTTCAACGTTAACAAAGCAAATGGTTAAAGAAACAAAGGAACTCTTAACTTACATGGGTATTCCATTTGTGCAAGCCCCTTCAGATGCAGAGGCGCAAGCTGCTTACATGGCATCAAGAAAACAAGTTTACGCCTCATGTTCAAGAGATTACGACTCTATTTTATTCGGTTCACCTAGACTGTTGAGGTACCTAACATTTACTGGAAAAAAGTACCTAAGGACAAAAAAATCCTGGTATAGGTTAACACCGGAAAAAATTGAACTGAAGAAAATATTAAAGGAGTTAAAAATTACGAGGCAGCAGCTTGTGGATATAGCTTTACTTGTAGGCACTGACTTCAATGAAGGAGTGAGGAGGATAGGGCCGAAAAAAGCTTATTTATTGGTTAAAAAATATGGCGGGATAAAGGAGTTAATAGAAAGTGGAAAAATCAGTTTCAAAGGAGATGTAGATGCTTTAAGAAAAATTTTTCTGGAACCGAAAGTGATAGATTGCGTAATAACATGGCACAAGCCAGACCGTGAAAACTTGATAAGCTTCCTTTGTGAAGAGAGAAACTTCAAAGAAGAAAGGGTTGAAACAGTGATAAAAAGACTTAATTCCTTTTTTGAAACACAGAAACAATTAACTATTCAGAAATGGACGAACTAATTTTTTGAAGGAAGGGTGGAAAGTAAATGAAGAAATATAAAGTTGTAATTGAAGTTGTGGATGTGAAGGGTTACTGTCCCCTCTATAAGGAGGGTGATAGAGTTACAGCTGAAAACTTCTATTTTAAAACAAGAGAATCTTCAAATATTTGTTTACATGCTTTCGTTTCTATGTCAACTTTATTGTCTTCATTTTTGCACGGGGTTTCGGCTAAGGATTTGGGTTTAAGTGAAAAAGAGGATGAAGGCTTCTTGGAATGTCCAGACCCTGGCCCCCCTTACACAAAGGGTGGAAGAGTAGTTTTTAAGTTGAGGAGAATACCAGTTTAAAGAGGGTGCCTTTAAACAATGAAAATTTGCATTGTAGCCGGAGTGAGGCCAAACTTTGTTAAAATAGCTCCCCTTTATAAGGAGTTAAGCAGAAGTAAAAAACATCAATTGTTAATCGTTCACACAGGCCAGCATTTCAACAACTCCCTTTCAAAAGTTTTCTTTGAACAACTCAACATACCTAAACCTGATTATTACTTAAACGTGAATTTTGGGAGTATAGCATCCCAGTATTCCTTGCTGCTTCCACGTTTAAGTAAAGTTTTAAGCGCGGAGAAACCTGATTTAGTTACTGTAGTAGGGGATGCAAACCCATCTTTTGCAGCGTCCTTAACTTCAGCATTAAACCAAATACCAGTAGCACATGTGGAGGCTGGGTATAGGAGTATGGATTACAGAATGCCTGAGGAAATAAACAGGGTTTTAACGGATAAATTATCCACTCTCCTTTTCGCACCAACAGGAACAGCTAAAAGAAACCTTTTAAGTGAAGGGTTCAGCCCAGAACAAATTTTCTTCGTAGGAAACATAATGATTGATTCACTTAAAATGTTTAAAGAGAAATATGAAAAATCAAGGATAATGGATAGGTTAAACCTAGAAAAAAAAGGCTTCTGTTTAGTGACTATACATAGAAGAGAAAACGTGACTGACCAGGGGAATTTATCGAAAATTGTAAAAATAATTTTCGAAGTCCAGAAGAGGATAAAAACAATTTTTCCGATTCACCCGCTCACTAGAAAAAAAATGGCTGAAATAAATTTGCTGAAAAAAATTGAAAATATGGAAAATCTTCTCTTAGCAGAACCTTTACCTTATTTTGACTTCATTAAGTTGGAGAAAGAAAGTTTGTTTGTGGTAACTGACTCAGGAGGAGTGCAAGAAGAAACAACTTACTTCCAGAAACCTTGTTTAACCTTAAGATACAACACGGAGAGGGTTGAAACAGTTTTGAAAGGGACTAACAGACTTGTAGGGCTCGAAATAGAGCTTGTAAAAAAATATATAAGGAAAATAGAGAAAGGGGAATGGTTTGAAGGAACAATCCCTATAAGATGGGACGGAGAAACTGCTGCACGAATCAGAAGAATACTTGAAAACTGGAGTAAACCAGTAAATTGGTTAAACATGTTAGAGAAGGGAGTGCCTATTAAAGAGATAAAATTTGATATTCAGTGGAAAAAATTCAATTTATGACGGTATTTTTTTCAAAATTAACCAAGAAAAAACCTTTTCCTGATTAAATTTATTCCGAAGCACATAGAATTTTTTACAACAAAATAAAAAGTTTTTAAAAAAGACAAGCATGTTTTCTTCCTTTTCAAAGGGAAAACTCCTTTACCAAAAATTTTTAGGAGAGGTTTAAGCGAAATGTCAACTAAAAAAATAAACCCCTTCGAAGAAATGTTAAAGGTATTAAAAAGAACTGCCGACCTATTAAAGCTTGACTCCGGCACATATGAGATTTTAAGCCATCCAAAAGAAGTGTTAACGGTTTCTTTACCTGTAAAAATGGATAATGGTTCAATAAAAGTGTTTCAAGGATACAGAGTTCACTACAATGATGCCCGAGGACCCACTAAAGGAGGGATAAGGTATCACCCTAATGTGAACCTAGATGAAGTGAAAGCATTAGCTGCATGGATGACGTGGAAAACAGCGGTAGTGAACATTCCCTATGGTGGAGCAAAAGGAGGGATAACATGTAACCCTAAAGAAATGTCTGAAAGAGAACTTGAGATGTTAACCAGAAAATATGCATCGGCAATAGCTAAATTTGTGGGTGTAGATTTAGACATACCTGCCCCTGACGTAAACACGAACCCTCAAACAATGGCTTGGTTCTTTGATGAATACGTAAAGATAAAAGGGGAAGTCCTTCCAGGAGTGATTACCGCTAAACCTTTAAGCATAGGAGGCTCTCAAGGAAGATCTTATGCGACAGGAAGAGGTGTCTTTTTCACAGGCTTAGAAGCCTTAAAAACCAAAAACATAAACGTAAAAGGTGCAAAAGTTTCAATTCAAGGGTACGGCAACGCGGGATATTACTCAGCAAAGTTTTTCCATGAAGCAGGAGCAAAAATAATAGCTGTAAGCGACTCAAAAGGAGGAGCCTACAGCCCTGACGGGATGGACCCTGACAAACTGCTTGAATTCAAAAAGAAAACGAAGACTGTTAAAGGATTCCCAGGCAGCGACGAAACAGATACTAGAGCTCCTTTATTCACAGAATGTGACATAGTCATACCTGCTGCTTTAGAAGATCAAATAACCAGTGAAAACGTGGACAAAGTGAAAGCAAAAATAGTTTTAGAGGCAGCTAATGGACCAACAACAACCGAAGCAACGCAGTCGCTTTTTGAGAGGGACATACTGGTAGTGCCAGATATATTAGCGAACGCAGGTGGTGTAACAGTAAGTTATTTCGAGTGGGTCCAAAACAGGCAAGGATATTACTGGACAGAGGAAGAGGTGGATGAGAAACTGAGGAAAATAATGACTCAAGCTTTTAGAGATGTCTATCAAACATCTCAAGAGTACAAAGTGGATATGAGGACTGGCGCTTACCTTGTAGCTGTTAAAAGAGTTGTTGAAGCCATGAAAGCTAGAGGGTGGATTTAAGAGCATCCCCCCTTAAGTGAACTTTCCCTTAACTTCTTTCTAAAACCACCTACTTTTTTATTTCCTTAAAAAAGGCTTTTTAAAAATTTTTAGGAAACATACACAAATTTTAGGCTTAAAACCATCTAAGCCCTTCCTTAAACATCAATCCTCTACCGCTTTTTTCTTTTTGAAAAGAAAAAAGGAGGTAGGGGCTCTTTGCACCCCTATGTCATTTATTCAAGAGTTATTGATTCCGTTGGGCAGGACTCTACACAGGCATTACATTCGGTACAGCTTTCAGGATGAACTACAACAGATTTTTCATCCTTTATTTCGAAACAGTTGGGATCTGCTGGACACACGCTTTCACAGACCCCACAACCAATACATGTTTCTGCATTCACAACAGGTTTTTTTGCCATACATCTTCACCCCCTTCTTTTTAAGTTCATCAGGTTTCAGAGAAATGAAAGGGATTGTTTAGGAAATTCTTTTGAGGAAGGTAATTGAATTTTATTTAAGTTTTTTGTATATATGTTTAGGGTTTGAATTTTTCCTTAGCTGTCTTCATTCAGGTTTAAAAACACTGAATAGGGCTTTTGTTGGTTATTTTTCTTTAGATGGAGGCTGAAGTGATAAAATGATTTCAGCTATTGTTCTTGCAGCCGGCAAATCTGAAAGAATGGGTAAAAATAAGCTTTTGCTTGAAATTAATGGAGAAACCATGATTGAACACGTAATTAAGGCTTTGCAGGAATCAAAAGTTGAAGAGATAATTGCGGTGGTGGGCTTTTACGCAGAAGAACTCACAAAAATTTTGAAAAAGTATAACGTTAAGGTAGTATTTAATAAGGATTACGAGAAAGGAATGACTTCTTCATTTAAGAAAGGTGTTGAGAACTTAAGTAGGGAATGTGAAGCCTTCTTCTTGGTTTTAGGGGATCAACCTTTCATAAAAAAGGAAATAATTAATAAGTTGATAGAGAGGTACAGGGAGAGAAGGGCATTAATTGTTTCCCCTATCTACAAAGGTAAAAAGGGACATCCTGTTCTTTTCGATAAAAAATTGAAAAAGGAGATTCTAAGTTTAAAGGAGGAAGAAGTAGTTAGGGATATAATCCATAGGCATGTGGATGATGTTTTGCTAGTTGAAGCCCCTATGAATGTTATTATGGATATTGACACAAAAGAAGATTATGAAAGAATTGTTAAGAAGTTGAAGAAGTAATTACTCACTTCCGTCTTTCCTTTATTATTTCAGCCATTGTAGAGACAGCTATTTCTTCTGGAGTTTCTGCATTTATGTCTAAACCCATTGGAGCCTTAATTCTCTCCAAAGCTTCTTCAGTAAATCCCTCGTTTCGAAGTTCAGAGAAAACAACTTTTGCTTTATGTTTACTTCCCAACATACCTATATATCTAACATTTTTCCTTAAAATATTCCTTAGAATTTCTTTTGAAGGCTCCACTTCACCTAATGTTATAGCTATAAACACTTCTTCTCCTTCAGGTATTTCTTGTGAAGCTTGACTATAATTTTCATGTTTAATTGTTGCAAAGGGAATTTCTTCTTTACCAATTGATTCTTCCTCATCTATGACAGTGACTTCAAACCCTGATAAGGCACCTATTTTAGCTATGGATTTACCTACATAGCTTCCCCCAAAGATGATTAATTTCGGTTTAGGTTTAACCACATCAACAAACACCTTTATTACGCCGCCACACACTAAACCTGTTTTCTTTCTCGTTTTATCTGTTAACATCAACTCCACAACAGAAGGTTTACCTTTCTTAAAGACTTCCAAAGCTTTCTTAACTATAAATTTTTCCACGCTCCACCCTCCAATTGTGCCATGACGTTCACCATTGCTTAAAACAATCATTTTCGCTCCAGGTTCACGGGGGGCAAACCCCCTTTTTTCAATCACTGTGCAAATGGCGAAGCTTTCTCCTTTATTTAAAAGTTCTGTTGCTTTCTTGAAAATTTCTAGGTCAGAAACCCCTACTTCTGAAAGTATTTTTTCCAAAACAGTTCGCCCCGTTCTAAACCTCCCCAAAATAAAAAACATTAAAAAAGATAAATAAAGTAGCTGTTCCTTTTCCAGGTTCGAGGAAAAATTAAAAAGTTAAATTAGTTCCTAAAACCTTTAAATTTTTAAGGGAATGTTAAGCTTCAGAAATTCAGAGGAGACGTCTCAGAATTTCGCGAGACTTTTTTGGGAATATTAAAGTTTTTCTTTTGTTTATGGAATTAGTTTAAATGGAGAAGATAGGAGTGTACAGCAATAGGGGTAATATTGGAAGCCGTGTCTTTCTGAAAAAGATAATAGTAGCTTCTTTGTTAAGTTTGCTCTTGCTTCAACCAGTTCTGAATTGTTCCTCACTCCAGAATAAACCATACCATGTTTTGGTTCAAGAAGTACAGGATTACTTATTAGCACTACAGCAAAACGACGGTTCTTTAAATATTGAAACGAGACTTTATCCTGTAATTGCCTCTTTTCTTTCAGAAATGAGGGAAAACTTCAAAAGTGGAACTTCTTCCGATGCTTTAAAGGCACTGAAAAATTACATAGTTAACAACTACTGCGAAGACGGGAAATGGAAGAAAGGGGTTTCCATAGAAACAATGATTTATTTAGCTAATGCCCTGGTTTCCACCATTACTTCACAGGAGGCTTCAGAAATAGAGTCCTTAGTAAACGATGCAGCATCAAAAATTTTGAATTATTTCGAGAAGCCAGGCAACGAAGAGTTTTTCTTCCAAAAAAGCGACTTGGTTTTCGAAGCTACTCACCTATTTAGTCATTATCTCAGATTGAAAAGTGTAACTAAGGCTTCTGAGGCTTTAGTTACAGTTCTAGGGGACATATTGAAGAGGCAATCAAACAATGGAAACTGGATAAATACGGAAGGAAATGAAGATACAATTTATACCACATCAAAAATGCTCCAGTGCCTAATTGAAATAAATGAAGCTATGCCTGCCGAAAAAAACATTAAAGCTATGGAAAGGGCAACAGATTGGCTAATCCTCAACAGAAACAGGAATGGAGGGTGGGGAGCCGCTAACTCCTACACAGGCTTAGTAATGGATGCCCTTATTAATTCCCACTTAGGATACGGCTTGGTTAATCTTTCATCCCTAGCAAAGATTGCTGACGACTTGGAAAAACTACGCAACCCGTCTGGAGGCTGGTCTTTAGGCCCCACATTCCATAAATCAACAGCCATTCTTGCAAAAGCTTACTTAATTATTTTTAACGAATCCTTAAATCTTAAATATTACGTTAACTCTTATACAGGGATATCATTCCTCGTTAATGAGTGGTACCTGAATAGATGGGAAGAAAAGGATCAAATTAGATCTGTGAGTGAAATAGGGTCAATTCTGCTTTTCTACTCAAATTATTTACTTAAAACGTTGAATAGCCTTTATTTCGAAACAGAGGAAGTAACAAGTGAAGTTTCTTCTAAAATCTCCTTCTTAAAAGAAAAGACAGATTTAGAGTTATCTCTCTATATTAAAAAGTTTAATATGAGCAATGGATTAAAGAAAGAAAGTAGAGACGCTGCATTAAGGAATGATTGGAACCTTTCAGTTAGGAGAATTTATGAAGCTTACAACCAACTTACATCCCTAAACAGTGAACTTTCAGAATCAATAAATGAAACCAGGAAGAAAGCAGCAAATGATTACCAAGAAATAGAAACCTCAATCAATGCCTTAAATCTTTCCTCAAAAGAAAGAAGCGAACTTAACACCTTGCTTAACCAGCTTTATGAAGCATTGACGCAGGAGAATTATAAATTATTTAATAAATTAAAGGAAGAGATCTTGGAAAACATTAGAAGCATTACAAAAAAGGGGTTAACAAGTGAACAGCTTACATTCCTCAAAAAAATTCAAGAAATAAACAACTCACTAATTAAGTTAAGAGAAGAAGCAATATATGCTGAAAAAAGAGGAATGTCTGTCCAGAAGGTTTTAAACCTAACTTGTGAAGTCAACAAAACAATTAAAGATGCGTTAAGCTATATTTACTTAAATGAAACAAAAAAAGCTTCACTTTTGATTAAAAACTCAACAAGTGAACTAGTGAATGCAAATTATACCTTAAAGTTAAGTGAAGAAACATTTAATTCAATCCAAACCGCTAAGAATAAACTTCTGAACATCTCAAGCCAATTGGTGCAGTTGAAAATCAGGGGATATGAAACAAAAGAAATAGAATCCCTTAAAAACGACTCATTAATCTTGTTAAGTTTAGCGGAAGAGAAATATCGAAGTGAAGACTTTAATGGTTCAAAACTGCTTTTAACGAGAGTGGACAGTAAA
This sequence comes from Thermoproteota archaeon, assembly GCA_027492035.1. Classification (GTDB taxonomy): domain Archaea; phylum Korarchaeota; class JAOZGF01; order JAOZGF01; family JAOZFZ01; genus JAOZFT01. The sequence goes on from JAOZFT010000004.1 coordinate 41,205, forward strand.
ATCAATGAAATACAAGACAAAATAAATAATTTATCAACCGCACAGCCTTTATTAAATACTTTTCTACTATACATCATCTTAATACCTGCAGCAGCTGCTGTTTTAGCGATAACGGTTCTTCTACTAAAAAAGAAACAAGTTTCAGTTCTTAAAAAAGAAGAAGAAACTGAAGAATTAAAAGTTGATTTAGAATTCCCTACTTCTTTGAGGACGAAACTACCCCTTGAAGAAAAAGAAAAGTTTTATAGGAGGGAAATACCTGAGGCTTTAATGTTACCTTTTTTGGAGGAAATAAACTTGAGCGAAGAAAGAAGAAAAGTTAAGGAAATGCTTCAAGTAATTTCTAAAATAGCCAAGGAAGTTAATGTGGAAGCTATTAAAGACAGCATTTCAACACTTGAGGATAACTTAGAAAAAATAACTTCTGAACAAAAAAGATTAAGTTCATTGCTTAGCAAAGCACCACCGGAAGAGAAAAAAATTTACTCAACCAGAATAAGGGAACTGGATGAAAAAGCAAGAAGAATAACTCAAGTTTTAATTCTGAAAAGAATCCAGTTGGAGATAGGGGAAAGAACCAGGGATATAATTTCAAATGTTAAATCCTTACTTTACAAGTAGTTTTACAAGTAGAATTACTTGCGAGAGGATAAGGAACAAAAGAATATTTAAACACAAAAAAGCTTAGCAAAAAGGAAAGAGGGGGTTCTTTTGAATGAATACTGCTTCTACCTAAACAAAGTAATTAAGCAAAAAATAGATGAGACAGTGAGGTGGAGGTTTTACAGGTATGGGAAAGGGGAACATAAGGGACCTAAGTTAAAAATAAACGTAACAGAAAAGAGGATAAATGTAAAAGCTAGTTTCATGTATGAAAACCTTATTGAGTGGATATATATCCAACTCACAAGGAAAGAAAAACATAAAATAAAAGGTAATATCGAATCCTACTTTAACCTGGAAGAGTTACTGCCTGAAACTAAATTAACCAAAAAAATAAGAAAAACCGCCCAGAAACAAATCCTCAAAATAGATGACGAAATAACTTTAACTCAACTGAAAACCCTCTTTTCAAAAGTAGCGCCTTTCTCATACATGTTTCTTTCACTTCAACCTGTTGAGAAAGGGGAGATAGAGAAAGTTAAGACAAAAAAGAAATTCCCTAAACCTGAAAAGCTTTTAGAACCTGAACTAAGCTTCACCTCAGCAACTTTTCCATATTCACAAGAGAACTTGGTTTTTATTACTGAATTAGTTGCACCTGACTTCACAACACCTAAAATCTTTAAAGAATTCATGATTGAAAACGAGTTCAACATTTTAGAATTTATACCTCCAGAGAAAGGAGAAGTCACAAGAAAAACTGTTAAAAGGAAAACAGAAATAAAAAGGAAACTAACAGTCGACAAATACACCAAAGAGAGAAAAGTTTCAGTAGTTATTTGACAAGAAGAATATTTAATGGGAAAGAGAATACCTTTAGAGCTTTTGACGTGAATTTTAAGTCTATAATGCCTTAAAAACAACTAAATGAACGGTAAATGTGCAAAAAGCATGGTAAAGTTGCTTTTTTCCACCCTTCAATTTTTAAATGAAGAAACCCCTTTACGATTAAAAGATTCTTCTTTTAATTCAAGGAGGAGGCAAGAAAGGTATGATGCTTAAATCTACCTTAATGTTTGATTACGCCAGTTGGACTAAAAGAATACCGGAAAACATAATAAGAAAACTTTTAAAATACAAAACTAGGTATTACTTTGCCGGCGGAAAACCAGGCATTTTGCCCACAGAAATCTTTGCAAGAATTTTGGTTGATTTAGGGGTTAACCAGTTTCAAAAACTTTTAAATGGAAAGGAAAGGGAAATTGTGGAGGAGTATAATTACGGACCCACAAGTGGATTGGATTCATTTAAGGAAGTACTAAGTAAATTTTTGAAGGAACACGACAGGTTAAGGGTTCCTCCTGAAAATATAGTTATAACTACTGGTTCACAGCAATCAATTTATGCTCTACTAGACTCCTTAATAGATCCTGGAGACGTAGTTTTATCTTCTAACCCTACCTACCTTGGATTCATGAATGTAGCTGAAAAACTTCAAGCTAAAATTGTAACGTTGCCAACTGATGAGGAAGGGGTAGTGACAGATTACCTTGAAAAAATATATGATGAAACAGTTAAAGAGTTAGGGAAGAAACCTGAAATCATTTACGTAATCCCGGATTCAGATAATCCCACAGGAACCACTTTGCCTTTGAAGAGAAGAAAAGCCCTTTTCAACTTTGCAGCTGAAAACAACATTTTAGTAATGGAGGATGCAGCCTATAGGGAGATTCAATTTAGGAAAAAAATTCCTCCAATGAAAAGTTTCGACGAGGAAAACAAGCTAGTTGCTTACTTACGTACCTCTTCAAAAGAGGCTGCACCGTTCAGAGTAGCTTACAATGTAATTCCAGAAGGATTAATTAAAGAAGTAATAAAGGCAAAGGGATACTATGATCTTTGCACCGCAAAAATACTGCAAAAAATACTTGAGATATATTACTCAAAATATATTGATTTAGTGCTGCCTAAGACTGTAAAAAGGTATAGGGAGAGATGTGAAGCCATGTGTAAATCCTTAGATGAATCATTTCCTGAAGGGGTGAGAACAGACCCGAAAGGAGGCTTCTTTGTTTGGTTTAGGTCAGCAAAGAAATTTAATGCATCCAAACTTCTTGTGGAGGAAGCCATTCCGAATGATGTTGCTTACGTCCCTGGGGAAGCATTTTTCACAACATATGGTTACTTTTACAACCCAGACATTAATAAATTAGAAAGAACGAAACCAAGAAAGAATACAATGCGGCTAAGCTTTTCTTACATGACACCTGGAGAAATAAGAGAAGGAGTAAAAAAACTTGGAACAATCTTAACCGAAAAAATCGATAAATACTTAACTTAAAACACTTAGATCTTAAAAAGAGGTAAGGCCAAAGCTTCTTCAGTAATAAAGATTATTTCTTGTTTTAAATTGGAAAACCGTAACATTTTTAAAATTAAATATTGGTTGGATTATCCAGCCAATAATTTATGCAACACTTTTTAATTTTGAAGGAGGTTCTTGGAGAAATGGATAGGGGAACTCAAATAGCTATTTCATTAACCATAGTAGCTATTCTATTTTCATCTTTTGCTTTAATACATTCCCAGCAAGGCATTAACAGAGTAGAGAAAAGGTTGAATGAGTTAGAGTCTTTACTTTTAGTGAAAGCAGAAATAATTATAGATTACGGAAACGGTACAAAAACAACCTCCACAGTGGAGTTACCTAAAAATTCAACACTTCTTGATGCATTGAGAAAAGTAGCTGTGACTGAGGAAAAGAAATTTGATTTCGGAATTTTGGTGGAGTCAATTAATGGTGTTAAGAATAATCCTTCAACCAAAAAGTTCTGGATTTGGTATATTTTCCAAAATAACCAGTGGAAAATGGGGCAAGTTGGTGCAGATCAAGAAATACTGCAAAATAATGCTAAGTATAAGTGGTCCTACGAGGCATATTCTTCCTAACTTTCCATTCATAAAAGGGGGTAGTAGTTTTTCTATGATTGAAAACTACACTAAAAAATTGTCTTTAGTGACTGTTCTAAGTTCTTTAGCTATTGCCTTAGAGATTGTAAAGTCTATTTCTCCCGGGGGATTTGTCTTATTAGCTGGCATAGAACCTGTTACTCTGTTAGTTGCTTTGGGAGGAACATTACTGGGCCCTCTTTACGGTTTTTTTCAGGGTTTAGTGACAAACCTGCTTTACAGTTTTTTCTTAGGGGTGTCTGTTATTTTACCCTTTACAGCCTTAGGTTTCGGATTGATTGGTTTCTTGGCTGGTTTACTGCAAAAGTACTTAAAAAATGATAACCAAGTTATTTTGGGTTTAATGGGATTTTCTTATTCCCTGCTTTTCGACCTTTTAACAAATATCGCCCATGCTTTCCTGTTCAATATTCCAATTGAAGTATCGCTAATAGCTGGTTTTCTACTTCCCCCATTTATAGGCGTAAAGCACTTGATAAGTAATTTCATTCTTTTCTCCTTTGTTTTCCCTATCCTTAAAAAGAAAATAGAGTTAATTGTAGGTGTTTAAGCAAAGTAGTTTAGCCATGTAAAGTTAAGCCATGAGATATTTCTCAATTTCCCAAGGAGTAACAGCCTCCCTGTATTCACTCCATTCCTTCATTTTCTCTTTAAAGAAAGTGTTGGACACGTGGCTTCCCAGTGCTTTCACAACTATTTTATCTTTTCGAAGTTCCTTTAAAGCCTCAAACAAGGATCCAGGGAGGGTTTCAATGCCTAACTTGTTTTTCTCGGTTTCATTAAGGTGGTAAAGATCTTTATCCAAAGGTTCGCCTGGGTCTATTTTCTCTCTGATTCCGTGAAGCCCAGCTTCTAAAACAGCTGGGAATAAGAGGTAAGGGTTAGAAAGTGGATCCGGACATCTATACTCAAGCCGTGCATGTTTCTTCCTGCCTGGAAAATAATGAGGAACCCTCACTAAAGCGGATCTGTTTCTTCTACTCCAAGCAACGTAAATTGGAGCCTCATAACCAGGAACTAACCTTTTGTAGCTATTAACTGTCGGCGCAGCAATAGCTGAAAGAGCTTTTGCGTGTAAGAGTAAGCCCCCAATGAAGTATTTAGCTGTTTCGGAGAGGCTGCCATATCCTCTCTCATCAAAAAAGAGGTTTTCGTTTTCCATGTTAAAAAGACTTAAATGTATGTGCATACCGTTTCCTGCCGCACCATGGAAAGGCTTAGGCATAAAAGTGGCTATAAAACCATGCTGCCTAGCCACTTCCTTGGCTACAAGCTTATAGAGAATAATGTTGTCGGAAGTTGCCACAGGGTCAGAAAACCTGAAATTGATTTCATGCTGGCCGGAACCTACTTCATGATGATAAGCCTCGATTTTGAATCTTTCATTTTTAAGTAAGTGCGATGAAAACGACATTCTGAATTCTTCAGTTAAATTGCTTCCAGGGGACATGTCAAAATACATGCCATCATTAATTCTTTCGACAGGAACCACTTTGCTGGAAGAATCCCTTTTCAAAGTGTAAAACTCAACCTCTGCCCCTACAAAGAACTGAAACCCTAATTTATTGGCTTTTTCAAGAGATTTTTGGCAAACAAATCTAGGATCTCCCTCAAATCTCTTGTTCCCCGGCCTATAGATATCACACAGCAACGCAGCAGTCTTTTGCTGAGGCAGTAAAGTAAATGTTTCAGGATCTGGTTTCATCACCATATCGCTTTCATATATTTCAACAAAACCCGGAATCGACGAGCCATCAAAACCTATACCTTCCTCTAGAATGTTTTTCAAAACTGAAAAGGGAACTGTTCTACCCCTTAAGTAACCATTAACGTCTGCAAAAAGCAAATGCACAAACTTAATTCCCTTCTCTTCCCCCTTCTTCATCACATCATCAATGCCCATAAGCTTCTCACCAAATGTGTAAAATGGTTTTTTTGTTGTAATAAAGAATATAAAATTTAAATGTTATGGTGTACATTTGTCCAAAAAAAATAAAAAGGTGGTGATGAATGTTGATAGATGAATCAGATAAAAAAATTTTGAAACTTTTAAATGAGGATGCTAGACTTTCCTATAGGAAAATATCTCAAAAAACAGGTCTCTCCGTGGGAACAGTAATTTCAAGAATAAGGGAAATGGAGAAAAAGGGGATTATTAGAGGGTATGGCGCTGTTTTAGACCCTGAAAAAGTAGGTTACGACATCGCCGCCATTATTGAAATAACTATAGCCAAAGGGAAACTTTTAGAGGTTGAGAAAAATATTGCTGGTAAAAAAAATGTTTACGGCGTTTACGATGTGACAGGAGACACAGATGCAATAGTGATTGCGAGATTTAAAACAAGAGGAGAGTTAAGCAAATTCGTTAAGTCCTTGTTAAGCATGGAGTATGTTGAAAGAACAATAACTCATGTAGTACTTTCAATTGTTAAAGAAGATTTTAGAGTGTTAATTTAAGGGAAGGAAACAAAAATGTATTTTTTTTAGGTTTTTTAAAGTAGTTGCCAAAAAAAAGAAATACCGTTTATAGGAAGAAAAAAGGGAGGGTGTTAGAGCTTAGGTAAATCCTTCACCATTTCTTCAAAACTTTTCTTTTGTGACGTTCGACTGTAAACAGTGGGGTTTCCAAAAAAGGGAGGTAGCATTTGTTCACTTTGCCTTGGCAACGGTGCCCCTTGCTGGAAAAAGACGTTAGAAGATGATTCATCTTCAACTGATTCAACTTCAGTTAGTGGAGTTAAGATAGATTCAGACTTAACTCCAGTTAAAATAAGTATTACTTCTACTTCATCTCCCTTGCTTTCGTCAAGCTGTACACCCCATCTTAAATATGCTCCTGGCAGGATTTGGTTAGCTATTGTTTCAGCGGCACCTTTAACTTCATTCAGTGTTACCTTCCTTCCTGCTATTATGTAAATTAAGGCTGCATTTGCCTCAGTTATATCTACATCCAGGAGAGGATTTCTCAATGCATTTTCTACAGCTTCCTCTATCCTGTTTTCACCCTTACCTACCCCATGACCTATTAAAGCAACTTTTCCCCACTTAAGCACAGTTTTTATGTCTGCAAAATCAACATTTACTAGCCCTTTCTGGAAAGCGGCCTCTGACACGGCTTTTATCATTTTTCCTAGGAGTTCACTTGCTACACCGAAGGCCGCTTCAATTGTTTCTGCACCTGCAACTTCTGACAGTTTCTCGTTATCTATTACAATAACTGTGTCAGCATATTTTCTTAATTCCCTTATCCCGTATTTTGCAACTTGTATTCTTGGCCCTTCTAATTTGAAAGGAAAAGTAACAACTGCAACCACTATCGCCCCTTTTTGTTTAGCTACTCTCGCAACTACAGGTGCCGCACCTGTACCTGTCCCCCCACCCATTCCTGCAGCTATGAAAACTAGGCCGTATTTACATTCCTCAAGTAAACTGTCTATTTTGTTAAGGGATCTTTCAGCCGCCATTTTTCCAATGGAGGGGTTCCCTCCAGCTCCTGTTCCATCTGTTAATTCACGCCCTATCAACACTTTGTAGTCAGCGAGGCATTTGTCTAAGTGGTCCTTGTCTGTGTTTATTATTGCCAAGGTTACATTTTTTACATTTAGTGTTTTTAGGTAGGTTATGGTGTTCCCTCCAGCCCCACCAACTCCTATAGCAAATATTTTTCGTGCTGTTTTGGTTTCTCCAGGATAGGGAGCCTGGTAAGCGTTGAAAGTTCCTGTTTCAAAGGGAGCAAGACCATCAAACATTTCTTTTATTCACCTTTCTTTTAGTATTTTTTAATTGAAGTAATTGTAAGAGAAGGGGGAGAGAGTAAATAAAATTTAAATTATTACATTTGTAATAATTTTGTTTTACACGTGTAAAAATTTTATTTTTTTGGAAAGGAAAGAAATACTTTTCTTTAACTTCATATTCTTAAGTAAAGTTATTTTAGGGTTTTTTGTTTTCTTGTTCATGGCTGATGATGTAAAGTGTCCTTTAAACATTCTTTTTAAATGGGTTCTTACGTAAGTTTCCATTAGTTAAACAATATTTAATTTTTCTATGTTTTTGGGAGAGGAATGTTCCAGAGGAAAAGAAGGTGAGGAAAATTGAAAGTTTTTGCAGTTTATGGTTTCAAAGGATCAGGTAAAACAACGGTGGTAAGTAAAGTAATAAGAGAGCTTGGTAAGAGAGGGTATAGGGTTTGTGCGTTCAAAAACACCCATATTTCAGGTTTTTCCATTGATGAAAGGAATAAAGATACTTGGGTTTTTAGTAGGCATGGAGCAGTGGCTGTGGGAATAAGGGCAGATAGTGAAACATCATTCATTTTTAAAAAAAAGTTTTCATTGAACGAAATCATCAGTTTCTTGGATTGTGATTACTTAGTACTTGAAGGATTTAGGGATGAAATTGTTCCAAAGATACTTTGTGCAAAGGACGTTGAGGAGTTGACCAAAAGTTTTCATGAACTTGTTTTTGCAGTTTCAGGTGTAGTGTCTAATACTATAGAAAATTATAAGGGAGTGCCTGTAATCAATGCTTTGAAGGAAACAGACAGGTTAGTTGATTTAATAGAGAAGAAAGTTTTTCCTAAAATTCCTGAACTGAATTGTGGGAAATGCGGTTTTGGAAACTGCAGAAATTTTGCGGTGGCTGTGTTGAAGGGTGAAACTCCATTTAAGAAATGTGTTGCTTCATCTTCAAATGTTAGGATTAAGATTAATGGTAGAGATATTCCTCTCTCACCGTTTCCAGAGAGGGTGGTGAGGAACGTTATTTTAGGGGTTGTGTCTTCCTTGAAAGGGTACAGGGAAAGGGGAAAGGTGGAAATCAAGTTGGAGAATTAAGAGGGGATTAAAAGTTTTTATATTGCGCAGGTTTCACAGTAGTAATCAAGTTCTGAAAGGACGCGGGAGTTCTCCATTTTTTCTAAGGGGAAGGAAGTTATTACTTGCAGTTTCCTTGAACCATGCCTATAAACAGTTATTCCCTTAGCTCCAAGTTTGTACGCTAACCAGTAAATTTTCTCTACGTCATTAGGTGTAGCGTAATGTGGAAGATTTATCGTTTTTGAAACAGAGTTATCTACATATTTTTGGAAAGCTGCCTGTATTTTTACATGCTGTTCTGGAGGTATGTCAAATGTCGTCACGAAAAGTTTTCTCACCCTTTTGGGGATTTCCTCCACGTCCTGTATTGAAAGTTTGTTAGCTATTTTCTTGATTAATTCTTCAGAGTAAAAACCCTCCTTAACAGCTATTGCTTCGAACAATGGATTAATTTCAAGTAGATTTCTACCTAAACTTTCAGCTAAATTCCTCATAAAACAAATAGAGAACAAAGGTTCTATGCCTGAGGAACAGTTTGCGATTATACTTATTGTTCCTGTTGGCGCTACTGAAGTAACTGTTGCATTCCTGAGGGCTTTGTATCCCTTTTTATCCCATATGCTTCCCTTGAAATTAGGAAAGCTTCCTTTTTCAAGACCTAACTCAACAGATTTCTTCCTTGCTTCTTCAGAAATAAACTTCATAACTTTTTCAGCTATTTTAACAGCTTCCTCTGAAGCGTAGGATATGCCCAGTTTAATAAGCATATCAGCGAAACCCATCACTCCCAGACCTATTTTTCTATTAGCTTTTGTAGCTCTTTCTATTTGCGGAATAGGGTACTTATTAGCATCAATTACGTTATCCAAAAATTGGACAGCTAACCTAACTGTCTCCCTCAGTTTCTCCCAATTTATTTGGTTATCCTCCACCATGAGGGACAGATTTATTGAACCTAAGTTGCAGGATTCATAAGGAAGAAGGGGTACTTCACCGCAAGGATTTGTGCTTTCAATAACGCCTACGTGAGGAGTTGGATTGTACTGGTTTATTCTGTCAATAAATATTAGGCCTGGTTCACCGTTTTTCCAAGCCATTGTAACTATCAAGTTCCAAATTGCAAGGGCCTTCAATTTCTTGACAGGTTTATTTGTCCTGGGGTTTATTAATTCAAAGTCCTTACCTTTCTCCACTGCAGACATGAATTCATCTGTTACAGCTACAGAAAGATTGAAATTGCTTAAAACCCCCTCTTTTTCTTTAGCAACTATAAAATCGAGAATATCAGGATGGTCAACCCTAAGTATTCCCATGTTAGCCCCTCTCCTTTTCCCTCCCTGCTTTATAACATCTGTAGCTACATCAAAAACTCTCATGAAAGAAACAGGACCAGATGCTACACCTCCGGTTGACCTGACCACGTCTCCCTTAGGCCTAAGCTTTGAGAAAGAAAATCCTGTTCCTCCACCTGATTTTTGGACAAGAGCCATGTATTTCACGGCGTTAAAAATACTTTCCATGTCATCTTCTACAGGAATTACAAAACAAGCTGATAACTGCCCTAAATCTGTTCCAGCATTCATCAGGGTTGGAGAGTTAGGAAGAAACTCAAGTTTAGTCATCATCTTATAAAATTTCTCTTCTAACTTCTTGATTTCTTTCTCATTCTTTTTATACTTCCTTTCAACCTCAGCTATCGTCTTCGCAACTCTACGGAAAAGTTGAGCTGTAGTTTCAATTACTCTACCGTTTTCATCTTTTCTCAAATATCTTCTTTCAAGGACAAGTATTGAGTTAAGTGGAAGCTTCAATTCGTCAGTGATCCCTAATGAAGCTTTAACCCTCCTTATTTCAGCCCTTTTCTGCCTGTAAAGGATGTAAGCCTTAGCCGTTTTGTAATGCTTATTTTCAACAAGAACTTTCTCCACTAGATCTTGAACCTGTTCAACACTAGGTATTTCGCCTGGTTTCAACTTTTTCTTAAGCAATTCTACAACTTGGCCAGCTAATTCTTCCGCCTTCTTTCTATCTTTCCCACCTACAGCCTTAGCAGCTTTCCATATTGCCTCAGTTATTTTTTCTTTGCGAAAAGGAACTTTCCTTCCATCTCTTTTAATTATTTCTTTTATTTCCCCGCTTTCCAATTAAGCCACCTAGAAAACAAAGATTTCAAAGATGAAAATTTTTTTAAGGGGGAAGCTGCCGAGAAAGGAACATGATTCAAATACACAACTACTTTACTTACGTGAATAATAAAGGCACCCAAGAAAAAGGGGGTATACCTAAGAATTTTAAAACTTTTCTGATTTGAAAAAAATTTACCTGTTACAAGTAAAGATAAACGAAAAGAAAAACTCGAAGGAGGAGAAAAATAAAAATTAATTAGTGAAACACAAATAAGAAACGTTGCAAGTTTTTGAAAAACAGAAATTTCTTCAGGAAAAAAGGAAAAAGGAGAGAGGTTCCATTTGAAAGAAAAACTCTCAGAAAAAATGCCAGAAATTTGCTTAACAATTACTTCGATAATGATTGCTATTGTGTTTGCAATAATTTACATTGTTAAATGTTCGCAGCCTATTAAACTAGACTTCACGGGTTTTATTGAAAACATAGGAAACAAGATTATTGATTTAATAGAGGTAACAGGTTATCCAGGAATCCTTTTTCTCATGGTTCTGGAAAGCGCCTTAATGCCAATACCCAGTGAAATAGTTATGCCCTTTTCAGGTTACTTAGTTCTACAGGGGAAACTAAACTTTACAGGAGTAGTTTTAGCCGGTTCGATTGGAAATTTAATAGGATCCCTTTTATCCTACTTGATAGGGTTAAAGTATGGAAGAAACTTCCTTGTAAAATACGGAAAATTCCTTTTGATAAAGAAGGAACATTTAGAGCTTGCAGAGAAATGGTTTAAGAAATACGGAGACAGAACTGTTTTATTCAGCCGGCTACTGCCAGTAATAAGAACTGTTATTTCATTACCAGCTGGAATAGGAAAGATGGAGGGGGGTAGATTTACTTTATATACAATAGTTGGAGTGGTACCCTGGTGCTGCTTCCTAACCTATGCAGGAATTTTGTTAGGGAAAAATTGGACATGGATAGAGAAAATTTTACATAACGCCTCTATAACGATTACACTCCTCCTAATAGCTGCTTTAATAGTTTACTTTTTAAAGAAAAACATAATGCAAGGCTAATTTACTTGTGTAGTTCCTTTCTTAATATTTAACTCCAGAAAAAGTGGAGATAAAGTTAAGGAAAAACAGAAAATAATAAGTTCCCTTTAACAACAGTATTATTTATAGTTTTGCCCTTTTTTATTACTTCTTGAAAAGGAACCTAAATTTCTTCTCAGCTAAATTTTTCTCACAAGTTTCAGAAAATTCCATTCAATTTTAAACTGGAAGTGTTGAAGATGGGGGAAGTCCTAGTTGGAACATCGGGTTGGAGTTACGTTGAGTGGGTAGGACCCTTTTACAAAGAAGAAAAGGGAATGTTAAAGTTTTACTCCTCAATTTTTTCTTCTACAGAGGTTAATTCAACTTTCTACGCCTTGCCCCCCAAATGGATGGCTTTCAACTGGATAAAAAACACCAGTGAAGGATTTCTTTTTTCTTTAAAGATTCCTAGACAGATTACTCACAAGTTGAAACTTGAAAACGCCGAAAAAAGCTTAAACGAATTTCTGTCTTTAATTGATCCTTTAGCTAAAAAAGGTAGACTCGGAGCCTTTCTTATTCAGTTACCCCCCAAACAAGAGCGTGACACAGAGAAATTGGAATCCTTCCTTTCAATTCTACCAGAGAAGTTCAGTTTTGCTGTTGAGTTCAGACATTTAAGTTGGCTTGAGGAGGAGGTTTTTAAGATTTTAGAGAAATATAACGTGTCTTATACAGTTGTCGATGAACCCCTTCTTCCCCCTTTAGTGAAAGTCACTAGCGATTTTAGTTACGTAAGGTTTCATGGGAGAGGCAGGAAATATTGGTATAATTACCTTTACTTAGAGAAAGAATTGAAGGAGTGGGTTCCTAGAATTGAAGATTTGAAAAATCAGGTTAAGAGGATTTATGTTTATTTTAATAACCATTTCAAGGGTTATGCTCCGAAGAACGCTTTAGAACTTTTGAACATGCTTGGAACCCCCTCAAATAAAGAAATGAGGGATGTAAAGAATAGACTTGATAAATGGTTTGAAACAGGAGAAGTAGTTATTAGGCCTATACTTACAAAATTGCCTTCGAAAGGAAAGATTGGATTAAAGGAATTATTGGAGGTTTTCACGGATAGAAGAAGGTTAGAGAGAGCAAGGAAAATAGAATGTGGGGAAGTGAGGTTTTTAAAAGCAGATGAAAATTTAATCGAGGGAAAAGTTAAGGATTACACCGTAATAATTGACTTAAAGAATAAAGTTTTAAGTCATGATTGCGCCGATTGGGGCAAAGTATGTTTAAAAAAGCTTTTTTGTAAACATGTGGCAGCTTTTTTCTTAAACATGAAGACGAAAAAATCTAAACAAACACTTATGAAAATTTATGAGGAAAGGGGTGACTGGAAGTTTAAGCCTTTATGATTCAGTTACTTAAAAATTTTTTAATTCTTTATTTAGCAGTTCAGCCATTATATGGCTTGTTACCTCAACATACACCTGCGATACCCCCTCTATTTTGGAAATCCTTTCTTTAATTTCTTTACCTATCATTAAAGCAAAAGCAGGTGGACAAAAAGGTGAAGTTAAGTGAAACTTTACTTTAATAGTACTATTTCTAATTTTTACTTCATCCACTAATTTCAACTCTGTAATAGGTACACCTATTTCAGGATCTAAAACTTTACTTAATTCTTGAAGGATCTGGTTTTCAGTAACCGTCATAATTATTTCACCTCTTTAGGCTTCTTCTTCCCCTCTAACCAAAAAAATGAAACTCAATATTTAAAAAAAGTGAATATTCCTTTTCACAAAGGAGGTAGGGATTATGGAAAGCTTGATTGAAGAGATTTTGCAGTGGGGCAAAATTATTTATGAAAGAGGGCTTGTTTCGGGAAGGAACGGAAGCATCAGTGCAAGAGTTGGAGATTTCATGTACATCACAAAAAGAGATACACCCCTCTTTATGCTCAAACAGGAAGATATAATGACTTTTCTGATTTCGAAAGATGAAAAAAACTCTGATTCTGGAATTGACGTCATTGTTCATAGGGAAATTTATAGAAACTCTAAATTTAATGCCATCATTAAAGTTTACCCCTTGTATTGCATGGTTTATTCAACTGTTTTTAACCAGCTTGAAACTACTGGTTTACCCTACAAACTTACTAAAAACTTGGGAGTAGTGCCTGTTTTAAAGTTTGAAAACATTCAAAAACTGGTTCATGAAGTAGTGAGGAGTTTAGGGAGGAGTAAATTGCTGATGATTCATTCGTATGGAGTGTTGAGCACAGGTTTTGATTTAAGGGAGTGTTTTAATCAAGTTGAAGAGCTTGAGTCCTTTCTTAAGTTTAAGTTTATGTTAAAACTTGGACAAGGTCTTCAAAAATAAAGCAGTTTAGATTTTCAGAGGATGAAAGGCCCCTTTTAGTTGATTAGCTATTTTATTTTTTCTTTTTGACGAAAACTCCTTTTTTGAACAGTTTCCAAAACAAAAAACTTTATATACGGACTCTTCCTTTTGAGAAAAGCAAGTTTTCCTTTTTCTAAGGTGAACTGTTAAAATGTTAAAAAAGAAATTTTTTAAGTTCCTTGTAACAGTATTGGCTTCTGCCCTCTTATTAGCTACGTTAATGCCTCCATGTTTTTCTTTTCAAGAAATTGACTTATCTAACCGCTTCTACCTTGTCCAGAGCCAGAAAGTTCTTGTCATAACAGGTGACAACCCTGTGCCTGAAGATTTAAAAGCTGCCCAATTGGTTGCTGATTCTTTGAAGGAGAAAGGGAACTCTTCTGTTGAAATAGTTTCAGTTTCCCAAGTAAATAAGGAAGAGATAGAAACAAATAACTTGGTTTTAATAGGGGGTCCCTTAAGCAATTTCTGGTACTACAGGTTACAATCACACTTCTCTTCATGGTTGACATATTACAAGGACAAGTGGACACTTGCAATTTCAGGTGTTCTCATTCAACATTTAAACAGCGGTTTCATAGATTTAGAAGTTAATCCCTATAATAGCAACAAGTTTGTTTTCATTGTCGCTGGAATGACTAGAAATGGGACTCTTGCTGCAGGAATGGCTTTTGCAGAGTCTGATTTGTTAGCAAACAAAATAACAATTGTCAACTTTGTTGAAGGAGGTTATAAAGAAGTGATGTGCTTACCTTGGTTGGATGAGACAGTTAGAGAGAGACTGCAGTTAACACTTCCAGTAATGGGAAGCCTTTCCAGGACAGTCTTTGTTTTAACAAATTTTAAATTGATAGGTTGAAAAGTTTTCAGGAGGATTTCACATACTCCAACTTAACCCCTTTCTTTAATAACTTAATTAGTGTCCTCCCTTCCCTTGATCTTCTCTTAATTTTTATTTTTCCATCAGAGCCGCAGTGAGCAGTGAAAATATATCTTCCGTCAGCATAAATATCTGTTTCACTGTTTTCAAAGCCTCCAGGAAGCTTTAGAACAATCATTCCACGGATGATTTTGTAATATTCTTCTTCCTCTTCTTTAATAGGCATAACAACAACTTCTTCACCGAAAGAGTAAAGTTCATAGTCTAACTCACCTGTTGAGAGATCTCTTACCTCAATAACTGGACGTGACAACGCCCTGTCTGTGAAACCAGTTGGAACCTTTGTTTTTATTTGGAGAGTGTAAACTTTCTCTATTCTCCCTTCTTTAATAAATATGACTGTATCAACTATTTGAGGAATCATGCCTAGCTCTACTCTTCCTATCAGTCTCTGTATAGCATCAACTGGTGAGGAAGCATGAGTCACCCCTATCATCCCTACACCTGCTAACCTCATATCGGTGTAAACTTCAAAATCTGATGTTTTCCTCATTTCATCAAATACTGTGTAATCAGGCCTTACAAGCAGCAGCACATCCGCTGTTTTAGACATGTCACCCTTTATTGAAGTGTACTGACTTACTTGTGGGGGCACAACTAAATCTCTTGGACTTTCCATTGTTTTAACGATTTTACCCTTTTTGAAGTACCATTCAGCTAAAGCTTGAGCAAACGTGGTTTTACCTGCTCCAGGGGGGCCTGAAATAAGTATTCCTTCCGCTTTTTCACCTAGTCTTTTAATTAGTTTTCTTGACATGTCGTAATCTTCCAGTTTCACTTTCACAATCGGCCTTACGGCTGTTATTTCAAGCCTTTCAGAGAAAGGAGGAACAGCTATTACTATTCTGTACTGGTGGAGTTGAATAACTGAAACCCCTTCTTCGTCTATCTCCACGAAACTATAGGGGTCTCTCCCTACCTTTTCTAGTATTTCAATAATCATTGCCTTCATTTCTTCAGTAGTTAACTCTTTATCAGACAGTTTAACCAGTCTCCATTTCCCAGGCTCCCCCTTTTTAGCTAACGGCTTACACCCTTCTTTCAAATGGATACTCATGACACCAGGTTCGAAAAATTTCTCTATAAAAGTGTTTCTGGTTTCAGGCCTTATTAAAATACTTTTCACCCCTTCAAGTTCAGCTATTTTACTTGTTACAAATTTAGCTGTTAAGAGAGTAGCGTTGTTTTTTTTGGCTATTTCTCTGCTTACTCTTGAAGCTGTTTTTTCGTTAACTTCCCCTTGAGTAAGTGGTTCATAGATTTCTAGGTTTATTATTCCCTCCTCATGGCATTTTTTCAATTTTTCCAGTTCATCTAAAGCACTTAAGCTTCGAGTCTTACCCTTCAAAAATTCTTGTTCCGTTAACCTTAAAACCTCAGAGGGAATTATTAGGTCCCCCCTGATTTTTTTGGACCTGAAGTAATCCGAAACAAAGGAGTTGTAGATTGATGAATAATCTGCTACATAAACTTGTTGCACTCTGGTTCCCATTTCACTTGTTCCCCCATTCCAATAGTTAGAGACCTTTTAGTAATATTTCTTCCTTGAAGTTTTCAAAAAGTTGTTTTCTCCTTTTTAGTTCAGGTATTTTTTCAGTGAAAACCTCTGAACCATAAACCCTTTCTATTAACTTAAAAGCCAATTCAATAATTTCAACAGCGTCTTTAAAAAAGTTTAGTGTTCGCATCTCGACATTTCTAGCCAGTATCTTTACCTTATCCCCTTCCCTTATAAGTAATTCATCAAAATAGAGATTTCCTTTATCATCCTCCTTCATTTGGGCGTCAACAGAGAAGAGGGATGGGTTACCGCTTTCATCAATAAATAAGTGTCCACTGTAAAAACCTTCATTATAGAGAGCAATACACGCATTTAACAAATCAATTATTACTGACTCAAAATGGATCCTGAATTGTTTAACGAAAGGGTTCAGTGTTTTGCCTGAATCAAGTCTGTTAAGGGATAGTTTAAGCGTACAAATTATTCCTTTATCCCTTTTTAGTTCAAAGTTTTCCAGGGTGAAAAACAAATTTTTTAACCTCTAAACTTACTTTTCCTTTTGAACCTTATTTAAATCCTCTTTCCACTCTTTCTTTTTAAATCCGTTACTTTTTGTTAAGGTTGATGCAGGTGGGAGGGTAAGATGAAGAATTGGAAGAGAGGGGTGCGAGTTTTAGGTGTTGCTGAATCCTTTGCAAAGAAGGAGAAATTTTCTTGGGTTGTGGGAGTTGTTATGAAACCGAACCTTTTCATTGACGGAGTTAAGTTTGTTAATTTAACTGTTGGGGGGCTGGATGGAACAGAGAAAATAATTAAGTTGATTAAAAAATTTAACCGAAACGACATAAGGGTTTTGATGTTTAATGGCTGCGTTATAAGTTGGTTTAACATTATTTCGCTTCCAGAGATTTACGAAGAGTTCAGAATTCCCTTAGTTTGTGTAACTTACAATGAATCAGAGGGATTAGAGAAATTTTTGAAGGAGTACTTCCCTTCATCTTATAAGCAAAGGCTGAAACTTTATTTGGAGAACGGACCGAGAGAAAAGGTGAAATTGAAAACCGGTAAAGAGGTTTTTCTTAGATTTTTAGGTTTAAATAGAGAGGAGGCTGCGGAATTAGTAAATCTTTTCACTGTACAAGGGAAGAAACCTGAACCTTTGAGAGTAGCTAATTTAATAGCTAGAGAGTTAAGGCTAACTGTTAAGGAGAGTAAATAATTTAATTGTTTAGGAAACTTTTCTGAATGTTTCCAAAGGTAACTTTTTTAAAAAAAATTGAAAAAAGAACCTTGGAAAAAGAAAGTATTGTTTTCAATCCCCTAAGCTTTTTTTAAGAAAAAGAAGCAATACAGATACCTTTTTTCAACAGTACTTTTTGTTAAAAAAGAGGCTTCATCCATGAATGAAGAAGAAACTGTTGTGACACCTTGGGAAGTGAAAGGGAAACTTGACTATGTAAAACTAATTGAAGAATTCGGTACAAAACCATTAACTAAAGAAATAATTGATAAACTTAAGAGTATCAGTGGTGGCCAGCATCACCTGATGATCAGAAGAAAACTTTTCTTTTCACACCGTGACTTCGACTTAATACTTAACCTTTACGAGGAAGGAGAGAAAATAGTGCTTTACACAGGTAGAGGCCCATCCGGGCCTGTGCATCTTGGCCATTATGTCCCCTGGATTTTCACAAAATATCTTCAAGACGTTTTACATGCAAAGCTTTATTTTCAAATGACAGACGATGAAAAATTTCTTTTCCACAGAAACCTAACTCTTAAAGAAACAAAGAAATACACCATTGATAATGCTTTAGACGTGATTGCTGCAGGTTTTGACCCTAAAAAAACAAAGATCATAGTGGATTCAGAAAATATCTCATATCTTTACAAGATAGCTCTTAAAGTTGCTAAAAACATAACTTTTTCAACTATGAAAGCTGTTTTTGGATTCAAGGCAAGCACAAACATAGGTTTGATTTTTTACCCAGCCATTCAAGCAGTACCAGCTTTTCTAGAAATGGAGTTGACAGGTGAAAGAACATATACGTTAATTCCTTGTGCCATTGACCAAGATCCTTACTGGAGAATTACACGCGACGTGGCAGCAAAAATAGGGTACACTAAACCTGCAAGTATTTACAATAAGTTTTTTCCAGGTTTATTAGCAGAAGGTAAAATGTCTTCCTCAATCCCGGAAAGCACAATTTACATGACTGATAGAGATGAAGATGTGAAAATGAAGATAATGAACGCTTTCACAGGGGGGCAGCCGACAATTAGAGAACAGAGAGAGAAGGGAGGGAACCCTGAAATATGCACTGTTTTCCAATACCTTTACTTCCTTTTTGAACCGAGAGATGACAAGATAAGGGAGAGAGAAAAAGCTTGCCGAAAAGGCGAAATTCTTTGTGGGGAATGTAAACAATATTTGATAGATAAGATAATTAAGTTTTTAGGGGAACATAGAAAGAAAAGAAAGAGGGCTGAATCTTTACTTGACAAGTTTTTAATGAAGTAAATTTTTAAACAGTTACTTCCTACACAAATTTATTGAAAGAATTTTAGAGATGATGAAAAAGATTAGAAAGGATTTCTTAAATGACTTTCTGACGGGCAAACTGATCTTTTTCTCTTTATTAAGGGAGAGCACTAAGAGAATTAGGCAACATTAGGAATAAATAAAAACAACGTGGGCTGGAGAGGCCTATAGAAAACTTTACTTACATTTAGTATTGCCTAAAATATTTTGAGTTACTTCTTTTTAAACTGCTTTTTCTAAATTTTTAGGTTGAAATAATGAACTTTCTTACCTATAAACTTCTCTTGTCTTTTTTGGGAAGCCTTTTAATGAACATAACAAATTATATTTTTCTAAACACGGAAAAACCAAGCATCCTTTTTGTCATCAGAATTTTCTTTGAAGCCTGTCCTTTTACAGCTAACGGATCAATACCTTTTTTTGAATCAATAGCAAGCTTATTTATTATTTGTTCTTCGATTTTTATGAACTTCTTTTTAAAGTTTTTTGGCCTTTTGCCACTGTGAAGCATTTAATTTGTTGCTGATACATGCTTCCACAAATCCTTTAAACAACGGGTTAGGTCTTAACGGCCTTGAAGTGAATTCTGGGTGGAATTGACTGGAAACCATGAAAATGTGACCCGACAACTCTGCAATTTGCATTATTTTACCGTCAGGTGTTGTTCCTGAAAAAACAATTCCATTCTTTTCTAACACATCCACGTATTCCGGATTAATTTCATATCTATGTCTAAATCTTTCAACTACTTCTGTTTTCCCGTAAAGTTTGTATGCTAAGGTGTTAGGTTTTATTTTAACTCTTTGACCACCTAGTCTCATTGTTGCACCATATTTATGTTTTTCTATAAGCTTCTTCTGCCAAGGGAGGAGGTCAACAACGGGGTGAGGGGTATCTGGATCAACTTCAGTTGTATGGGCCCCTTTTAAGCCGCATACGTTTCTAGCGAATTCAACAATGGCTAACTGCATACCAAAACAAAGCCCCAAATAGGGGATGTTGTTCTCCCTTACATATTTGATTGCAGTTATCTTTCCTTCAACACCAAAGCTTCCAAAACCACCTGGTACAATTACACCGTTAAACTTTTTCAGAGTAAATAAATTGGCTATGTTTTTCTCGAATGTTTTGGCGTCTATAAATTTAATATCTGGTTTAACGCTGCTATACCAGCAGGCGTGTTTAACTGCCTCTATTACTGAAATATAGGAGTCTGGTAACTTGAACCTCCCTGTATCAAAGTATTTCCCAACTATTGCTATTTTTACGCTGTCATTTAACTTTTTAACTTTCTCAATGAATTCCCTCCATTTTTCAAACTTAGGTGTTCTTGAGGACATATGGAGTTTTTTCAATATTTTATCTCCAAGTTTCTGTTTTTCAAATACTAGGGGGAGTTCATAGATGTTTTCTAGGTTAGGGTCTGAAATCACATATTCTTCTTTAACGTTAGAGAAAAGAGCTATTTTCTTTTTCCTTACTTCGTCCAAAGGTTCTTCAGACCTGCAAACAACAAAGTCGGGAAGGATACCTAACTCCCTTAATCTGGCGACACTATGCTGAGTTGGCTTTGTTTTAGCCTCTCCTAAATGTGGAGGGACAGGGACATAACTTACATGGACAAAAAGCACTTTTTCTCCGTCAAACTTCATTTGTCTTGCTGCTTCAAGAAAAAGAACGTTTTCGTAGTCACCCACAGTTCCACCTATCTCTATGAGTGCAAAGTCCATGTTGTCCGCTACACAACGATACCTTCTTTTTATTTCATCAGTTACGTGAGGGATAGGTTGAACTGTTTGTCCAAGGTATTCGCCACTTCTTTCCTTCATTATTACTTCGTAAAAGACTTGTCCAGTGGTTATGTTGTGGGATTTAGAGAGGTTCAAGTCTAGGAAGCGTTCATAATGTCCAAGGTCTTGGTCTATTTCTCCACCGTCTTCTGTAACCCAAACCTCCCCATGTTCCGTGGGGCGGAGAGTACCGGCGTCGAAATTAATGTAGGGGTCTACCTTTGCAGCTGTCACTTTAAACCCTCTGAATTGAAGCATTTTAGCTATGGAGGCAGTTGCAACACCTTTCCCTAAACCACTTAGAACACCGCCTGTGACAAAAATATAAACAACCATTTAATTACTCATCTCCCCTTTTTCCCAAATTTTGTGAAAGAGACTTGCTAAAATTTTAAATTAATCTCTTCTCAATTTGTTTTAAGTATTGGTTTCTTGTTTCAGAAAATTTAGGAATTATTATGTGAATCTCTCCGAAGTTTTCGTCTTGTGAGATGTCGATTTTCTTACTTTTAACAAGGAAAAGAATGGAAATAAAAAGATCTATTATTTCTTCTTTGGGTTTACCTGAAATTAAGGCTGTAAAAGAGATTTTGCTTTTTCGGAGAAGCATCAACAGGGAATAGGTTTTGTGTATAGTTTCTGAAAAGTCAAATGTAAATACTTTATTGCTGAATTCTTCCCTTTCCTCTATCTTATTTACTTCTGTTTTTCTCCTCCAGTACTTTCCCATAGATGCTTTAAGTGCAGAAACTAGTTCATCGTAGGTTATAAACTCCCTTGTTTTGAGAATAGGCACTAAATTTACTTCCTCTGGATTTGTTTCTACCTTACGCACTTGCCTTTTTGAAACTTGCTTTTTCTTTTTCAAAATGTACTCTATCTTCATCCTCAGAAGGATGGCAGCAGCTAAAATTACTCTTCCAGAAATTTTGAGGTCTACTTCCACTTTCTCTATTTCTTTTAAATACTCATCTGCTAAAGCTGAAATATCTATTTCCCAAGGGTTAAATTTCTCTTTTACTATTCGGTAAAGTAACCCTTCCCAATCCCTGAAATTAATTTTTTTCATTTTTTAAACCTTAACATTACCACTCGCGAAAGGCCATCTTTCATTGTTACACCCACTAGCTGGTCAGCTTCAGCTAAAGTTTCCTTTTTAAGTGAAGCTAAAATGAACTGGGTTTTTCTTGATTCCTCCTTTAACAACTTAGCGAATTTTTTACAGTTTAAAACATCCAAGGAGGAGTCAACTTCATCAAAAACATAGAAGGGAGATGGTTTAAATTTCTGGATAGCAAGTATGAAAGCTAAAGCCGTCAACGTTTTTTCTCCACCTGACAAAGCATCTATGTTAACTATTTTCTTTTCTGGAAGTTTAACTTCAATCACTAAACCGCTCTCTATTTCGTTTTCGTCCTCAAGCCTAAGTTTACCTTCTCCACCTGTTAGTTTATTAAAGACAAAGTTAAAGTTTGCAGAAACTTTTTCTAAAGTTTTTTTAAACACTTCCTTCTTTTTCTTTTCAATTTTATTAATTAAATCAAGTATTCTCTCCCTCTCCTCCAATACTTTTTGATACTTACTCTCTAAGTCATCTAATTCTTTTTTGAAAGAAAAATATTCCTCTTCAGCTTTGAAATTTAATTTCCCAAGCTGAGCAATCAATTTTTCAAGTTTTTCGATTTCCATCTTAGCCTTGTTTTCGTCTATGTCACCGAAAAGGTCTAGTCTTAAGCCTTTACTTTTCACTTCCTTCTTTAATCCTTCAAGTTCTGAATTTACTACAGCGAAGTTTATTTTTAGTTGCTCAAGTTGTTTTTTGCTCCATATGCTCTCCCTGAAAAAGCGGTCTTCTTCTTCCCTTAACTTTTTTAGATGCTCCTTAAGTTTTTTCCTTTTACTTCGCAATTCTTCAAAATTCATCCATTGATTTCCCATTTCAAGTAGTTTTTTATTTAATTCATTTATCTCCTTTTCTAGTTTAAGGTTTTCTTTTTCAAAGCGTTTTATTTCGTCTTCAACCTTAGTTCCTTTTTGGAAAACTGTTTTTTTAGCGTAGCCCCCAAAAACTACACCATCTTTCTCAACTAAGTTACCGTTTAAATCCACTACCCGGTATTTCCCTATTTCACTTCTCCTTAATTTACGTATATCCTTTACAAGTAAGGTTCCCCCGAACACGTAATCAATTACTTTTCTGAATTTTTCGTCGTATTGAATGAAATCCTTTATTAAACCTAAACTTCTACTTTGCGGAGGTGGAGGTTTTTTTGTTTTGACGGTGTCTAATGGTATAAACCTTGCCCTTCCCACCTTTCCCTTTGTTAATATTTCTATACATTTCTTAGCTGTTTCAAAAGTATCAACCACTATTAAGTTTAGTTTGGAACTTACCGATGACTCAATTGCTCTTTCATAGCCTTGTTTAGGTTTTATTAACTCGGAAAGTAAACCGTAAACCCCAGGTAGATTCTTGAGATGAATTGCTGCTTTTGGTTTAAATTTATCCAGGAGAGTGTTTAGTCTTTTAATTTCAGCTTCGTTAGCTTTCAGTTGAGCTTTTTTTACTTTTAAATTACTTTTTAAGTTTTCGTAACGTATAGATTCTGTTTCTTCAATTAATTTTTTCTCAATTCTTTCTATATCAGCCGTTTTCTCCCTTATTTCTTCCCTTATTTTGACTAATTCTTCATCATAATTTATTTTAGTGTAGTTTTTTATTTGGTTCTCTATTGAAGCCTTTTTCTCGTTTAAGCTTCTGAAACGGGAAACTAAGATACTGTCTTCCAAGTGCTTCCTTCTTTCCTCTAGTTCAAAGTACTTCTTCATTTTTTCTATTTCTTTCTCTAAATTTTCAACTATTCTCCTT
Source organism: Thermoproteota archaeon (assembly GCA_027492035.1). Lineage (GTDB taxonomy): Archaea > Korarchaeota > JAOZGF01 > JAOZGF01 > JAOZFZ01 > JAOZFT01. Next base: position 64,798 of record JAOZFT010000004.1, read on the forward strand.
TTCTCGTCAATTATTATTTTTATTTCTTGGAGTTTTTGAAGAGTTTCCTCTAGCTTCTTTAAAGCTCTCTCTTTCTTTTCTTCATATTCACCTATGCCGCTTATTTCGTCTATTATTCCTCTCCTTTCTACAGGTTTCATTTTAACAATTTTTGTTACGTCACCTTGTAACACAATGTTATGACCACTTGGTTGGAGACCATACCTAGCTAACATGTCCATAACAACTGTCCTGGTTGCTCTTTCCCCGTTTAACCTGTAAACACTCTGTCCTTTATTTGAAATCTCTCTTGAGATTTCGATCTCTTCCCCTTCCCCCTTGAGCTTTAAAGAAACTTTAGCTTTCTTTTTTTTCAGTTTATTGCAAATTAATTGGGTTAAGTTTTCAGCTCTTAGGTTTTTGGAGCTTCTAACCCCTAATGTGAAGTTTATTGCTTCAATAATGTTTGAGTTGTGGATAAAAATGTTGTTACCTACAAAATTGTGTGTAAAGGGAATGAATAAATCATAAACTTTCCCCTTCTCTTGGAAATAATTTATTTTCTTAATTATGTCAATTCCCAGTTTGTCACTTTTTTCCACATAAGAAAGTATTTTTATTCCTTCTTCCAAGCTTCTTGCTTCTAAAAACTTGAAGATGTTGTTTTGAATAACTAGAATGGGATGGTCAGAAGTTGTCTCTATTTTTCTCCCTTTAATTGTTTCTATTTCCAGTATTTCTCCGTTGTTCATTTTTTCTACGAAAAAAGACAATTTACTTTTGCAAAGGGAGCTGGTGGCTGGGTTAAAAGTAAGAATTTTGTAAGGGGATTCCTTCCAGTAGTAGAAAAAGCCTTCAGGTGAAGGTTTTCTTTCACCTTTCTTCTTTGCTTCATCCACTATTTTCTTTATTTCAAGTGGTTCATTGTCTACTAACTGAATCAAAGTGTCCCCTTTTACACATTTCCCGCTTCCGTTAGGTCCAGTTATAGCATTAAAACCTGTTGAGAAGGGGATCTTAGCTCTTTTAAAGGATTTGAAATTTCTGAGGGTTATTGATTCAATTTTCAACAAAGCAACCTCTCAAAAAGGGATGAAGGAAAATCTTTTGCAGAATCAACAATAAGGAAGAAACGTGTCCCCTTGAAAAGGATGAGAACTTTTAAAAGTTTATTTTTAAATTTTTATACTTAAAAGGAAAATTAAAAATCATTAAAACAATTTGATGTTTTCCATTGGAAGGGACAGAGGGGTAAAAATAGGGCAGGGAGTTAATTTGTACTTGTTTGAAAACCCTTAAAAAGTTTTTTCATTAGAGAAATAAGGAAGTAATGGAGAAAAAATATGTGGATGCCCCAAAGGCTTGACGCTTTAACAGTCTGGTTTAATAAGGAAGTAAAGGAAAGATTAAAATGGTATTATGAAGTAATGGCTGAAAAGAAACCAGCTAAGTACTTGATCTGTAAAAGAGTACCTACAGAATTGAAACTGGAGGAAGCAAGTGAAAAAGAGCTGTGGAGCGAACATAAAAGGTTAAGTGAAGAGTTTAAAAAAATTTGGAACAAAATAAAAAAGGGAGAGTTAAAATTAAATGAGTTAAAAAGGGCAAAAACAAATTTTTTAAGCTTAAAGATAGAGATAGTAGAAAGGATACTGGAAAATTGCCATTTCTGCGAAAGAAAATGCAGAATCAACCGAAGAAAGGAGGTAGGGTACTGCAAGTTAAAAGATAAAAGTTATGTTGCATCCTTCTTCCTCCATTATGGTGAAGAAGCCCCTTTAGTCCCAAGTGGCACAATATTCTTTCTAGGTTGCAACTTCAGCTGTGTTTTTTGCCAAAACTGGGATATAAGTCAAGAATGGAGGAGAAACAACAGGGTAAACGGAGTTAAAGCAGATCCTGAAGTTTTAGCAAGAATCATCAAGGAACTAAAAAGTAAGAGGGCGAGGAATATTAATTTCGTTGGAGGCTCCCCTACCCCAAATTTGCACACGATTTTGAATTCCTTAAAGTACATAAGCGTCAACGTACCTCTGCTTTGGAACAGCAACTTCTACATGAGCATGGAAACAAACAAAATCTTAACTGAAGTGATTGATATATGCCTACCAGACTTAAAATATTTCAACGACGAATGTGCTTTAAGGTTGTCGAAGGTTCCAAAATATTTTGAAAAAGTGTCTAGGAACATCAAGTATTTTCATGATGAAGAAGTAGATACAATCATTAGACACTTGGTTTTACCTAACCACCTGAATTGCTGCAGCAAACCCTTACTGGAATGGATAAGTGAAAACTGCCCACATGCCTTAGTGAATTGCATGAGTCAGTACAGACCTGAGTTTCTGTGCAAAAGACACCCTGCACAGTACCCTGACATAAACAGAAGACCTAGTCAAGAAGAAATGAAAGAGATACACAGTTACTGCGACAAATTAGGTTTAGTGTGGCGTCCTATTTCCTAGGAAACACTGACATCTGATAATGAAAGGCAAGTCAGGGAAGAAACAGTACAAGGTTTTATCAAATGAATAGAGGGAATATCAGAAAATGAATTTAAGGTCCGTATGGGTTTCATGTTGCAATTAAGATGCTATACAACACGGAATTCTTCAAGTAATAAAGAACCATGAAAACTTGAGAATTGGAAATAATCAAAAGTTAACTTTTCACTTAAGGAGGGTTATTTCTGGTTACTTTTCGTAATAACTAGATATATCGAAAAATTTAAAACTCTTAAATAACATTTCAATATCAATACATATTTAGGTATAGGAGGTAGGAGGGAAGGGGGAAGAAAAAACGTGCTGAAGTTAATTTTCAAAATGGCTTTCAGAGATTTTATTATGCGTAAAGCAAGAACTATTTTAACAATTTTAGGTGTAGCTATCGGTATAGCTACAGTAGTTTCCCTTGTTTCAATTTCAACCGGAACTAAAGCGCAAATGGAGAAATCTTTAGCTGGATTAGCCGACTTCATGGTTTCTCCATCTAGTAACGCCTTCGGCACTGGAAGTAAAATGGACTACACTTACTACCTTTACATCAGGGGATTCCCTGAAGTAGAAGCTGCTGCACCTTACTTGGAGGGGATACTGGCTGTTAATAATAAATTATCGCTTATTATTGGATTGGATCCTTCCATCGACGCTATCCATAGCTCTCCAATAAAAGAGGGAAGAAGTATTAATTGGTCAGCTAAAGAAGCAGTTGCAGGATATGCAGCTGCTCAGTCACTCAACCTAAAAGTTAACATGATTTTACATATTTCTAAAGGACCTGGATACAAGGGAGAAGATTTTAAGCTTGTTTCAATTCTTGAAAGGACAGGAGGGTTCATAGATGGAGAGATATACATACCTTTACAGTACATGCAGAGAATAATGAAAGCTGAAGGTAAAATAAACGGTGTAATTATTAAGTTGAAAAGTCCTAACTTGGCGAATTCCTTCAAACAAAGAATAAAAAAGAACCTCCCTGACCTGGAAGTGTTCTCACCAGGGACCATAATGGAAAACATAGGAGAAGTTCTGTCTCTCCTGGACTCTGTTCTTCTTGCAATAAGTGGGGTATCTTTACTCGTAGGCGTAACAAGTGTTCTATCCACCATGATCACAAATGTAATAGAGAAAACCAGGGAGATAGGGGTTATGAAAGCTATAGGGGCAAGTAGACGGCAAATATTAACTATTTTCCTTTTCCAATCCGTAATTGTTTGCTTAATTGGGGGAATTTTGGGTGTTTTCTTCAGTATAGGGGTTTCTCCCTTCTTGGAGCAGCAAATTAGTTTAGCTTCCGGAATATCTTTCCAAGCTGTTTACTCCCCTGAACTTGTGCTTGGAGCAATTGCTTTATCGTGTTTGTTAGGTGTCGCCTCAGGTTTCATTCCTTCGTGGAAAGCAGCTAATATCCAACCCGTGGAGGCCCTAAAATATGAGTGAAAATATGGATAAAGTAGTAATAAAGTTAGTTGAATTAACTAAGATTTATGAAGTAGGAGTACCTGTGAAAGCTTTAGATAACGTAAATCTGGAGATAAGGAATGGTGAATTCGTTTCAATAGTGGGGCCTTCAGGTTCAGGAAAATCAACGCTTTTAAACATGATAGGTTGTATGGATAAACCTACTTACGGCAAAGTTTACGTAGATGAAGTTGATGTTACACAGTTGAAGGAAAAGGACTTAGTTAAGTTAAGGGCTGAGAAGATAGGTTTCGTTTTTCAAATGTTTAATTTAATCTCTACCTTAACTGCTTTAGAAAACGTTCAACTACCCATGCTTTTTTTAGGCAAAGGATATAAGGAGTCTTTAGAAAGAGCTGCTTTGTTGCTTAGATTAGTTGGTTTATGGGATAGAATGAACCACAGGCCTCTCCAGTTAAGCGGTGGACAAAGGCAGAGAGTAGCCATAGCCAGAGCTTTAGCTAACGACCCTCCCATAATTCTAGCCGACGAACCAACCGGTAACTTGGACAGCAAAACCGGTCAAGAAATCATTGAAATTATGCGGGAAATAAATGAAGTGACAAATAAAACATTTGTAATTGTTACCCATGACTTGGAGGTGGCTGAAAAAACCGACAGAATAATTTTCTTGAAGGATGGAAAAGTAATTACGGAGAAAGGTAAGATTGAAGAGAAGAAAAGTTCTATTGAAAAACTTTTGGGAGAGTTGGAGAAACTGAAGAGGGAACTGCTTCTTCTCAACATAATGAAGGAAAGCTTAGATGCTGAAACCTATAATTGGAAAAGGACGGAGATTTCGGAGAAGATAATGCAAATTGAGGAAGAGGTGGAGAGAAGGTGAAAAGAAAACTAACATTAGTTTTAACGCTTACAGCGCTGGTTATTATCTCTCAATATTTACATATTCAGATTTCTTTTTCAAGTGAAGAACCACGCGAAGGCCCCGAAATATCAGTTAATAAGGATGTGAAGTATGAGCTAAGTGTCAGTTTTACAGGTAAGAAAGCAGCATTTACAGAGGACGTCCAGTTAACAATTTTTAACAGGGGAAGAGAAACTCAAAAAATAAATTTGACAGATAGGGTTTTCCAAGGAAAAATTGAAACTTTAACATTTAAAGAGGGACCTAGAAACAGTTTTTCGGAGAAAATAGGTGATGTTCTTTACCTGGAATGGATAAATCTTGAAGTGAAACCGCATTCAACAACCGTGATACATTACGAAATCGACACGGATTTCGCATTAATTAATGCAAAAGTAACTTTTTTAGTAAATGGGGAAAAATCTAAAGTTATTCATGTTTCAGGTGACCGGTACCTGTTTGTTAACAGGTCTGACAATTTGTCGCTTTTAATCAATTTAAGTAATGAGTTGCCTGTGTGGGTGAATGAAGTAAAGTACTACCCCTTCCAAATTCTTTTATCTGTAAATATACCTGAGGATTACTTTATGTACGTCAAAGCAGATCCTGAACCTACTTTATCAAGTTCTTTAATGGGGGTAGAGGTTAAAACTTGGAGTTTTACCCTATCAAACAGTTCTGAAAAAATTAAACTTAATCTTAGAGCGAAAAGAAACGCTTCTTTAGGCTTTGTAGAAGTAGACCCGATTAGAGTGGTGGTTTTACCTCAACCTAAAGAAACCATTCAAATGCTTGAGAATTCACGGGAGAATATGCAGAAATCCATAGATCAACTTAACAACATGAGCAAATATTTAAGTAATTTCAGCAATGTTTTAGATGCTGAAACTAAGCTTTTAAATGCTTCACTGCGTTACATGAATTTTGTTTCTAATTCCCTCAGGAATTTATCTGGTGGGACAAGGAATATTTCTTCAGCTCTAAACTTAACAAGTAAAGGATTAAAGAACCTTTCCAACCTGGTTGGTGACACAGTTACTAGACTGAGGGTTTCTACCAGCTCTATACCTTCAAATCCACCTTTCCTTCTCCACGTATCTGAGATTCCAGCTTTACCTCCAAATTTCCCAATACCTATAAACTCTTCTTTATTAAACAAATTAAAGGAAATGTTTTCGGAGGTAACTCAGGAAGTTGTGGATAAAGTGAACTCATTTATTACCAATATTTGGTCCAGTTTTATTTCACAAGTTGTAACTCCGTTGAGGAGACTAGTTCTGGAGCTCGAGTTTCTAAAGAAACAATTGAACTATGTTTCTGACTCCGTTTCTTTATTAACAAATGCAACAGGCAACGTTTCCACTGCTTTAAAACTACTTTCAAACCAAACAATGAATATACATGATTTAATCAATGAATCCTATCAAGTGACTCTGCATTCAAAAAAGGCTGTAGATAAAATGGTGGACGAAATAAATTCTCAAATTTCTAATTTAACGAGGAAGAAAAAAGACCTTGAGAACGAAATAAAACTTTTAGCCATGAATACTCCCTTAAACATGCCTGTTTCAATTGTTTCCGTTAAAAATGGAGGAATCCATTTCTCAATTAAAAAAATCGGCGACAAAAACTGGGAAGTAAGGGATTTGCAATTAGGCGAAGCTTTAGGGCTTAATTTAACTTGTGTCTCAATCTGTTTTGATGAAACGTCGGAAGTAAAAACTTTTGTGCAGGGAGAGGGAGGTGAATTTGTGGAAGTTAACCCCACTTCCTTAAACATGTATGTAGGAAATGGAACCATAACCTTTTTACCCTATAACTCTGATGCAGGAAACGAGAGACCCTTTTTAAAAAGTTTAACAGGTTCAGAAATTAGGATAAGGATAAAGTCAAAGGAAAAACCTAAAGTGAAAGCGGTGCTGGATCTAGTAAACAGTTCTTGGTTAAGTTTTGAAGAGAATAATGAATATGTAGTATATGTTCGGTTGCCGAAAATCTCCTATGGTTTCATTCCGAAAAGTTTAGAAACACCCAACTTCAACTTAACTCAGGAAAGAGAGAAAGTTTCAGGTTTTAAGTTTGAAAGATGGATGTGGATTCCCTTACTTACTATTCCATTGATAGCAACAACGCTTTTGATATTAAGAGAGAAGCCTCCTAAAGTTGTTGTCACTGATAAATTAATTTCAAAGGTTGACGAATTAGAAAAGAAACTGAAAAGTTTAAGGAACAGCCGAAAACCTGTTAAATAGGTTTTAGGAAATCGCCTTTATAGCCTAAAACCATATGCAAATACTTAGCGTCCTCTTTTAAGTCTTCAATTTCTTCTATGTCCCCTCTCACCTTCACCTTTTCACCTTTTTTAACATGTTCAGTAAACCTGCCTCTAAAACTTGTTAATTCCTTTATTTTCTCTAAGCCAGGGAGGTTACTAATTGGTTTGACGTTGCCGACCACGTATTTGCACGGTGTAAAAATGGAGTCCTTATCTTCCCATATTTCACAAGTTATGGTTCCTTTACCTATGAAACGAAACTTTAACTCTCCATATTTGTACCTGATTTCACTCCTTTTTTTCACAAGCCTGACAAAATAGTCTTTATCCTTTATTTTGCCGTGAAGAATTTTCTTGGCTTCAATTTTTCTTAGGTGCATATTTGAAACTGCTTTTTCACCCCATCTAAAGGACACTATCCTTTTAACTGTTTCCAAATTATAAGGCTTAATTTCTCCTTCATTCCTCATTTCCTTCAGTGCAGAGTAAACTTTTCTACTTTCCCTTTCACCATAAACAACTAAATCTATGTCTGAATCCTTTGTTTCTAAACCCACCAAAACAGAACCGGAGACCCCTATGGAGGAAAAGAAACCCCTTCTTTCATTAAGTTCCCCCACAAATTCACAAATTAAAGTTTCCAGTTCACTTTTCCTCTTTTTTAAAGTAAGCTCCTTGATTTTTTCTACTGGGTTATAAATTTCCTTTATTTCACTCAAAGGAACACTTTGAATCAGTTTACTCATTACTGGGTCAAAATAAAGATATTTTGGGTATTTCTTCCTTAAAAGATTGAAGCTTTCATTTAGGTCGTAAACTCTCAAATATTTCCTCTTCCCTCTTCTCCTATTTCCTTTACTTGAAGGAACATAACATAAAAAAGCTGTTACCCTATTTGGTGGATGGACTCCTCCTTTAACATGGAAAAGTAATCCTTCATTTGTTTCAAGATAAAACCCCTCATTTAATTCAGGGAATTCCATTTTTAGCCACATCCTTTTCAAAGAAACCTGGATAGAAGGGTTTGAAAAGGTTTAAAGGATGCATTAATGAAAAAAAAGTATACTATCAGCTAATTTAACCCCTTTCACTGTTTCAAGTTCTTTAAACAATTTCTTTATCTTCCTTCCTTCCCCTAAACAAATAATTGTTTCTAAACAGTCCTCTTCTAAATGAATATGAGTGGAACTCATGACAATGTCATGGAAAAGATGCTGTTTCTCAGTTATCTCTTCTTGGCAACCATGTTTCTCATGGTCATAAATCAAACTTATTACTCCAATATTAGCTTCTTCTTTTTCAAAAGTTTTATGTTTATTTATTAGTAATCTTATAGCAGCTCTTATTGCTTCAGACCTATTAGCAAAACCTGTTTCATCAATGAAAGAGTCAAGCTCTTTCAAAAGACTGTTAGGCAAACTAACACCGAACCTAACAATTTCTTTTTGAGGCATCAAAATTCTTCCTCACATTTTAAGGAACTCTTCCGTGGAGGTGTCTTATGAAAACATGCTATGTTTTTAAACTTAAAAAACTATTCTTCAATTTCTTTTATATATTCATCTTCTCTGAAGGCGCTGGAACCGATTACTACCCTGAAATACTCTCCATTACCTTTAACTTGCATAACTTTTTCAAGTTCACCTTTAACTTCTATCCTGTCCCCCTTTCCTGCAATATCCATGAATAAACCTTCGTAAGAAACTACCTCTTTTATTTTTCCAGGTTGCAGATTTCCATTGAACAATGAAACCTCACTTATTTTGTAAATGGAGGGAAGGAAAACAGCTTCAGATGAATCTTCAACTGTAGCTTTCAGGATTACTTGCTTAATTGGAAGGTAAAGTTTGTCACCGTATTTTTCCTTTATTTCTTCATCTTTCCTTACTGGATGGATAGAGAAATAAGTGTTTTGGTAGAAGCCGTAGTTCCACCTTCCCTTTCCAATGTGATAGAGTTCTTTGTAGCCCAAGGTTTGAAAAAGAGACATCCTTTTCTCAACCCATTCCTTCAACTTTTCTTTAGTTAAAGGTTTCAACTGAGCTTCTTTACATTCCAAAATTTCTTTAAGGACTTCCTTAACCCTAAAAGAGTTTCTAGAGCCGTAAACAATTAAATCTATATCTGAAAATTTTGGGTTATGGATTCCAAGCAATATCGAACCTGTTACTCCGAAATTATTTATTTCTACACCGCTTAAATCAGAAATTTCTTTAACAAGGCTTACTGTTTTCCTTTCCAGTGTATCGATTTTTCTTCGGTTTAAAAGTTTTTTAAGTTTTTCTTCAGGCTTATAATATTTTTTAATCCTTTCCTTTGGTACAAAAGAGAAAAACATGTTTCTAACTGGACATTTCGAAACATAAAGGGGGTAGTTGTTTTTTAGGAAATCAATGGTTTTCTTAACTTCAACTGCATGGTAGTGGGTAAGTTTTCTTTTATAACTTACTCCCTTCCCCCTCCATTCCCCATCTTTGGCTGGTGTGTACTTTAGATAGGCAGTGTACTTGTTTTTTGGATGTAAATAACCTGTTACACAGAAAAACATGTCCTCCCTTGTTTTTATGAAGTCACGGTCTTTAGGTTTTCTTATTTTCATTTCTTCACCGTTTTAACAAATTCCTCTTTCAAACCTGAACCTATAATTACCCTATACCTACCTGAGCTTGACTTTTCAAGCATTCCTTTAACTATAACCACTTCACCTCTTTTCAAGTAGCTCCTATACAAGCCGATCATAGAGACTATTTCTTCCACTGTAACATTAGGAGTTCTCCCCTCTAAAAAACATTTTTTTACCTTGTAAATTACTGGCCTGAACATCGACTCCGCAGTGTCAGCAACTTCACAAGTTACTGTTACAGGATGTAAAGGTTTCCATTCCTCTTCATTTCTTATTTCATTTATTAGCCTTGTAGCGTTTAAAACAAACCTTTTTCCATTGTAGAATCCGGTATTCATTCTCCTTTCCTCCACTTCATTCTTTCTTGAAATTTCCAAAACTTCTCTTTTCTCTAGCACCTGTAAAGTTTTAATTACTTTTTCATAGTTTCTGGAGCCGTAAACAGCTACATCTATATCACTTTGCTCACTATGCATGCCTAAACTTATTGAGCCATGGATGCCGAAAAAATCAATTTTCACTTTTGAGTAAAACGAGAGGAGATGAATCAAATTTAATGCTTTTTTTTCCAGTTCATCCTTCATTCTCTTACTTAAAAGTTTTTTTAAGCATTCATTTGGGCGGTATACCTCCTTTATTTTGTCACGTAAGGGAGCAATCAACCATTTCTTCAGGTTCAAGTCATAAAAAACGTAACCTGGGAAATGACTCTTCAAGGACTTTATTATTTGCGAGTAATTTTCTGGAGAGTAAAGTAAAGCTGGCCTAACCATTTCTACACTTTTAAAAAACCATTTTTGACTAAGCCATTTAAGTTTGAAGTTGTAAGCCAGTTTTGAAGGGATGTATTTGAGGAAGCTTATTACCCTGTTCCAGGGATGTTTATAGCCGAAAGTGTAAAATATAAAATTGTCCTTTGAAACTATGACATCACCATCCCTGAAAATTCCATTTCCCGGCGTGTAAGGTTTTCTATTTTTCATTCCCTCCCCTTCTTTCATGCTTCCCTTTCTCTGTTAAATGGCTTCAGTGATTCTTTTAGCTTTCCTCTTTAAATTTTGAAACACTTTTAAATAGTTTTTATGAGTGTCTACAACGCTGCAAACAGGCTCTCCTTTTTTAACCTCTGTATTCGGGGGAGAAAGATCTTTCACAAAACTGTAAAGTTTAAGGTTTGGCACCTTCCCTTTCCTGGGCGAAAAAACAACTCCTCTCCCGCTGAATTTTTTAGCTTTAAATTTTTTCTTCGGTAATTCTCCGTTACAGGCTTGCAAATGTAACTGAGTTAAGTTTATTTCGTATGCCCTTTCAATACACCCTATGCTTCCTTGAAACCTGGGGTTGACTTCAACAAGGTAAGGGATTCCTTTCTTTAGAATAAAATCTATTCCGTTTGATCCGACGAGGCTGAATTCATTCGTTAAAGCATCAACAATTACCTCAATTTGTTTTTTGGTTTCAGGTTTAACTTTGTACGGTGAAATATTGCCGCAGAAAGTGAAATCCCCAGGCGAATTTAACCATTTCTCCCCTATTAATTGCCTGTTTATTGAAACTAGAAAGGCTTCTTCTCGGTTTGAAAGAAAGGATGCGCTTGCATCCACCCCTTCCACATACTTCTGCACTAGAACTTCCCCCTTAACAGCAGGGATGTCGTCTTCTGTTAAAATAAGTTTTTTCCCTTTACCGCCACTTCCGAATGGGGCCTTTAAAACTAAGGGGGGTTTCATTTCGTTTAAGATATTTAAAACTTCATCGTAGCCTTTAACAATTTCTGTTTCTGGGAAGTTAATCCCTCTCTCCTCCAGAAAACTGAAAAATTTTCTCCAATTCCTCACATTCCTCACCGAATCAGCACCGTTTCCCTTCAAAGGGAAAATTTTACTTATTTCCTTCCAGAAAAAGGGGAAATCGTCGAAACCAGAGGTTACCAGACAAAAATCAATCTCTTCAGTTTCCTTCAGTTTCCTCAGTTCCTGTAGACATCTCTTGATTCCAGTTTTAATGTCCTCAAGCTGAAACCAAGGGATTTTAATTGTTTTAACCGTCTTATCAACTACATCTAAATCTTTCCAATAGGTTACACAGTATATTTCATGGTTTAAATTTTTCAGCGATTCTACAACCCCCCTTACGTTATAGCCAACTACCAATACTTTCAAAGGAACCACTTCTTTGTAAAATTTATTTTGTTTTACCTATTTAAAGGGGGAAATTAGAAACGAAACAAGAGAAAATTTGAGAACAGGCACTTCGCATAACAGAAACTTTTTTATTTTCCCTTTTCAAAGTTTTAAAAGAAGTATAAAAGTTTAAAAATAAACTTTAACTATTTCGCCTTCCTTTCTTCTTCTTGCAAAAGGAGAATAAATTTTAAAGTAGAGGAAAAAAGTTTATATAAATCATTTATAAATTCTTGGAAGGATTGGTCCTGGTGCTGTAAAATGCCTATTAAAATCAGGGTAGATCATCCAGATAGATGTATGGGCTGCTATAACTGTGTTTTTGCCTGCAGCCGAGAACTGTACGGAGTGATTTCTAAAAGATTTTCTGCAATTCAGGTGCACGATTCAAAAACTTCAAATACGTTTCTCATAAGGGTTTGTGTCGGCTGCACCGACCCTGACTGCGCCAACGCCTGCCCCTACGAAGCATTGAAACCTCGGCCGGAAGGAGGAGTTGAACTTGTCAACCCTGACAAATGTAAAAAATGTGAAGATAGACCCTGCATACCAGCATGTCCAGTGAATGCTTTACCATGGGACCCTATCAATAAGAAACCCATAATTTGCACAGAGTGCGGTGAATGTGCCAAATACTGTCCACATGAAGTTATTTTTTACGGAGAAGTGATTGAAGCTACACCGTCTCCGATTTAAAAGGAAGGGAGAAAAAGTGGAGAAAGTACTTTTTATAGATCTAACTGAAAGGAAAGTTTGGAGTGAAGAGAAGGGGGAATTGTTTAAAAAATTCCTAGGAGGATCAGGAGTTGCAATAAATTTGCTTCATGAACTTTGCCCTGAAAAAGAGGATCCTTTCTCACCTGAGAACCCGATAATTTTCGCTGTAGGGCCCCTGTTAGGGGTTTACCCATCTTGCACAAAAACAATAGCAATGTTTAAATCTCCTTTAACAGGGAATTTAGGTGAATCACACGCAGGAGGCAGGTTCGGTACAGCTTTAAGATGTGCTGGCTACGGCGCAGTAGTTATAAAGGGAGTTTCAGCAGAACCTGTTTACTTAGATATTTACGACAATGACAAGGTGTTGTTTAAAAGAGCCGCTTCCTTCCTTGGGCTTCCACCCAGAAGAATAATAGATTATCTGAAAAGAGAGGATGTGCTGGGTTTAGAGAGTGTAATTGCAACAGGGTTAGCAAGTGAAAAATTTGTCGCGTTCGCAGGGGTAATAGTTGATAAACACTTCTATTTTGGAAGATTAGGTTTAGGTACAATTTTTGGAGCAAAGAATTTGAAAGCCATAAGAATAACTTCTGACGGTAAGATTCCGATAAAAAACGTAGATGAATACAAGATTTTGTATGATGAAATTTATGAGAAGATAGTTAAAACGGATGCTATGGCTAAATACCATAACTTAGGAACTCCTCAAAATGTTCATTCTTTAAATGAAATAAGAGGCCTTCCAACAAGAAACTTTCTTTCAGGATATTTTGAAGAAGCTGAAACCATTTCAGGAGAATATTTTGCAGATAACATTTTGTTACGTAAAATGCCATGCTCCCACTGCCCAATAGGATGCAAACATGTGGCACTGGTTAAGGAACAATTTGCTGCACAACATGAGCTAGAAGTTCTTGAACTTCCATACGACTATGAACCAATTTATTCACTTGGTTCAAACCTTGGAGTAAGTGACACAGTAGGGGTGCTTAAGCTTATTTCAACCTGTGACCTTTATGGCTTGGACGCCATGATAACAGGCAACTTACTTGCGTGGGTTACTGAAGCATTCATGAGAAATTTAGTGACTGAAAAAGAAACCTTGGGACTGAAACCTAAATGGGGTTATTACGAAACCTACATAAAAATGATTGAAAACATAGTTAAAATGCCTAACTCTTTCTATGCGAGTCTTGCAATGGGTAAAGTGCCTGTGAAGGAGGGAGAAAGTTTCTACATGACAATTGGCGGTAACGGAGTAGCAGGTTACCACACAGGCCTAGCCCAAGTTTTAGGTACAGCCATTGGCGCTAGACACTCCCACGTAAGCAACGCAGGATACTCTTTAGACCAAAAGTACTTAGGAAAAGAATTACCACCCGAAGAAATAGTTGATACATTAATAACTGAAGAACAGAAGAGATGCATACTTGAATCATGTGGAGTGTGTCTATTCGCGAGAAGAGTTTATGATTTAGAACTTATTTCGAAAGCTTTAAATCCTTTAGGCTGGAATTACTCAGCAGATGAACTCAGAGAAATCGGTAAAGAGATTTATAGGCTGAAGTTTAAGTTTAAGTTCAGGGAAGGGTTCCAATTTGAAACTTTGCACATCCCAGAAAGGTTCTTTGAAACCCCCTCAGCTAATGGCTTAATAAGTAAAAAGAAATTCTTTAAAGCATTAAATTACGCAGCGAAAAGGATAAAGGAACTAGCTGAAATTCCAGTGGTTGAAAAGAAATGAAAATTTGTATTTCCGGGAAAGGGGGTACAGGAAAAACAACTCTTGCAGGGACTCTTTCACGCTTGTTCGGGAGGGATGGTTATAAAGTTTTAGCAATAGACGCTGACCCAAACACTACACTAGCTTCAGCACTGGGCATACCGCCTGAAACAGCTGAAAAAATAATACCTATTTCCGAAAATAAGGAATTAATCAAGGAAAGAACAGGCACCCAACCAGGAAGTTCATGGGGTGTTTTCTTCAACCTTGTACCTGATGTAAGAGATATAAAGGATAAGTTCAGTATTCAAGCACCCGACTCAGTATCTTTACTAGTGACTGGAACAATTGAATTCGGTGGAGGAGGCTGCTTCTGCCCAGCAGCTGCTTTACTGAAAACCCTCCTTAGTTATCTTATAGTGAGGGAGAAGGATGTGGTAATTGTTGACATGGAAGCAGGGCTAGAGCACTTGGGACGGGGAGTAACAAAAGAATTTGATGTCCTTTTAATCGTAGTAGAACCCAGCCTCAAATCCTTAGAAACAGCCGAGAAGATAAGAAAATTAGCTGAAGATTTATCAATAAAGGAAGTATTTGTTGTCCCTAATAAGGTCTCCACTAAAGAACAATCAAGAAGAATCAAGGAGTATCTTTCTAACAAGGGATTTGAAGAAATAGGGGAAATACCTTATGACACAAACGTGATTGAAGCAGACATGGTTGGTAAAGCTTTACTTGATTACAACCCAAACTCTAAAGCAGTGAAAGCAATAAAGAAAATTTACCAAGGACTTGTTAAACTAAATCAACATTAAAAATCCCTAATCCATAAAAAATTGGAGGAGGGGCTTAGTGCCACCTGACTTGCTGACAGAAATAAAGGAAGCATTAATTTTTGGGAAATACGATACAGTAGAGAAAAAGGTAAATGAAGCATTGAAAAAGAAAGTTCCACCAATGAAAATCCTAAATGAAGCCTTAATTGAAGGAATGAAAGAAGTCGGGAGGAAATGGATTGATGGCGAAGTTTTTCTAGCCGACGTAATGATGTCAGCTGAAGCAATGAGGAAGGGAATGAATTTAATTGAGCCATTAATTTCTAAACCAGGAAAGGAAAGGAAGATTAAGGGCAAAGTGTTAATTGCAACCATTTATACCGACATCCATGACATAGGGAAGAAAATAGTTGCAGCTTTACTGCAAGCTGAGGGGTACGAAGTAATTGATTTAGGAGTTGATGTCCCACCTTCAAAAATAATTGAGGAGGCTTTAAAGAACAAAGTGGATTTAATTGGTGTTTCATGCCTCTTAACAACCTCTATTCTCTACATAAAAGACTTAATTGACTTCCTTTCCACAAGGAAGCTGAGGAATAAATTTATTGTTGCAGTTGGAGGAGCTGCTTTAACAAAAGATAAATCTGAGGAGATAGGGGCTGATCTCTACGCCGAAACAGCGGAGGAAGCAATTAAAGAAATAAATGAAAAAATTAAAGAGTTTAAAGCAAGAGGTAAGGAGGGAAATGATTGACCCCTGGGAGATTATAGGAAGGGGGGAGGAGGGACCCCACATACCTGAAAAAGAATTTGACATGAACCTTTTCAAAAAACTAGCTTCTTTAGAGAAAGAGTACGAAATAAAATTCAACGGAGAGCCCCTCCTTCAGGATAAACAAATGATAAACTCAATTTATGAAGCAGGTTTAGAGTTAGCTGTAGAAACAGGTTTCTATTTGCTTGACACACAAAGGAGAATTCTTTTCACAGAGGATGAAATAAAGTATTATTTATCTAAATCCAAGAAAAAACTAGTTTTAGGCGAAGGGAAAGAAGCTGAAGAATTGGTGAAAAGGGAAATCAATGACAAGAAACCTCCTTTGTTAATAGCAGGAATGGCTGGAACCCCTTTACCGGAAAGGGATTTCTTTATTAAAAGCGCCATGTCATACGTTAAAGAAGAGGTGGTGAAGGGTTTAGATCATGGCTCAATAACATCAGTTGAAGGGAGAGAAGTAAGAACTGGAAGTCCTTTAGAAATTCATGCAACTAGAAGAGAGATAACTTGGTTAAGGGAGGCTTTGCAGAGGGTAGGTAGACCTGGTTTACATTTACTAGACGGGGAATCAAGCATAACTTCAAAGGGAGTTTTATCTGTGCTTTCACCAAACTATTTAAGAAAAACAGACGCATACTTTGTGCCGGTGCTAAATGAAATGAAGACAGATTACGTTAGGTTAAGTAAAGCATTAGCTGGAACAGAATACGGTTGTTTAATTGCGAGCTTGGTTGACCCAATTCTTGGAGGATACTCAAGAGGCCCAGAAGGAACAGCTATTTGTTCAATTGCAGAGTTAATACTGAGCAAAATAATTTATCAAGCCAACTATTTTCTCCTACATCCCTCAGATATAAGGGTGAAGTCAACAACCACACCTCAGTGTACATGGGTCCTAGGTGCAGTAGGGCAAGCAATAAGTAAGAACACAGACCTTCTTGTTTTTGCAGATGTTTGGGTTACTTCAGGAGCAGGCACCGAAACTGTTTTCCAAGAAATAGTTCCTAACACCTTAGTGGCTACCTACTCTTCACTGCATTTATTGGGGCCTGTTACCGCTTGCGGTTTATTACCTAACGGTACAGGTCTTGAGGCAAGATACATGGGGGAAATAGCTGAAACAACAGCAAAGAAACAGCTTAAACCGGAGATAATTAACGAAGTAGCTTCCCGTTACTTAAATCTCTACATTAACAAGTTATCTTCACCAGATTTAGGAATTAGTTTTAAAGGTCTTTACAACATGGAGAAAGTGACACCGAGAAAAGAGTATCTGAACACCTTTGTCGCTAACTTTGAAAAGTTTAAGAAAGAAATAGGTATCCACGATTAAAAGTTTAGAAAGTTACCTGTTTGCAATGGTTAATTTTTCATTGACGTAACCATTTCTTTTCAAGAAACCCTTTGATTTCTCTTGAATCAAAAGGCCCAACCAGGACTTCCCAGCCGCTAACATCCTCTATTTCTCCACCTAATTTAGCTGCCCTACCTGGAATAATTATTTTCTTATGTTTAACCTTTTCTTCAATTCTGTTTTCTTTAATGAGTCTAGCTACACTGTCAGGGTTTATTTTATTCCCTGCAACTGAAGTGTTGACACTTAGCCCTCCTGTGTCAACAACAAGCAAGTAAGTTGAAATTCCTTGAATTTTTAAGTCATTTGAAACTATGTGGTAGGTTAGAGAGTAGTTTGTAGTCATCATTACGGGAGAGTTTTCGTCAGGAGACCCTATCACGTAAAGTCCTGGTTTTATTTGTAACGGAATCCTTGGGTCGATGTAGATTGCTTGTCTTAGCAACATTAAAGGAAGAACTGCCCATTTTACGATGTTGGAGAGGATAATTATTCCTCCATACCTTAGAAGAAAGGCTGCTGATGCCATTACCTCCCAGTAATCCTTAAAATTGCCATTATTTACCTTGATCAAGTTTGGGAAAACCAAAGTCGGGTAACCTAGAGTTTTAATTTTCTTCTCAACAGCTCCCCTCCTAATAATTGTTAGTGAACTTATTTCATCCATTAAGTTTTGACCAGGAGGAATTATTAATATTTCATTAACTCCGAATTGATTTAATCTGGTAATTAAGGTTTTAACTTCCTCTAGATTGCTTCCATGAACAGCTACGGGGGTTTTAAATTTCTTTGCAAGCACAGCCATTTGATTCACGTTCATTGACGTAACTGGACATATTAAGGGTTTATCTTCACCCACAAACTCTAAAGCTTTCATTAAAGAGTAGGGAGTAGTGCTGCAAAGAATTAATGGGAGATTTGTGTGTTGTTTCACTATTTTTAAGGTTTCTACAAATTTTTCAGCGTTACCAGAAACAGACTTCACAGCAAACATGTTCAGTTTTAACGTCTGCCCCATTCTCTCAATTCTAAATTCTTCAGCTTCCTTTATTTTTTCAATTATTTCCTCGCTAGACATTCTGTCACTTATTTCTACTGCGAACAAAGCTTCATTGTAGAATTTCTCTTCATGTCTAAACGCAACTTTCTCTCCCCCTATAACTACTTTGTTTCTTCCAGTACCTATCTCAACTTTTACAACTGGGGGAGCAGTTTTTGTTAAAAGTGCATCCTTAGCTTCCTCGCTTAAGTAGGGGCATTGTGAAGGGTTTGCCTTCCCTTCAACTATTTTGAAAGCGAACGCCATACAAGTAGGTACCCCGCATTCTCCACAGTTCTTTTTGGGAAGAAGTTTATAGATGTCGGTAGGACTTATTTTTTTAGCCATATTTGCCGCCTTTACCTGGTTTTTAACCACTCCTCCACAGTTATAAACTGCTTAGGTTCATTGAAGAAATTATTAACGAATTCATTTATCAGCTTCGCTGCTTCAGGGTGTAGGGATGAAGATATGTTTGCTCCAGCCATTATCCCAGTTATTGCCGTTAAAACTTCGAAAGTTATTCCTGTTTTTTCTGTTTCGAGTTTATCTTCTTCCTGAAGTTCCCTTGCAAGCCAGCTTTCACTTGAAAAAATAATGCTTGGACTTTGAAGGATTTTGTCTCCTCTAAGGGCCCTTATTTTTACTCTTTCAAGCGTTGAAAAAGTATATTCGATGCCGTAACCTAAAGCCCCCGTGGTCACATCCATAATTATTTCTTTATTTGTTAATCCAAGGTTTAAGAGGGAGGTATTAAGTTTAAGTGCTTGGTTTACATCCATGTTTGTTTTTGCAAGTACAGGGTGTTTCTTTTCCAGACAAGCCTTACCTATTTCTTGGAAAGCATTAGTGTACACAGGCCCTATTAAACATTTTTCTCCTTCACATATTTCAGCTGATTTCGTCAATATTTCATTGTTTTTCCTGTAATCATCCATTTCAATGATGTCCATTACCCCTGTAATTAGGAGGGGGACCTTAACTGCTTGAAGAACTTCCTCAATAACGTTACTTATCTCTTTTTTGAAAGTTTCATTCCTTATAGAGAAGGCATCTGTCAATCTTAAGTTAACCATTTCTGCTTTAAATTTATTAACAGCTTCTCTACTCCATTCAACAGGGTTATCTACCAAGTCACCGAAGAAATTAAACAGGGAACCGGGTAAAGGAGCATGGTAACAATACACTTCGTGAGCTATTCTTGGGGGGTTAGGGTTGATCCCTTCAAAACTGTAGAGAGGTAAGTATTTGTCTCCCCCTACAGTTACTGAGTAACTTCTAGTTCCCCCTTCAGTTTTTGTGGCCCCAATCTCAACTTCTTTAATTTCGCCCTCATATTTTTCGAAAGAAATGGGAATACTTGACATTTCAGTTTTCACCAAAAAATTACTTGGGTGAACAGAAACCTCTTTTTCAAATAAGTTTTTCCCTTAAAACAGTTTATTTGTCTCCTTCTAGAGGTGCAAAGTTCCCTTAGGAAAGGAAACGTGACTTCAAGGATGGGGTTAACACTGGATAATTTCTTTTGTGAGAGAAAAAATGTAGGTGTTAGGAAAAAATTACTTCCATTTTTCTTGCATAAATTTAGGTATTCCTGAGGAATCTAATGGCCCTACAAGCACTTTCCAACCGCTTTTTTCCTCTATTTCTCCACTTAACCTTGAAGCTCTGCCAGGGATCACTATTTTTCTATGTTTCACTTTTTCTTCAATTTTGCTTTCCTTAATTGAATCTGCGACTCTGTCAGCAGTTAATTTCCTTCCTGCAACAGCTGAATCAACAGATAACCCTTCTGTATCAACAACTAAGAGGTAGCAATCCAGTTTAGCTGACTGTATATCTGCAGCAACTGTGTAATAGGTTAAAGCGAAGTTGGTAGTGAATAATACAGGTGAGTTTTCGTTAGGTTGTCCAAACGTCCTTATTCCTGGTTCAACAGCCACAGGTTTCCTTGGGTCTGTATATATGTTTTCTCTTAGGATAATTTGAGGCAGAAGACTCCAACCTTCCAAGTTATGAACTATTAATGCATCTGCAAACCTCACTATCAACATACCGGCTAAATATGTTTCCTCCCATTTCTTATCCAGTATACGTCCTTCTTGAGTCCAAGCAGTTATGGGAGTGCCTATTAACGGGAAACTAAGTAATTCATCATTTTCCTTAAAAGCTGCTCTACGGATCATTGTGAAATTGTTCAGGGTTGCTGAGACTCCATCGCCTGGAAAAGTACCTGGATCTAGAACTAAATCTTCGATTCCGTACTCTTTCATAGTTTTCACCAATGACTTAAGCAATGTTATATCGTTAGGTGCAAAAATTGTTAAGGGGCAATTATACATTGAAGCTAGTTCACCCATTTTGTCCCAGTTATCTTTTGTAGCTGCGTAAATAAGAGGCTTGCTGTTTTTAGCTTCTGACAAACCTGACTTCATGACTTTAGGGTTGAAGGTGCAAAGGATCATTGGTAAACTTGTGTTTTCAACAACTGTTTTAACTGTTTCCCCGAATTTTTCAGGATCTTCTGTTACTGACCTCACAGCCACCAAGTTTAGCTTTAATTCTTTGCCTATGTAGCTATAGGAGAAGTTTTCAATTTTCTTAACCCTCTCAATTAATTCGTCTTTAGGCAGGTCATCTGTAACATCTACAGCTATAGCTGTTGGGTTTATGTAAGTTAATTCATGTCTATACATCACATACTCTCCACCTATTTTCACTTCTTTAGTTGGGCTTTTAATTACTACCTCTTTCAGAGTAGGCTTTATTAAATCCCAAATTTTTTCTCGGTTTCTTCTGTATTTACTTGTTAAAAGAGGTTTACAGGCGTCAAGTCCAATTTCCATTGCAACAAGTTTAGTTGCAAAAGCCATACAGTTTTCTAGGCCACATTCTTTACAGTTAGTTTTGGGAAGGAGTTTATAGATGTCTAGTGGACTTAATTCTTTAGCCAAGTTGCGTCACCTTTTTCAGAATTTTTTAGTAACCCAGTTAATAACTTCCTGAGGTTTTACAGGCTTTTGCTCCACCAGCCTCTGAATTACCGACTTCACTGTTTCAACTGCTTTGGGATGCATCATCATGAATAAGTCAACTCCAGCTAAAAGCAGAGTTAATGCAGTAACCACTTCCCATATTGGTCCTCTTAGCTCCCTAGGTTCCCATTCTGGTCCTAGTTTTATCCATGCTTCTCTAGCAGCCCAAGCATTGGTTGTGCCTGAGGATAATGGGTGCTGCAGCTCCTCGTCGCCCATTAACGCAGCAAGCCTCGTCCTTTCCATTATAGTGAATGCATAATCTAAACCATAACCTAAAGCTGCAGTGGTTGTATCCATTATTATGTTTTCTTTGGGTAAGTACTCGTAGAGTTTACGGTCAAGTTCTTTCTGCTGCTGCATATCCATTGAAGTAAAGGCAATTACGACATGGCCGTGCTCCTTAATAGCTTTGGCGGCTTTTTCCAGATCCATGTCCAAGGTAACTGAGTTGATAAGTATTCTTTCTCCTTCAGCAGCCTCAGCCACTTTCTCAAAAACCTGTAAATCCTTTACAGGGTCTCCGCAACCCCCTACTGTCAAGGGTACTTTAACTGCTTGAAGAACTTCCTCCACTGTTTTCGCAGCCTCACTTGGAGAAGTGTTTTCACGTAAGGGGTCTATGCTTTCCATGTGAAGGTTTATCATTTCAGCACCGAATTTGTTGACTGCCTTTTTAGCCCATTCTGCAGGATCATCTAACACATCTCTCCAATTATTTTTCACTGCTTTAGCCATGGGTATCTTGGTGTCGAAAACATCCAGTGAAACAACAGGGGGGTGGGGAGTAGGTGATTCAAAAGTGTAAAATGCAGGAGAAGTTTCTCCTCCCACCACTACGGTTTTATCCCTAGTACCTCCTTCCTTTTTAGTGGCTCCGATTTTTACTTCAACAACTCTTCCAGGGTAAATTTGAATAGGGGGGGTGAATTCAGTCTTTAAAATTTCAGTTGGTTTTTTGATTTGTGGAACAGCGGCAGGGTAGGGAATAAACCTTTGAGGCACTGGTTCAAACTCCAACTCTGAAAATTCAGCTTCAATGTTTTCTAGGATCATTTCAGAATTGTTTAATTTTTTAATTAGGTCAAGTATGGAGTTGAAGAAAGAATTAGCTTCCTCGCTCAATTAAGTCTACCTCTTTTCCTCTTTAGTTTTATGCAAAGTTAGTTTTTCAATACTGAGTTTAACCCCCTTAATTTTTTGAACTGATCCTTTAGAGGAGGGCTTGATGTGCATTTCATCAAAAGTTAAGTTTATGTTTTCAAGAATGGTTTCTGATTTCTCTATCTCTTCAATTAATTCTACAACTGTTTTAAGTAAAGGTTTTGGTTCCCTTCTTTCACTCAAGTTTTTCACCTTTATCTCCTTTTCCTTTTCTTTTCTACTTTTTTAAGAAGCAATTTCTCGATGTTGATTTTTGCACCTTTAATGCTGATTTTAAAGTTTCCAATTGGTAGCGGTAAAGGCATTCCTTGGACAGGTACTCCAGCTGCAGGTACTGCTTCGATTTCTTCTTCTTCCTCTTCAGCTATAGCTTCTTCTTCCAATCCCATTTCTTTCCACCTTTCAACAACCGGGTGATTGACTTTTTCCAGGAACTCTTTTAATTCATCTATGTTCTGCACATCTTTCTCTGTAGCTATTTTATCAACTACATCTTTTGGGATGAAATCTTTTACTCTTTCTTTAAAGTCTGTAGGCATCCAAACAACTCTGTGCCATCCTCCATCAACCTGCAAAAATTTGGGGGATCTTGTGTATTCTATGGAAATGCCGTGGAAACCGTCTACTTGTCTACCTCCAGCTGTTGCATCCGCCATTGTCCCAAACCTTAAACCATTGACAGCGTTACCTTTGAAGTCCCTGTGAATTAGACCCATACCGTCCACTTCAGGGATATAGAAAGCTATGCCTTCAAAACATCCACAGGATGTGTGGGGGTATCCAAAAGCAGTGTAAAGCCATACTCTTTCAATAGCACCCAAGGACTTCTCCTTTGCAGCTTTATTGGCTCCAGTGTACTCTCCCTTCCAAGGATCTAAACATTCACCTTTAGGAATTGCGAAAATTGGTCCCTTTGGGTCTATTTTTGCAGCAGCACGTCCATCATACCAACTTATTGCTCCACAATTGGAATAACGTTGGGGAGTGATTATGCAGACATGGGTAGGAGCAAAGGATTGGCAGAGGAGGCAACCGTAGAATTCATCCACTTCTTCATCCTTTAACCCTCTAGCTTTAGCGTCTCTGGCTTCATAGACTTTCAATGCCATATTGTATTGTTCCTCTACCTTTTTTGGGTCGGTTAAGAAAGTTACTTGTATTTTTTCAATTATGGGTAATTCTGACTTATATAATCTGATCATAACTTTCCCTACAAGTTCAAAAGTGTTTAATCCTTTTTTGAAAGAGTTTTTACTTACTCTGCACCAGATGTCGTATCTCTGGTTTAAGTGCATGAATCCCTCTATGTAATTTGTGAATTCATGTATTCTTCTTTCAATGACGCCTTCTAGATCCTCTTCCAGTTCCTTTCCTGCCACTTCCACAAGAATACCGAACGGATACGTTTTTCCCTCTTCTAAATCTTTCAAGTCAGGCCCTACAATGCTTATTTTACCATCCTCAACTTCTCCTGGTTTCTTCACTCTTACGAGTTCAAACTTTGTTTTTACCTTCGGCCCCCCTAGTTCAACATACATTTCGTTTTTTCTTATTCTTTCCCCTTCATAAACTATTCCTACGTCAACAGGAATGTCTTGAAACATGGACATTTTTTTCCCCTTCTTTCTTGTACGAATTTGAGCTTAGAGCCTTTTTAACTCTTTACTACAAACCATTTCTAAAATTAATTTACCTATTTAAATTTTTAACATTTAAAAATCTATCTTTTACCTTCTTGATGCTACTATATCTCTTTTTTGGCTTTATTTAAGCTGGAGGAAACTTCATCTACAAATAAATTTTTTACAAGGAAATTTAAGGGTTTTGAAGCTGAAAAAGAGGTTATAGGAAGCTGAGAAATACCGGGTTCTATAAGTTGTTTATATAGGTCTCTCTTTAAAAAACTTTTTAACAAAATAAAGTTTCTGGAGACTGAAAAATTTGTTTAAATGAAAAAAGAGAAGAAGAGTACAGTTTTTCCGGGTAGAGATGTTCCTATGCTAACAGGTTTATTTACTGCCTAAGTCCTCCATTATTTGTTTTTCACCAAAAATGTAAGCTGCTGGATAATTGATTACTTTGTTCAGCTTAATAAAAAGATTTGTAAAGTTTAAAAATAACTGTTGCTTAAAAAAACCGGAAAATAAAATGAGAAAGGGACAACTGCTACTGAAAAACATTGAAAAGGGTAAAATTTATATAAGTAATTTATAAACAATTTTCCTTAAACTTCATTTCCCTAAAGCTGTCCGTTTCAAAATCCTTTTCCTCTTTCCAGAGGCGATTCATTTTGTCAAAAAAGGACTTAAGAGTGAAAATAGGAGAAGTTAAAACAGAAAAAGGCACAATGAAAGATTTAGAAATTTCAATTGGGAGAATATTTGAGGAGGAGTGGGAGGAACCGGTTGGCCCAACCCCCTTTCCATCAATCAAGGACTTAAGGAACTGGGACTTCAAACTCTTAAAACGTTACAAACCATTTTACATGCCTTTCTGCGATTTATGCTGTTTTTGCACCTACGGAAAATGTGACTTGACAAAAAATAAAAGGGGAGCTTGTGGAATCGACATGGCTGGCCAACAAGCCAGGATTGTTCTGTTAGCCTGTGCAATAGGTGCAGCTACACATTGTGGACATGCCAGACATTTAGTAGAACACTTGATTGAGGAATATGGAAGAGATACACCTCTATCAATGGGTGAAAACGTTGAGATAGAGGCTCCACACGTAAGGCTTGTTTGTGGAATAAGGCCAAGGAAAATAAAAGATTTAGAAATAGCACTTGATTACGTGGAAAATCAAGTAACCCATTTGCTTTCTGCCATACATACTGGCCAAGAAGGGCACTGGATGGATTTTGAATCAAAAGTTTTCCATGCAGGCATGATTGACCACGTCGCAATGGAGATAGCTGACATCGCCCAAATAGCAGTTTACAACTTCCCTAAAGCCGACCCAGATGCTCCGTTGGTTGAGTTAGGTGCTGGTGTTGTAGACTCTAAGAAACCAACAATACTTGTGGTGGGGCATAACGTCCCTCCAGCCATAGCTATCGCAGATTACTTGACAAAAGAAAATCTTGTAGGCAGCGTTGAAGTTGCTGGCTTATGCTGCACTGCTATAGATTTGACAAGGTACTCTTCATTTGCAAAAATAATTGGTCCAATGAGTTGGACTTTAAGGTTTATAAGAAGCGGATTAGCAGATGTAATAGTAGTGGATGAGCAGTGTGTAAGAACAAACTTAGTTGAAGAGGCCAAGAAAATCGGGGCGCTTTTCATTGCTACTTCTGAAAAAAACTGTCAGGGCCTGCCTAACAGAACAAATGATCCAGCGGATCAAATCGTGGATGATTTAGTGAGTGGAAAACAACCTGGAGTTTTAATTTTTGACACTGAAAAAGTTGGGGAAGTAGCTGTTAAAGCAGCTTTAGCTGTAGCACCTAAGAGGAAGAAGAAAAGATCTCTTTTAACACCCAAAGAGATCATTGAGGGATCAAAGAAATGCATTAAATGCCAAGAATGCATAAAGGCATGCCCAGATAATTTACCAGTGATGTATGCAGTGAATGATGCCGCTCGAGGAGATCTTTCTAAGTTAGCTGAACTTTATGAGAAATGTATCGGCTGCGCCAGATGTGAAAGTGCATGCAGCGTGAATTTGCCGCTTCACACTTACATCATTTCAGCTGCAGAGAAAAAAATGACGGAAGAAAAGTTTAAGATAAGAGCCGGAAGGGGACCTATTAGCGACATAGAAATAAGGGAAGTTGGTCAACCTATCGTTTTCGGTGAAATACCTGGAGTTGTTGCCTTTGTAGGTTGTCCAAACTACGCAAATGGTGGAAAAGAAATTCCTGAAATGGTTGATGAATTTGCAAAGAGAAGATACATAATTACTCTTTCAGGATGCGCAGCCATGACAGCTGGAATGTTCAAAGATGAAGAAGGGAAGACAGTGTATGAAAAGTATCACGGCAGATTTGACGCTGGAGGAGTTGTAAACGTGGGTTCATGTGTTTCAAACCCACACATTTCTGGGGCGGCAATAAAGATAGCTAGAATATTCGCTAAAAGGAACATAAGAGCAAACTATGAAGAAATTGCTGACTATGTTTACAACCGTATAGGTGCAGTTGGTGTTGCATGGGGCGCTATGTCGCAAAAAGCAGCTTCAATAGCTTCAGGTTTTTGGAGACTAGGGGTTCCAGTAATCGTTGGCCCCCATGGTTCGAAATATAGAAGAATGCTGCTTGGAAGGAAAGACAGGGATGAGGACTGGTATGTTTGGGATGCAAGGACAGGTAAAAAAGTATATGTTGGACCTGCACCGGAACACCTGTTCTACACAGCTGAAACAAAGGAGGAAGCCATGGTTATGATAGCTAAACTTTGCATAAGACCTAACGATACAACTAAGGGGAGAGCTATAAAACTGACCCACTACATAGATCTTTACAAGAAATTTTACGGTAAGTTACCTGATGACATACATCTTTACGTCAGAACAAAAGCAGATATTCCATTAACCATGAAAGATGAAATACTCGCATATTTAGAAGCTAAAGGATGGAAAGAAAAAGCAACGCCTGACCCGACACTTCTACCTCGATTAATAAGGAAAAAGGAGGGATGATGAAAATGAAACTCGAACCCTACCAAAAAGCTGAAATACCTGGACCGTCGAAAGCTTTCGCAATAAGCAATGCGAAACTGCTACTGGCTAAAATAAAGAAAGCGAAGAAGCCTTTAATGATTATTGGCCATAAATCTTTAGAGTTAGAAATAAATGGCAAATTACTTATAGACTACTTGGTTGAAATAGCGAAAAAATACAGGATACCAGTTATAACTTCTACTCCCACCTACCTAGAAATTAAGAGGAGGGGGTATGAAACAGTGTACCCAATGAATTTAATAGAGGCTGCCAGCATGGTTAAGGACCCTTCATGGACAGGGTTTGACGGAAAAGGAAATTACGACTTAGTTTTCATTGCAGGATTCCCTTACTATTATGAATGGTTGACCTTGTCAGGTTTAAAACATTTCTCGTCAATTGAAACAATTAGTTTAGACCCTTACTATCAACCACATGCCTCATGGTCTTTTCCAACAATGAAGAAGGAAGAATGGGCCAAAATCATAAATGAACTGCTGGAATAAAACATTCCTTTCAAACCTATCCTTTTTTACTAAATAAATTTCTCTAAAAAGTATCTTTACATGTAGGGAGGAGTTGTCGGCAGAACCACATGCTTCAGTTTTATTTCATTTTAGTTATTGAGAGAGAAAATGAAGAGATTTCCCACCTATAAATTTACCCCACACAAAAAACATTTTTTAACTTTTCCTGCAATAAAGGAGATTATTAAAGCATTCAATAAAGGAGTTAGTTGTTTAGAGATAACTTTGGACTTAGGCAAAACGGTTAGCACTATAAAGTTTGAAGAATTTAATGTAGTTTTTCCAGATGACGCTAAGATCCATGTTGAAATTTTAAGGAAAGTGAAAGACGAAAGAGCTGTGTATGGAGTGAATCCTACAACTAATTCCCTATTTAAGGTTTCGTTTTCAAAAAGTAACTCCTTTTATAAATTGGTGAGCATAGGAAAGGAAGAAGCCCCCACCTTAGAAATAAACGGAATCCATATGCATCAAATAAAGAAACTTACCCCCTGGCAAGATTCAAAAAAGAAAGTTTCAGCCGCACAAGTTAGAAGAGGAAGTAAAGTGTTGGACATAGGAACAGGTTTAGGTTACACCGCAATCCTCAGTTTCCAAAAATCCTTATGTGAAGTGTTAACCATAGAAAAAGACAGGAATGTACTGGAAATAGCTGAATACAATCCCTGGTCCTGGCCTCTAGCTAACCAGGAAATAAAAATTCTAAACGGAGACGCTTCAAAAGAGATAAAGAAATTTGAAGATGAATACTTTGACAGAATAATTCATGACCCACCTAGATTCAGTTTAGCAGGTGAACTCTATAGTTTAGATTTTTACCGTGAACTTTACAGGGTTCTAGCTAGAGGTGGCAAACTTTTCCATTATACAGGGGAACCGAGGAGGAGAGGAGGCAGATCAGTTATTGTGAAGGGAGTCAGTGGAAGATTAAAGAAAGCAGGTTTCAAAGTTGAAAGAATAAAGGAAACACAAGGCTTTTTGTGCTATAAATAATTGGTTTAATCACACATTCCTATTTCTAGTTTCCAATTTTTACCTGTTTTAGCCAGGTTCAACCTCGTTAGGAGTTTAGTAAAGTAAAATTTTTCTCTGAATTCTTGCCTTAAAAAAGGATGTTTTCAAGTCTTCTTCCCCTTTCCAAGTAATTTTTTATAAATATTGACTAATCCGGTATTTGCGGTTATTATCTCGGAAGCCCTCGAATCTAAAGCTGAAGCTAAATGCACCGCTTCTGCAGGAGTTAGTTTCTCTTGCATAACCAATTTAAGAGCCTTAAACAGTATTTCTTCATTTAACTCAATAAGTTTTAAATTCTTAAAGAAAAGAAACATTTTAGCCTTCTCTAAAGCTATATCTCTACCTATTTCTTCATTTAATTCACCAAAAAACTTTACCCAAGTTAAAACTGAAGTACAAGCCCTAATTTCTCCTTTAACGGTTTTTAGCAAATAATTCCTGTACTTCTCCGTCTTTTCATTTAGATAACCAAGTACAGGTTCCAAAAAAACTTCTGGGAAGAAATAAATCAACTCTCTCAACCCTTTTTTCTTTTATGCAAAGGGGACGAACAAAAACTTTCAATGAATTTTTCAGGTGGAAGGAGAGGCTTCAAAACTATAGCATCCCCTTTCACTTCAAATGTTACAACGCTTCCTTCTTTTAAACCGAAATGATCTCTTATGTCCTTAGGAATCACTATTTGACCTCTTGCACCTAACTTTCTGGTGAAGTAAATTCCAAATCCCCTCCAAAAAACAAAATTTTTAACTTCCCTTACCTTCCTTTCTCCAAACTAAGGAACAAGAAATGAATTAAAAAGTTTTAGTTTTAAGTAATGTGAAGGAGGAAAAGGCATGGTTTATTCACATATTCAAGATGTTCTTTTAGGCAAATTTAAAGAAGGAGAAACGGTGAACCTGAGAGGATGGGTTTACCTTACAAGAGACCTCGGTAACCTCTACTTCCTGGTTTTAAGAGATGCTACAGGTTTGCTTCAAACAGTTATAAGAAAAAGCAACACTGAACCTGAACTTTTAGAAAAAATTAAACAAATTTCCCAAGAAACAGCAGTTTCTTTAAATGGCAAAATCAAGAAAGATGAAAGGGCACCTGGAGGATATGAAATAGAAATCAACAACTTAAATATTTTAGGCCTTTCTAGAGATTACCCTCTCTCAAAAAAGTCACACGGAGTCGAGTTCTTACTCAACCACAGGCATTTATGGTTAAGAAGTCCTCGGCAAAGAGACATATTGAAAATTAGAGAGTCAGTTACCTGGTATGCGAGGGAATTTTTTAGGAGAGAAGGCTTCACAGAAGTACATCCACCTATGTTAACTCCTTCAATGGTGGAAGGAGGGGCAACCCTTTTCGAGCTAAAATACTTTGACAGAAATGCCTACTTAACCCAGAGTTCACAACTGTATTTGGAAGCTTTAATTTTCTCACTTGAAAAAGTTTGGTGTTTAGCACCTTCTTTTAGAGCTGAGAAATCAAGAACAAGGAGGCATTTGACCGAGTACTGGCATTTGGAAGCTGAAGAAGCTTTCTACAGCAACGAAGACAACATGAAACTTCAAGAAAAACTTGTAAGTTACATATGTAAGAAAGTAGCTGAGAAGAACAGAGAAGAACTTGAAACTTTCCAAGTTAGACCTGAGAGGCTGCTGAAAATTAAACCCCCCTTCAAAAGAATGAAGTATCAAGAGGCAATAGATAAGCTGCAAAGGAAGGGTTTTGACGTTAAATACGGAGATGATTTCGGAGCAGATGAGGAAGAAGCCCTCACAAAAGATATGGAGACCCCTTTATTCATAACTAACTACCCTTTAGAGATAAAGGCTTTCTACATGAAAGAAGACCCTAACAACCCAGGAACGGCACTTTGCGCTGATTTGCTTTTACCAGAAGGGTATGGAGAAGTTATTGGTGGAAGCGAACGTGAAACAAACTATGAAGTATTAGTTAAAAGGATAGAAGAAACTGGACAGCCTATAGAAAACTATAAATGGTACTTAGACCTAAGGAAATATGGTTCGGTGCAACACTCCGGGTTTGGATTAGGACTTGAAAGATTGATAATGTGGCTGCTTAAGTTAAGCCATATAAGGGAAGCAGTTCCCTTCCCAAGAACCCCTAGCCGAATCTACCCCTAATAAGCCTTAAACAAGAAGTCAGGAAAGTTTAGAAGAGAAATTTGTAAAGGTGACAAAGTTATTTTTCAAATTGAAGCATCAGCTTTCTTTAAAGCTTTCTCCACTTCTTCCCTTATTATATAACCACCTACGTGGAGAATAGGTTCCTTGAGCTCAGGATCAACAGACATTGTAGCTGTACAAGGGTAACTATGATGAGCCTTCGCTACAGCGTCATAAATGGTTTCTTTCTCAATTTTTACACCTATAAGTTTTTTTGCAACATACCATGTAGAGCCGCAAGGAGCGCTCCTTATCACAACAGTAGATGGAACTACATCATGCTTATTACCTTTTGTAACAGAGACTTCCAGTAGTGGCCTTCCTATCCCTAACTCATTTATGAACCTTGAAATTAAGGGTTTGTTGTTTTGAGGCTCCAATGAACAAAAGGGTTTCGGGAAGGCATACTCCAAACCTGTTTCCTGACATTCTCTTTCCAGCTGATTTTTTAAACCCGTAGGAACTTCAGTAAAATCTTCAATAGGTACAATTAATCCTTTTACACCATTTTCCTTTAAATAGTAAGGAAGCTCCAGCAACAGGTCTTTATGTAAACCAGAGGCTATACACAGATCAACCTCCGGAATTTTTTTAGGCATATACTCTTGAGGTTCATCAATAAAACCTGGTAATTCAGAGGGATTAGGCAACTGTAAAGCTGCTAAAATATTACGAGCGTAAGTATACACACCGTATTTGCAAGAGTCACAATATAGGCCGCAGGCCTTGCAAAAACTTGGATCATTCACTAAATTCCTTATTACACGTTCCATAAATTCTCCGCTGTAGATGAAGACTAATTTTAACATTTCCTAATCCACTTACCAATAAAGAAATTAAAACTGGCTTTCCCTTTTCTAAAAAAATTAAATGTTTTAAATAAGGCCTTTAAACCGAATACTTTCATTTAATCAATTAATTGCATCACACCCTTTGGACAAGCTTTTATACATTCCATACACCGTGTGCATTTACCGTAATCAATAACTGGTGGCTTAACCTCTTCTATAGCTGATTCAGAGCATGCATTTACACAATAGAAGCACCCATGGCAATTTCCTATTGCTGCAACATACACTTCCTTGTTGTATTTGTACTTATCTATTTCACTCCTAACTAGTGAACCAAAAAATACTTGTTTTCCCATTTAAACTCGTTATAAATAAGTTATAATAACAGTTTATAAAATTTTCTTAGATAAATACGGAAAAATTTTATTAGGTTTTCAAAAGAAGACGAAAAAGAAAATTCAAAAAAGCAGATTTCTTACACTTCTTTTTAGAAAGGGTTCAATTATTACCTTTCTCAGTTTAAATTATTGAAGAATCTACCGAAGAAATTCTCATATCAGAACCCGAGGGACTGAAATGAACTTTCCCTATTTTTATGTTTCTTTTCCAACTGTAGAAACAGTAACAAAGTAGTCTTTCCCTACATGAAGAAGAGGCCTGAAAACTTTAAGGTTGTAAAGTCCTTCATTAGTTAAGTATTTTTCTTGGGCTTCAGCTAGAAGCACGTCAGCTAAGAAAAGGTCATGATCGCCTGCTTTAATAACTTCTCTAATCTTACATTCAATATAGGCGATACATTCCTTTATTCGGGGTGTTTCCACTTTTTCGCTTTTTTCAATCCTTAACCCTGCCTCCTTAAATTTGTCAACCTTTTCACCGGAAACACTTCCACAAAACAATGCCTGTTTCATTAAGTTGTATGAAGGAATGTTAACAACAAATTCTCTTGCCTCTTTGATTATTTTGTAAGAGAATCTAGTGGGTTTTATGCTTAATACTAGAATAGGGGGGTTCAAGCTAACAGGTGTTATCCATGCAACAGTTATAATATTTGTTTTGTTTGTTTCTTTATTTTTACATGTTATTAGTACTGTTAAACAGGGGTGAAGAAGGTAATTAAACTTATTTAATGGGATCTTAACCACACAATTCACCTCCGAAGTTTTTACTTGACAAGCTAGAAAATTTTGGCATCAGTAATAAGTTTCCTTTAATTTTTTAATTTATTCAGCTTTCTTCAATTAATTTTTTACATTTCTTAACAGCCTCAATCGCGTCTTTACCGTAGGAATCTGCACCTATTTCTTTGGCAAGGGTTTCAGATGTTGGTAACCCTCCAATTATGACCTTCACTTTGTTCCTTAAACCTGTTTTAATTAGTTCAGAAATAACTTCCCCCATTTCTTTAACTGTCACTGAAAGTAGAGCTGACAGTGCAAGTATTTTCGCTTTATTCTTTTTCACAGCCTCTACAAATTCTTCTTTAGGTACATCTACACCAAGATTTATAACATTGAAACCTGAGGCTTCAAGCATGGTTGCCACAAGGTTTTTACCTATGTCATGAATATCCCCCCTTACGGTACCTATAACCACTGTATTTCTCACTACATTACTTCTTTTTTCAATGAGAGGCTTCATTTTTTCCATAGCCTCTTTAAACATTTCAGATGCTATTAACATGTCTGTTAGAAAGTATTCCCCCCTCTCAAACAGTTCACCGATTC
This sequence comes from Thermoproteota archaeon, assembly GCA_027492035.1. Classification (GTDB taxonomy): domain Archaea; phylum Korarchaeota; class JAOZGF01; order JAOZGF01; family JAOZFZ01; genus JAOZFT01. The sequence goes on from JAOZFT010000004.1 coordinate 98,173, forward strand.
TCTGCATCCCAGGTGTTAAGGCTTCAAAAATTATTTTTTGCACCATAACCCCCTTTTCTAAAGCTTCTTCAAGAAACTTAAAGAATTCTTTATGGTTCAATTCTATTAATTTCTCCTTTAATCCCTTAATTAATTGGTTCTGCCCCATAACTCCCAAGCCCTTCTCAGCTTCAGTATTTTCTCAAAAACGTTTTCCTCCCTAAAAGTTCTACCAGGGTAAGGCCTGTGAGTATTTGAAAGAACTAATTTCTTTTTCCCATGCTTCTTTAGGAGTTTTTCAGGTATTGACAAGAAATGTTCAGGTGTTAAATCATCTCTAAAAAGCAAATCAACCGGTAAACCCGTCATAAAAACTGTTTCCTTCACTTGCTGCCTGGCTTTCGCAACTAAGTCAACCCATTTTAGAGCATCACTTAAGGTTGATTTAACGCTTAAGTCTAAGGGGTGAAGTGCATCGTAGAATTTGCTCAACTTAGTTATGAAGTTCTTTCTTGTAATGTCGCCGTCACTATGTAGAATACTTAGTTTCCCTTCCCTTTTTATTTCGGCTGTAAATTTTTTATGCCAAGGAAAATAAAGTTTCATAAAAAATTCAGGCCGGTAATTAGGTCCACTGTAACTGCATGCGTCGTCAGCAACCCTTACAGCATCCACCCACTCAATTTCTAAACCTACCTTAATAAGTTCCAGTATATATTTTGAAACCTTGCTATAAAGTTCACTTGCCTTCTGCGGATTTAGTTTCGTAAGAGAAGAGAAATCGAAACGATGGAAAGATAATTCAGTCTGGGTTGAGGGTTTAAATTGTTCCGGTGCACACATGTACTCACACTGCTCCGTGGGGCCAAGAACCTCAAACACAACAAATTTTTCCTTTGCATAATTTGAAACCTGTTTCTTAAACTTCTCCACAGCTGAAGACACGACATAACTTACTTCAGGCCATTCATACTTCTCTATTTCCATTTCATCAGCCCATTCAAAAATGCTTTGATTGTTTCTCCTACAAAATGGGCCTTTCTCTCTAAGGAAAACGGACCATTGGGGAATCCAAGCATAGCCCAGAACTAAATCACTGAATTCAGCTTCAAATTCTTTATCTAACGTTTCAAGATGCAAAGGCACTCTGCCAGTTTCTTCACCATTAAAAACTTTAATTACAAGGTCTCTGCTGTCCATTATTGCACCCAGCAATTTTCGGATACAGAAAATCTCTTCTAAAATAAAACTTAAACAAAACTCTTTAAAATCCTTTATCAGTACAAAATATTTCCCATTTAAAAATGTAGTATTGGAAATGTGAAACTGAAAGTGTTGACTAAAACAAATTAAAGGATATAGAGGAAAATGAAAAAAATTCCTACAGTGGGGGAGTGTCTGTATGATTTGGGAGTATTTGTTAATTGGGTCAGCGTTTGGTGCATTCATAGGTTACTTAGCTAACCGCATAGCCGTTTGGATGCTTTTCCATCCAATTAAACCCTTAAAAATAGGGCCCGTAGTAATGCAAGGTATTTTTCCAAAGAAGAAGAGGGAAATAGCTGAAAGAATTGCTTTAGTTATATCTGAGAAAGTTATGTCAGGGGAGGAAATAATAAAGTTGACAACAGAGGCTGTTGAAAAGGAACTAAGTCAAAGAAAGTTGTTTTTTCCTTTTCCGTCATTCACAACCTTTAGAGAAGTAATAAACGCCATAGTTAAGGCCACAGTAACAAATTTTATGAAAAGCTTCCTCTTCCTTAAAGGGACAGAAGAAAACATTAACATTAAAGAATATATTCTGGAGAAATTTGATGAATTCAGCAATGAAGAATTCGAAAAAGTATTCAAAGAAGCAGTGGGTAAAGAGTTAAATTATATTTCAATAAATGACGCAATAATAGGGGGAGTTGTAGGGATCATAGAAGTCTCCCTCCTAACTATCCTTCACATTTGAGCCAGACCTCCCAAAACTGAGAACTTCTAAACCTTTCAAAATTTTAACCCCTTACTTAATGTTTTTGGACATGCCCTGAAATAAGTGGGAAAATAGAAAAAGGAGAAATAACTTTTTTGAAGCCTAAAAACAAACTGTGAAGCGGGATTACTGCATAGTTGAAATAAGGAACAGGAAAGTTGTAGACGTAAAGTTTGAGAACTTGTTCCCGAAAAAGAAGAGATGAAAAAGAGGGAATAGGGGTTATGAGGATAGGGGAGTGGTTAAAAATTTACAGAAGAATAGCCGAAGACTTCGGTTTTGATATGAAAAAAGACCAAGTAGCAAGTTATATTCTTTCATCCCTCTTAGATTCAGATCACTTGTTCGAACTCACTGCAAAAATTAGAAGGAAGCCGTGTTTAGTTTTCGGTGCAGGGCCTAGCCTGGCAAAAGATTTCAAAAAAGCATTGAGGCTAGGAGCTACCGAAAAAACAGTTACTGTTTGCGCAGATGACGCTGTAACAGTTTTTAAGCAACATAAAACCAAATGTGACGTAATAACTACGGACCTAGATGGGGATTTACAAAATTTAAAGTGGATGTTTCAACAAGGGTCTTTGTTTGTTGTACATGGTCATGGCGATAACATTAAAAAGCTTAAGGAAATTGTGCCTTTACTGAAGAGCAGAGTTGTGGGTTCAACACAAGTTTTCGAGACGCCACGCGTCCATAACTTCGGTGGTTTCACAGATGGAGACAGGGCTGTCTTTTTATGTACAAGTTTAGGAGCTTCAAAAGTGGGTTTGTTGGGGATGGATTTTAGGGGAGAGATAGGGAGTTACTCTATCAAGGATTTAGATAAGGTTAAAGACCCTTCTTGGGAAGACAAAAAAAGGAAAAAGTTGAAATGGGCTGAAGAATTAATTTCTATTTTGGTTAAAAAAGAAAGGGTGCCAATTTATAACCTATCTAAAACATGTATTAAAGACGTGCCAAATCTAGGGCTTAGAAAGTTTTTAGGTGAGTAATGGCTTCAGTTGCGGAGGGGGGAGAAACATGACCACTTCAAGTTTGAGCAAGACAGAGTTTTTGAATGAAGTTGGTAAATTCGTTTCTGAGAGGATAGCTCCTTTAAGCAGGGAGATAGATGAGAGAAATGAGTTTCCGAAACTTCTTTATAAAGAAATGGGTGAAAAAGGCATTCTTGGAGTGACGGTTCCAAAAAAGTATGGGGGAAGAAATTACGGTTTCCCTATTTATTTAAAGGTGGTGGAAAGGGTTGCTAGGGAGTCTTCAGCCGTTGCAGCCTCAATAGCCACTCATGAAATGTTAACGTATATTTTGTTGAAACACGGAACAGAGAAGCAGAAAGAAAAATATTTAACCAGTTTAGTTAATGGGGAAATGGTTGGTGGTTTCGCTATGACTGAACCATGGGCAGGAAGCGACGTAAACAGTATATCAACTTCTGCAGAAATAAGGGAAGATACAATAATTATTGATGGTGTGAAGAAATTTATTTCAAACGGCACATTTGGAGACTTGTTTGGGGTTGTTGTGAAGACTGGTGAGTTGGGGAAGGGAAGGGCTGAACTTTCGTTTGTTTTGGTAGAGAAAAAGGATCCAGGGTTTAAAATGGAGGAGAAACTTGATTTATCAGGTAATAGGGGGTTAGGAGTAGCTAAACTTGTTTTTAACAACTGTGAAGTGGAGAGAGGTAAATTAGTTGGTGAAAAGGGGGAAGGTTTTAAGATAATTATGGATGCCTTGCTCCTTGGCAAGCTTTCCTATGCAGCTATAGCATTGGGTTTAATGGAGGAAGCTGTGAATCTTTGTCTTAGTTACACGAGAGAAAGAAAGCAATTTAATCAGCCTTTGTTTAATTTCCAAGCCGTGAATTTCACCATAGCTGAAATGGCGACAGAGTTTGAGGCATCTAAGGCTTTACTTGAGAAAGTTGCATCGAAGTGGGGGAGGGATGAAAACTTAAACTTCTATGCTTCAGTGGCTAAGTTATTCATAACAGGAAAGGCTTGTGAAACAGCGCTGAAAGCTGTTCAGTTACATGGTGGACGGGGTTACTTGAGAGGTGAAAAAGTTGAAAAACTGTACCGTGACGCAAAAGGGTTAGAAATAGGTGAAGGAACTTCAGAAATTCAGAAAAGAATAATAGCTAGGGAACTTTCAAAAATGGGGATGGTTTAAATGAGTGAGAAAGAAAAAGAGGAAAAAGTTGGGGAGGAATTACCTGTTTCAGAAAAACTGAAAGTAATTAAAAGCGTTACCCTTTACAAAACAAAGAAGTGGTGGTCTGCAGCAGCATTAATTGATTCCTTTGGAAGAAAACAAGTCGCCCTTTACGTTTGGCTAAACAAGAACGGTAAATGGAAGAGGAACCAGAAATTCGTGGTTCATAGCAAGAAGGAATGGAACGATGTTCAAAGAACTGTTGAAAAATTAATTTCTGAAATTGAATGACACTTTACACATTTTCCAAATTGAAAACTATTCCTTTTTTAAAAAATTGTTTGGTTTTAAGTAATTTGACAATTTCCTTTAAAATTTTTGTTACTTGGCCGACAAGTGATAACTCAGCTATTTTTAGGGCAGGGTTGTCTCTTTTTCCTGTAACTGCAAGTACGTGTTCAGGTTCAAACCAGTAAAGGTTTTCAAACGTCCCCATTACGCCCCAAAGAATTAAAAGTTTAGGTTTCAATTTTCTATCCACGTAGTTGAAAGCTTTTTCTTCAGAAGCGAACATATTCGAAGCTGCAAAGGAAGGTATTACTGAAGCACCTATTAATTCTCCGAATTCTTTAAGCAGCAGAAAATTCTCTTTCTCCCCAAGTTCAAGCCCGCCGCAGACAATTACTTCCTGTTCAGCGAATTTTCTTTCTTCTATACATTCTTTACCTACTATTTCCGTTTTTAAAACTCCTAAGTCTTTAATTTCTATCATTGATGATGAACCGTACCTGAATTCATCCTTGAAAGGCTCCGGTAAATTTTCAACTTTGACAGTAGCAATTTGCGGCTTAGTTTTAGGAGTTATAGCTTCAATTTTCTGTTTAGAATTGAAAATTGATTTAGTTTGTATGAGTAATCTGTTGACAGTATCTAAGGACAAATCCTCTACTTCTGTTACAGCGCCGGTTTTTAAAGCCGCTGACAATTGCCCTGCTAAACTTACCCCTAAATCTGTGTGAGCAAAAAGTAGAACTTCTGGTTTCTTCTCTTTAACTATTTTTTCCAATGCCTTCTTATAAACTTCCAATGTTTCGTTTATTTCCCCCTTTAATTTTATTAAGTAAACAGTATCTGCTCCATAACTTATTAATTCCTTACTTCCCTGTGTTTCTTGTGAGAAACATATTGCTTCAACTTTTGTTCCGAGCATGTTAGCTAGTTCTCTTGCTTTACCAAGCACCTTGATTGATTTTTTTGAGAAAGTACCCCTCTCTTGCTCAATAAGAACCCAAATGTTTCGGTAGTCTCCTGATTTAATTTCTTTCTGCACAATACTTTCCAAATATTTTTCTTCAGCTGGAATCATTTCCCAATCATCCCTTTCAGTATTTTTCAAGTTGCTTGAGCAGGTAGTGGGCAAGTTGCTTAGGTTTACCTTCAAGTATCTGTGGCCTTTTTTTTGTTTCAGAGGGCAGAAACTTCTTTTTCACTTTTGTCACTGCTTCCCTCAAAGCCTCTTCTTTTATGTTTAAATCTTTAACTGTTAAAACCTTAATTTCTTTTTTGTAGGCTTTATGTATTTCCCAAGAGGTTTGGTACCTTTTTGGGAAAGAGTTTTCTTGAATTGTTAAAAGAGCCGGGAGATGAGTGGAAACTTGAATTATTTGGTCTTGAAATTTAGCTTTCACAGTTAATTCTCTCTTCTCAATCCTGATTTCTTTAACATTAGGTATAAATGGGATATTAAGTAATTCAGCCATTTGCGGACCTGTTAAACCGCTACGGTAATCTTGACTTGTTTTTCCGCACAGAATTAAGTCGAAACCTATTTTCTTCATTGCTTCTGATAAGAGGTATGATTGTGAGAGAGAATTCAGTTCACCCAGCGATGGTGCATTCACCATAACTCCTTCATTTATTCCGAAAGATAATGCTTTACGCAAAACGTTTTCAGCTTCAGGGTTGCCTAAGCATAAAGCTATAACGTGGGCGTTGATTTCCTTTTGTAAGTAAAGTGCAGCATCTATTACAAACTTGTCATATGGGTTTATGGTTAAGGGCACATCGTCTAGAAGCAATGTTTCTGTTCTTTTATGCACCTTTACTTTTTCAGGGTTGTAAATTGGTTTTATACAAGCTACTACTTTCATTTTTTCAGAGACCTCTCTCAACTATGTCTCGTGCAATAATCCATCTTTGGATTTCGTTGGTTCCTTCATAAATTTCTCCTATTATGGAGTCTCTGAAAGCTTTCTCTACAGGTAATCCTTCAGTGTAGCCTAAGGAGCTGTAGAGTTGAAGGGTTCTTTCAATTGCCCGTGAAGCAGTTTCTGAACTTAACGCTTTAACCATTGCAGAGTACCTTGACACTTTCTCCCTGAAGGCTCGAGACACCTTTTCTTTGTTGGCTATTTTGTGAAAGTACTGTTCAACCATTGCCACTGTTTGGTAAACTAAATGCCTCGCTGCTTCGTATTCTATCGCTGAGTTAGCTATGAACCATTGAACCATTTCTTTATCCCCTATTTTTCTATCTAACTTATCGTTTAGTTTCACGTATTCAATCATTTTCTCTATTGCCCACCTGGTTCCTCCTAAAGTGCCTGCTGACAGGGTGGCTCTTCCCCCATCAAGAGCAGTTAAAGCTACAATGAAACCGTAACCTACTTTCCCTAAAACGTTTTCTTCAGGTACTCTGCAGTTGTCAAAAACTATTTCATTTGTAGGAGCTGCTCTAATGCCCATTTTCTTCTCTTTCACACCTACTTTAAACCCTGGGAAATCTTTTTCAACTATGAAAGCAGTTATTCCTCCCCTTGCACCTAAAGCCTTGTTCGTAGCTGCAAAAACTAAAAAAACATCTGCTATTTCTCCGTTTGAAATAAACATTTTAGTTCCGTTTAAAACGTATTCACCCCCATCCTTTTCAGCTGTTGTTTGGATATTGGCTGCGTCACTTCCAGCTTCAGGTTCAGTTAACCCGAAGGCACCTATTTTTTCTCCTTTACACATTGAAGGTAAATACTTTTCTCTTTGTTCTTCATTTCCAAAAAGCCAGATTGGAACCAGGCAAATGCCTGTATGGGCACCTATAATTGTTGCGTGAGCATTATCCACTCTCGCAAGCTCCTCTAACATTATTGAGTAACCTATTTCTCCAAATCCAGCTCCACCATATTTTTCAGGGATAGGTACACCAAAGAAACCTGCCTTCGCCAGCTTTTTTATGGTGACTGTCGGAACCTTTTCCAATTTATCATACTTACCCACGTAAGGAACAACTTCGTTTTCCAAAAATTCCTTCACAAACTCCCTGAAACACTCCTGCTCTTTAGTGAATGAAAAATCGAAAGGCAAGAGCAACCCTCCTTTTTCCAAGAATTTTTCTCAGAAAAAACGTTTATTTCCCTTTGAATTGAGGCTGTCTTTTTTCAATGAAGGCTTGCATTCCTTCTCTTAAATCTTCAGACTTAGCCAACTCCTTCATGCACTCAAGTTCCACCTTTAAGGCATCTTCTATTGCCAGTTTCTCCAATCCCTCATTTATTGCCTTCTTAGCAAGTTTAACAGCTAAGGGTGATGCCTTCATTATTATCATACGAGCAATATCCATGGCCGCTCTTAATTCCTCACCATCAGGAACCAATTTATTCACTAAACCAATGCGATAAGCCTCCTGTGCACTTACCATTTGACCCGTGAAGATCAGTTCTTTAGCTTTTCCCTTACCTATTAATCTAGCCATTCTCTGTGTTCCACCCCAGGCTGGAATCAAACCTAAAGTTACTTCAGGTTGGCTAAATCTTGTCCTGTCTGAAGCAACCCTTATGTCACAGGCCATGGCCAATTCATTTCCTCCCCCGAGAGTGTAGCCATGTAATGCAGCTATTACGGGTTTAGGTAGTTTTTCAATTTTAGTAAATACTCTATGCCCCTTTTCAACAACTTCTACAGCTTGTTCAGGGGATAACTGGGCTAAATCTTTGACATCAGCACCTGCAGAGAAGGCGTTAGGTCCTGCACCGGCAATTACAACAGCTTTAACTTCTTCATCCTGAGCTATTTCGTCAAAAACTTTATCTAATTCGTCAAGCATTTTCCTACTTAAAGCATTCACGGGAGGAGAGTCTAATGTCACTATACCTATTCCTTCTTCCTTCCTATATTTTATTGTTTCGTATTCCGCCAATGAAAAACACCTCCTTGAAAAACATTACCAAAATATGGGGGAAGGGTTAGAGATTAAATATTTAACCTTTTCAAAACAGGTTTCTTTTCCTTCACTTTTCATCATGAATTGATTTCAGGGCCTTTATTTTTTTAGGTTTGGGCTGTGTAGTCGTAAAAGCCTCTGCCTGTTTTCTTTCCCCATCTTCCCAGGTGGTAAAGTTGTTTAATTATCTGTACCGGTTTCATTTGGACCAAGCCGCCCCAAGCTTCTTTCAAGCTTTCTTGTACATGGTAAATCACGTCTATTCCTATCGTGTCAGTTAACTCAAAGGGGCCCATGGGCCAACCTGCCCCTACTTTCATTGCTAAGTCGATATCCCTGGGGGAAGCTATCCCTTCTTCATACAAAGCGTAGGCTTCGTTTAAGGCTTTTGCTAATATGCGGTTGACTATAAATCCTGGTGTTTCTTTCACTTTTATTGGCTGCATTAGATATCTTTCATTTCTTAATGTTCTTAGGAAATCTAGGGTGTCGTCGACTACATCATACCTTGTTTCTAGGCCGGGTATGACTTCTATTAAGGGAAGAACTGTGGCTGGGTTGAAAAAGTGAATCCCTATTACTTTTTCAGGCCTGGTTGTGGCTGAAGCTATTTCCGTTACTGAAAGAGTGGATGTATTAGTCGCTAAGATTGTTTTTTCTGGACATATCAGGTCTATTTCTTTGAAAACCTTCTTTTTTATGTCTATTCTTTCAACAACAGCTTCAATGACTAGATCCACGTCTTTAAATTCATTGTAGGAGTCTGTTACTTTTATTTTCCCCAGTATTTTTTCTTTCCTTTCTGGGGTGTAAGTTGGCTTCAACCTTTCTTTTATTTGTTTTTTCTGTTCATCCGTAAGTTTTATCCCGTCTTTTTCCTCTATTCTTTTTATTTCATTATCTGCTTTGTGGAGATGGTATTCCACTAACTTATCTAGGCTTTTTTTTATCCTTTCCAACCCTTTTAAAGCTAGATCCATGTTTATGTCCTTTAATACAACATCTAAGTTATTTATAGCCATTATTTCTGCTATTTGACTTCCCATAACCCCTGCCCCTACAACCCCTACTTTCCTTATGAACAGAACCATCCTTTAAACACCACCATTTAGTTTTTGTTCAGAAAACTCCATGGAAATAATTGAAGGCAATGAATATTTAAATGAAGAAGTGAAAAAGTTGCTTAAGTAAAAATTTTTTCAAGTATCCGGTAATTTCTTCCTTATTACTAAACCGTGCCAAGTTAAGTCAAGGTTTTGTGTCGAAGAAGATGCAGTAGTTTTTTGTTTTCGCGGAATCAGCGTATCTGAAGGAATTGGGGTATGAATTAAGAGCTCTTTTTGTTGCCCATATTGAAGGATGGCACGTTCTTTAAAGAAAGAGGGTAATGGATTTTGGTGTAAGTAACGCTTTGGCTTTAACAATGTATAGTGGCTTTTTGTTAGGAATTGTTGACTCTTCTCCCCCCTCAAAATTTCTATGGCTTCTTTTATGACTTTTTCGACGGGAAACCCGAGGCCTAATCCTTCACAAGATGAATCTACATAAACAAAATACTTTTTCGAGTTAAAAGTAAAGATTGCTTCTTCTGGTTTATACTTTTTTAAAGGAGAGGTTTGGACATAAAAAGGAAATGTTTTACAAGCAACGGGTTTAACTCCTTGAATAGTGCATAAGTTGTTTTTTAAAAAAACACAGGAACCATCAACTCTTCTTTTTAAGTAAATTTTTCCTTTTCTAACCTCTAAATAGTTTGAATAATATTTCAGAAAGAAGGGAAGTTCTCCTGAATTTATTGGAACCCAGTAATGTCTGCAGCATTTGCCGCAGCCTAAACATAACCAATATTTCACGTGTCTCCAAGGAATGAGCCATTTGTTCCACATTTTTTATCCCTGAAGACACACTAAAATCATCTGGAGAGGGAGGTAAGAAACCTTTATATAGTTTTAAAGAAAACTTTCTCTCAAAAATTTTTAAGGAAAACCTACAGTTCCTCTCAATAAAATTTTCTAATATGTTTTCTTTCTCTTATAAAGGTTTAACTAAAGTAGGGGGAAATATTGAAAAATAAAGAAACAACTTCTTTTATCCATAAAGAGAAGGCACCTAAGGAATTCTCTTTCGGCATAATAATAGTAAGCGATTCCAGGTTTCAACAAGTTTTAAAGCGGAAGGAGATAATTGATGAAAGTGGCAGAGTGCTTGAAGAAGCTTTGAAAAAGGATGGGCATAAAAAGGTTTTCGAATTTATTTTACCTGATGATAAAGAGATAATAATGGCTTTTGTTAAATTTATAGCGAAAAAAGAGAATTTAGACACCTTAATTTTTATAGGAGGAACAGGCATTTCCAATAGAGACGTGACAATCGAGGCTTTGGAGGAAGTTTCTGAAAAGAAAATGAAGGGATTTGGTGAAATTTTCAGGTTCCTCAGTTATAAAGAGATAGGCTCAAGCGCCATTTTATCAAGAGCTGAAGCTTATATTTATCATGGAAAAATTATTTACTGTTTACCAGGCTCACCTAATGCCGTGAAAGTAGCACTACCATTAATACTTAAAGAAACAGGGCATGTTTTAAGACATTTAAAGGAATAGGCAGAATCAGGGGGAGGCGGGAACTTGGAAGTGGATACGAACAAAGTACTGAATAAGAACGAACTCATGAAAATTTTTAAAGTACTGAAGTGAAGAAGCTGGAGAAATCTGGACAGGAGTAATGAATCTCAGTAAGAAGGGCTGCCCTTTAATGAAGAAATAAATTGGCACCTCTTGAAGGTGCTGAAAGAAATCGAAACTATGGCATGGAGGTGATAAGTTTCCCGTAAAAATTGAGAAAAACTGGAGGTACATTGAAAAAGATTGAAAATTAAGCCTCTTTCCCCTTCTTCAGATGACCCAGTTGAAGGGTCTCTACATCTCATTTTATAAAAGGGGTAATTTCTCTTTAAAAATCTTTCTACTTAAGTGAGGGAGTAAAAGTTAAACTTTTTGAAAACTCTGGATTCTTGTTTCATGTTTTCGAAAAATTGCTTTCAAAGATTAGTGAGGAGTTAGTTTTCAGTTACGCCATTTTTCTTCACGGTATTTCTTGATGTATTTTTTAAACCAAGTTTTGAGATCTTCTTGTTTTGTTCTTTCGTAAATGTACCCTACAGTTTTGTTATTTATTTTTAGGGGTTCCAGGTTTAATTTGTTTGCATCTAAAATGGTGAACCTCCTCCGTTTTCCCGTTTCAGTTTTTTTAGATGGATGGTTACTAATTATTGCTTTTACACCTGTTCTTCTCAAGAAATTAACACCATCTGTATCTTTGACGAGAGGGTTTTTTACGTAAACCATGGTAAACCCTTTTATTGGTAATCTTTCATTTACAGCATGGATTTTTTCCAACGTTAAATTCTCGATTAATGGGACAAAGACTATGGTTTTTTTATTTAGTGCCTCGTTTAGTTTTTGTACAAGTAGTTTAAGTTCTCTTAATGTTTTTTTCAGGGAAATGTTTTCTTTACTTACTTTCTTGAAGTTTTCAATTAATTTCTTTATTTTCATATCCCTTATAAATAACTCTCTGTCTTTGCTGATTCTCTGGTTCCTTTGCTTTTTGAATTCTTCAATTTGGTAGAGATAGGTGTTTATTTTTTCTTTGAGTGCATTCATTTCTGAGACCAGATTTTTGTTTTCTACTCTTAATCTTTCTATTTCGGCTTCTTTTGCCTTTAACTTAAGTTCAAGATCCTGAAGTGGCAAGTTTTTAGGTTTACCTCCCCTTCTTTGGATAGAAATTTTTCTTGTTTTCCCTTTTTCAAGCTTCGCAATTGCGTTACAAATGGAGACACCACGTAAAACAGCGGCTTTTAACTCATCACCGTATAGTTTACCCTTTTTTTCTAAGGAGTGGATATCTATTCTTTCCAATAAGTTTTTGTAAGCCTTGTATGCTTTTCTAGCAGCTGTATAGGCATCTTTTTCGTGTTGACCCCATTTATTGATTTTTAAACTGTTCAAGCCTTCAGAAAAAATTTCTAGTTTTTCTTCCTTCGACAAGTCTTTCTTTGGTGCATATATTTGGCTATTCAGAATCCTTGCCACTTTATACACTACTCTAGACGGGTTTTTCTTGTCGACAGCAATAATTAAAGGATTCCCCATTTTTGAAATTAACTGAACCACTGCTGGGAAACTGGGCTTCCTTAACTGTGTCTTAAATATTAATTCACCCTTTAAATTAAGAATAGCTAAACCTGTTGTGTCGCCAGGGTCTACACCTACAATTAAGTATTTACTTACCCTGTTCTTTTTCAGGCAATTCACCCTCTAACTTATTGCTAAACAAGGTTACAGGTTTTTAAGTATGGAAGAATTATTTAAAACGTCACCCTTTTTTAAAAATAGTTCTTTCCTAAAAATTAATGAAAGCAACTCTACTCTGAGGGAAAGAAATGATTAAATTGTTTCCTAAACCAATAGTTTCTTATTTTTTGATTTATTTAATTTTTTCAGGTTTTGTTGCACCCTTCCAGTCTTATTCCTCGGAGAATTCAAATAGAAAGTTTAGTTTTTCAGGAAATGGAATAAAAATAGAGTTCTACTTGTCTAAAAATGTTTACTTCACATCTGAAAACATAGATGTTCTGAATTTCTCTATTAAAAACAATAGAGATGACTCTGTTTTTCTTTCCAGTATAGAGTTTTTTTGGTACTGGCGCCCTATAAGGTGGAGTATAAAGAAATATTTACGTGGAGGCTCCCAATACTCCATAAAGAAGTTGTCTCTAGAGATACCTGGAAACTTAGAAACAAAAATATATCCTTTTAGGGTATATGTTTATTTGGTGAAAGGAAATTCCTCAAGTAGCGAAATTTTCTCTGTCAAAAGCCCAGAATTCTACATAGTTGTGAGAAGGAGTATTTATTCATGCGAAATTGAACAGTTTAAGTTTCCAAAAGTTGTTGAAAGAGGATCTTCTTCAGATTTCAGCTTTGATTTGAAAAATACCGGTAATAAAGAAATAGAAGAAGTGAATTTATCAGTCGTGGTCACCAATTCCACTTTATTATCTATTAAGAAAAAAATCCATCTGAAAAGTGAAGATACACTTACCCTCGAATTTAACTTTACTGTACCTTACACTGTAGCAACAGGTTACCAGAAATATTTTGTTACTTTAGAATTCCATGGTTTTCAAGTAACAAGAGAAGGGGACTTGTTTATTTCGCCTGGAAAAAGGGAAATAGTAGAGTTAAATATTGAGTTAGCTAAGGAAAATTTCAAAAAAGCATATTTAACATACCAAACCAGTAGAAATGATGGATTAATCGATAATCAGTTAGAAGCTTTATATACAGCGTTAAAAATTGAAGAAGAAAATATGATGAAAATGTATAACCAATCAAATTTTGGAGATGCAGGTGAAAAAGCAAAGGAAGTGAATAACTTATCTAAACAATTAATTTTGTTAATTTACAAAAAATATTTAAGTGAGGCGGAAAGGAAACTAAATGAGGCAAGGAAACTGTTCAATGCTGCTGTTTCAGCCGGAGTACACAGGAATACCTTGTTTAAAGCTGAGAAATTAATAAATCAATCAATGGAGGAGATAAGGGGAGGATATTCTTCATTTAATCAAACAATAAACGAAATCAAGAAACATAGCTTCAAATCTCTTAACTTGTCTCAGGAGGCTGAACTGGAAATAAAGGATGCATTTGAAAGAACTAGAAAGATTCAAGCACAAACTTTAGTTTTAATTTTTTCAATAATTTCATTGATTATATTCCTTGTTCTGGTTGTTATAGAGCTTTATTTAGCTTGATATTTTAATTTCCGAAATTTTTACAGGAAAAGAACTGTTTTCATCTATAACCTATGAGATACTCCTTTACTTCATTTAAATCTTTTTTAACTCCTAATTTCTTTCTAAAGAAATCCAGAATTGTTTTTATATCTCTTTCTAAAAGGAAATATGAACCATAATCATTTTTTGTAACCCATTGAGCCCAATCTATCACAGTTATTTTATCAAGTTCCTCAATTAAGATGTTGTATTGATTAAGATCACCATGCACAATTTGAACAGTTTCCAGCCAAAATTTTATTTCCTCCATTATTTGTTCCAATAACTTTTCGGGGTGTAATATTTTCCAGTAGGAGTTAACAAGCATTTCCCCCTTTATTTTTTCTGTTAATAGAACTTGTCTAAACTGGAAAATAGGCTTCGGGACCTTCGCTTTTCTTGGATAAAGTTTTTTTAAAGCTTTAAATTCTCTTTTAGCTAATTCTTTGGACGTTTCATAGCTCCAGTAAGGAGAAGAGACATTTCTTAACAAGCGGTACCTCTTTACCTTCTTAAACGCAGGCATTCCCACTTTCAAAACCTTTACTGCAACTTCTTCATCTTTACTTGTTAAGCCTTCATACACTTTAGATTCTTTTCCAACCCCTAGTTCTTTGCCTATGTAAACCAGTACATTCATTTCTCCGAGTAATCTTAAAGTTAAAACATCGAAGGCTACAGGTGTAAGCTTAAAGCCTACATAGGGTTTACTGCTTAACCTCACCAGTTTCTTTTTATTGAGATTTTTCATTATTTTCTGTGTAAGAGTTGAAGAAAAACTTGTTCTTTTAGCAACTTCTTTAAGAGGTATAAGGAGGAAGTGTTGTGAAAGCTTCTCGGCTTCCGAAAGGAAGGTTAGTTCTTTGGATGTTAAGTTTTTAGCTATGTACCCAATTGTTTTAGCAAAGAACATTTATTTTTCCCTTCTAGAAGAAAGTTTCTTCTAACACGTCATAGTTGTCTATTTCTCCATCACTATCCATATCTTTTCCTAAAAAGACAGCTGCATAATTTGTGGATGTGTTAACTTGAACTTCCTCCTTTTTGCCAAGAGTTAAATTCTGTAAAGCTAAAAGGGCTGTTTTTGTGCCGTGAAGACTTAAACCAGCTATTAATAGCAAAGCATATCTCTCGTTGTAGGGGTTTTGAATTTTCTCCAACACCCCCACTGCTTCGTCGGTGTAGTTCTTGTTTGTTAAAGAGGAAGAAACACGGTGATTAGCTACGTCAAAGAAGACAGGTAATAGGGAATTGATTTTATCCGTTAACATGTTCGAGATTGGGCCACCTATTAAAATAAGGCTTCGTTCTATTTCTGAAATTTCCACCCTATAATCCACATCCATGTAAATACTTATTGGACTCAACCTTGTACTGAATAAACCGAGTAAGTAGGTTACTTGAGCAGCTAAATATGCATCTTTTGCTCTGTGCCCGTATTTCCCGTGAAGATCCGGTGAACCCACAACCACATCGACATCTACTTTACCTTGAGTTATGAAATAATTTAGGGGGAACGGGGTTTGTTTATCTTCAACCTGGTTATGTATTAAACCCTGTTCAGGTTGCTCACTTAAAAAGAGAATATAGGTTTTGGATGTAGGGGCGAGAAACTTCGTTTCTATTCCCTTCCTATGTATTTTCCTTACAGTTTTCACTAATCCTTCTCTTTTTAGAATTGAAATGTGGTAATATAATCGTTGCTCGTTTATGTTTAGTTCCTTAGCTAGTTTTTTCGTGTAAAGAGGTTTCTTAGCTAACCTTCTAAGTATTTCGACGCGTGTGGGGTGAGCTAATGCTTTTAGTTCATTTATAGTGAGTAATTTAAACTTTTTATTAATCACCTTTTTCCACCTAAAGTTTAAATTTTCTTATAACGGTATAAATTTTTTTTAGTTCTCTATTTTGAATACAGCTTCTTATTTCAATGAAAAACTCGAAGAAGATCACAGAGAAAAGGAAAGATAAATGTAGAATAATGAAACTTTATTCAGTGATTGTGCAAATGGATTGTATGATTTCACGTTTCTTATCTGTTTTAACAATCTTTAAATGAAGATTTTTATAAGAGCAATCAGTCTCTGAAAGTGTTTTACTTAATTTAGGGGGATACATGATCCTTCAACTAGCCATTTTCATTGAGTGGGGGAAACAAACTTGTGCGGCATTGTGGGTGTCATAAGTAAAGAATTTAATGTTGCTCCTTTAATTGTTTCTATGCTGAAAAAATTGGAGTATAGAGGGTATGATTCCGCCGGTGTAGCTTTGGTTCAACCGGGAAAAGTAGTTGTAAAAAAGGATAGAGGAGTGATTGATGACATCAGGGAGAGGTATAACTTAACCAAAATGGAAGGTAAGGTAGGTTTAGGCCATACAAGATGGGCAACGCATGGGGCTCCTTCACATAAAAATGCTCACCCCCATCAGGATTGCAGGGGTGAAATAGCAGTTGTACATAACGGTATAATTGAAAATTATGTGGAGTTGAAGAGGGAATTAGTTATTCGAGGACATTTATTCAAATCTGAAACAGATACAGAAGTTATACCGCATTTAATAGAAGAAAAGTTAGCTGAAGGATTAGATTTGAAGGAAGCAGTTAAGGAAACAGTTAAAAAATTAAAGGGTTCCTTTGCTATTGCTGTTGTTTCAAGCAAGTTTCCCCATAAAATAGTTGCAGCTAAGAAAGGTAGTCCACTGGTGGTAGGTGTGTCTGAAGAAGCTTTATTCATAGCTTCTGATATACCAGCCTTTCTTCAACAAACAAACAAAGTTATTTTCATAAGCGAGGAAGAAATTGTTACTCTTACTGGTAATAAGGTTGAAATTGAAACTTTTAACGGTCAAAAAGTGAAAAGAACTATTCAAACAATAAACTGGACATATGAAATGGCTCAAAAATCAGGATATCCACATTTCATGTTAAAAGAAATAGAAGAACAACCCCTAGCTATAAAAGAAACCCTTAGATCAACTAATGGTGAACTAATGGAGATAGTTGAGGAAATAGTGAAAAATGAGGGAAACCTCTACTTTGTAGCAAGCGGAACCTCTTACCACGCTACACTTGCTGGAAAGTATATTTTCGCAAAAGTGGCGGGGATACCCTTTGAAACTATGCAATCATCGGAATTTACTGAAGCAATAGTTCCTACTCTTAGCCCAAAATCACTGGTTTTTGCAGTTAGTCAATCGGGAGAAACTGCTGACACAAAAGTTTCACTTAAAAAAGCTAAAGAAAGGGGGGCTAAAACCATTGCTTTAACAAATGTTTTAGGAAGCTCAATAACTAGGATAGCTGATGAAGTATGTTACACTTACGCAGGCCCTGAGATAGGAGTAGCTGCAACTAAAACATTCACTTCTCAAATTACGTTGCTGACTTATCTCGCCCTTAAATCAGCTGAGGTTTTAGGGCTTGAAGTGGAGGAGAAGTTTAGAAAACTGAAAAAGTTACCTCAATACCTTTCTAAAACTTTAACCACATCCAACCTTGCGCAAAGAATAGCTAAAGAAATAAAAAGCCATGGAGACGTTTACTTTATTGGAAGAGGAGTAGGATATCCAGTAGCTTTGGAAGGAGCCTTAAAATTGAAGGAAATAAGTTATATTCATGCGGAGGGAACAGGAGCGGGGGAGTATAAGCATGGTCCACTGGCGTTAATTAGTGAAAACACTCCTGTGGTAGCTGTTGTTACGCCCGGCCCATCGCAAACAAAGATGGTGGGAAACATAGAAGAAGTAAAAGCAAGAGGAGCTAAAGTTATTTCGATAGCTCCAGAAGGAAACAAAAAAATAGAGGAAATGTCGAACTTCACCTTTAAAATAAATAGAGAAGTGGATGAATTCCTATCACCAGCACCTTACATAGTTCCTTTACAATATTTAGCTTATTATACAGCAGTTTTAAGAGGTTTAAACCCAGACAAGCCTAGAAACCTGGCTAAAAGCGTCACTGTAGAGTAAGGAGTTGTTTAGGATGACAGATTTATGTTTCATATCTAACAGTTTTCCTCCGGATAAAGTTGGCAGCAAAGAATATTACGCGTTTCACGTATACAACCGCGTAAAACCAATTTGGGATGTAAAAGTAATAACTAAACATTGGTTATTAAAAATTCAAGATGAAAACGTTATCCAACTGGATTTCTGGAAAGTAAGAAAGATAGGAACTTACCTCTGGGCTCATAAAGTAGCTAAGGTTTTGAAGGAACAAAACCCAAAACATGTTCATGCCTTCGATTTTAGATCAATTTATTCAGCTTATTTGAGCGGCTTAAATTTTTCAGGGACATTACACCATGAAGACATAAATTACATATCTAAACACTTTCTTCTCAAAAGAGTTTTTAGGAAATACTTTGAGAAAAGCGACAAGGTTTTCGTAACCAACTATAAATCGTTAAATCTTCTGAAGAATTCCTTTAAGGATATAACCGATAAACTTGAACTTCTACCTTTAGGAGTTGATGCAAATAAGTTTTCTCCCTTTCAAAAGACCAACACTATAAAGAAAAGGCTAAGTCTAGGCGAGAATGTTATTTTGCACGTCAGTGGTGAACTAACCCAAAACCAAGAATTAAAAAATTTAATTGAAGCATACCGTAAATTAAAGAAAGAAATAAATGTCTCTTTGCTGATAATAGGGAAACCCTCTGAGAGTTTCAAAGATAAGTACAACCAACTTGTTAGAAACAGTCCCGACGTGACTTTCCTGGAATTTGTCCCTCACACAGAAATAAACAAGTATTACGCTTTAGCTGATGTTTTTGTTACCTTACCTTTAAAATATGACGGTGTGGGTTTGTCCATTCTGGAGGCAATGGCTTCAGCCACTCCTGTAATTTGTCCTCCTTCAGAAATCTATAAAGAAATGGGGGAGGAAAATATATTAACAGTCCCTAATGTAAAGGATGTTAAGGCACTAACAAAAATTCTAAAGGCTGTTCTAACAGATAAGAAATTCTCTAAAACATTAGGCTACAAGTCAAGGAAGTATGTGATGGAGAATTATACGATCGAAACAATGATTTCTAAGTTGTCAAAGTATTTTGAAGAGAAAATAAAAAAAGTGAAATCTTGAAAGGCTACACCATATTTCATAACAAGGCTTTTCCGAAGCTAGAAATGCTCTAAGGAATTTAAAAAGTTAGGGTAAATATTTGACCATATAAGCCCCCAAGTGTTCGTACCCTAGCCTTTTATAGTATAATTTTGTACCTAAAGCGCTTGTTACCAGAATTTTCTCTTTACGGTGCTTTTCACTTATTTCTTCAGCTAAAGATAAAAGCTTCTTTCCTACACCCTTATGCTGGTAAGCATTTTTTTTCTTGGCACCTACAGGAATCATCTCGCCATAAACATGCAGCTCACGAACTAACGCTGACTTACCCCTTATCTCCCACCTGAAAACCTTTGAAGAAGGAAATCTGAGCCTAAGAAAACCTACCAATGCGTCCTCTAACTTAGCCGTTAAAAAGAATTCACGCCCCCCCGAGGCTTCATAACTAGTTATTTCATAACTTATTTCACAGGAACCTTCCTTTTTCTTCTTCAAACGACCTATTTCATTACATCTTATGCATTTGCATCTTAACCCCTTTTCATCCATGTATTCCTTAATAAGTTGTCTTAAATTGCTTTTCTTAACACCAGCTGCTATTTCCGGTGCTGGGATGTCACGTTGAACCCGCATTATCCGCACCCAAGGCGGAACTAAGGATTTTATTGCAGCAATTACTTCAATTGCAGTTTCTAAACTGTAAGGGATGTACACCCCCTCTTTCCAAAGGGTATAAAGCTTAGTTCCAGGAATAACCAAGGTGGGGTAGATCTTTAACATGTCAGGTTTAAATTTCTCATCCATGAATATTTCCTTCGCCATTGAAACATCCATCTTAGGAGTTGAACCAGGTAAACCAGGCATGATATGGTAACATACTTTTAAACCGGAGTCTTTCAGTTGTTGAGTGGCTTCATAAACATCCTTTACTCCATGTTCCCTATTTATCAAGGAGTATATTTCATCATAAATGGTTTGTACACCTAATTCAACCCTGGTAACACCTAATTCCAGCATTAAGTTTATATGTTCCTTTTTTGAATAATCAGGCCTTGTCTCCACAGTTAAACCAACATTTCTTATTTCACTTGACTCAGCAAGCCTTTTTGTTTCCTCTAGCGTCCTTCCTATTTTATTATTTAAAGCGTCTAAACATTTTTTCACAAACCCCCTTTGATAATTTCTTGACATTGCAGGGAAAGTGCCTCCCATAATAATTAGTTCAACTTTGCTTACGGTATGTCCTATGGAGGATAATTGCTTTATACGCTGTTTAACTTGCATGTAAGGATTGAATTCGTTTTGAATTGCCCGCATAGCTGCTGGTTCTTTGCCTGTATAGCTCTGAGGAACGTCGCCAAAAATCGAACTAGGTCCTCCAGGGCAATAAATACATGGTTTATCTTTGGGACAGGGGAAGGGATGAGTCATAACTGCTATAACATTCACGCCTGAAAGACTTCTGACATTTTTTATCCTCAACAAGTTTTTAAATTGAAACAGCCCCCTCTTTTCCATGTAGGAGATAATCTCTGAATTTTTGGGGACCCTTCTCAAGTTTAGCCTTTTAGCTACCTTAATCTTTAATTTATTAAGTTGAACAGGGTCCACAGTTCCTGAATTGGGAATTTCTTTCAACAATTCTTCAGAGAAAACATTTGTGGACCAGAGGGTGTTTTCCAATTCTATATACCCCTAAATTTAATTAGTTTGGGAAAGGATAGTTTATTAGGGGGAGAGAGAAACTTTAATAATATTCTTTTAAATTCTCCTTAGCCTTTCATGGGAGTAGAGGAAAAAAGGCAGGTTTACTTACGTTACTTTTTTAAGGTATACCTTTATATTTTTAAACATTGAAGGAATTTTATGGAAGGGAAACGTGAGCATGGGATTTCTTTATTGCTTCTCTCCTTTTTTTTAAAAAAAAAGGGAGAGTGAATGAAAAAGAGTAAAGGGTGAGAAGACTTTCTGCAGGTTAAAATTTTGAGGAGGTGATACTTTTATGCCAAGAGGCAGCCACAGGTTTTAACCGGCTAGGGCAGCTTGGCAAAGGCAGGAAAGGTTAGAAAAGCTACTCCTAAGGTTGAAGGGAAAAAGAGACGCAGTCCCCCAGCTAGGGTAAGAAATAAAAGAAATTACATTAAGAGGGTGTTATTGAAAAGAAAAATTGGTCAACCTAAGTAGGGAAGATCCAATTAAAAGACTAAGTAGGTAAAAATTGAAAATGAAAGCTTACCTAACTGTTTCACCATTGGGAGTGTTAGCAGTAAATGAAAAAAAGGAAATAATTCTAGTTAAGAAATTAAAGGGGGATATAAACCAAGTAACGGACAAATTTATCTCTTTTTTAGAAAAAAGGACACTTACAGAACTCAATAACGCCTTAGAAGAATTACTAGATATGGGATACCGAGAAATAAACATTGAAGAGAGGGAACCTGTAAAGGTAAAGGAAGAAATTAAGGGAGTCATAAAATATAGTATACCAAATAAAGCTGGTTTATTGTTTAGAAGATATTTCACGGCTTTATCAGTTGAAAAATTTGGTTTCAGAAACAAAAAGGAAGCAAGAAGACGCATTCGTGAAGTAAGTATAAGGGTTACGGTTTATGGAATAAAGAAGGATAGATCCAGAAAGGATTTATCGATCATTCAAGCCATACATGTATTAGATGACTTGGAAAAAATGCTTAACTCCCTCTTTTTGAGGATAAAGGAATGGTACTCACTATACTTTCCTGAACTGTTTGATATATTAGAGTCTCAAGAATTAATAATCAAACTAATTTCCAAATTTAAGAAACCAGAAAAGATTAACCCACAAACCCTTAAGGAAGAATTTAATTTGCCATCAGAGATTATAAATAAAATAGCGAGTTCCATTAATGAAACTGTTGGGGCGAAGTTGCAAGAGAGAGACAGTGAGGTTATAGAGGAATTGATTCAGGAGTGGCTTTCTTTAAAAAAGTGCTATGATGCAGTGAGGGGCTACATAGAAGAGGAAATGCCGAAAGTAGCACCAAACACTTCTTCACTTACAGGGGCATTAATAGCTGCCCGGCTTATTTCGTCAGCAGGAGGGCTGGAATCACTTGCTAAATTACCCTCAAGCACTATCCAGTTATTAGGAGCTGAAAAAGCTTTATTCAGGTTTATAAGAGGAAAAGGTACACCCCCAAAACATGGAGTTATTTACCAATACCCTTTAATAAGGAAGTCAAACAAGAAAGTAAGAGGGAAGCTAGCTCGTAAACTTGCTAACAAGATAGCCATTGCAGCTAGAATTGACATGTTTTCAGGGGGCAGAGGTGAAGGCAAGCTTCAAGAAAAATTTGTGAGAGAAATCAAAAATATTGTTAAGGAAGAAAGGAATGAAAGTAATAAACAGCAAATTTGAGGGAATTTACTGGTTAAAAAAAGGTAAGAGAAAGTTCTTAGTAACAAAAAATTTAGTGCCTGGATTTAGAAGCTGTAATGAAGAAATAGTTTATGTAAATGGTCGAGAGTATAGAGTATGGGACCCTTACAGGTCAAAAGCTTCTGCAGCGATACATAAAAAGGTAAAAGAGTTTCCTGTGAAGGAGGGGGACCTAATACTCTACCTTGGAGTAGCTTCTGGTACCACAGCGTCTTATTTAAGTGACATTATTGGTGAAGAGGGAGTCATCTATGGAGTTGATTTCTCAGCTTCAGCTTTATTACCATTAATCCAAATTGCAAGGAAAAGGGAAAATATTGTTCCTTTACTCGCAGATGCAAGAACTCCTTCACGGTATATTAACTTCGTCGAAGAAGTTGATGTGGTGTACTGCGACGTTGCGCAACCTAACCCTACTAGTATTGTGTCGACTAATTCAAATCTTTTTTTGAAAGAGTCAGGTTATGTACTGCTTGCTATAAAAGCCAGCAGCATCGATATTTCAAAAAAACCTAAAGAAGTGTACCTAGAAGAAGAGAAGAAGCTGAAAGAGACGGGTTTTGAAATAATTGACTCAGTGAATTTAGTGCCTTACCATAAGAAACATGCTTTCCTTCTCTTGAAAAGGAAGTAAATTTAGAGAAAAGAGACATGAAGCTTAAACTTTATAAGGAGGGAAAAGTTTTCTTCTTTGCTTCCCAAGGAGAACTTAATTCCTCCGCACCTGTTTTCTATAACCCGAAAATGAAACAGAATAGAGATTTCACAATATTAGTGGGAGCATGGCTTAGGAAAGAAAAGAAAAAAGGAATAAATTATTTAGAGCCATTATCAGCTTCTGGAGTTAGAGGGTTAAGGTTTGCAAAAGAAATTGAGGCCTCTAAAGTAATTATTTCAGACAAGAAAAAGACAGCTTACCAAGTAATGCAGACGAACATCAAAATAAATGAGTTGGAAAGTAAAGTAACTCCTTTCAATTTGAAGGCAATTACCTTAATGGAAATACTTAAAGAAATGATGTTCTGGTTTGATTTAGTTGACATAGACCCTTTTGGTTCACCAATCTACTTTGTTGAAGCTGCCTCAGCTATTCTTAAAAGGAGAGGAGTACTAGCGGTTACAGCTACGGATTTAGCCACTTTACAAGGTGTTAAACCTGAAACATGTTTTAGAAGATACGGAGTAATGCCTTATAGAACAGATTATTCTAAAGAACTTGGTCTGAGAGTATTAATAAGTTCAGTAATTTTACGAGTCTCTCCCTCTGAAATATTTCTGGAACCTATTCTGTCCTTTGCAGGTAAGCATTACTACAGAATTTTCTTTCAAGAGGTGAAAGGTTTCAATTATAAGAGATGGGGTTACAATCTCTACTGCAAAAGTTGCTTATGGAGAGGAACAACCTCAATTGAAGAGAGTCACTACCATAAATGCCCCAATTGTGGAGGGAATATAAAGGTTATAGGGCCATTATGGTTAGGCCCTCTGGTATCGTGCAACTTAATTGAAAAATTAAAAGAAATGCTTAGAAATTTTCGATATATAGAAGATAGAGAGAACCAAAAGTTGCTTAGTTTGTTAAGTCAAGAATGTTCAGCCCCTCCTTTCTATTTCGATCTTCATTCTTTTTCGTCTAGAATAAGAGTCTCTCCACCAAACATCGAAGAAACAATGCTTAGGGTTAAAGAGCTAGGTTACTCAGCCTACAGAACCCATTTCTCCTCCACTGCAATAAAATCAAACATTGGCGCAAAGGACTTGACTGAATTGTTACGAAGGAGGAATTAATTTCAGAGGCTGTTCAGCCATTTAAGTAATTTGCTGCAGTTATAGCTTCTACGGCGATCAGAGATATTACACTCATGAATGAGTTCACAAGTGAAGCAAGGGGCACTCTTTATTAAAGAGTAATCATGAAGCACTTTTTCAGGAAAGAAAGGATGATACTTATTCCCTTCGCCGTTAACCAAAAACCCCTTCTTGAGAAGGAAGTTAATAGCTTCATTAATTTTTTCTCGGGAAATCTGAAGCTTTTTTTCTAAGTCTTTTACTGTTGCCCCTTTTCCGTTGTTGGTTTTACTTATTGCATGGTAAACATCTAAGTATGTCTCTATATCGATTTGACCCTTTTCCCCCTCCATTTCCTCCATTTCAAACCACACTCACCTTTGAAAAAATTTTCCCAAGAAAAAATTCAGCCAACAAACACCAATAAAAATTGTATTTGCTACAATATAAAAATATTAGGTTTAAAAACTATGAATTTGATGATTGAACCAAAACGTACGGTTGAGAAACAGGGCCCAGTACATCTACCACTTTGCCTTTTAGGGTTTTCTCCCCCTTAACTGTTACTTTACTGAAGAGCTTGGGTACTTGGGAATGTTTTTTTAACTTGATAAGAAATTTACTTGGTTCAATTTCTGTCACAATTTCACCTTCAATAATTATGCTTTTCATTGCAAAAAACTTCCTCAGCCCTGCTTTACTAGTTTTTCCCCTATCAACTTAAGGATGTAGGTCTTACTCTGAACTTTTTTGACTTTTAATCTTCCTTTCTCGGTGAACCAAGTTCTTGGGTGTCTTTTATTTTCTTCCAAGATAGGGTTTAGGTTTAACCTTTGAGCTATTTGGAAGAGTTTTTGGGGGTCAGGGTTTCTAACTGACAATTTTTTCGGCACTTTTCTCCCTTTTTTCCTCGATTTCTTAGTATCAAAGTATAGGGGGTAAATGATGATGTATTTTCCCTTCTCCTCCTTCATTCTTCTTCAACTTTGACCGCGTTTATAACTCCGTTTTGGCCTGGTCGGCTTGTCACTCTTACCAAGCCCAAAGGAGTTGAGAGAATGGCTCCTTTAGTGATTACTTTCCTTCTTGTATAGATTTTGTTTGCAGGGTTTTCGATTAAGTCTTGTATCTTTGTTTTCTGTGTTTTCTTTGTTTTTGGGTCATAGACGTTCACTACCTCGTCTCTTAAAAGTTTAAATTTCACTTGCCCCCTTTTCCCCTTTACTTTTTTAAGTTTTCTTTCCCCTATTTTAGTTTGGGTTGGATAAGACCCTATTAAGGCTTTCTTTTTCGTTTTTCTATGCCTTATAAACTTCTTCCCAGTTTTCGTCCTTCCTTTCACTTCACCATGATACACAGACATGCAAAAGACACCTTTTGTTTAAGAAATATTTTTTGATAAAGTCTTTTTAAAAGAGATACTTCCCAATTTAAAAAAATGGTAGTGTTTACTCGAGAAACTATGAATAGGTTTTTAAACAATGAACTGAAATTCTTAATGAAGCAGCAAATAAAGCAAGCTCGAAAAGGCTGAAACCCATCTCGAATTTTGAAACAAGTTCACTTATTAGAATTAGGTAGGATGCTAGACAATGCTCTGCTTTTCTTAACCTGTAATTGAGTCCTAAAATAAATCCTAAAAGTAAGGGTAAGGAAATTAATTCAGCTAAACCACCATCCATCACGAAAGGAGCGAAAAAGGATGCGGTTAACCCTTTATTTTTATGGCCAATGAAATGGCCTATTACTAAATTTGGGTGGTAGTAAGCTGTCCATACACGTAATCTGAGCCCTTCATAGCCGAAAGGCAAGCTCTTCTTCACTATTTTATTGTATAGACCTATATTTACTCCCAACCTGTAAAGTAATAGGTTAAAAGGGTTAGCTTCATTTCTCAAATTTCCGTATTGGGAAGAAGCCTTAAAAAAACCAAGCAAAGCCACTAAAGAAAACAGGATAGAAACAAAAAGAAATACTGAAAGTAGAGTTTTCCAGGAGAGGGATTTTTTAGCCGTTAAAACTATAAAGAAACCTATTAAGAGGAAAGAGATTAGATCTACTCTGTAACCGTAACTTCCATAAATTAGGGCTGATAAGGCAATAAACAACACTTTGTTGAATGTTTTCTTTATTTTTTGGAGAGCTGCGGCATAAGTGAACACCCCATAGGCTCTACCTACTGTTGATAAGGGATAGTAAGTTGGTAAACCTTGAGAAGGAAATAAAAGTGGAAACTTTAACTGAGAAAGCAAAGGAAGGAGGAACATTATGGAGAAAATTGAGTAAAGAGAAAACGTAATCTTAGGAGAAAAATAAAGGAGATATTTAGATTCTTTATACCCTTTTATGTATTTCCTGAAGTAAAACGGCACCTTAAAAGATGATTCAAAACTGAACCAAATTGCAGCAGATATTAAGAAACTCTGGAAATCAAATAGTTTTTTAAAAAGGATTTCTGAAATCATGAAGCCTGAGATTACGAAGAAGATAAAGGATAAGAACCAAGACCTCTTTACCAGAACGAATTCTTTATTGAGCTTAATGTGCAAAGCCAAAAATAAACCGGAATAAATACTAGCCATGCCTAAAACAAAAGTAAAAAATGTTTCTAAGGAGGGTTTATTGAAGTTGCTTAACCAATTGGAGGTTGGAGTCCAAAAAAAGGCTAATTCCGCCAAAGAAAGGTATAAAAGGAAGATAAGAAATGTGAGCAGGTATGGATTAATTAATGTTTCAGTTTTAAATTTCAACCTAAACCCTCCTTTTCAATGAGCATAGGAATAGAGTAATAGAGATGAAGAGGTAGATGTAAACATTAAAATCTAATATTCCAGTTTCAATTCCTGGAACAAAGTAAGACATGAAAACAGAATAAGAAAAAATCGGAATAACTTTTCCTTCATTTACTTTACTATGAATTAAACTTATAACTAGACCCATCAAAAGAAACTCAAGCAAAATTCCAGATAGGCCAAAATCAGCTAAGAATTGGCCGTAAATTGTGCAAGTTGAGGTGACACCTGCTTCAGCACCTATTAGGTTAGTTATTATGGACCTTGGTCCTATTCTTGGACCTGGCAAAAATTTAATAACACTTGTTATTGCTGAATATTGGACAGCACCCCTTGTGTACCCGTTAAAACCCACCCTTTTCAAAATCAGTTCTAAATTGTAGGTTGTAATTGTGGACCTGGAGAAAATAAGGGTGAGAAGCAGCAAGGGATTAGCCACCCCCCACCTTACTGAACTTACTGCAACATATACCGTTCCACCCATTAAGGCGGGAAGGAGGATATCGATAAACCTAAGGGTGCCAGTCAGGTAGAGCACAAATATACCTCCTATTGCTTCCGCTAAAACGCCTGTCCTGAAACCTAAAAATGAAACCAAGATAAGGTTAACCAGGAAAAAGAAACCCAGTGAAACCCTAATTTTAGAGTTACTGTTTACAGAATATTTATTGCCATAAAAACACAAAATAAAAAGGGAGGAGGGAATAATTGTCCATGCTAGATAGGTAAAACGTACGTACTTGTAAAGATACCCCCTAAGCCCTGGCTGAAATAAAGGAATGCCACCTACTGCCCATAACAAGTAAAGTAACGAAGAGAGAGAGAATAGGTAGAGGAGAATAAAGGAGCTAAGCAAAAATTTTCCAACTTCCCTCACCTTCATTTTTTGAAAAATTCTCCCTCCTATTTTAGTCCCCAGTAAAAAAGCAACTATTCCTGAAAAAATAACTGTTAACGCTTCTTTAGTGAGTTTAACACTTGATAAGGAGAAAAAGAGAAATATAAGGAAAGGGAGAAAAAGTGGGCTGAAAAGCAACCTTAAAAATTTACTATTTCTTTCTAAAATTGAAAAAGAAGAAGTTAACTTGACCCATTTTATGTCAACCCAACTAAACAGTTTAATCAAGCTGTCCAGAAAGGAGAGAATAAGGCAGCAAATAAGTGAGTGAAGCAAAAGGTTTTTAAGTGATAGAAAAAAATTAGTTGCAACCTTTAACAAAAAGCTTCTTTTGATGTCACTTTTCAATTTTTCGAGGAAGGAAGCCACTTCATTTCTCCTTTCCCTTTTATAAGAAAGCTTGAAGTTAAACTTATATTTTAAAGTTCAAGGTAGACTTGGAACAATTTTTATTTGATCTGTAAAAACTTTGCCCCTCACATTTTTAAGGTTTTCATGAATGACCTTATACCCACGAACAGGGGACATTGCTTTTTCTGTACCGATGTAAATAAGCAATCTATTTGTGAGAACTTCCTTGTAACTTATATTAAGTTTGTCTAGTGAACGTTGCAGGAAATAAATTTCATTTTCCCTCCAATCTTTAAAATAAGCAGAGATTAATCCTTCACTGAAAACAAAATAAACTTCTCCTGTTAATGGAGCTTCCTCAAACTCTGAAACAAGAGATTGATAGATGTAAGGGTTAGGTTTTAAATTAGGGACTGTCAATATAAGGACTCCTGTTATTTTGTAGGTTGAAACTCCGTATTTGCCAGCTATTTCTCTTGAAATAAAACTGAGAGTATTAACAAGCCCATCAATTGTATTGTTTTCCAAAAGATGCGTTCTAACTTTTATAACGGATTTGGAAGCTCCTTTAACTTCTAAGTTCTCAGCCGCTACGTCTTCTAAATAGGAAGCTGGACCTCCTACGGTTATAGTTTGGTTACGGTAAATTAGGTATATGGAACCCGGGGCTGTTTTAGCTACTACACCTTCCCCATCAAAAAAGGAGCCATTACCTGTCCACTTACCCTTTACATGAAGAATTACCATGAATCCCTGGGACATTATGTCATTTATTTCATCAACTGTAGTGTATATTGCAGTTCCTGGGTAATTATGAGGAGAAACCAAGTAGGAAACTTGGCCAAAAATAAACCATAACACAATTAAGAGCAGAACAGAAATGATTGTTAAGTCAACCAGGTTTAGCTTTGAAAAAAAATATTTATTCATAAGAATCTGAAACTCAAAAAAATTAGGAGAGGCTACTCAGTTTCTTCCCCTCCCTCCTTACCTTCTTTGCCACCTGTTTTCTCTTCAACTCCTTTAGCAGCTAGAATATCATCTATTCGAAGAATCATTGTCGCTGCTTCAACTGCTGACTTGATCTCATGTTTCTTAACTCTCCAAGGCTCTATTACACCATTTTGGACCATGTCAACTACTTCACCCGAAAAGACGTCGACGCCTGCATTTTTTACACCTTCCTTATGCTGCGAAGTCAGTTTACTCATTATTTCTATCGGGTCAAGACCTGCGTTTTCAGCAAGTGAGCGAGGTATTATTTCCAGTGCATCTGCAAATGATTTAATAGCTAATTGCTCTTTACCACTAACAGATTCAGCGTATTTCTTAACCTCCTTTATTATTTCTGCTTCTACTGCACCTCCACCTGGTAGGATTAAGCCATCTTCAATAGAGTCTTTGACAACAAACAAAGCATCATGTAGAGCTCTTTCTGCCTCATCAACCACATGTTCAGCTCCCCCTCTTATCAAAATAGTCATTGCCTTAGGGTTTTTGCAGCCTTCAATGAACACCATTTTGTCGTCCCCTATTTTTCTTTGTGCAACTAAGCCGGCATAACCCACGTCTCTTTCTGTTAAATTATCTACGTTCGTTACTATTCGAGCACTGGTTGCCTTGGCTAGCCGGTCCATGTCTTTAGAACTTACTCTCCTAACCGCTAAAATTTCTGCTTTGGCAAGGAAATGCTGAGCCATATCATCTATTCCTTTCTGACAGAAAACCACGTTAGCACCTACTTTTTTGATTTTTTCAACCATTTCTCTTAACATTTTAGTTTCTTCATCCATGAACTGCTTCATTTGAAGGGGGTCTCTTATGTCTATTTCTGCGTCAAATTCTGTCTTCTCTATTTCAAGAGGACTTTTTATAAGAGCTATTTTTGCCTCTTTAACTGTTTTAGGCATTCCTGCATGTACCACTTCTTTATCTAGCACCACCCCTTTTACGAGAAGTGATTCTTTCAAACTTTTACCTTGTTTTTTCACTAATTTTATCTGGTCTAAGTCAACGAAATATTTTCCATCCCTTTCTTCTGCAACTGTTTGCGCGACTTTGACCACAATATCTGCAAGGTATTCTCTTTCGGTGGCTGTGCTTTTCCCGTGCATTGCAGTCATTGCAATTTTCTTCAGGGTTTCTGTATCTTCTTTTTTAACATGCAGCGACATATTGCGCAAAATTTCTAATGCTTTACTAGAGGCCTTCCTGAACCCATTTATTATTACTACAGGGTGTATGTTTTTGTTCAGTAATTCTTCAGCTTTGCTTAATAGTTCTCCTGCAAGAATAACTACTGAAGTTGTTCCATCCCCAGCTTCATTATCCTGTGTTTTCGACAGTTCAACCATTATTTTTGCAGCTGGATGCTCTACATCTATTTCATCCAAGATTGTTGCGCCGTCGTTAGTAACTACTACATCCCCCAATGAATCAACGAGCATTTTATCCATTCCTTTCGGTCCTAAGGTTGTTTTTATTGCTTCGCTTATCACTTTGGCAGCTAATATATTTGCTCTTCGTGCATCTCTACCCCTAATTCTTTGAGTACCTTCTTTCAAAATGATAACAGGTGTACCTGATAGAGTAGACAACTCTTACACCTCCTTTAAAGATTTTATATTGCTAAGGGCTTTGACCACAATAACGCTAAGGGAAAATTGCTCCTTCAAAAAATAAAAGAAGAGACATAAAGTAAGGGGATGAGAATTTTATATTTAAATATATGTACGCTCCTTTTTATATTGTTGCCCTGTACATTTAAAAAATTTTGTCTTAACTGCAGTGTTAAACCTAGTTAGAATTTTTAAAAAAGTAATAGTGTTTTCCCTTCTTTAGAAAACAAAGTATTGATAATCGGTTATATCTGTAATCTTTTTTCAATGAATAAAGCAGCTTTGGGGTTTATTTAGGTTAAAATTTTTGCGGGATGAGGGGTGATTCTGTTATGGAGTTTATATGTCCCTGGTGCCATGAAAAGATAAGAGTTTCACCTACTACCATCAAGCATTGCCCAAAATGTAAAATGCCAATTCAAGTAAAAACAAGGATTCAAGGGGATAAAATACTTTTCATTATTAAGAAAAAGATATGAATTTAAATACTTCCCAGATTTTCCTATACAAATTGCCTTTGTTCCTTTTGTTTCTTTGATAAATAAACCTTGAGGGGATTTCTTAAGAGAGAGATGTTAAGGAATGTGCTGTGACAAATGCCCTAATTTTTTAGTTTGCGAAAAAAGCAGCAGTAGTTATCAGTCGTGCTGTAACATATGTCCCTATTTTGATCCTACACGGAATCCACCCTGCAAGTTAGCTAAAGAAGTAAACTCTATTCTTAAGCTCTAACTTTTTAGAGGGAAAAATTTAAGTAATTCATTGTGTCCTTCCCTTCTTTACATTCATTACCATGTAAAGTTTTATATATAGGCTGCTATTCAGAAGTGAAGTGAGAAGCTTTCTCTTTTATTATATAGAGAGGAGAAGAAGGGATGAGTTTAACTGAAGTAAGATTTCATGGGAGAGGAGGTCAAGGTGCTTGGACAGCAAGTCAGTTACTTGCTTTAGCTGCCCTGAAGGAAGGAAAATATGTTCAAAGTTTTCCAGAGTTCGGTCCTGAAAGAATGGGTGCACCTATTACAGCCTTTACGAGAATTTCAGATGAGAAAATGACTATTCATTGTAACGTTTACAATCCAGATGCAGTGTTGGTGCTAGATTCCACATTGATGTCCACAGTGAATGTGTTGAAAGGAGTAAAGAGAGGAGGCGTCTTAATTATTAACACAAAGGATGACCCTGAGAAAGTCAAAGCTGAACTTAAAAATGTTGAAGGTGTAATGATTGCTACCGTACCGGCTTCTGAATTAGCTCTCAACATATTAGGAAGAGATATAACCAATACTGCAATTCTTGGTTCTCTGATAAAAGTTAAACCTGTAACCTCCCTTTCTTCAGTGATTGAAGTAACAAAACAAAGATTCCCCGGAGAGTTAGGAGAAAATAACGTTGAAGTTATTAAAAAGGCTTACGAAAAAACCTTTATGGGTGAAAAGTAAATGAAGAAAGGATGGAGAGAAATACCAATAGCAGGGATGCCTTGGGTGCCAGCTACAGAATATAAAACAGGTTCTTGGAGGTCCTTTAAACCTGTAATAGATCACGGAAAATGTGTGAAGTGCTTAATTTGCTGGGTCTATTGCCCAGAGGGATCTGTAAAATGGGATGGGAATAAGGTTTCAATAGACTATGAGTATTGTAAAGGATGTGGAATATGTGCAGAAGAGTGCCCAGTTAAAGCTATTGAAATGTTAAAGGAGGAGTGAGGGAATGATTTCGCAACAAGTTTTAGGTATGAATGGTGATGAAGCAGTAGCCTATGCTGTTAAACAATGTAATGTAGATGTGGTTGCAGCTTATCCAATAACGCCTCAAACAATAATTGTTGAAAAGTTTTCTGAATACGTAGCCAACAGAGAAGTTCATACAGAGTTTGTACCTGTTGAAAGCGAGCACAGTGCATTGTCAGCTTGTGTAGGCGCCTCTGCAACGGGTGCAAGGGTTTTCACTTCAACAGCTGCAAACGGCTTAGCCTTAATGCATGAAATAGTATACATAGCTGCAAGTTTAAGGCTTCCAATTGTCATGGCCGTAGTGAATAGAGCTTTAAGCGGGCCAATAAATATCCACTGCGACCACAGCGACAGCATGGCTGAAAGAGATTCATCTTGGATACAGATTTACACAGAAGATGCACAAGAGGCTTATGATTCAGTAATCCAAGCATTTAAAATAGCTGAAAACCATGAAGTGCTTCTTCCAGTTATGGTTACCTTGGACGGCTTCTTTATAAGCCACACTCTTCAAAACGTGTCAGTTCTTCCTGATAAAGAGGTCTTAAGTTTCATAGGCGAGAGAAGGGTAGTACCTGAGATTGATGTCGGAGGAAAGAAATTCAAACTAAAACTTGACCCAGTGCAACCTCTAACCTTCGGCCCCCTTGACCTATATGACTATTACTTTGAACATAAAAGACAGCAGGTTGAAGCTATGAAGAAAGCACCTAAAGTAATCGAAAAGGTGAGTAGGGAATATGCATCCTTAAGTGGCAGAAGTTATGGAAACGGGTTAGTTGAGCCTTATAAATTAGAAGATGCAGAGGTAGCAGTAGTTTGTTTAGGTTCAACAAGTGGCACAGCCAAATATGTAGTTGATGATTTAAGAAAGAGGGGGTTAAATGTAGGATGTTTGAGGGTAAGAACCTTCAGACCTTTCCCAGCTGCAGATATAAAAAGGAATTTAACAGGCAAAGAAGTTGTAGGGGTGCTTGACAGGAGCATATCTTTTGGCGGGTTGGGAGGACCTGTATTCACTGAAATAGAAGCTTTATTCTCTGACGAAACAGAAAAACCGAAAATTATAAACTATGTTTATGGTTTAGGGGGCCGTGACATGTCGCCACAACTGATAGAAAAAGTTTTTATGGAGCTGAATGAGTTGAAGGGTAAACCCTTACCTAAGGATACTTTAAGGTTTTCTGGGTTGAGGGAATGAAAAATGAACCTAAAAAAAGTTGCACTTAGAGAAAGCTGGATTTCACCTGGGCATAGATTATGTGCAGGTTGTATGGCACCAGTTATAATTAGGCAGGCACTTTATGCACTTGACAAAAAACCTATCGTTACTAACGCAACAGGTTGTTTAGAAGTTGCAACCACTATTTTCCCTTACACAGCTTGGAGAGTACCTTGGATCCATAATGCATTTGAAAATGCAGCTGCAACAGCAAGTGGAATAGAAGCAGCCCTTACAGCTTTCAAAAGGAAAGGAGAGTTAAAAGAGGATATACCTGTGATAGCCATAGGCGGCGACGGTGGAACTTACGATATAGGGCTTCAAGCATTGAGCGGTGCAATAGAGAGAGGCCATGATTTTCTTTATTTACTATATGACAACGAAGCCTACATGAACACAGGCATTCAAAGGTCAGGAGGAACCCCCTTTACTGCTTGGACCACTACAACTCCAGTAGGCACTAAAATAAAGGGGAAAGTTCAATGGAAGAAACCAATAGCAAAAATAGTGGCTGCACATAGACAAATAAAGTATGTAGCTACTGCTTCACCTGCTTATTGGCTTGATTTAATGCAAAAAGTTAAGAAGGGAGTAGATGTGAAAGGCCCTGCTTTCATCCATGCAATTTCCACATGTCCACGTGGATGGAGGACGGACACAAAGTATAGTGTCAAAATTGCCAGATTAGCAGTACAAACCTGCTACTTCCCATTGTGGGAATACGAAAATGGGAAATATAAACTATCCACACCAAGTAAAGCAATAGCTTCTAACCCAGAAAAGAAACTTAAAGTTGAAGAATTTTTGAAAATGCAGGGGCGGTTTAGACACTTGTTCAAGCCAAGAAAGGACGTTGAAACCCTGAACTATATTCAGGAGGAGATAGATAAAGAATGGGAGAAACTGCTTAGGTTAACAGGTGAAGCATAGTCAGTAAAGGAGGGAAGAAAAAAATGAAAAAGCAGCACAAGGTGAACCGATGCAAAACAACCAAAGACAAGTAAACGAAGAAGTTTTTCTTTCCACTTCCAGATCCCTCCCTTTCCTTTTATTAGGGTTTGTTATTTTAGGAATTTACGTTTACTTCTTTGTGGATTTTAAGAAATTAATTGAAGTGATTACTCGAATCAGTAAAGTTTATCTCTTATTAGCTTTTTTAGCTGGAACACTCGGTCTTATTTGCTACGCTACAGCGTGGCACTATTTAACTAAGGCAGTTGGCCTCAAAATAAATTGGAAATTCACCTACCCTTTAACTCTATCAAGTGTTTTTTTTAACGTAATGATTCCTTCAGCTGCATTAAGCGGCGAGGTTTATAGAACTTATGTGATTTCAAAAAGCCCTTTACCCTTAGAGGAGGGAATTGCTTCAATTGCTCTACATCGTGTAATCGCCATCTTACCTTTTATAGCTGGTTTAACAATCGGAACATTTGTAAGTTGGTTTTTCTCCCCTGTTTCAACCCAAATGTTTTTACTCTTAATCTTCTTAACAATTTTTTCAGCTGCAGTCTTCACCTTGTTTCTTTTATTCATGTTTAAGGCAGAAAAAGCATTAAAAATAATAAAATTTGTTGAAAAAATAGTAAAAGTAAAAAGAGTCAGAGACAAACTTGAAAAAATAGAGGAAGACTTCCTTGAAAAAATTGAAAAATTCAAAAACAGCCTAAAGAAAGCTGGAAAGGAAAAGAGAGAATTACTTCTTTCCATAACATATGCCTTCCTTTACTGGTTCCTAGACATAAATGTAATCACTATTCTTTTCTATGGCTTCAATGTAAACGTTCCATTCTTTGCTGTACTTTTCGTTTACACAGTAACCATACTCCTTCAGAGTGCACCCTTAATGGTTCCTGGAATGATTGGTTTTGCAGACCTTATAAGAACAGAATTTTTCAACCTTTTAGGGATACCTGGGGTGACAAGAGAAGTAGCTCTTTCAGTAAGTTTGCTTACAGACGCTATAGTTGTTTTTTACTACTCTTTAATAGGTTTTTTCGCTTTACTTATTCTTAATTTTCAAGCAAAAAACATAAACCTGGAAAGCTAACTTAAAGGAGCCTAAGAAATTTAAGAGGAAATGAAAATTGTTTAGAAAAGTTTTTATTACAGGTACTCCGCGAACAGGAAAAACCACTTTAGTTTCCGAAATTATAAAGTGGGCAAATGAAAAAGGGGTAACCGTCGGAGGAATAATAACACCAGAAATAAAAAAAGGAAATACTCGAATCGGTTTTAAAGTTATTGATGTACTAACTAAAAAAGAAGGAATATTCGCCTATACCAGAATAAAGAAAGGGCTGAAGTTCGGCAAATATAAAGTTGACATTGAGACCTTTGAGGAAATAAGTCTACCAGCAATTCAAGAATCACTTAAAAAAGCTGAAATTATTGTTATAGATGAGATAGGCAAAATGGAGCTGTTAAGCGAAAAATTCCACAATATGTTAAGTAAGTTATTGACTGAACGAATGAACATAGCAGGAGAGAGAATATTAATAGCTACTGTTCATAGAACCCTTAAAAATGAATTTAGTGGGTTAGGAGACATGATCTGGTTAACTAAAGAAAACAGAAAAACAGTGTACCTTAAAATCTTAGATATTTTAAAGAAAATAACCAAGAAAAAAGGTGGAGACCCTTTACAAAGCTTAAACAGTAAGTGAGGGGGAATGAACGGGAAACAATTGAAATTAGAATTTTTCGAAAGGATATCCTCGGAATTAACTGGAATGGAAAAAGAACGTGAAAAAATTTTGCAGAAAATAAGACAGTGGCTAATTGAAACACGGAAAGTTTTCAATTTAATAAATGAAGAAAAAACTGAAGAAGCTAATTTAATTTTGCACAAAATATATGAGGAAGTTCGAAAATTTAAAGAAGAAGTTAAGAATTTTTCAGAATATAAAATTTATTTTCATCCATTGTACAGGGAACTTGCCGAAGCCTTCTGTTTTTTGGGGATAATTAAGTCTGGAGAAGTTATCAATCCTTATTTACTTGATTTTCCCATAATTTCTTTCTTACATGGTTTAACTGAGTCTATAGGTGAATTAAAAAGATTTACATTAAATCAAGTCATAAAAGGGGAAATTAACAAGGCTAAAAAAACCTTTAATTACATGGAGTCTATTTTTAATGCAATTTCTTTATTAACTGAGTTTCCAGATTCGTTAACCCTGAACCTAAGAAGGAAAATAGATGTAGCCAGGAGAAACGTTGAAGAAACTAGAAACATTATTGCGTATACAACTCTGCACCAAATGAGGGAATAAAATGAGAAATGAACAGTTGAATTCTCTTTCAAAAATTCTCCTCTTCTACCTTTCAAAAATAAAAGGGGAATCATTTACATCCTTAAAACTTGAACCCTTCTTTGCCTTAACGAAAAAAAAGAAGGAAGAAATTAGAACCACCCTTAACTTACTAAAAATATTGGGGTATATAGTTGAGAATTCAGAAGAAGGCCCGCAGCTTAGGGTGTCATTAACAGAAAAAGGCTTCAGGTTAGCTTCAACATTAGATAAAAGGGATATCCTACACTTTATTCAACCCTACATTAAAGAGAGAATAGAAATAAAAGGTAAAGTTTTCACAGGGAAAGGGGAAGGAAGATACTACATGAGATTGCCACAATATGTTCAGCAATTCAGAGAAAAATTAGGATTCACTCCTTACCCAGGCACGCTAAACATAAAGATTTCATCGATTAATTTCTTACATTCAGTGATCCTAGATATTTTACCAGGTATTGTGATTGAAGGATTTGAAGTAGATGGAAAAGTTTATGGCTCCGTTAAATGCTTCCCAGCAGAAATGGATAAAGAGGTGCTTGGTGCAGTGATAAAGATTGAGAGAACAGATTATTCCTCAGAAGTAATAGAGATAATATCTCCTCACTATTTAAGGAAGAAATTAAACCTTGTTGACGGTTCAGTTTTGGAAGTAAGGGTTAAAACCAAACCGAGAAGCCGTAATATTTAAATTTACATACAATTTTAAGGTTTGCAAAAAATCTGTTTAATTCTCTCCACTATTTTCTTTGTTCTACAAAGAGGAAAATCTTCAAAAGATCTGTTTAATCTTTTAACTTCTACCTTTAAACCCCTTGCCTCTAAAGCTGCCTTCAACTCATTTTGGTTGTAGGGTTGATCAGGACCAAGTATTAATATGTCAGGCTTAATTTCTTCTATTATTTTCAGTTTATCCTCACCCTTTTTACCTAATAAAACTTTTTCCACCCCCTTAATTTGTTTGATCATAAACCTCCTTTGGTCCTCAGGGATAATTGGATCCCTCCCCCTAAGGGTTCTTACAGTTTCATCCCTTGAAACAACAACCCAAACATCACCGAATCTTTTAGCATAACTTATCAAGGCTACATGGCCTGGGTGGAGGATCTCAAATGTTCCGGCCACCACCACCTTTCTCCTCTCCTTATTACTCATATAAAACACCTTTAAAAAGGGGAAAATGAATTTTATAGCTTTAAATAAATTTAGAGGGGGAGAGGAATGCTGATTTTAATTGGGTTAGGATTACACAACGAAGAGGGAATGACATTGAGAGGAATCCACCTAGCTAGGGAAGCTGATGAAGTGTACCTCGAACAATATACTAACAAGATGTTTATAAATAAAAGTAATTTAGACTCACTACTCCATAAGGAAGTGAAAATTGTAGAAAGAAGAAACCTGGAAGAGGAGTCTGAATGGATAATAGAAAAAAGTAGGAACAAAAAAATTGCTTTACTTATTCCAGGCAATGTTTTTATTGCCACAACCCACATAGCTTTGCAAACAGAAGCTTTACAAAAAGGGATAGAAGTGAAAGTTGAACCTGGTACATCTATTTATTGTGCAGCAATAGCTTTAACTGGTTTACAGATATATAAATTCGGCCCTGCAGCCACTATTCCACTAGAAGGAAAATCTGAAAGAATTTACACTGTGTTAGAACAAAACAAAGAAAGGGGGCTCCACACTTTCTTCTTCCTTGACATAAAATATGAAAAAAACAGGTTCTTGACAATACCTGAAGCCCTTAAAAAGCTTTTAGACTTAGAAATGGAAAAAAGAAGGAAAGTTGTGTTAAAGAATGATTTAGTCATAGGTCTTGCCCACGTAGGAGGGGAGGATTCATTAATAGAAGTGGGAAGTATTGAAGAAGTTATGAAGAAAAATTTCGGGCCCCCTCCCCAGTGTCTAATTTACCCAGGAAAACTTCACTTTATGGAGAAAGAGTTTTTAGAACTTATCAGAGAGAGGAAAGTGAAAAAAGTCCAATAAAATAGATGGCTCGATAGTATACAATTAAATAATTAAGTGAATCCCATTGCTACTTGCTTGCAAGCCCTTTAGGTTAGAATAAAAATACTTCTTGGATTTAAGCAGAATTATTGTGGAGGAGTTTGACAAAACATTTCTATTTAAGTAATCCTATTAATGTTATGTGTTTGCATTTACTCAAGCTTAAATAAGGTTTTAAGTGTCCCTTTAACCTTTAACTATGTAAAGTAAAGGTTTCTGGAAACGACTCTAGTGAGCATTGTGGAATCATCTTTGATGAGAGAAGTAAGTTTAGGGACAAAAGTAAACAACAGCACTCTATCCTCCAGTTAGGGATGTGGAGGATGACACCCGCGATGATGCCCCGGCTACAGTTATGAAAAATTATAAAAGTAGCGGAGAGAGAACCAGAACGGCTTCGTTTCTTAACCTACATAGTTGATAAAGCAGTACTTGGAGAAATGGTTAGACTGGGCCAGGTACTCCTACCATGATCCCTTTTTCTATGCAACCTTTTTCACGACTTCACTAACATATGGTTTAGATATAACCCTTAGTTAGTTCCGGGATTGAACTAAAGAGTTTTGGCTCTCTTTAACAGAAATGGTCCTTAAAGGTCTGAGTTTAAAGATACAGGAAAAAGAATTTTATGCCCTTATGGGACCCAACGGTGCTGGAAAAACAACTTTAGTCGCTATCATAGCCTCTGTGATTTTACCTACCGAGGGTAAGGTAGAAATTTATGGGAAGGAACCTCAGTTTATAAGGAAATTTATTGGTTATGTACCTCAAGAAAATTTTTCTTCCCCAACGCTTAGTGGTAGAGAGAATTTGATGTACTTTGCTAGACTTGTGGGTATTCAAAGGATAAGGCTAAGGAACTTGTGAACGAAATACTGGAAAAAAAATTGGTTTGTCTAAGGATGCTGATAAGAGAGTTTCTACATATTCGGAGGTATGAGAAAAAGGTTGGAAGTTGCAACAGCCTTCTTTCCTAATATCAAATTTTGATTTTAAGTGAACCAACTACAGGCCTGGACCCCTCGGCAAGAAGAGAATTTTTGGGCTTAATTCAAGATATTCCCTAAATAAATTTGTAGTCTGCTCAGGGATGAATGCAAAATATTGATTCCTAGTTTTACTTAAACTCCTTCTAACAACGAGTATCGTCGGTACCTTCTCAAACTCGATGCTGTCAGCCTTTATCTCAGCTTTAAGAAAATCTCTAAGCTTCAACACATCAGTTCCATCATAGCTTCCTAAGCTCTGAAGCCTTAAACCGAAAAAGCCATCAACGCTATAGTAATCCTAGCTCTGGGTATAGCCATCCTAATAATCTTATCCAACTCAGCTTTACCTGGAACCCTTTCGTCAGCTATAGTTTGGTGTCTCGTATTACTTTAGCAATATTAACCTTAAGCTTGACATCCAATCCGTTAAAAGAAAGCCAGGAACATAGGGCTTTCTTAAACCTAGCTACATATGAACCAGCCTTACCTTCCGATTCAAGCTCTCTAACGAAATCCATAAACCTATCTCTAAAGAACTTAGTCCCAGCTACCTTAAGCAAAGCCTCAGGATCAGTTTTATTCGATTCACAGTAAAGCCCTAGGTCCTAAGGCAAACTGTAGCTGTAATGATGGATTTAGCTGCTAGGTTACCAAACCCACGCTTAACATCCTCATCCTCAAGGAGGTAAGAATACTTATTCGGCAACTCTTGTTGAGTTGAGTTAAAGGTTGAAACCGTGTTTAAAATTTAAGGGTTCACTTGAAAAGTTAGTGGGCCCGGCGGGATTTGAACCCGCGACCCTCGGGTTGCTCCTCCAAAGGGGAGTACTTCTTTGGGA
Organism: Thermoproteota archaeon; assembly: GCA_027492035.1. GTDB lineage: Archaea > Korarchaeota > JAOZGF01 > JAOZGF01 > JAOZFZ01 > JAOZFT01. Next base: position 139,352 of record JAOZFT010000004.1, read on the forward strand.
TTAAGAGCCCGGTGCTTTAGGCAAATGAGAGGTTTCTACCTTGCTGAGCTACGGGCCCAGAGATTAAATGTTAAAGGGGTGATTATTAAACCTTTTTAAGGGATTTTTTATTTAAATGTTGCATTCTTTTTGAGTGGAAACTTCAACTGTAACTATAACTTTTCCTCCTTTCTTGATTTCGTTAATTAGTGCCCTGTTGAAGTCTATAGCTGCTTTATCAGCTAGAATTGCCAGTGTTCTTGAACAAATGAATTTGCTTTTCCTTACAACCATATCTTCGTGATGGTTTAGAGGGAGATCGGGGTGTCCATGAGCTTTAATTATTTCTGTTTTGTTTCCAGCTTTCACTTTTATCTCTATTAACGCATTCTCCTTTCTAATTAAGTCCTTAACTTTTTCATTGAAATGTTTTAAGGCTTTGTTACAGTTAACAGCTATTATGCAGTTCCCTTTTTCTGTTAGGTAAGGTGCGCAAGTTAGTTCAAATGTTGTTTTATGAGTAGCTGTGACTAGGGGGTGTCCCTTACAAATTATTGTAACTTTTTCTTTCATCTCTTTACTCCATTCCCTTCTTTTTGAAGAAAGTTTTGTATGCCGATTTTGAAAGGAAGCAATTGTTTCATGAGTCGACAGCTTATTCCTAAAAAATTTTGTATTTCCTATTTTTATCTCTTTCTTTCCCCTTTTCTGTTTTGGATTTCCTAAACAATTTTTTAACAAAGGGTCACCTATCTAAAATATAGATGAAGGAGATTGTAAGGAAGAGTTAGGGGAAGGATGTGGCTGATTTAGTAGTTGAGAAAGAGAAACTTATCAAGTATTACGTTAGGACAGGAATCTTAAAATCAAGTAAAGTAATTGAAGCTTTCAGGAAAATACCTAGGGAAGAATTTGTTCTTCCAGAGTATTTTGATGCAGCTTACCAGGATACCCCCTTACCTATAGGATTCGGGCAAACAATCAGTGCGCCCCATATGGTTTGCATGTACGCTGAAATACTGTCATTAAAGCCGGGATTGAAGGTTTTGGAGGTGGGGGCTGGATCTGGATATAACGCAGCCATTTTTGCAGAGCTAGTGGCAAGTTTAGATGTTCCTAAGTCGGAATGGGGGCATGTGTATACATTAGAAATAATTCCGGAACTTTGTGAATTTGCAAGAAGTAACTTAGCTAAAACAGGTTTCATTGACAGGGTGACTGTGATCTGCCAAGATGGAAGTTTAGGTTTGGCGGAGTACGCACCCTTTGATCGAATATCAGTGGCTGCAGCAGCCCCTGACATTCCTACACCTTTAATTGACCAGTTAAGGGAGGGAGGGTTAATATTGATACCTGTCGGGTCATCCTTCTATCAAAAACTTGTTTTGGGGCATAAGGTTGGGGGGAAATTAATTAGAGAAGAAGTAGCGTCTGTTGCTTTTGTAGCTTTAAGGGGAAGGTATGGTTGGAAAGAGTGAATTCACTTCCAGCTTTTTATAGAGGTTCCCTGCCCCAGTCAGAATTGACCTTCTTCCGTTGGGAGTGAAGGTTTCAGTGAGTGAAACCTTTTCCCTGAAACTCATGTAGAGGAGGTTACAAAAACATGATTTTTCAGCAGGTATAACTTAAGCCTGTCCTTCAGCCCTACACAAGTTCATAGGCAAGCGGAGAAAATGTATAAAAGGAGCTTCTTCATGACAGAGCTAAAACCATTTCTCTAAACCGGTAACTGCGAAGTACTTATTGTAAGATTCAACTAGCCTGTTTAAGGCTTTCTGGACACGTGAAAGTGAAAAGTCGTGTTTTCTACAGAGGAACTCAATTATTTCTTCAGTTTGAGGCTTCTCCCAACTTATTTTGTAGTTGTCTGTGACTAATGGTTTTTGGAAAACTTCCATTATTTCCTGTAAGTTCTCAGGAGGCTTCTCCCCCTTCTCCTCATAAATTTTGTTTAAGTCCCCACCGTATTTTTTAAGTAATTTAACTGCTGTCTTTGCACCACAACCTTTAAGCCCCTTATTAAAGTCTGTCCCGACCAATATCCCACATAGGATTAGTTCATTTAATGTTAAACTGTTTTTATCAATTAATTCATCTAGAAAAATTATTTCAGGCTGAATTTGAATATATTGTTTTTTCCCCGGCAGTTTACGTCTGCCACTTATCGTTAAATTTCTTACAAGTCGGGGTGCACCGAAGAGTAAGGCGTCATAATCCTGTGAAGCTACAGCCCAGCAATCGCCTTTCTTTGCCATGTATGCTGCTTGTGCTTCGCCTTCTTGTGGTGATTTTATATAAGGGATGCCCATGTACCCCAAAAGGGTACATGCACCTTCTACTAACTCGTCTGTGAGTCTTGATGATGCTTGAGCATATTTACGGGCCAGTTCTAGGTCGCCTATTTCTAACGCCCTTTTCCACAATGTTTCAGCTGATTCTCGACTTTCTTTCCTTCTTTCAAGCTCTTTCTTCTTAAGTTTAGGTGGAACGCCGTCGAAGACATAGATTGGTTTTATTCCGTTCTCATACAGGTTGATTGTCCTATAGAATAAACCAGAAAGGTGGCTAGTTACTTTTCCTGTGTGATCCTTTAAGGGGGTTCCGTCAGGTTGCCTTATAATGGCTAGAAATTGGTAAAGAGTATTTGCTGAATCTATACATATTTTTTTGCCGTTTAAATCCCCAAAAGATATAGGTTTAGGATGTGTTATTCCCCTTAATTTAACCCCCATTTCTTTAGTTTTCACCCTCCTAATAAAAATAAGCTTACTAAATCAGTTCAACTTTACGTTGTTTTTTATTTATCTGAACAAAAGTTATTTTTCGTTTCGTTTCTAGTTCTAAAAGAGTTTTTAAGACAGTGTGCTCCGAAACGTCAGGGTAATATTGCCTTACATAGTTTAGAAGTTTATCTAAAAGAACTACCCTGTTTTTTTCTAAAAACTCAAGTATAACATTTCTTAGAGGAATCGGTCTCCAAATCATTTCCAAATCATCACATAGTCTCTAAGGAAAACTTTTTTAATGAAGGCTTCCTAAAGTTTTTTTCAAAACTTTTGTACCAACTCGTCAATTCAGGGGATATGGAAGGAGAAACAAGAAGTAGTGCCTCCTCAAAATCTTGCATCCTAACCTTTACAGGTTGCATTTTGTTTTTCCTTAAAGCTATAAAGCCTGCCTCACGGCAAATAGATTTTATATCGGCACCTGAGTAACCTTGTGTTTTTTCAGCAAGTTTTTCTAAGTCAACATCATTTTTAAGTTTCATCTTTCTAGTGTAAATTTTGAATATTTCCACTCTTGAGTAGAAGTCAGGCTCGCCTACATATATTAATTTCTCCAGTCTACCTGGCCTAAATAAAGCAGGATCCACTAAATCTGGCCTGTTAGTGGCTGCTATGACTGTTACGTTTTTTAGTTCCTTAACTCCATCTATCTCAGTTAAAAGTTGACTTACTGCTCTTTCCATAGCATTATTTAATGAACCACTTCTCTTAGGGGCTATAGCATCTACCTCATCGAAGAAAACAATTGAAGGGGCAGCTAACTTTGCTTTACGGAAAATTTCACGTACTGCCCTTTCAGTTTCACCCATCCACATGCTTATTATTTCTGGGCCGTTTATAGCTATGAAATTTGCCTCTGTTTCATTAGCTACAGCCTTAGCAAGTAAAGTTTTACCGCAACCAGGAGGACCATAAAGTAAAACACCACTAGGAGGCTCAATACCCATTTCTTCAATGACTTCTCGGTGTTTTAATGGCCATTCTACAGCTTCTCTTAAGCTTGACTTAGCTTCATGTAATCCGCCGATGTCGCCCCATTTCACATCCGCTTTTTCGAGGATTATTTCCCTTAATGCACTTGGTTGAACTCTTTTTAAAGCTTTTTGGAAGTCGCAAGCCTTTATTTTTATCTCATCAAAGATTTCAGGTGAGAATTTCCCTTTTTCCGAATCTATTGTTGGTATATATCGTCTTAAGGCTATTATCGCAGCTTCTTTCGCAAGAGCAGATAAGTCAGCCCCTACAAATCCATGGGTTACTTCAGCTATTTCTTCAAGGTTCACATCTTCGGCTAAGGGCATGTTTCGAGTATGTATTTTCAATATTTCCAGTCTTTCCTTTTTATCGGGAACTTTTATCTCTATTTCCCTATCTAATCTCCCAGGTCTTCTTAAGGCAGGTTCCAGTGCATTGGGTCGGTTAGTAGCTGCTATAACTATTACCTTCCCTCTTGTTGAAAGCCCGTCCATTAACGCTAAAAGTTGGGCCACTACCCTTCTCTCAACTTCACCTGTAACCTCTTCCCTTTTAGGGGCTATAGCATCTATTTCATCAATGAAAATGATTGAAGGAGACTTATTTTTTGCTTCATTAAATATTTTTCTAAGCCTGCGTTCTGATTCACCATAGAATTTGTTCATTATTTCTGGGCCGTTTATAGCTATGAAATTTGCCTCTGTTTCATTAGCTACAGCCTTAGCAAGTAAAGTTTTACCGCAACCAGGAGGACCATAAAGTAAAACACCACTAGGAGGCTCAATACCAAGTTTTTGGAAAAGCTCCGGGTATTTTAAGGGAAGTTCAACCATTTCCCGGATTCTTTGGATTTCTTCTTTTAAACCACCAATGTCTTCGTAGGTCACATAGGGAATATTGCCGGTGGTTGAAACTGATTTTTCCCGAAGCACGATTGCAGTATTTGCTTCAACTACTACAATGCCTTTCGGCTTAGTATTTACTACCTTTAGGTTTAGGCTGTGATGATAAAAGTTTACAGGTTTTAGGTCTCCTACAACTAAGGGAACTCCTATTAACTTCTTTTTAATATATTTAGTTATGTTTCCTGGTAATTTAGATTGGACAGGTGCTAAAATTATTTTTTCAGCTTTGCCAGGGTAAGCTTTCTCGACATATACCCTCTCTCCCAAACTGACATCTGCATTCCTCCTTGTTATGCCATCCATTCTAATTAAGCCTAGGTTTTCATCCTCCGGGTAGGCTCTCCAAACAATTGCTGCAGTGGTTTTTTTGCCTGTAATTTTCACTATGTCTCCAATGTTTAGGTTAAGTAAACGTCTGGTTGCAGAGTCTAACCTAACAGCTTCCTTACCTACGTCTTCTATCTTGGCATTAGCTACTTTCACAACAACTTTCACTGTTTTCAAAGGAATCCCTTTCAAAAAAATTAACAAGTTTGGGCAATATTTTCTTTAACTTTAAAATGAACAAGTCTTTTAAATGTTTTTCTGAAAAGGAGATATGAAAAGAAAGGAATTTTTACCTAGAATGAACTTTAAAGAGGTGAATAAACTGGGTTATTATTTAATCTTTCCACTTTTTTAAGGTGTTTGTTCAATTTAAAGGGCTCTTGATACATTCTCTATATAAACTGAACTCACGTGGTCTATGGCAACAAGCCTTTCTTCGATTTTGTTCATTAGTTCATGTTTTTCTTCAACCAAAAGAATTAATTCAATTGTGTTGAGGCCAAAAGCTAATGGTTTAAACTGGATCTTGTTTATTACTCCTAGTTTAGAGGCCACTCCTTTAACTTCCTCCTTTAATTTACCCATGTCAACTTCTGCAGAATCTGGTGTAACCCTTACTTTCACCAAAACAGACATTTTTTCACCTCAAGGACCTTCAAATCCACAGTTCGGACATTTATATTCATTGCCAAATTTTCTGCATACCTCACAACGGAAAATTTCAACTTTTTCACAATTGGGACATTTAAAGGAAACAGCACCTGTCCCTGCCACAATTTTTTTCCCGCAACTGGTGCATACATGGAATAATTTGCTTTCCATTTTTTTTAACCCCTGAGCAGTTTCCTCACTTCCTCTGAGACAGTAATTAGGTAAGTTTTACCAAGTCTCTCCTTCTTTAAAATGTTTCTCATAACAAGTTCAGAAATTACCCTACTTGTTGTGGGCTTTGTTAACCCTACAATTGAGGCCAGGTCATCCTGCGTTATTTTTCCCTTTCTCATAACTGCTTTAAAAATTTCTCTTTCATCGTATGTTAAAAATGTATTTAAAAAGTTTTTGATCGGCTGAATTTTCTTTTGTTTCAGAAAGGAAGTAAGAAATACAAAGGCTATAAGTGCACCTATGGAAAGGCCTAAAAACAGTCTGTAATCTATAAATTCAGAAATTACTGTTAATAAAGGTTCGAAGTTGGTTTTGTTTTCCGGAGAGACATAGGAACTGTTCATTGAAACAAGATACGTTTTTTTACCCAATTCTTCAACTTCCTTAAGTACTTTATTGGATAAGTTTGTGTCAAGAATGTATATTTCCTTTACTTCAGTGAGATAGTTAAGAATTACTCTTACAGTGCTCTCAGGTAGTTCATCTTTTTTTATGTAAAGGACAGGAGTCCCTTTCTCCATTGAAATAGATAATGCAGCAAAAGCAGCAGTTGGGTTATAACCATCAACCAAAACTACAGCTTTGGTTTTTTCTTTACTCCACAGCCTAGCTGCAACTTCAGCTGAAGTTTCAATCCTTGTTGTGCCCCAAATTCTTTCCACAGAAAACCCCATCTTTTTTAGCTCTAACTCGGTAGATTTAGGTATAGCTAACTCCTCTCCAAGAATTAAAATGTTCTTTCTTCCTATTAAACATAAACCTGAAAGTAAAGCTTTAGTTATTTCATCTATCCCCCCTTTTTTAGCCACCATCAAAACAGGAATATTTACTTCATTAGCATAAGATTCTGCAATAACCCAGTCAGCAGGAATGTCACCCCTGACAAGGATTGCTGAGTAACTACTTTCTTGGGCAAACATATTTAGGGTTGAAAAAAGGATAGGAATAAGAAGTAATGTAAGAAGGAAAGTTGTTTTTGGTATTTCCTTTTGGAACTTGTTAAGCACCCTAAGAACCTCCTCTCTTCTTAAAACTTTTTGGAAGACATAGGTGAAAAGGGAGAAATACATAGAATAAAAGATTTTAAAAAGACAGTTTTAAAAGTATACCTTTTAAAGCCTTTCTTTTTCGTTTCAGAAATTTCTGGTTAGAAAATAATGGGCCCGTGGCCTAACATGGATAAGGCGTCGGCCTGCGGTTTTTAGAAGAAAGCCGGAGGATGCGGGTTCAAATCCCGCCGGGCCCGTTTTTTACATACCTTGAACTAAGTTAAAGATGGATCTTGAAAAGTAAAGCGTGAAAAAAGGGAAAAATGAACCTTGCAAGTTACAGCTTTTAAAAAGATGAAAGTGCCAATTCTTTGAGGAGAATATTTCTAGAATTTTATTTTTAATAACCTTTTAGAGCCTAAAATAGAAGAGAAATATGCGGTATTCGTAAAAAAGATGGTTGGTGATTTAGTCTGAAAGTACTTTTTCTAGGTAGTTATTTCCCTAAACCAGCAGGTGCAGAGGTTTACTGCTTTGAGTTAAATAGGGAATTTTTAAGCATGGGAATCAAAACAGAAGTAATAACTTACAGCTACGCTAAAGGTGTGTATGGCGAGAAAGTAACTAGGTTGAAAACTTTAAATTACCCTTTCCTGCGCGGTTTCTCATTTATCATGTCCAGTTTTTCACATTTATTAAGAAGAAAAGATTTAGAGGTGAGAGATGCCGTTGTTAATGCACATTTTGCTCTTACATCTGGTTTTTCAGCATCCCTAGCTAGGTTTTTTAGGGATTTCCCTCTATTGACAACATGTCACGGCTCTGATATTTATTTAGCGAGGAACGACATTAAATACCGGCGAGTTATGTCATTAGCTTTTCAGAGAACGGATAAAGTGATTACAGTAAGTAATTTCTTGAGGAAAGAAATAACAAAAATGAAATTAACTAAGAAGAAACCTTTAGTGATCCATGGAGGGGTTAATAGGGAAAGGTTCAATGAAAAGATTTCTAGGAAGGAATCTAAACATAGACTTAAGCTTAATTTAAATAGGGAATACTTGCTTTTTATAGGAGGCTCGAGAGAAATAAAGGGGCTGAAGTTTTTGTTAGAAGCCTTTAACAGAATTATTTACAAGTATCCGAAAATTGATCTTTTAATAGTGGGGAGGATAAGGAAAGACAAATTAGTAAAGAGTCACAAAGAGAGAATTAAGGTTTTAGGAGTGCAACCCTATGAAAACATGCCCTATGTTTTTCGAAGTTCAAAAGCATATATCTCTGCTTCTTTATTTGAAGGTTTCGGGTTATCTGTGTTAGAGGCTTTAGCTTCTGGAGTACCTGTAGTTTCAACAAAGGTTGGAGGAGTTATGGAAGTTACTGGAAGCAAAACTGCTCTACTTATTCCCCCCAGAGATTCTGCGGCGATATACGACGCCTGTGACGAAATAATTTCAAATAAAGATTTAAGAAAAGAATTAATTGAGAAGGGTGTGGAGAGATCTAAACAGTTCCCTTGGAGCAAAACAGCAAACGAAACTTTGAAGACAATGGAGGAAATATTGAGGGATGGAAGAAGTTAAACAGGTAATAGTGTTAAGAACAGACTTAGAAATTAGTGCCGGAAAATTAATTGTCCAAGCTTGCCATGCTTCATGCTCTTCTTTACTAAAAGCCGAAAAAACTGAGATAATTGACAAATGGGTAAGGGAAGGAAGTAAAAAAGTTATTTTGCAGGTGAAAAGCGAAGAAGAACTTAAAAAACTTTACTTTAAAGCCTTAAGATTAGGCTTACCATGTTATTTAGTACAAGATGCAGGACTAACTGAGTTGAAGCCTGGAACCATCACGGCTCTTGGAATAGGTCCAGAGTCTTCATCATTGATAGATAAGGTTACTGGCTCCATTCCCTTGCTTAAGGGGGAAATAGCCTTTGTTTAACGAATTACTAGGAAAGATAGGTATAAGATTTCGTAATTTTAGTATGAGTAAATTTAACGGTTCAATAAGGACATTGCCTGAAGACTTTGTTGTAGTAGAGGTAATGGAGAACATTGATTCATTAAGTAATACCAGCAAGTTTTTCTTACACTGCCTGCTCAAGAAAGAGGGAATTGATACATTTTCAGCCTTCCAAGCAATGTCGAGAAGGTTAAGAGTGAGAATTAGTGAGGTGGGGTTCTCTGGAACAAAGGACAAGAAAGCAATTACTTTTCAGAGAGTAAGTTTACCCAGCAGAGTCAACATCACCGCCTCTTTAACCTTATTACAAGGAAAAATCAAACTGTATCCCCTAGGTTTTTATAAAATTAGGCTTTACCTAGGGATGCATAAGGGAAATTACTTTAAAATAAGAATCAGAGGTTTATCTGGCGTTTCTTACTGGGAAAAAACATTAAAAGAAATTGAGGGTAAGGGTGATGAGATCTACTTCCCAAATTTTTTCGGTAGCCAAAGATTTGGAGAAAGAGCACCTTTTAACCACGAGATAGGGAGATTAATTGTTAAAAAGAAATTCAAGGAAGCTGCCTTGCTTATAGCATCAAAATCACCATTTAAGGAACACTCTAATAATTTTGAAGCTACATATGAAGAGAAAGTGAAAAAGTATTTAGAAAACAACCCCACTAATTACTTGAATGCCTTAAAAAGGGTTCCTTTGTTCATATTAAAATTTTTTGTGGCTGCTTACCAATCATATCTCTTTAATTTGCTTCTTTCAAAGAGAATTGAAATGAGCTACCCCTACAACAGGCCATTAATAGGCGACTTGGTTTTCTCGAAAAAAAAGAACTCATTTCTTTTTTATTCACCCGCTCAAACAGTAAATGAAACTGAAAAAGGTAATTATGACGTTTATTTGCCTTTACCTGGTTATATGTTGAAATTTCGCAGCGGGAAAAGTTGGAAACTATTAAAAGAAATTTTTCAAGAAGAGGAAATTTCCCCAGAAGATTTCTTTGTAAAACAGATCCCTCAAATCAGTGCAGCAGGAGGATTTAGGCCATCAAGTTCTGGTGCAAAAAATTTCCATTACAAGCTAGACAAAGAGCAGAGAAGGGTCATTTTGAATTTTTTCTTACCTAAAGGGAGTTACGCAACAGTGTTTCTTAAATTCTTCATGACAGGCAATTTTTAGCTGTTAACAGGGGTCAGGGGGATAATTCAACATAGCTTACTCCAGTAATTTCTTTTATTAAGTCTTCATAAACTTCTTTCTCTTTTTTTATTTTGTTAAAATCTCTTTTGTCAATCTTAATTGTTAGAACTACAAAGTCGCCCGGGTAATATACGGTGTTAAAGTTTATGATGGGTATGGGTAAAAGTTCCCTAATCATTTCATTTTCATCTTTCGAGTACTCTAAAACTCTTATTTTGCGATTCAATGTTTTTTCCAGTTTCTTAATAAGTTTAAAACCCCCATGTGAGAAGAAATCCCCCAAGCTTCCCTTACCAAAAATTAAAACAAGTAAACCGTTTTTTTCAATCGATTTTTCGAAAGAAAGGTTATTGATCCCTGTTTCTTTCCCAAAAAAGTTTAAGATTTCTTTGCAGACTATTAAATCTGTGGTGGAGTATTTACCGCTTTCTATTTTCTGTTCACAGACACCGCAAAGCACGCCTGTTTTTATACATGTCTTGCAAAAGGGAAGCTTAATTTGTTTCAAAACAGGAACCTCCTTAACCCTCCTTCTTTCCACCAGCCCTTTTTCTTTTCCTTCCTTTATTTTTTACCTGTACTTCTTCATTACCTTCTTTATTTCCCAAACCTTCTTTTGTTAGAAGGCTGAAAAATCTGTAGCCCCCATGCATTGTTTCTTTTACTACTTCCTTCTCTTTAAGAGCTTCTAAGGCTTTAATTATCTGCTCAGGTTCTCCCGGCACTCTTTGAATTATTTTTCTTAAATGAATAACCTTCTTTTTCTTAATTAAGGAAACAAGTATTTGCTCAAGATCCTCTTGATTAGACATTGCGACACCTGTTCAGAAGGTTGTGAGTATTAAAAATGTGGAGCAAATATATAAAGGTTTTCACACAGGTGATTGGTAAAGTGAAGAAACGAAAAATTTTTATTGGCATGGAAATAGAACACAAAAGAACTATATTTAAAGTAAAAAGGGGTTGAAAGAGTATGAGTCGAGTTGAAAGTGAAGATTTATCGGTAGCTTATAGTCATTTATTAAACTATAAAATTTGCAGGAAATGTGGAAGCAGAAATCCCCCAAGAGCAACTAAGTGTAGGAGATGTAAAAGCAAAAATTTAAGGATGAAAAAGAGATATGTTAAGAAGAAGTAAATTAAATGGGCCGGGTGGGATTCGAACCCACGACCTCCGCCTTTTTCCAAGGAACAAAACGTGAAGGCGACGTCATAACCATCTAGACCACCGGCCCATTAAGGTGGTTCTGAATTTTTGTAAAGAAAAGTTAAGTTACAATTTAAAAGCTTTTTTAGTTGGAATATAAATATAGTATTTTTTTACCTTTAATTTTGGGTTAAGAACTTGTTCGGGGCTGATTAATAAAATGGAGATATATGCACATAAACTGAAAGATAAACCTATACTTAGTGATCTAGGCTATGAAATAGGATATATTAGGGATTTAATATTGGATGAAAGAACTGGCAAGGTTTTATTTTATCTCTGCATTCCTCCTGACGTTGAATTGGCAGAGATGCCGGAAACTGTAAGGAATTTGCCTAAAGACAAAGAGGGAAGAATTTTAGTACCAGCCCACTCCGTAAAAAGTATAGGCACAGTTGTTGTAGCTCAGGATAGGCTGTTAAAGCTTTTCATCATGAAACAAAGCAGAAAAATTTAATTAAATTTAGTATTTATAATATTTTCTTTATATACAGAGGAAACAGTAAAGATGAATAGAAAACTTGAAGCTCAGTATTGTGAGGAAGAGGGAGCAATAATTAAATATTTAGCGAAGATTCCTAGATCAAAAAATTCTTTTGTAGTGATGGGAGTGCCAAGTTTATTTGATCTTGGAGCCAACACTGTCCGCTTCTTAGTTGACACCTTTGAAGCTGAAGAAGTAGCTGAGATATATTTTCACGGTTTTGCTAGTTTTGTCTCGGTTATGCCAGACGGCACTGTTTTCATTCCCCACATGAACCTTTACCACAAGGAAATGAATGGAAACAAGCATCTCTTCTTCTTGTTTGGGAGTGGAGTGCTAGAAAACCAGGATTTCTATGATTTCTCAAAAGTTATTTTAAAACTTTTAAAAGAAATAAAACCGAAATTAACAATTGTACTAGGAGGCGTAAAAGGTTTAACCACAAAAATGGAAATTTCAGGAGCTGCTTCAGATAAAGGATCTTTCCGTTTGCTTACCCAAAAAAATGTGAAACCAATGAAGGGAAGATTTGCAGGGGTGGAGGGACATATTTTAACTTTGTCAGGTGAAGAAAAGATAAACTCCATTGTTTTATCCTTAAATTACCAGCCTGATAGAGAAATAGAAGCAATGAAAAAATTAATCTCAACTTTAACTGAATTCATCGGAGTAGAAATTAATTTAAGGAAGTTAGATGAGTTAGGTAGAAAAGCTAAGGATATGAGTGAGAAATTTTCTGAAATAATAAACCAGGTTTACCTCAAAAAGGAAAGGGGGATGGAGGTAATTTAAGACTGATTTCCTTTCACAATTTTTTCATATATTGCTCTCACTCTATCAGCTACAGGCCCTGAGCCTTCAACTCCGTTTTTTGTGACTTTTATCCTTTTCATCACTAGGATAACTCCTGCTTCTTCATACAATTCAACCATGTTTGGGAACTGCTTTTCCATTTCTTCAGCAATTTTTTTGAGGTCAATAGCTCCTTCCTCCCTTAAGATTTCTAGAATGTTGCCGCCAGAAATAAATATTCTGTGATATTTCCGGTCCTTTGTTTTAACATTAGCTAAGCATATACTGAAAGTGTCGGAGTCATATCCTAGGAGAGTACCAGTATATTCTCCATCTTTAGTTTTAACCGTTACAACTGAATCTAATAGTTTAATTAATTCAGAATTGAACCTTCTTTCCGGAATACTACTCATTCAGAATCAATCCTCTCTTTATTTATTCAGCATCTCTAACACCTTCCTCAGTGATTTTAAAAAGTGTTTCTGAGGAGGGGAGGATGGGGCTGTCAACTATCTTTGCAGCCCTTAAATTTTCTTTTCTTTTAGTTAAGAAGACCCTGGTGGTTACGGTATGTGCAACAATATTTCCGCCGGCAGGTATTAAGGGATTACCGTAAAAAACGTCGGGTCTAGCGATTACTTGGTTTGTTACAACTACTGCACAATCATAGATATCGCTTAATCTTAAAAGGTCATGAAGGTGCTTATTAAGTTTCTGTTGCCTTTTCACTAGGCTTTCTCTTCCAGGGAATTCACTCCTGAAATGGGAAACTATTGAGTCAATAATGACTAGTTTTATGTTTGAAGAGGTTATGACTTCATCCAGATTTTTAACTAAGAAAAGCTGGTGATCTGTGCTGTAGGCCCTGCCATATATTATATTGGACAAGGTCTTCTCTGGGTCTAAGTTTAGACTGAGAGCCATTTGTTCGATTCTTTCGGGTCTAAAAGTGCCTTCTGTGTCAATATACACTGCTCCAGCGTTTAAGCCACCCTTGTCTTGCGGTAGTTGAACAGTGACTGAAAGTTGATGACAAATCTGAGTTTTGCCTGTAGCATATTCTCCAAAGAATTCGGTAATGCCCCTAGTTTCTATACCCCCTCCTAAAATGTTGTCTAAGTTACTGGAACCAGTGGTTATCTTATAAATTACCCTTCTTTTATCTAGAAGCTCTTTTGCAGTCATAAATTGTATTTTCAAAAGAGATTGTGCAGCTTTTATTATTTTTCTCGCTGTTGATTCACCTATTTCCACAGATGCAGCTAGTTCAGCTGCTGTGGCAACAGCTATTGATTCAATAGTGGAAAAACCACTTTCCCTAAGTTTATTAGCGATAGCAGGGCCAACTCCCTTTATTTTTTCGATTTCAGAACTTATATTCTCCTCTTCTTCCTCCAATTTAACCAAGCACCTCAATTCTTCTTCTATTTATTTGTTCAACTATGTCAGGGTTTATTCTGTACATTCTTCCCTTTCTATGGATAATATCCATATCCGCCAGTTCCTCTATTCGGAAAAATTCTTTCTCTAGAGGGATACCCATAACTACTGCTGCTTGTTCCAATGTGAATTGTTCATTTTGGAAAGTGTTAAAGAGGAGTCTAAGTTCCCTTTTAAGCGTGTAGGGCAAGTCCCCCAATTCTTCTATAGGCTCTTCCAGGTAAAGGAATGCGTTAAAAATTTCTTCAGTGACTTTTACTATCCTCTTCCTCAAAGCTATTTCTATACATAAATTAAGAACCCTCATCAGTTCTAAAGGTATCCCTTTCGAGAAATTGTTTGCCCTCTCTATTATTTCCTCATTAAAAGGGAACAATGCATCCCCTGTAGGGTGGATACGAAGTCTAGCTAACCTTTTCTGCGTAAAGGCCAGTGCTTCATCAACGTTGAATGGATTTACCTCCATAAATGTGTGAATTCTGGAAGTAAAGGCTGAATAATCTCTCTCAAGCAGCTCATATGCTTGGGGGGTAACTGCTAAAACAAATAAAACTCCTTCAGGCATGCTGCTCACTAAATGCCTTAACATTTCTATTAAATAAAACCTCCACTCAGCTGAAGAGAAATATATGTTTTGCAAGTCATCTATGAGGATGGCAGCTGGGAAATTCGTTTTAAAAGAATTGATTACTATTTCAGCTGCGTCTGTAGGGGATAAGCTACCGTCACTTAGCCCTTCAACCTTTGCATAAATTGGAAACCCTAATTTCCTCTTTAGTCTGGAAACAAAACTTTTTTCAGCGTTTATAGATTCAATTAATACTTTCCTTATTAAGTTACTTACTACACCAGGTTCCGCTTTATTAAATGAACAAAAGGCCTCCCTTACAGTGAAGAAGTTCCTAATTCTCATTAACCTGGTGGTTTTCCCGAATCCTTTCTCCCCAATTAAAAGGATTAAACCTGACCCTTCCATAGCGGCAGATTCGTTTACTATTTCATCTAAGACATAATCCCCTCTAGTCTTGACAAAAACCGATTCTACATCAGGAAACCAAAGTTCACTTATTTCTTCAAATGGGTTCCCTTTTAAATTAAGATCAGCTAGTGACATAGTTTTTTGAACCTCGAATCTCTTTTTAATATTTAGAGTGAGGGTTTACAGGTTTGAAAACATCTTCTTAAACCCTTTAAGATTTAAAAAGGAGTTCCAATTTTTTAAAAGGAGGGAAGGAGTAAATTACTCTTTACTTAAGTTTAAGATTTTTAAAAATTAAAGTCTTTCCTTTAACTTGAAAAACGAACAAAGAAAGGAAAAGTTAAAGAAAAGAATCTTTAAAAATAAAATTCTCATTTCCAAGTGAAACTTCAGGTGAAAATTTATAATGAAACCGAATTTTAGAAAGAGAAGCAATGCAGTTGTAATATCAGTTTCCATGCCTTTAAAATATGTGAAAGCCATAGACGCTTTAGTAAACGAAAAAATTTATTATTCAAGAAGTGATTTAGTGAGGGATGCTTTAAGGAATTTCTTTATTTCTAAATTTCCTGATTTGCTTGGGAAACAGGAAAAAACTTTTCCAGAAGAGTAAATAACGGCGACCCTTAATGCAAATATTTAAATTAAAAGGAGGCTGCACTTTTAGGATACTGAAAGAAAAAATTACGAAAATACATTATATGCAGGTGCTTATATGCCAAGGATAGAGATTGAATCCCTAAGAGAACTTATGCAGCAAAAGGAGAGAATAAGGAACATAGGAATAATTGCCCACATTGATCATGGAAAAACCACTATGTCAGATAGTTTATTAGCTGCTGCAGGTATTCTCTCACCCAGAATAGCTGGAGTAGCTAGAAAATTAGACTACTTAGAAGTTGAGCAAAAAAGAGGAATAACAATAAAGAGTGCTAACATCTCCCTCTTGCATGAAGTGAATGGGAAAAAATATGTCATAAACTTAGTGGATACACCGGGACACGTTGATTTTACTGGACATGTAACCAGAGCACTTAGAGTTATTGACGGAGCTATTTGTGTTGTTGATGCCGTAGAGGAAGTGATGGTTCAAACTGAAACTGTTACGCGGCAAGCATTAGAGATGCGAGTTAAACCTACCCTCTTCATAAACAAGGTTGATAGGTTAATTACGGAGCTTAAACTTAAACCCCAAGAAATCCAGAAGAAGATAGAAAGGATAATAAAGAGCTATAATAATTTAATAGATATTTATGCGGAACCTGAATATAAGGAAAAGTGGAAAATTAATTTTATGGAAGGCAATGTTTCATTCGGTTCAGCACTTGATAAGTGGGGCTTAACTTTTGATATAACCCAGAATAAGGGGATAAAGTTTTCAGATATAATAAAGGCTTACGAAGAAGAGAAAGTAGGTGAACTTCAAGAGAAGTTACCTCTTCATGAAGCAATACTTGACATGGTAATAAAACATTTACCGAATCCGGCTGAAGCCCAAAAGTACAGAATCGAAAGCCTTTGGAAGGGGGATTTAAATAGTGAACTTGGACAAGCTATGCTTAATTGCGACGAGGATGGACCTTTGGCAATAGCTGTCAATAAAATTAACATAGACCCACATGCAGGTGTAATAGCTACAGGCAGAGTGTTGTCAGGCACTGTTAGAGGGGGGGATGAAGTGTTTCTGTTAATGGCCAGAAGTAAACATAGAATTCAACAAGTTTCACTTTACATGGGTGCAGATCGTGAAATAGTGGACGCCATACCAGCCGGAAACATAGTTGCATTGCTAGGCTTGCCAACAGCACGGGCTGGAGAAACTATAGTGACACCGCAGTACTCAGATTACCCTCCATTTGAAAAAATAAAATATGTAACAGAGCCTGTTGTTACTGTAGCTATCGAACCTAAAAGACCTGCAGATTTACCTAAACTTATAGATCACATAAGAAAAGTGTCAATTGAGGACCCTAACTTGGTTTACACAATTAATGAAGAAACAGGCGAAACCTTGATTTCAGGAATGGGAGAGCTTCACATGGAAATTGTTATAAATAATATAAGGGAATCTGGAATCGAGATAGTGACGTCGCCACCCGTGGTTGTGTACCGCGAGACAGTGAAAGGAAAATCTTATCAACCAGTACTTGCGAAATCACCAAATAAACACAACAGATTTTGGCTAGTTGCAGAGCCATTAAATCAAGAAACAATTAAGCTGCTTGAGACAGGAGAAGTAACTGATGAAATGGCTTGGAGAAAAAGAGCTAAAATTTTGAGAGAGAAGGCTAATTGGTCAGCTGAGGATGCACGTAACATTTGGGTGATTGACGAGTACTTAAACATTTTTGTAAACAAAACTTCAGGAGTTCAGTACCTTGAAGAGGTGAAAGAAATGATAATAAGTGCTTTCAGATGGGCTACGAAGGAGGGCCCTTTATGTAGGGAACCTTTGAGAGGGGTGAAAGTGAACTTAGTTGACATTCAAATTCATGAAGATCCTGTACATAGGGGACCTGCTCAAGTAATGCCTGCCATTAGAAGATCAGTTTACGGTGCAGTTTTATCTGCTCAGCCATGTTTACTAGAACCTATTTACAAAATACAAGTTACAGTTCCTCCGGACATGGTTGGTAAAATCATAGGGGTTCTTACCACGAAGAGAGGGAGAGTTGAGAAAATAGAGGAAAGAGGGCATCTTTCGGTCATTCACGGCTTTATCCCAGTAGCTGAAACCATAGGCTTCGCTAGTGTAATGAGGCAAGCATCAAGCGGCAAGGCTTTTTGGCAAAATACATTCTCACATTGGGAGTTGCTTCCCGAAAAATTAACAAGGGATTTGATAATTAAGATAAGGAAAAGGAAAGGACTGAAACCAGAGGTTCCACGCGCTGAGGAATATATGGATAAACTTTAAATGAAAGGATACCTATGAAACCTCAAGCTGAAAAAATAATAAGGGAAGTACTAGATTCAGGAAGAAAGAACTTAACTGAACATGAGTCAAAGGAACTGCTTAGAGCATACAACATCCCAGTTTCAGTAACGAAAGTAGCTAAAACAGCATCAGAAGCAGTAAAAATAGCTGAAGAGATAGGTTATCCAGTGGTGTTGAAGGTACTATCTCCAAAAATCATCCATAAATCAGATATTCAAGGCGTACAGGTCAATCTCCGAAACAAAGGAGAGGTGCTCCAAGCTTTTAAGAGAATAATGGAAAATGCAAAACTGAAAGTTGCAGAAAAAGAAATCTGGGGAGTGACGGTTCAAAAGTATTACCTTAAAGGAAGAGAGGCAATAGTTGGGGTAATAAATGACCCACAATTTGGGCCAACTTTAATGTTTGGGCTAGGGGGTATTTTCGTCGAAATCTATCGCGACGTTTCCTTCAGAGTTTTACCTGTAACTTCAGAGGATATAGAAGAAATGATAAAGGAAGTTAAGGGATACAAAATTTTAGAGGGGTACAGAGGAGAAAAACCTATTGATTTTTCTTTATTAAAAGACCTTCTGTTTAAAGTTTCAGAAATGGCGCTCAATATTCCTTTAATAAAAGAAATGGATTTAAACCCTGTTGCACTTTATGAAAATTTAGTTGTAGTATTGGATGCACGCGTAGTTTTGAAATAAAAGAAAAGGGGGGGATAAGAAATACCTATAAAAGCATCAACCCTATATGATAAAGAAGTATATACTTTAAATGCAGCATTTGTGGGTGTTGTAGATCACTTGATTTTTGACACAGTCCAAGGTCGTATTTCCTCTCTGGAGGTAATAACTAAAGATAAGAGAAGAGCGAAAATACCTTTCCATCTGGTTTCGAAAGTAAAAGATATTATTCTTCTCAAGTCAGCCCTATAGCAGTTAAGCAGTACACGGGGACCAGGATGCTAGAGGAATATTATAAACAGTTGGATATTTTACAAGACAAACTTTTGGGACAAAAAGAAGAAAGAGAAAAGCATCTTAAAGAATTGAAAGAAATAAGAAAGAAAGAAAAGGAATTGAAAGAAAAATATAAAGAAATGCTTAAGAAAGCTTTGGAAATGAAGGAAAAAAGGGATGCCTATAACGAACTCGTAAAAAAGGCTAAAGAGAAAAGAGAGAAAGTAAAGGAAAAGTTAAAGGAAATATTAAAAAAAGCCAGAGAACATAAAGAGCAGTATAGGGATTGTATAAAAAATATCAAAACCCCGGGGAGAGTATTGAGGTCAAAAATAGATAAGATAGAATGGTTAATCCAAACAAATCCCTTGACTCAAGAACAAGAAAAGAAATTAATTGACCAGCTTAGTAAACTGCAACAAACTTATAAAATGAGACTTGAAGCAAATGCATTGAAACAAAAAGCATTTGAATACTATGCGGAAGTTGGAAAATTGAAACTGGAGGATAACAAGTTCCATCGAGAGGTGCTGGAAAAAGCAGAATTAGCTCAGAAGTGCCATGAAACAATGAAAAAATATTTTAAAAAGGTCGACGAAATAAAGGAGGAAATTGATAAAGTAAAAAAGGAAATGCAACCATATATAGAAAAAGTTAATTACTATCAACAAGAAATGGACAAGATTAGGAACAAAATCCGTGAAATAAGGGAGAAAATACAGGAGGAGAAAAGAAAAATAAAAGAAAAAGAGCAAAAAACAGTGGAGGACATGAGAAAAAAGAAGTTAAAGGAAGCACTTGAAAAATTAAACAATAAAGAAAAGATATCAATGGAAGAGTTTTTTCTATTGGTTAAAGAAGGATATTTATGAAAACGAAAACCTTAATTATTTGTATAGATAGAGATAATGACGTAGGCAAAAAAACAGGTAAGTCAGGGCCAATAATTGGAAGAGATGCAAATATAAAGGTAGCTACAGATCTTTTGTTGCAGGATCCAGCTGAATCTGATGCTAATGCCATATTTGCTGCAGTGAAAGTGTATGACAACTTAAAAAAGGAAGGTGAAGATGTAGAAGTAGCTACAATTACCGGACATGAAAAGAAGGGGTTGGTAGCCGATAAAATTATTAATGAACAATTAAATAAAGTTTTATTGGGTTACAATGCAGAAAGAGCTATTGTAGTGACAGATGGAGCTGATGATGAGTTTATTTTACCAATCGTTCAATCCAAGATACCTATATACTCTATGCAGAGAGTAATTGTTCAACAAAGTCAAGAAATAGAAACTACAGTTATTATATTAATGAATTATATAAAAAGATATGCTAGGATTGTTTTAGGCATTCCAGGGATTTTTTTCATTGCTGCAGCTATTCTTTATCTCTTGAATCAATTGCAATATCTCTCATCAATGTTCCTGCTTTTAGTTGGTAGTACATTAGCTATTAAAGGTTTTAAGCTAGATACTGCAGTAAAGAAAATGTTAACCGGAAGAATCGAGTTCTTCACAATGGTTTCAGGGTTAATAATAATTTTTTCAGTTCTTTTCGCGATTTACCAATCTATATTTACAAAAACAAACCTGTCACTTTCCACCCTCTTAATTGAAACCTCATCCACTTATTTATGGTTAATTATTTTAGGTTTTGTTGTTTGGTTCTCCGGTGGAGTTGTAGAGGCTTTAATAAAGGGGTCGAAAGTTGTCTGGGATAGAGTAACTCTTATAGTTACAACTGTAACATTGTACCCGGTATTATTGAATTCCCTACCTATACTCTTATTTGGTTACTCGCCAGAGAGACTTTTAAATTTACTAATTTATGTCATGCTCGGGATGGTGGTAGTATCAATTACTTTCCTCATTGCTTGGAAGAAAAAGAGAGTTTAATGTTTCCATTCAGCCGTTGTCCCTCTCCATTTCTTGCAAAAATTTAACGAAAAGAGAAACCTCGCCTCTTTTAAGATTTAAACAGTACTTACGGGGACGGTAAGGGAAAGTTTTGAGCCATTTCACCTCCTCAAGGTCTTTCAAGTACTTTCCTAAAGTTTTTGAGTCAATACCTAAACTTTTTCTAATTTGGTACTTGGTGTAAAGTAGTGAAGGATTTTTAGCGAGGAAACGAATAAGTTGAACTTTTCGGTAACTTCCTAACACTTTCTTA
The DNA here is from genome assembly GCA_027492035.1 of Thermoproteota archaeon. Classification (GTDB taxonomy): domain Archaea; phylum Korarchaeota; class JAOZGF01; order JAOZGF01; family JAOZFZ01; genus JAOZFT01. The sequence continues at coordinate 160,313 of JAOZFT010000004.1, forward strand.
ATTTTATCCATGAATATGAACCTGAAGTTTTGTAGTATTTATTTCTTTTGAACGATTAGAGTTAGAGAAATAACCAGCAAAGAACTTAGAACAATTATTTACCCCCCCTCCCCCAAAAAAACAACCCCACAATATAAAAAGTTGATAAAATGAAGAAATTTCAAGGAGGGGGTTGAGACATGGGAAGCAATTTTTTAACTTTAAAGGGGTGGCATTCACCCATTTTCAGGGATGAAACAAAACTTTACTTAGAGTATGTCCCTAAAGATCTTCCTCACCGAGAGGATACAATGAAAAAACTAACCTATTTATTTTGGCCAATTATTTCCTCTACTGGAAATTTTTCAGCTAGTGCCTGGATACATGGGGCTGTAGGAACAGGTAAAACCGCTGTTTCTAAGAAGTTTGGATTTCTCTTTGAGAAAATCAGTAAACAGAAATCATTTCTTTTAAAGTATATTCACATAAATTGTAAACAGAAAAGAACAGGCTCTAATGTGATTTTATCCATCTTGGATAATTTAAACGTGACAGTGCCTTCTAGAGGACTTTCTTTTCAAGAATTAGCCTCAATACTTAAAAAAATTCTGTTCAAGAAGAAAAGATATATCCTTTTAGTTTTGGATGAGGCAGGTTATCTTTTGAAAAAGGAAGGATCCGACATTATTTACAGCCTTGCACGGCTAACAGAGGAAGAATTTAATCAGAGGCCTTTATTCTCATTTATTTTTACCTCTAAACAAGGTAGAGATGCCTTTCTTCTAGATCAAAGTACAAGAAGTTCACTTGCACCAACTAAAATTCATTTACCAAAATACAATAAGAATGAGTTAAAAGATATACTAACTCTAAGAACTGAGGAAGCTTTAAGAAAGGGAGTGATAAAGGAGGAAGTAATAGATTTAATAGCAGAAATTGCTTCTTCAAAAGGAGATGCTCGATATGCCATAGAGCTCTTGTGGAAAGCTGGTAAAGAAGCTGAAATGGAGGATTCAAAAGAAATACTTCCCTCTCATGTCCACAAAGTTAATTTATCTATTATGGAACCTAGACAATATGAGGAGATAAATAACTTGCCGAGACATGAAAAGATGGTTTTGTTAGCGATCATAAAAGAAAATCTGAGTGGAGAGAGGAAATATGCAAGGATTAAAAGGATAGTGGAGAGGTACAGGGGCATTTGTAGAAAATATGGTGAAGAACCTAGGTCCTATACTAGGGTTTGGCAATTCATAAAGGATTTACAGCACGCAGGGTTAATAGAAGTTAATAGGTTAAGTGAAGGTGAAAGAGGAACCTTAAAGATAAGGGTTACCCATGAAGAACTAAACAGTTTGGAGGGAGTAATAAAGGGGCAACTTTGCTAAAATCTACGGAGAGGTGTTTTCTAGTGCCTACTCTCCCACAAAAAATTAGTTTAGAGGAGGTATTCTCAACAAAGGCCCGAGTACGAATTATTAAATTGCTTATTTCAGAGGGAGAGATGAACATTACCCAGTTAACTAGAAAAACATGTTTAAATCACAAAATAGTTTCTTCAAACATTAAAGTTCTGTCAGAGAAAGGAATAATCTCTACAGAAAAAATAGGAAGAATTAGAACTTGCAAAATAAATAAATCAAACCCAAGAGCTAAATTATTAGCTAAATTTATTTCAGAATGGCAAAAAAGGCTATGAAAGATGTATTAACTTTTTAACTTCATCTCTACCTAGTGAAAGGTAATTTATGACTTCTTTCCTATATTTACTCTGTTTCTGAACAAGCAATTTAATGAAAGGCAAATACTCAGAAATTACTTTTTTGCTTGAAACATGACATTTGCTTGAAATCTTAGCCACTAATTCTTTTTCTTCACCCCTATCTTTCCTAGAAGAACTGATCTTCTTCAAGTAGGTGGGGAATTTAAAGGGGATGAATTTTTTCCTTTTTCCTACTGAAACAAAAGCCACCGTACCAAACATTAAATCAAAAAAATACTTTAGAAGAGACCAGTTTCCTTCCTTCTTTATTCTTCCAAGAAAAATGTCGGCTTTTGAGAGTTTCTCATAAGCCATGACTAAACCACGAGGTTCATTATAGATGAGAGGGAGGTTTTCAGCAACCCATTGAAAGAGAAGAGGGTAGTCTATTTCCAATTCTTCAAACACCCTTAGACCTTCTTCGAAACTTTTAGCCCTTAATAATTTATTAATTGCGGCAAAAACATCTATTTTAATGTCACGTGCATGAATTTGCGTTTTATAGAGGAGAATACTTTGTAAATCGTTTAAAGCAGCCCTTACATCACCTTTTGCATTCTCCGCTATTGCATTAAGAATTTTATTATCTACATGACCCCCTTCTAACTGAACTACCCTTTTTAAGTAATGGAGGATAGTGGGTTTAGGTATTCTTCGAAATTTAATGGTTTCACTTTTCAAACGGATATCCCTAAGTCCCAAAGCGTAAGCGTTATTTGCAATCAACACTATTGGATATTTAGATTTCTCAATGACATGGATAAGGAAGGAAATGAATCTTGGAAAAAGGCTTCTTAACCCTTCTACTTCATCAATTAATATTATTTTTCCCTGGGAACCAAATAAACTAGTTGACGTCAAAGTGGAGCTCAGTGCTCTACAAAGCTCCTCAAAAGAGGAAATGGATACGGGGTCGATTTTTACTAGCTCAAAACCTAGTTCTTTGGCCTCTAACTCAACTAGAAGCGTTTTACCTGAACCTGAAGGCCCGAAAAGCAATGCAGGCTTACTAGTTTCTCCTTTAATAAATTTTTTAAGCCAAGTATTGAATTTTTCAGTAGCTTCTTTTTGATCCAAGTACTCAGATAAACTTTTGGGTTTGTATTTTTCAATGAAAAGAGTGGACATTCCTGATCACACAGCACCGAAAAGGGAAAATTTAGCTAGAAGAGCACTTAGCTGGACATCTGGATGTGCTCCTTCACTTAACCTAAAGTCAACTTCACCTACGTAGTCTAGTAAGGCCGTCTTTCTTTCTTCTTCTATATCCATGTTAAGAATTTCTCTATGAACTTGTTGCAAAATGTCAGAAGCAGAAACTCCATACCTTGTCATCAAATTGTAAAGGGTATCACGTGCCTCCTTGAATTTACCTTCTAAAGAGAGAGTCAACATTTTCCTTATTTCAGCAGGGTGAGCCCTGCCAGCTACCTTAAAGACTATTTCTTCAGTAATCTCTTCATTAAGAGCTGCAGAGGTTTGTAATAAATTTATTGCCCTCCTTAGGTCGCCTTCAGTGATGTAAACTATTGCATCAAGCCCCTTTCCAGAAATCGAAACCTTCTCCTTCTCAGCAATATAGAGGAGTCTTTCTTTAATCTTCTCTTCACTGATTCTTTGAAACCTGAAAATAGCACATCGTGACTGTATAGGTTCAATTATTTTAGAAGAGTAATTACAAATTAATATGAATCTGCAATTGTGTGAAAAAATCTCCATTGTTCGCCTTAATGCCTGTTGAGCATCGCTGGTTAAATTATCAGCTTCATCTAGACAAATTATTTTATAGGGGAACTCTCCTATTGGAGATGTTCTTGCAAAATCCTTAACTCTGGTTCTAATTGTCTCTATACCCCTTTCATCTGATGCATTCAACTCAATAAAGTTGGATCTAAAACTCCCTGGACCGAACAATTCTTTAGCTAAACAAATCGCAGCAGTAGTTTTTCCGGTTCCTGGAGGACCTGCAAATAACATATGAGGAATTGATTTAGTAGCTACGAACCTTTTTAACCTTTCAACTGTCTCCTCTTGGTCAGTAATTTCTTTTAAAGTCTGAGGCCTATATTTCTCGGTCCAGATGCCATTAGCGCTCATCAAAACAACCTCTAAACCCTGAACCAAAAATTTAAAATACCTTTCAAAAACAATGAACTACTATATTTATTTAATGCCCCTTATAAAAAATAAATGCTCAGCTATAACAAAAAAGTTTTCTTCTTAAGAGAAGAAAACTTTTCACGGCAGAAAACAGAGAAAACAGAAGAAAAAGCAAGAGGGATATGGAAGGAGAAGAGTGGGAGTTGGAAACAAAAACTAAGAAAAGAATAAAGAATCAATATAATCTCTTAAATGATGCCCGAGTAAAATCAAAAAGGGGCTTCTACCTACTGAATGAGGAAGGAAACAAGGAAGAAATTAAAAAAGATGAAATTATTAATGTACCGGTTTGGCAAGCTGAATTCTTGATAAGGGAAAACCTTGCAGAACCCATATATGAGAAAATAAATAATGAAACCTTAATGAGGATTCTTTCACTTGAGCAACTGAATACGTTTTCGTTGTATGAATTACCAAAAGATTTTTACCTTAACTGCCTACATACATTGGAACAATTAAAAAAGAGTAAGGATAAAGCAGCAAATGACTTCCTGAACCGACTAGAAAACTTAATAACGCTTAGGTTACAGAAGATACTTAAGATGGCGGCTAAGAACTTAGAAAAAAGAAAAGAAAGGGAAAAGATGACAGCTGAGGAAGAACTGCTGTATGATTGGGTAAGGAAATTAGTAAATGATTGGGTTAAATCATTAATAGTTTAAGTAACTTAGGGAGAGGTATGGAATTGCAACAGCTAAAAATATCACAAGAAACTTTAATCAAGACATTCCAAGATTTTCTGCTTAGCTTTCAAAGTGGAGGCAGAAAAGGATATTATGAACAACTTAAAGGTTTACCTGAAACAGGAGGAATTTCGATAAACGTTAATTACAGCGATGTTTTAATGTACAACCCAGAAATAGCGAATACTTTATTAGAGAAACCAGAAAAAATAATTAAGTCAGCATCTGAAGCACTTAAAAGAACAATCTCCCAAATAGACCCTGAATATGCTAGATATAAGAAAAGATTTTACGTGAGGTTTCATAATTTACCCTATAAATCAGCTATAAGAGATCTACGTGCAAGTCAGATAGGGAAACTAGTGGAAATAGAGGGAGTGGTAACGCAGGCCTCAGCAATTCAAGCCCAGATGATAACAGCAACATATGAATGTAGGAGTTGCTCCTCTATTTTTGAGGTTCCAATAGATGAAGATAACCCAAGTTTCCAAAAAAGTGTTTTAATTTGCCCAAATTGTGGAAGAAAAGGCCTACACAAGCTACAGCTGGAAAACTGTACTTTCATGGACTGGCAAAGTATAAGGCTGCAGGAGGACCATGAAAACCTTCCTCCAGGTAGGTTACCTCGATCAATATTATGTATTCTAAAGGAAGATTTAGCTGATAAAGTTAGGCCGGGGGACCATGTGCAACTTGTAGGTATACTAAAACCTATAAGGTTAATCCGCAAAGGGGAAGTAAGTAAGCTAAATTATTCCATTTATTTAGAGGGAAACTATGTAAAAGCATTAGGTGAAGAAGTAGAGACTGAGGAATTAAGTGAAGAAGACATTGAAAAGATAAAATCTTTAGCAAAAGACCCAAATATAGCAGAAAGAATAGTAAACTCCATTTCTCCTTCGATATATGGCTTAAGCGAAGTTAAAAAAGCAATAACTTTACTGCTTTTTGGTGGAAACCCAAAACATTTAGAAGGAGGAGGAAAAATAAGAGGGGATCTAAACATATTGTTAGTAGGTGATCCTGGAACTGGCAAAAGCCAAATATTAAAAAATGTAGCGAGAGTAGCACCAAGAGGATTATACACTACGGGTAAAGGATCTACAGCTGCAGGGTTAACGGCAGCTGTAGTTAAGGATTCATTGACAGGGAATTGGAGTCTGGAAGCAGGGGCTTTAGTTTTAGCTGATAAAGGAGTTGCATGTATAGATGAGTTTGATAAAATGAGCAACAATGACAGAGTTGCAATTCATGAGGCTATGGAACAACAAACTATTTCGATAGCAAAGGCAGGCATAGTTGCGACTTTAAACGCTAGAACATCAATATTAGCGGCAGCCAATCCTGCTTGGGGCAGGTATGATGAAGATAGAAGCCCAGCTGAGAACATAAATTTGCCAGTTACGATACTGTCAAGATTTGATTTGATATTTCTAATTAAAGATGCGCCTGAGGCTCCAAAGGATAAAAATGTAGCCGAATTCATCCTTAAACTTCACGCTGGCAGAGGGGAAAATAATCAAGACTTGATAGAGCCTGTTCTCCTGAAAAAGTATATCCTTTACGCAAGAAAAAACATAAAGCCCCGTTTGACAAGGCAAGCTTTAGGAAGAATAAAACAGTTTTATTTAAAATTAAGGAAGGAAAGCGAAGAAAAACAAGTGATTGCGATAACGCCTAGGCAATTAGAGGCAGTAATTAGAATGAGTGAAGCAAGGGCGAAAATGGAACTTAGAAAACAAGTAAAAGAAACAGATGCTGAATTCGCAATCAATTTAATGGAAGAGTTCCTTAACCAAATAGGCTACGAAAGGAAAGAGGGTGCATACGATATAGATAGAGTAATCACAGGAGTGTCCTTCTCAAAAAGAAAAAGAATATTAGCCCTTGAATCTTTAATAAAGGAACTTTATGAAGACAATGGAAAAAGGCCTGTTGAAATATCAACCGTTATAGATACTTTTAAAGAGAAACATGGAATACAGGAGACATTAATAAGGGAAGATCTTGCCAGACTAAAGAAGGAGGGAAGAGTACTCTTTCCAAAAGAGGGATATGTGATACCTCTCGGATCCTAAGGTGTGTAAAGATAAAGGAACCTAATCTCCCGGAAAAAGTTGCACAAGCAGCTGCGAAATTAGGCATAAGGGCCCTTTTCCCGCCTCAAATAAGAGCTATAAAGAAGGGAATTCTAAAGGGTAAAAATTTCGTCATAGCTACACCTACAGCTAGTGGAAAAACATTTATAGCATTAGCTGCGATAATAACCAAGTTAAATAAACACAGTGATAAAGCTATTTATTTAGCACCTCTACGGAGTATAGCATCGGAAAAATACAGTGAATTCAAAGAATTATTTGATGAATTAGGGTTAAGGACGGCTATTTCCACCGGTGACTTCGATCTTTCACCCGACTGGTTGAAAGGATATAACATAATTATTTCCACGAATGAAAAAATTGACTCAATCATTAGACACAACCCAAAGTGGTTACAAGACGTAAAGGTAGTTGTAGTGGATGAAGTGCACCTTATTGACAGTTTGAAACGTGGCCCAATAATCGAACTCTTAATCGCTAAACTAAGGAAGAAAATAGAAAACCCACAAATTTTGTGCTTAAGTGCAACAATTAAAAATGTGAAAGAACTAGCGGAATGGATTAATGGAACATATATAAGCAGCAACTGGAGACCCGTAGAACTCAGGGAGGGAGTATTTTATGATTACAAAATCTATTGGAGCAATGGAACAAAAAACGTAAGGAAAATTAAGGGGGAGAAATACACAGACCTCTGTCTAGATACATTAAAGGAGAAAGGGCAGGTACTTGTTTTTTTAAACACCAGAAAAAACGCAGAAAACACCGCAGAAAAAGTAAAGAACGCTATTTCCAACACTCTTACTGAAGAAGAGAAAAAGGAACTTAAAAAAACAGCTAGAAGGATTATTTCAGAAGGAGAACAAACTAAACTTTCGAAAAAACTAGCTAACCTAATAATGAGTGGAGTTGCATATCATCACGCAGGTTTAAGGCATATTCATCGTGCAATAGTAGAGGAAGCATTCAGAAGTAATTTTCTAAAAGTTATTTGTGCAACCCCCACCTTAGCTGCAGGAGTTAACCTCCCAGCTAGGAGGGTAATAATAGGGCAAATTCATAGATTTTCAAAGGGAAAAGGAAGTCAACCTATTTCTGTAATGGAGTACAAACAAATGTGTCTGCCGTATGACACGCTGATCTTAACAGAAGAAGGGGAGATAGAGATAGGGGAGATAGTTGAAAAGAGAACTCCAAAAAAAGTTGTCAGTTTAGATCTTGAAACCGGTAAAGTAACCTTGAGCAAGATATTATCCTTTTTTGAAAGGAAAACTAATTTTTTGGTTAAACTCTTTTTAACTACTGGCTTAAACCTAGAACTGACACCTAACCATCCATTGCTGGCAGTTAAAAACGGAAGGTACGGATGGTTACTTGCAAAAAGAATACGGAGAGGCGATGTTGTATTTACGTTAGATAAAGGGCTAATGAGAAAGATAAAAGTGAAAAAGGTAAAAAGAATAAACTTAGATAGCCCGATCACTGTCTTCAATTTGAAAACAGAAAAGGAAACCTTTTTTGCGGAAAGAATTGTATTGCATAATTGTGGACGGGCAGGTAGACCAAAGTATGATGAAATAGGGGAGGCGGTTCTTATAGCAAACACTGAAGAAAGAAAGGAAAAGTACTTAAAAAAGTACGTGAACTCGAAACCAGAAAAAATAAAATCGAAACTGGTTGATTCACCTGCCCTAAGAGCGCAGATTCTGTCACTAATAACTTCTAATTTGGCATTCACTCCTGAAGATATGAGGGACATATTTAAGTTGACTTTTTATTACAGCCAAACTAAAGAGAAAAAGAAAATAGAGAGAAAGATTAAAGAAACATTAGATTTCTTGTTACTTAACGGATTTATAAAGAAAACAGGGGACTTGCTTCATGCTACAAAGTTAGGAAAAAGGGTTTCTTTACTTTATTTAGATCCTCTTACAGCAATAATTTTACTTAAAGGAATGGAAAAACTAGAAAAGAAGAAAGTCACTCCTCTTTCATTACTAACACTGATCTGCCTCACTCCAGACATGGAAACACTAAGTTACCGTAAGGCATTCTATCACGAAATGAACAACTTACTTAAAGAAAGAGAGGAAGAACTACCCCTAGAAGTTTATTATACTTCAACCTATTACTTGCTCGATCAAGACTGGCTGCAAGCAATATGGACTGCAAATATGCTTGAGAAATGGATAAATGAAGAAAATGAAGACACTTTAAACTTTAAGTACGGAGTTGGCCCAGGAGACATAAGAAGAGTAAATGAAAGTGCTGATTGGCTCCTCTACTCCATGCAGGAATTAGCCAAAACGTTTAAACATGAGAATTACATTCCTTTAATTGAAGAACTAAGGCAAAGAATAAAATATGGAGTGAAGAAGGAACTAATTGAATTAACTACCATAAAGGGTATTGGAAGGGTAAGAGCCAGAGTCCTCTACAATAAGGGATACAAACGTTTAGAAGATTTGAGTAAGGCGTCTATAAATGAACTTGCTAAACTTCCAGCTATAGGCGAAGCCTTAGCAAAAAGTATTAAAGAACAACTAAATGAGGAATAGTGGAAGGTAAGGGTGAGTTGGTGGTAGCATATGTCTGTTTGCCCAATTGACACCGGAAGATATGGAAGAGAACCCTTAAAGAAAATTTTTACTGAAGAGGGACGTATAGAAAGGCTGCTAAAAGTTGAAGCCACCATAGCCAAAACACATGCTGAAATAGGAATCATACCTAAGGAAGCAGCACAAGAGATAGAGAAGAAGGCTTCCTTAAAATATGTAAAAATAGAGAGGATAAAGGAGATAGAAAAAGAAATACACCATGAAACAATGGCGATGGTTCTTGCGTTAGCGGAACAATGTGGGAAATATGGGGGATACGTGCATTTAGGTTTAACAAGTAGTGATGCTTTAGATACTGCACTAGCAATCCAAATAAAGGATGCATTAAAAATAATTGAAGGCAAGCTAGAGAAATTGATTCTTAAACTAGTGGAGAAAGCTTTAAAGTATAAAAGTTTACCTATGATCGGAAGAACCCATGGACAGCATGCAATACCTATAACTCTCGGTTTTAAATTTGCCCTGTTCGCTTCAGAGTTTCATAGACATTATGAAAGATTACAAGAAATAAAATCTCGAATTTTAGTTGGGAAAATCTCCGGTGCAACAGGTACGTTTGCAGCTTTGGGTAAAAAGGGCATCTTGATACAAAAGAGAACGTTAGAGAAATTGGGGCTGGGTGAACCCTTAATTACGACACAAATAATACAGAGAGATAGACATGCTGAACTAATTTTTCTGCTTGCATTAATAGGTACTTCTTTAGATAAGTTAGCAACAGAGATAAGGAACTTACAAAGGACAGAGATAAGTGAAGTCTCTGAGCCATTCAATAAACAGCAGATAGGTTCCAGCACAATGCCTCAGAAAAGAAACCCTACGAAATCAGAGAGAATAACAAGTTTATCCCGACTTTTAAGATCAATGGTTTACCCAAGTCTAGAAAATATTGTCACGTGGCATGAAAGAGACCTAACCAACTCAGCAAATGAAAGATTTACAGTGCCTGAGTCATTTATTTTGCTAGACGAGATGTTGACTGAGATGATTGAAATAATAGAGAAAATCAAGGTTAACAAAGAAAAAATAAAGGAAAATCTTCACTTAACAAAAGGGTTAGTGATGTCGGAAAGAATAATGATGGCATTAACCAAAAAGGGGATGGGTAGACAGGAGGCCCACCAAACGTTGCGAAAAATAGCACTCAAATCGGTAAATGAAAACAAAGAATTCAGAATTACTCTTCTCCAAGACAAAGAAATAAAGAAGAAATTAACCAGGAAAGAAATAGATGAACTTTTGAACCCTGAAACTTACACAGGTTTAGCAGAGAAAGTAATTGAAAGGACAATTCAGGCAATAAACAACTCGTTAAACAAAAAAAGAGGGGAGGGGTTGGGAGAAGCTGATGCTATTCTTTTTAAACGCCTCTAACAGCCAATTTAACGTCTTCTTCGAGAACTGTTTTCCTACCTGCATGTTTAGCGAAGTCTGCAGCTCTCCGGCTGAGTTTTTCGGCGTAATTTTCAACCACGTCCCTTAACACTAACCTTGCATTCTCACTTACTCTGACCGCACCGGCTTTCCTCATAATTTTATCCAAAGGAGCTAATGGTAATTCAGCCATACAAAACTCACCTAACGAAAAAACTTATACAAATTTATATTTAAATCTTCCCTTTTTCTTAATGCTCCATTGACCACAAACCACGAAACAAATCAAAAAAGTTACTGCCATTAAGTGACATAAGGGAAACCCTAGCAAAAATTTTGCGAAAAAGGAAGAAAAAATCAAATAATTTTAGGAAAATATTTCAAAAATTCGCGAATAAGAGAAAGGGAATAAAACAAAACAAAAAAATTTAAATTATGCTGATTAACATAATATAAAGAGAAGGGGCCGTAGTCCAGCCAGAGGGAAGCCTAGATATGGGCTTTTCAGGCAAGGTAGGATGCCTGCCTGGGGAAATTAGCCGGAACGCAGGTGGTCCCGGGTTCAAATCCCGGCGGCCCCACCATTCCCAGCTTTTAAAATGTAGAGACGTAAAGAAGGGAATAAGTATTTTTTGAGTATAACTCTTTGGAGAAAAGAAACTTTAAACCCAAACTTTTTCGGTTAAAACTCCCGAAAGGAAAAGGCTGAGGCCTTTCTTATATACCCCCTCGATCTGCTCACTCCCCAAAATTTTGAAAGAAGAGACTAAGTTTTTCTCAACCATGGATTTTCTGTTTAACTTCTTCTTTATAATTTGGGACAATATCTCTTTAACTGAAGTTTCCTCTCTTTTTAAGTCAACTACTAAACGCTGTCCCTCCAAATAGGGACCTTTCAGAACCAATTTGTTGTTTTCATACTTTTTTAGGAAACTTATAACATTTTCTTTGCTCTTTTGAAGAACCGGTGGACCATAATGTTTTTTGATAGGTAACAACCTCTTTGTAACTGTTTCAAAGATTATGCAACATTTGGTTTGCTCATTAGTCCAGTAATACTTCCCAATTATTTCTACCCCTTCTTGGCTCATAAGCATAGCTAATTTCTTTGTCGTTTTTTTAAGCTGAGGCCAGATAATATCTGGAGACTCTTCTTTTTCTAAACTGAAATCTATAAATAGCCAATAAGAACCTCGTCTCAATACTTTCCTGTTAATTTCATTTAAAGATAAAATTTGAGTTTTACCAGGGAAAAAGAAGGATAAACTAGGTTTTTTTAAGAAATTAATTGCAGAAATTATGAATTTACTCAAATTTTTATCTGAAACAGCTGCAGCTACATTTCTTTCCTTATCAACAGGGTCTATAACGATCAAAGAGCCAGGAAAACTAGCAATTAATTTTTCAGTTAAAGGAAATCTTTCAATGTTTATTATTTCTCGTTGAGACCACTTTATAGATTCTTGAAGAAGTTTTAAGAAATTGCCATAGTGTAAAATGAGAAGCTCACAAAGATAACCAGAGAAACCTTCAGTTTTTGCGTCAGCCCCATAAACCGCTATCCCCTTCATAAACTGTTTCAGAATCCTTACTTCAGCAGCTTTTTCCTCTGTAATTTTCCCTTTCAAGTACCTATTGTGGAAAATTGTTCTATCAACAGAAGATTTTTTCTCTTCTAAACTTTTTATTTGAAAACAAGGCACTAGATCAATTTCGTAAGAGTTAATAATTAACCGGGCATAAGGGTGCTCCGCATACTTTATAATTAAGTTTTGTGTTATTTCTTTAGCTATTTTCACTGTTTCATTCTCTAATTCTTCTTTACTGAATGATAAGGGGAAAGACAAGAAAATATCTATGTCTTTGTCACCTTTTAGCCAAGTATTTCTTGCAGTTGAACCCACTAACTCTGGTTTTGCAGGAATATTTCTTTCTTTACAAATTTCTTTTATTTTGCAGAGTAACTTGCTCGTGAACATCTTAACATATTCTATTTCTTTTTTAGAAGGCTCTACCCTATTCAAAACATTTTTAAGGATGTCTTCAATGAGTTTTCTTTTATTACTGGAAAATGCCTCTTCAACTAGCCAATTTGACTGAAAATAAGGTTTCATAAACAGGACCCTTTGGCGTAAGTACAGATTTCTTTAACTTAATTTCATTAACCTCTAACGGACCGAAATCCATGTTTTTGAGGGTTAAAAGCGCACTAACTAAGCTTTTCTCCTTAACGAAACGTTTAACTCTACCCAATGTTATATGGGAAGTAAACTCTTTTCCCAAGTCATAATTTATGTCTTTCCCAAACGAAGAAAGTAAGGCGTTGTAGACCTCCCTTATTTTTTCGTTATTTTCAGAAACTCCCACCCAGATTACTCTGGGTTTTTTCATGTTTGGAAATGCCCCTACACCACTTAACTTTACAATGAATGACTTTATATCTGAGAGAGGCTTCATCCGTTCCTTTATTAACTTTATTTCTTCATTGTTTTTTTCTCCTAAAAAAATTAGGGTGATATGCAAATTCTGAGGCTCTACCAATTTTATAGGAATGTTTAAAGAAGCTAATTTATTTTGAACAGTCATTATTTTATTTCTCACTTCTTTATCAGTAACATCAATTGAAATAAAACAACGAACCAAGCTTTCGCCACCTTCCTATAAAGTTTTATTAAATTTAAAAATAAAGAACAACGTGGAAAATTTAAGTTTGTAACAGATTAAAAAATTTCTTTAAAAGAGATTTATTGAAAAGATGAAAAGCCTTGCTTGTAAGGGCATACACGCGAGTTAATCCAACTGAAAGCCGAGAGAAAGTAGAGAAAGCTCTAAAAAATATAGTCTCGAAAGGAAAAATTCGTTGTTTCAGAAAGGGAGATGTAGATGTACTGGAAATAGAGGGATATGGTGAAGAAAGTCTTGAAACAATTTTTTACAAGATAAGACAGAAAAAAATAGTTGATTCCTTCCGAAAGTTACTTCGCCGTAATAGAGGTGGAAATGAAACAGTTATCATGCTTAACAAACAGTCAGCCTATGTTGGTGTGATAACAGTTTGTGAAACAGAAAAGGAATCCCCTTTAGGTCCTGTGTTTTTGCAAATAAAATCTCAAAATCAAAAAATAGAAGAAATAATTGACTGGTTGGCACCTGAAACTAAAGCTTAACTTTTTTATTGGGAAGGAAAATTTCCGGTTCCCCCTTTTCCGGGTAAGGTATGTGAACCTTCAAAAAATCTTCAGCGATTATCACCTTTTTAGGCAATGAATCTAAACCTTTCATATATTCTTCTTGGGTCGCATATCGGTTACTTATGTGGGTAGCAACAACTAACTTAGTACTTGTTTCTTCCGCTAACTTTACCACGTCTTGGATTGTAGAATGCGATTTCTCTTCTGCATGCTGTAAATCCTTCGCTGAGAAAGGGGCGTTGTAGATTACTAAATCTGAACCCTGTGCAATTGAAATTAATTCCTCAAAAAACACGGTATCTGGTATATAAACTATTTTTCTTCCTTTCCTAGGAGGACCTATTATGTCAGAGGGCTTAATTATCCGCCCTCCCCAAGTAATTGTTTCACCTTTGATTAAAAGAGGCCTTAAATTGTTTGGAATACTGAGTTTTTGAGCTTTTTCCCCATTGAACTTCCCTCTTCTATTTTTCTCTAAAAGAGCAACCCCTAGACAGTCAATAGAGTGCTTCACTCCAAAAAAGTTCAAGAAGTATTCATCATAAGAGTAAATGCTTCCGTCGGAAATAGGAAGAAAGGTTACTTCAAAGTTTGGATTAAGCTTGAAAAAATTTGCATGAAAAAGCAGGAAACTTCTTAATTTCTTAGGTCCAAACAGTTCTAGCTGAGTTTTGCGTCTAAACATTTTCATTGATTGAAGTAATCCTGGTAAGCCGAGTATGTGGTCCCCGTGTACATGAGAAACAATTATTTTCATTGGTTTACAGAAACCTAATTTAGATTTAGCTAGAAGGAATTGTGCCCCTTCAGCCGGATCAAGCATAATTAGTTCCTTTTTTCGCTTAATCACTACGCAGAAGGGGTTCCTGTTCCCTAAAGAGGCTGAAGCGCCTGTTCCTAGAAAGTACACATCCATTTTCTATCATTCTCTCAGGTAAGTTAATTCTAAAAGAAAATAGTATTATTAGGGTTTAAAGTAAAGGTCCACTTTGCGTATAAGGTGACGATGTAGGTAAACATTAAAAGAAGCAACAAGTTTAAACCCTATCTCTTCAGCATATTTGTGAATATTTATTCTGTTAGGGTAGGAGATACACATATATTTTCCTTTTTTCAAGGACTTAAAGGCAGATGGGATAAATTTTTTCAACAGCTCAATAAGGGATCTACCATAAGAACTTGTTGAAATGGAATAAGGAGGATCTGTTACTATAGCATCAACTTTTTCATTTAATGAACAGGCATCACCTACCTTCACCTCAAAATCTGTTTTACCTGTGAAAAGTAGGTTTATTTTGGCTAATTCCACAATTTGAGGGTTTAGGTCAATCCCTATTGCCTTGCAATTTATGTTTAGGGCTTCAACAAGTATTCCACCTGGTCCACAGAAAGGGTCCAAGACAACGTCGCCTTTTTTGACATGTGCTAGGTTTACCATAGCCCGGGCTAATGCAGCGTTCATCATTCCGCTTCTAACAATAGGTAGAGAAACCCCTCTCCCGAAAAGTAGTTTAGTTCTATCCACTTCCTCCAACTTTTTACCAAAAATAAATTTGTTTTGGATAAGAAGACCTAAATAAGTGATTTCAGGTCTTTCCAGGTTAACTTTAAAGGTGCTTTTCTTAGATTTAATTATAGCCCCTATTTCTTTGGTTAATAGTTGAGTTGAAACGTGTTTCGAGCTTCCTCTCACCCTAATGATTTCAACTTTAAAACCTAATTCGCCCTTGTTCGAGTTAATTTCTAATTTTTTGGTTGCTTCAAGAATTTTCTTCTCCTCCGAAGTACAAGCGAAGTAGAGCTCACTGATTATTTTTGTGAATGCGGCCCGGTTTGAAATAGAGGCAACTGATTGTTCATTTGACTCAAAAACTAGGCACTGAGGCAGAGAAAGGAGTTCACGATATGGTTTATTTTCTCCTTTAAGTATTGATTCAACTTCTAAGGCTGCTAATTCAGGATTTTCACCTGAAAGAAAACAAAAGAAATTCTTCACTGACCTCACTCTTTTTTCATAAAGTTATTAATTTGCTGAACAAGTTGACAGGCCTTACAAATGTCATGTGACGAAGGTTCGCCACATATTTCGCAAGTTTTAAGCTCTATTTTTCCTATGAACCTTTTTTTCATGAGTGAAAGAGTATTTAACATGTAATTGTAAAAGTTAATTTTTGCGCCAGGCATAAAATTTTCAACTGAATTTATAGTTTCTCTCATGAGATTCCTCATTCCTTCCCAAGAATAGGGGCATTCACCAAAATACACGGGGATTTTCTTTAACAGGACATAAGCTGCTATTTCTTTTTCAGGAATGTTAGCGAGAGGTTTTATCCTTTTCACAAAGGATTTACTTATCTTTCTTTCAGGGTAGGATTTCAATATTGACTTTACATCACCTCTCACCACGTTCATAAAAAGGGTTTGTATATTATCATCTAAGTTGTGCCCCGTTGCTATTTTAGTTGCATTCAATTCACGTGCAGTGTTATTTAAAATTCTTCGCCTAAACACACCACAGAAGGTACAGGGACTTCTAGGCTCTTTGAGAGTATCCGGCCAAGAATTAACTACTTCATCCAAACTAAAACCGAAAAAATCTTTAAATGAAACTATGTGATAATTTACGCCGAGAAATTCGCAATTTCGAACAGCTAACTCTATGCTTTTCTCTCTGTACCCCCTTATTCCTTCATCCACAATCAACGCAAACAGTTCAAATTTTTCTTTTTGTCGCAGATTATTGAGAATATAAAGAGTCAACGTGCTGTCTTTCCCACCCGATAAAGCAACAGCTACCCTGTCATTTTTACTTATTAACCTTTGCTGAACAAAGGTTTTTCTTATTTTCTCCTGGAAGTAATTAAAGAAACATTCTTTACAAAGAACTTGACCCAAGTACCTTATACTTATGACCCCTCTCCCCCCGCATTTACTACATTCCAAAGTCTTTCTTAACCTCCACTGATAACTTGCAAAATTTCGACTTCATCCCCATCAGTGACATATTCTTCTTCAGGGGTTAATTCACCATGAACCAATACCAGAACAGTCTCTCGATCTATTCCTAAATCCTCAAGTATGTCCATAATTCTAATTTTACTCTTTTTAAATTGAACATTAACTTCTTTTTCTCCTGGAACAAGTTTAACTTTAACTTTCATAGCGTTTTCATCTCTATCTACACAAGAAAGGAAAAATAAGAATTATAAAGTTTAAGGAGGAGGTATATCATAAAAGGTTATAGGGGCTATAGGGGCTTGAGGTTATTCCGTGAAAGGTGAAATTAAGGAAATATTCAGTAAAGCGAAATGGGACCCATCCTTTAAAAACAGAGAAATTGAAATAGTAATAATTGATCGTTTAGTTAAAAATGGAAGGCGAATAATTAAATTTAGTGAAAAAATAAAGGTCAAGGATTCACTAATAATAGAAGAAAATGGCAATTGGATACCGTTCCATAGAATTTTAGAAATAAGGGACAAAAATACCGGTGAAGTGTTTTGGAGGAAAAAACTGTAATTTCTTTTAAAAATATTCCGCCAGTGCTTTCAGCAGAGAAAATAATAGACAAGGCATTCCGTAAAGCGTCTAGATCAGCAAAAGCAATCAATGTAAGAGGCTCTCCTTTAAGAAAAGCAGAAATTAGAGAAAAAAATAGAGTTACTGTTGCATGGCAAGTAATGGACAATGAACTCACCAAAATTGTAAATAATTTTCCAAGGCTATCAGAGTTACCTAGATTTTATTTTGACTTAGTGGATCTGTTAATAGGTATAAGGAAGTTGAAAAAATCTTTTGCAAGCTTAAATTGGGCTCGAAAAACGATGAAGCGAATTGTTCTAGCTGAAATGAAGAAAATAAAAACAGTTAAATCCCCAGAAGAAGCCGGTAAAGTGCGTAGACATGTTTTCGGCAGAATAGCTTCCATAATGAATCAAATTGATGATAAATTGACCTTCCTTGAGGAAACAAGATTAAGAATAAAAGAAATACCTTCCGTAAAGGAAATGTTTACAGTAGTGGTAGCAGGTTACCCCAACGTCGGGAAGTCAACATTCGTTAGAAACATCTCTTCCGCTGAACCGAAAGTAGATGTGTACCCCTTCACTACAAAAGAGATACATGTAGGTCACACTTACCTTGAAGGAAAAGGCTCCATCCAAATAATTGATACTCCCGGCATTCTCGACAGACCAATTTCTAAAAGGAATAAAATAGAGAAACAAGCCATACTTGCGTTGAAACATCTTGCCAATTCAATAATTTTCCTTTTAGATCCTTCTGAAACCTGTGGTTATAGCTTAAAGAACCAGTTACATTTATTTCATGAAATCAAAAAATTATTCAAGGAGGTGCCTTTAGTACCAGTATTAAACAAAATAGACTTGAGCGAAAGAAGTAAAGTTGAGAGATTAGTGAAGGAATTAGATGCTTTAACAACAATCTCCGTACAAAGGAAAAGGGCAATAGAGACTTTCAAAGCTTGCATGTCAAATATTTTAGTTATAAAGAAGAACAGAAAGTAAAGAAGGTTTATTTATGGTTTGGGTAAAGTCAACTGACTAATATTTTCAGTTTGAACCCTTATACCTTTTTGAGTTATTACCATGATATCTATATTGGCCCCTGTAATGGCATCCCTTTTCATGGAGGCAAACAAAGCCTTTTTTGCCAGGTTCACTCCTTCATCAATTGAAAACCCTTTTCTGTATTCCTTTTCCATTACTCCTAGGGACACTTGGGTCCCTGAACCTACTGCAGCAAAGTTATCGAACATTGCAGAACCCACAGGGTCTAAACTGTATAATTGAGGACCTTTTGAATCTACACCACCGACCAGAACTTGAACGTAGAAGGGATTAAGCCTCCTTGAAAAAAGGATTAAACTTAAGAGGTTTACAGCTCCTTTAACTGAAATCTCTCCCTTTTTTTCAGCGGCGTAAAGTTCTATATTGATTTTTAGATAATCAATTGCTTTTTTCATGTCTGCCATTAAACCTGCACAAGCAGCACCTATTTTGTCGGTTACTTTAAAAACTTTTTGTCCTCTCTCACTGACAATGTAAGCACCGTAACTTATTCTTTTGTCAGCAGCTAAAACCACAGAGTCTTGACAAATTAAGCCTACAGCAGTTGCTCCGAACATCTGCAGAAACCTCCATTAAAAATTTTTCTCACACGAATGTAGAGACAGATTTATATTTAAATTTCTCTTTTTCCTTTAAACTTTATAAAAGGGAGAAAAAGATACGTGTGAATGCGCTGAGGCTACCTTCCACTCAGTATTTAGCCCATCTTCATTTCTGGAAAACCTAAAGAGTGTTTGATTGCAGATAAACATGGGATAGACATTTGTTGTCATAAGGTGACCGTATTACTTGACTATATTTTCTTTCCCTGATTGTTCATGGGAAATGGAAACCCTTTGTGTCACCATCTTTTGGAGTTGATTTAGATGCTTATGCATTTTTACAAATAGATTTTTATTTACCATTCAGCATTTTTGTCATGGGCATTATTACTCAACTCTCTTAGAATATTTAACGTATTTGAGATTACCTTTTCCCTTCTCCCTTTACAAGATTGTACAACTAAATTGCACAATTATTGACATATTTGCGATACTTACCGTGGACAACTTTTATCATTACTTTACTACATACACCTATACTCTTATTGGGGAAAAAGTATTACTGTGCAGTGAGCATAATATCAAAATATTTATAAATTGAAACTTTCGGGAAAAGTAGTTAGCAACTTAATAGCGGCGGTTGTATGGATTGCAGTCTGTGGAATGTCTTGGAAGTAGATGTTGGAGTTAGTAAAGGGCATGACGGATTTGGATACTCAGTAATGTTTCGCATCTTGTCCTTATTTAGGTTACTTAACAAGTGTGTACCTGGTTTGGGCTTTCAGCTCTCACCCAAATTATTTGCAGCGACTTCAGATACCAGCCGGACGTTATGCTAACAAGAAATTAACAGAACACTTTTTCTGGTCTCTCTTTAAATCAAGTTTTTCTAAAGAAATAAAGGGGTTACTTATGTTGGAAATAGATGGTTCATTTCTTGAAGGTGGAGGTCAGATATTAAGGACAGCGATAGCTCTTTCAGCTGTGTTGAACAAAGATGTAAAGGTTGTGAATATAAGGTCGAAAAGAAAGAAACCTGGCCTTAAACCTCAGCATTTCGCTTCAGTAAACATGGTTGCTAAGTTAACTGGAGCAGAAGTTGAGGGGTTAAGAATAGGTTCCAAAGAAATAGTGTTTAAACCTAAGACAATAAAGGGCGGGAGTTTCATAATGGACATAGGCACAGCTGGCAGTGTTACTTTAGTTCTGCAAACTCTTCTTCCTTTCATAATTTATGCACCCACAAAACTTAATTTAGTCATAAGGGGAGGAACAAATGTGGCTTTCTCCCCTCAAGTAGATTACTTCATAAACGTGTTTACCCGTTGGGCCAAAAGTATAGGAGTGGAAATGGAGCTAGAGTTAGTTAAAAGAGGAACATACCCAAAGGGGGGAGGAGTGGTTAAAGTTTCTGTTAAACCATTAAAAACAATTCAGGGATTCTCTTTCCTGGAGAGAGGGGAAGTGAAAAAAATAAAAGGGATTTCTTGGTGTGAAAACTTACCGTTACACGTATGCAAGAGACAAAAAGAATCAGCTGAAAAATTACTTTACCAAGCCGGATATGAAGATGTAGAAATTGCAGTTCAAGCTGGAAAGATGAGTAGAAGCCCAGGAAGCGGGGTAGTGGTGTGGGCTGAAACAACAAACAAAGCCTTCATTGGGGCTGATTCCCTTGGAGAAAGAGGTAAACCTGCAGAGAAAGTTGGTAGAGAAGCAGCTAATAAACTTTTGACAGAGTTAACATTGAAAGCACCCCTAGATAAACATATGGGAGACCAAGTTATTCCCTTTATGGGTTTAGCTCAAGGAACATCTCAAGTTAAAGTTACAGAGATAACTCGCCACACTAAAACAAATATTTTCGTTACAGAAAAAATTTTGAAAGTGAATTTTGAGGTGGAAGATGATAAACCAGGGTTGATAAGGGTTAAGGGCATGGGTGCACAAAACAAATTTATTTAGATTTTTCTGCGCCCAATAAATACCAACAAAGCTAGAATCAACACATCCAACCCTACTAAAGCTGCAATAACCAAATCTCTACTTTCTAGACCGAGTAGAGGAAATATGGTAAAAGTTGGTGGAACAAGAATTTTTACAGTTGCAGAATCCAAGACTAACCCCTGATTGCTTAATTGCGCATTTAATGCTTGATAACCTTCTTTTTCAGGAATAACGGAGAATAGGTAAGTCGCTTGTTCCCCTGGCTCTATTTCAATATCCCTTTGGTGAGGGTTAATTGAGAAATTAACTGATTCTAATGTCACAGTAAAAGAGGATTTAGTTTCACCAGTATTTCTTACTGTTAAGTTAATTATGCCTGGGCTATTTAGTTTGAGGGTTTGGGGGGAATTTATTTTGACAAATTCAGCTTTCGCTTCATAAACTAAAATTTTTGCTTCTTTCCTGGTCTGTTGACCTAAATAACTAAGTACTATGGACAATTTTTTTTCACCTCCTCCTTTTGGTCTAATGTGGAAAGATAGAGCTGTTGCTTCATCAGGTTTCAAAGTTGCTTTTTTTTGGTTAGGGGTTATTTCAAAATCAGGTGATGACAATGAAACGTTAAACTCGGTTTCGATGCCTCCATCGTTAGTTACTACCACGGTTACTTTTCCTTCTGAACCCAATGACATTTCGGAGGGTAGTTCTGAAATAGTGAAGTAGCCGTGAGCAGAAAGTACATCGATCTCCACTGTTTGCGTTGTGGTTTTATCGCCATAAGTTAGGGTAAATTGCACCGTTTTATGTCCTTCTTTTAAAGGTGTTAACTTAAGGTAAATGGTTTTTTTGCCTTTAGGTGGGATAGAGTAGGTTTCGGTGCTTATAGAACTATTGAAATCTGCAGCTGAAACTTTTAGTAGAAAATTGCCGGATGTTTCACTTGGATTTTCAATTTCAATGCCGATTTGGTAACTTTTCCCTTTAATCATTTCTTTGGGGTAATCTATGACGTTCAAGTTTCCTTGGAGAGAATATTCTACTTCCAAAGTGATTTGTAAGTAATTTACATAACTGTTACCTAATTCATCGTAATAACTAACCCTGATCTGTATCAAGTGGTAGCCTGTTTCAACAGCTTTTAAATGAAATGCAACTGACTCTTTGTCTCCTGGATCTAAATTAACTATTTTTGCTATAGGGTAAGGTGCTTCAAAACCTGGTGCAGCAGTAATTTCTAAGTAGAGATTTTTAGCAGTAGATTCTCCATCGTTGGTTAGAGTTACATAGAGATTAAAGTCTTCACCGTATTTCACAGTTGAAGGGAAACTATACCAAAGACTAATTGGCCCCGGCTTAAGCGATTTCACATTAACAGTAACTGTTTCTGTATCTATCAATCTCGAGTAGCTGTACAGCTTAAAGGTGATGGGTATACTGCCCGTCACAGTGGGTGTGACGGAAAAACTAAGTGTTGTATCTGAGTATGGAGGTAAAGAAATTGTTTGGGAGGGAGTAGATGTCGTGAACCCGTTTCCTGAAAAATACACTGTGAACACTTTTGAAAAATACATTAAATTCCTTACATTAACTTCAACTGTGTATCCTTTGTTAACCCACATTGGAGATGGAGCATTAATGATCGTTAATTCACCTTCTTCCAAGTAATAGTTATGATAATAAAATTGTAATTCTTGGTATCCTATTAAGTGAGAGCTTGAATCCTTTAAAGTGACATTCCAGAGATAGTAACCTTCAGAGTCGTGGCTTCCAGGGATGAAGGGGCCTATTCTGTAGGAGCCTGAGTTTGGTAAACTAATTTCCGATATGAGGGAGTAGGTGGAGGGAGGGTAAGGGTAGTTTTCTAGTATAGAGAGATAAGTGTTTGAGTGGTTAGTGGCCACGAACAACCAAACTTCATCTCCTTCATAGAAGGAGGTAGTAATTTGTCCATAACTATTTTCTAACCAGCAAGTTAAGTTAGAGTTATAATGAAAAGGACTTACATAAATTACCTGAAGGTGAGGGGAATAAAACTTACTGTTAGCGTCGGGTCTCGTTGAAATACCGTAAGCTTGTGGAACAAAAAGGGAGGTGCCGGAAAAAAGGAAAACAAAAATTAAAGATGTAACGGCGGTTTTAATTGCAGAACGTTCCTTAAAATGTTTTTCGTCCATATTCCTCCCTCCCACGAAAAAAGCCTTCATGAAAATTTTTCACTTACATTAGTTTTTTATTTTAAAGCCTCAGAAAGAATATTAAATTTAATTCTTTTCCCCGGGAAAAAAATAAATGTTTTTTTAAGTTAAAAAGTTTGAAATGCTTTTTTGTAGATAGTTTCTTTTTAATTGTAGGTGTTGTTATTGAGCGTGAAGGATGCTTTTGTTTATGGAGAAGATTATGGCACATCAAAGTTTAAGTTTGGACCCGTTTTCCTCCATGAAAAACCTGAAATGATAGATAATAGAGGATACTTCCCTTCACCTTCACAACTTTTACCTCATATGATGGAGGAAGAAGTAAAAGAAGTTGTTGTGGGAGAAGAGGTTCAGAAGTATCTGGAAACAATAGAAGATTTATCTACTAAGTTGATTTATCCAATGAGGAAGGGAGTAGTTAGAAAAGACGATAAAAAAGCTTGGAAAGTCATAAAAGAGATAACTAAATATGGATTGTTGAAGTTCTTCCCAAAAAGAATGAAAGAATTCAACGGATTCTATGTTGTCTCCTCGCTTGCCGCTCAATCACCACGTTACATGTACGAAAGAATTTTTGAAGTGCATAAGGAAATAAATGAAGAAGAGAATGTACCCCTTGTAAATTCCATAACAATAATTCCTCAACCATTGGCTGTAGCTATTTCACATAAGGCAGTTACTTGCACCGTAATAGAGAGTGGTCACGGGAACACCCAAATCACACCAGTTAGTAGAGGATTAATAAGAGGTGCAATAATAGCTTTGAACAGAGGCGGAAGCGATGCAAATGCAATTACTGCCCAAATCCTTAAAGATATTGGATATAGTGACTTAGCTAGGGAAGAAAAATTTGTTACTTTATTTAAAGAGGAAGTAGGCTTACTTCCACTGGATTTGAATATGGCAATAGATAAAGCTAAAAGGAATCCTGAAAGATTTGGGGTTATTTTTAAAGTTCCAGGGACATCAATAGAGGTTGAACTGAAAGAGGATTCATGGCAGCGTTTCTTGATAGGGGAGTATATATTTAATCCTCAGCATGAAATTTTTGAATCATATTACCAAAGGGGGTTCACTAAGCCTAGGGATACTTATATAGCTGGTGAGGAAGTTATTCCTGGTTTAGCCTCTCTTTCTGAAGTAATAATAAAATCCGTTGAGAAATGCCCGACAGAGATTCAGCCTATGTTATACCGGGACATAATTCTTTCAGGTGGAAATTTCCTTTGGAGAGTGCCCCTAAGTATGGTAGATGTTGCCACGAATTCTCAAACCAAGATAAAGTTGATGTTAGAGGAAAAGGGAATTCCTGATGTAATAGTACGGGCTGCTGAAAATCCTCAATATAGTGTTTGGAGAGGGGCTATAGTTTATGGGTTATCCTTCCCAGAGGAGGTGGAGTGGAACTGGGAAAAAATGGAAGGCTGGCTTAAGTTAATAAACTAGTTCTCTAATTCACTGACTGAACTGAAACCATTTATTTTCTTAATATGGAGGAGTTTACAGTTGACCCCTGCCTTTTTAGAGATTTTTAAAATTTTCCCTTTCAGAATATTATCTTGTGTTGCAACTAAAACTTGATGGAATACATTGCTTTTTAAAAGGGTTGAAAGGAAGACTTCCTTACATAGTTCATCTGTACCTGGTAAGGGGTCATCAAAAGCTATGAAACCTAAATTGTGGGGGCTTAAGGTGTATGAAGCAAGCAGGATAGACAGTGTTACTATTATTTTTTGACCGTCACTTAGTTTCAACGTAAATGGAACTACTTCTTTATCCCGAGTTTTCACAACTAAAAACCTATAGATGCTTCTCTTGCCCCTTTTGTCCTCTATTTCTTCTATTTTAATAAGGATTTGAGAGAGGTCATTGTATGGGTAAATATGGTTGAAGAAACTATTTGCTGTTGTATTCAAGTTAGATACCACCTTCTTCCTCAATTCTGTTTGAATTGCGCGATAGCTTTCTCTGATAGAAATTAATTCGGTAAGAAATTCTGACAACCTTTTTTCTTTGTCTCTTAATTCTTTAAGTTTACCTTTGATTTTAACGAGATGAGGTATGTTCTTTTGTAGCGTTAATATTTGTTTTCCTATGTTCCTTCTTTCATTTTTCAAAGAATTCAGTTGTTGAGTATTGAGGGAAAGCTCTTCAACTGTTTCCAAGTACTCTTCTTCATTAAAATTAAGCATTTCTATTCTTTTTTCAACTTCGCTCAAATTTGTTTCTATCTCAGAAAGTTTCTCCTTTAGCATTTCTATTTCCTTTATCTCCAGAGAGATAGTGTCTAACTTCCTTATTTTTTGTAGGCATATGTTTCTCGATTTTATTTTTTCGTTTATTTCATCCAGTTTCCTTTTTTCGTTTTCTACCCTAATTTCTAGCAATTTTTTGTCGTTAGTCAGTTTCTCCAGTTCTTGATTTACTTTTTTGAGGTTTAGAATGTCTAGACTTAATTTTTCAAGTCGATCTTTGGCGTCTGTAAGTTCAGTGTGGAGTTCATTGAGCTCAGAAAACCTAGCAGTTATTTTCATTATTTTCTTTTCATTTTCCCTTATTTTAGTGTTTAGTTTATCTATTTCTGACTTAGTTACTTTATGGCCGCAAACTAGGCATTCAGTTTCATTTGTTTTCTGTAACTCGTTTGTTAGAGTAGATAGTATCTTATTTACTGCCTTAACTTCTTTTTCTTTTACTTCCAGAGTTGAAAGTTCTTGCTCTATTTTCTTAATTCTTTTCTCTATTTCGGGGAGGGAACCATACTTCATTGATAATTTTTCAGCTTCCTTCCTTAGAGATTCAGCTATTACCCTTTTCTTGGTTAAGTTATCAATTTCTCCTCTCTTCTTTTCAGCTTCTAAAGTTAATTCTTTTATGTTCCTTTCCAGTAACATCTTTTCCTCTTCAAATTCCCTTATTTTTTTATGTATTACTTCCAGTTGAAAGGGCCCCGAAGAAAATGCGTTTTCATTTATTGGTGTTAAATTGATTTCATGAAACCCAGAACAAAGTTCTCTCGTTTCTTTTATCAAGTTATCTCTTTCAGAAACTAAGTTTTCAATGTTTTTCCCACCCAAGTGTAGCAGAATTTCTTCTTTCCTGACTTCAAGGTTGGTTTTTTCCCTTATTAGACTAAAGTACTCTCCTTTATCTTTTTCTATTTCTTCTTTCTTTTGCAGCAAAGTATTGCAAATTTTTTGCAGTTCCCTTTCTTCAGCCGCCAGCTCTTCTTCCTTTTTTAAGAGGTTTTTTAATGTTTCTTTCTTTCCGGGTAAAGATTTTACTTCTGGATAGGTAGTAACCAATTCGTTTATTTTTTGTTTAAGCTTTTCAAGTTCGTTCTTCACCGTTTTTACTGGAAAAGACTTGTAAAGGTTTTCTAATTCTGAAATCCCCATTAAGCGATCCATGATAATTGTCCGCTCAGAATCAGAACCGAAAATTAACGTTTGCAGCTCATGGTTCCTCACCAGCACATGTTTTGAGAATTCATCTGGAGTTATTTGAACTATGGCGCCTATCTTTTTCTCCACGTTTTTCTTGATTTCTTTACCTTTAAGAATTAATTTTGTCCTTAATGGGTTCCTTAATTTTTTTGTTCTAAGGATTTCAAGAACTGTTCCCTCCTCGCTAAAAAGTTCAAGTTCTACATCCATTTCCGTAGAGCCACTGAGCATCAGGTCATCCACCTTCATTTCTCTTAGTTTCCTGGTTTCGTATGTATCCCCGAAAAGGGCAAATTCAATAGCGTCAAAAATAGTTGTTTTTCCTGCACCTGTTCTACCGTACAATAGAATTAAGCCAGGGCTGAGATTAATTACAGTTTTATTTTTAAAAGATTTAAAGTTCCCGATTGCTATTTTCTTTATGGTGTAAGCCATGTAAACACCTATTTTGAAAGCTTCGTTAATATTTCCTTTATTTCTTCCTCGACTCCACTAACTCCCTTACGTAAGTAGATCTCGAAAAGTTTAAAAGCCAAGTCACGTGTATGCTTATTCTCCTTAAAATATTCGTTTAATAATTTTTTTACCTCCTCTTTTACACTCATAACTTTCTTACCTGCAGAAAATTGTTTTTTGGTTTAAGTGAGAAGTGATGACTGAGAGAGGATTGTTTGTGGGAAGATTTCAACCTTTTCATTTAGGCCACAGTTTTGCCATTAAATATATTTTAGAGAAAGTTAATAATTTAATAGTTTTGGTGGGTAGCGCCCAGTTTAGCTATACATGGAGAAATCCTTTCACTGCTGGAGAAAGAATTGAAATGATTTACAGGTCTTTAGATAAACATGATTTAGAGAAAGTGTTAATTATTCCGGTTGACGATACCTATGAGAGAAATTATATCTGGGTTAGACATGTAGAAAACTACACGCCTAAATTTAGTGTTGTGTTTTCAAACGATTTTTTAACAAGAAGACTTTTCTTGGACGCGGGGTATAGTGTTTTAAATGTACCTTTTTACAACAGGAAAGAAGTTTCAGGGACAAGGATAAGGCAACTTATGGCTGAGGAGAAAGAATGGAAAAATTTAGTTCCTAATGGAAGTAGAGAAGTTATTGAGGAAATAGGGGGAGAAAAGAGAGTAAGAATGATTTTTCAATCACGTAGAATTGAGAATTTTTCCTATTAACAGATTTCCTTGTTTAGCAAAGAGTTTTCGCAGTAGAAAAGGAGAATAGTTGGTTTTAGGATGTAATACATTTTTTGCAACCTTATTTATAAAAGAAAGGAAACTTTAAAATGTCAATGGAGTTAATGAAATTTTCTTGCGAATTAAGGTTTTAACTGGGGATATAATTGCTTTTGAAATGTCGAAAATGTAAAAAAATTTTTAAAGAGGA
The DNA here is from genome assembly GCA_027492035.1 of Thermoproteota archaeon. GTDB lineage: Archaea > Korarchaeota > JAOZGF01 > JAOZGF01 > JAOZFZ01 > JAOZFT01. The sequence continues at coordinate 188,298 of JAOZFT010000004.1, forward strand.
AGAACTGAAACTAGAGGGGAATCAATATATTTGCCCTAATTGTGGCTATAATTTATTCAGTGTAGTGAGGCTGCTTGATACAGTTAAAAGGTTGCAAGGTACTGTGGAGGAGAGAGAACCCTTAGAAGAAGCATTCAAAGAATTCGAATTTGAAAACATTAAAGAAGATAAAGAATTAAGTGGTTCAAAGAGGGAAAAAGCTAAGGCTAGGGAAGAAGAACTTCCTTTACTTTAAAAACTTTAATCCAGAAGCCCTGCTAAACCTTCTGTTTCCTTTTCTCTTTCTCTTTCGATTTTTTCTATAACCAATTTAGCTGTTTCTTCATCAACACTCTTTAACTTAGGCATTTCTTTCTCTATTTCCTTCATTTTTTCTTCTGAAGCATCAACTAAAATAAAATACCCTATTTCTTCAAAATCATTTTTCAAGTTGGTAGCAGGAATGAAGTCAAAGCCTATTCTTTTTAGTAAATCATTCCTTTCCAGATATTCTAAGTCTTTAACAAAATAAATTTTTCTCATTTTCTTCTTACCTTACTCCCTACTAATTTTATTCAGTGTTGCTTCAATTTGACGCGTCAAATTTAAAGTGCAGTTAAGTAATAGTGAGCATAGGATGATATAAAAGTATTTAAAAAAGGAAAGGTATTTAAAAAGTTAAAATTTTACCGCAAATTAAATATGGTGAAAGAGAAAATTTAAACATTTAACAAGAAGTGGTTGAAGTGAGGAGGCGAAGACAGAGAACAACTGTGAGCTTTTTTTTAAGTGAAGCACTTTATGGAGTCGCTTTAAGCTTAATTACGATAGCGACATCCTTTTTGATTTCTGAGTTCGGTGTATGGGTTTTTACTCAATGGTTATTTACAAGAGATGCTTTACTTTACATTTTCTTAATTTTGAACTTTACAATTTCTGGGACGATAATTTTCGTCCCATTCTATAACAAAAGATTTGTACAAGCTATTGTTGCAGTACTATTTACTACATTTTTTTGGTTTTTGCTCTTTCAGTTTTACGGCTTTCACCCTGTGGACACCTTGCTAGGTTTAATATAGTCCCAGAAAGCCCCGGTGGTGTAGCCCGGTTAAGCATAATGGCCTCTCGAGCCATTGACGCGGGTTCAAATCCCGCCCGGGGCATTATTTCTTACTTATAGAAGGTTCAGCTTAATGACAATACTTAAAATAATTTGGTTTATGCATGTTATAAAGTTTTTACTTAGAGCTTTAAGGCTTGTTCAAGAAACTCTAGTATTTCTTTCCGTTGAGAAGCAAAGAATAGCACTGAATTATTAGTTTTGAACGGAATTTTGAGCAAGTTTTCTTTATATGGTGGCTGCGTTATCGAAAGATCCCTTAGTAATACCAGGATTTTTATCCTTGTTCCATCGTCAATTATCTCTTTTAGATTACTTTCACTTAGAGAAGCGTTGAGGGAAGTTGGTGCAATGAATTCAACCTCTACCTTCCCATCGATCAAGAGTCCGTTTCCCTTTAATTCAATTGGTACAGCGTTTTCAAAACAGAAATCAAAAAGGTAATCTGTGACCATTTGTTTCAACAACTTTCCCTTATTGAGCAAAGTGGCAACTTCCATTGTTGATCCGTCAACGCAGACTTTCCATATTTTAACGGCGCTATCGGTTTCAATTAATTGTGTTATTATGTTTAGGGGGAGGCCTATAATATCGCGTAACTCTTTTAAAGTAAAGTATTTATATCTTTGGATTATTTGGAGGATTTCTTTTTTCACTGCCTGCCTAAAACCATGTTTTCCTTTATTTTTCAACAAGTTTAAGTATTTTCTCAGTTCTAAATTGGAGACGGGTTCCCAATTTTTATTTCCTATAGTTTTTATTAGGAAGGGCTCATTGTAAGTAGGAGAAAAAAGAACCGCTTCGAACTTACCTAATTTAGGAAATATTTCCTTTTGAGTTTCATCTAAACCCATATTGTTAGCCATTATTGCTTTGTCTTTGTTGTCTACTGTCCTGAAACAAATTTTGGTAGAAGTGTTTCTAATTACGTAACTACTTAGTATTGTGGGGGAAGGAGAAATGAATAACATCCCCACCCCTACTTTACGCAAATAATCCACTGCCTTCAATACTGCACTAGATTCATTACCGTTCTCAGGAACAATTACCTGCGCCTCATCCATTACAACAAGAAGTTTGAAGTTGTTCGAGATTTCTTCTGGTTTGTAATAGTGTTCAAAAACCTTTTTAAGAATAATAGCGGCGATTACTTGTTTCGAATTTCTATTAACTAATTTAGAGAAATCGAAACTGACAAGTCCGTATTCGTCAAGGTAGTTAAAGAGATCTATCTCCCTTTCTGTATTGAGCACTTCACCTAGTTCTCCCTTCACTAAGAGATGCAGTCTCCTTATTAAGGCGTTTTTAATTTGTACAGAGGCACTATCCTCTGGCTCATATTCTAAAAGGAGATTGAGAAGTTTTCTAAATGAAACTTCATGTTTATTTTCCCTATAAAGTTTTTCAAGTAGTATTCTTAAAAATTCAGAGGTGGGTTCCGATAACTTGAGCTCTTCCGAAAGGAAGGAATGAACCCAATTGATGTGTTCATTTAAGTTATTTCCCTTGAAATTTAGGATGTTCAGGGTTAAGGGAACTTCTTCATCATTTACAACAAAGATAAAACCTAAATTTTTCATTATGACTGACCTGTACTCGCCGCTTTGATCAAGCACGATCACTTTGATTTTTAATTCGTTAAAAAGATTGTTTATGATGTTTTTAGCCAACGTGCTTTTACCGAACCCTGTACAACCTGTAATTAAGCACCTGGCTAGTAAGTCATGAATTGATAAATAAATTGGAAAGTGCCCCCTTCCTTTATAAAGAGAATAACCTATCGATATACTATTTACGGGTTTTTTGGGTGTAGGAAGAGGAAAAACATCTTCTTCCATTATTTTTATCCCTGAGGAGCTAGGAGGTAAAGGAAATAGAAGAGATGCTTCAGGAAGGGTAAGGTTCAGTAACTTTTTTCTTGGTACACGAAAAAAAAGTTCTTTCCAGGCCAGTAAAAGCTCTTTACCTTTGAGTTCTTCGAGTTTGATGCCAGGCAGCATAGCTTCAAACACGCTCCTAACCACTTTAAGCTTTTTGTCCATTTCAATTAACTGTCTTGAAAGAGTTTGCTCCTCACAAATGTTTTGTAATACTATAAAGAGAGATGTTTCAACGAACCCTTTTGATAGACCTGTTTTTAGTCTAATAGCTTCGGTTAATTCTTTGTCTTCAGGTGGAAGCTGCGAAGTTAGATCCTCCTTTTTAGATATGGCTATATGATTTTCTAAATTCTTTAACTCGCGTAGCGCCCTCCCTTTTAGTTCTTTTGCGTTAGTGACAGGTCTTGCAAATAGGGAATAGGTACAAGGTATTTCTAGCTCTTGAATCCTTGAGAGAGCATCTTGCAATCTTGAGAAGAAATTTATGAAGTTCATTACCTTTTGAGTCAAGTATGCACCATTTTTTTCTTCTAAAAGAGGAAACTTTGGTCTTTCAACCATATTTAGTATAGAATAAATCACAATTTTATTGTTTATACGCATTAAAAGGAAAGTGTTTAATGTTCTGATGTTAAGATTCAAATTTTCGTTGTTTTTAGAATACTTTAGTAAAATATTTCTTTCGGTGGTTAAGGTTATTACTTTCCCTTTCTTAAAATAAAGAAGGAAAAAAATACCCGCTACCATACTTGAAAATAAGATACATAACTTATAGTTCCTTTGCATAAACAGGGCGATGGCGATAGCTAGGGTGGCTAGGTCGCTAAAGTTAGCTATTACAAGTATAAAGATGAGTAAAATGATTAAGAAGTTAATTAGCCGTTCAGAGGTTCCGTAACCAAGTACCTCTCTCATTTCATGAAAACCGTTAGAGGCTCTCTTTATGTTTTTAATGAAAGAAAAGTGCAGAAGCTTGGCTAGGTAAAATGTTTTGTAACATTAAAAAGTATTCTAAAAACTTTTTTACAGAGCTATGAAAAAAGGGGAGGGAGAGAGGCTTAAATATATTCAACAATTCGCTGTGTAATTTCCCTATACTCTTCAACAGAAACTTGAAATGGTCTTTTTTCCATCACTCCAAGTTGAGATAAAACATTTTCTAAAATTTCTTTTGAAATATTAAAGCTTCGAAGCTTTTCTTGTAAAGTGTTAACTGAATTCCTAATTTTTTTATTTCGATTACTGAAAAAGGCAGAAGTAATAGCTGTTAAGGTTTTTTCCTCAAGGTGGGTAAGAATTTTAGGTTTAGGCTCTAGTTTAAGAAGCAAGGAATCCACCTTTGGAACCGGCCAGAAGCAGTTTTTCGGGACTTCCATAAGTTTTATGATACACGACTTCAAACGGGCATGAACCGTTAACCTACCATATTTTTTATTACCTATCTCCGCAACCAATCTCTCACCGAATTCTTTTTGAAAAGTTAAAATGGCTAATTTAAACTCTTGATTGAGCAAGTGAAAGAGAAATTTGGAAGAAATAGAGTAAGGAACGTTAGAAATAACTTTGCAAGAAGACGGAAAATTGAAACGAAGCACATCCTTTTTAATTATTTTTACTTTGGAATTGCTGGAAAAAATTTTTTTTAAAAGGTAGACAAATCTCTCATCCTTTTCAATTAGAATTACTTCTTTTGCTAGAGGTAAAATCTTGCGAGATAAAACTCCTAATCCAGCTCCTACATCCACTACTATATCAGATTCTTTTATTTCAGCTTCCTGAATCATTTTATCCATTAAAGAAGAACAAACCATAAAATGTTGAGATAATCTTTTTAAAGGCTTGATGTGGTACGTAGCCATCGTATCTTTTATAAAATCGATTATAAGCCTGTCAGGATCGTCCATTAATCCCCCTTCTTAATCCAAACCCATGTGTGAACAAGTAATATTTGCAGTTTCCTTTGAGTTCATCCATTATCCTTTTAATTATTATCTTTTCAGGTTTCTTCAAACGTGTCCGTTGAGAAAGATCTAAAAAACTTACGAAGGGCTTCTTTTTCCTTTCCTCCAAAATACTCCACATAAGTTTCTTTCCTATCCCGGGGAGAAGTTCAAGTTCATTTAATCTTTTGGTCAAGGGCTTTGCTGAGTTGAAAAAATCAACAAACCTACTTTCTTGCTCCTTAACTATCATCTCCAAGGCCTTCTCTAACTGATCCTTGGCTTGTGTCGTAAGTCTTTCGAAAGGAATAACACCTTTAACAAATTTTATCTTCGACCTCACCCCTTTCCCAATGAAGAGCCTTTCTCCAACAGAAATAGGTAATCCCTCTATAGCAACCAGCTCTAAAAGCAGAAAATAATCAACACCTAATGCTTGGACAAGCGGCCTGAACCTTTTGGGTTTATTAAAATCTTCGGGATGGCCATCTGGTAAGTAATCTAGCGCATACGCTTCATTTTCATAAAGTTTCTTAGCAACACGCCTCATTCGGTTCACTTTATTCCTTCACATAACTAGTTAGTAAGTCAAGAATCTCTTTTAGTTTATTTTCATCGAAAACAAAATCCACTTTTTGCAGAATATTAATCAGTTCCGTTTTAGATGACGGTTTTGTATTTACTATTTGAACTGAGATATTCCTGGGTAAGGAGTATTTTTCAGTTAAAGTGGCAATTATTTTCTTTGCGTCCTCAGCTTCGAACATAGAGAAGATGTTACAGTATTCTAGAGTCAATTTTTGGAAATGTTTATATTCCTTTACACCCAGGTTCAGTAATAATTGTTTAACTTCAGGAATTGATATATCTTCCTCCTCTAAAATTTCCATTTCATCCCTCCTTCTAATCAGGAAAAGCACGAAGATGCTCAGGTCTAACTATGATTATCTTGTTTTTTCCGCCATCTTTCACTCTAACTAAGTAAGAGGACCCCCTTTCAGAAATTACTGAACCTAGTTTCCCATGGAAACGCGGATGAGGCATTCCTTTATGTACGGAAGGATTAATTTTTATAACCACTTTATCCTCTGGTTTATACTCATGCAGAACCACGGAAGCTGGTATTAACCCCCTTTCCCTAACTTTTTTACTTAATTTTTTACGAGTTTTTCGCCTAGGGCCTTTACTTTTCTTAGTCAACTCTCAATAACCCCCCTTAAGCCTTTCAAGCCCAGAGCCTATATTCTCTGCAACATAAACAACGTCAAGCTCCAAAAATTTAACCTTTTTCTTTAACACATCCAAAAGACTGGGCGTTGTTCTGCCCTCATCCCCGTTAACAAATTCCTTAATGTACAGTCCACCCTCACTTAAAATTATTAACTCAAGTTCATTATTTGAAATTTTCTTAGCTCTTATGTCGTAAATCTTTTTAAATCTGACCTTATCTGTTCTATGGGAAAGAACTCTAGTCGGTGTTTTTTGTTTTATTACACAGTTTTTCAGTGTTCCCTCGATTTTTTCAAGGTCTTTACAGGAGACACCTTCCTCAACAGCCACAACGACACGATACACTTTTTTAAGTTTGGGGGATAAAGCTTTCAAGCGTCGCATTTCATCACGAGAGGAAAAAGTTAGATTCAGAACTTGAATTTTTCCTTTTCCATATTTATTAATTTCCTTTTCGATCTTGTCTAAATCAACCTTTCTTTTTTTTGGATCAAGCAACTCAACAACAAATGGACGGCCGTTACCTAACATTCTTGCATCAACGTCTTCCCTTCCTACACCATGAAATTTAGATTTCGAGGCGTTAAAGTGGTTTATCAAAGGGGTCGTTATCAATTCTTCAACTGAAGGAAGACTGGAACTGTTTCGAAAATTTTTAGTTTGTAAGAGTCCTCTAACTAGTTTAAGGTATCTTCCCTTAATGAAAAGCGGCGCTGCTTTAACTTCCACGTCCCTTTTAATAAAATTGACAGTTATGTAAAGATCTGGTTTCCCATGAGTTGATTCTAAATTTGTTTTTTCTCTCAGTAAATTACTAATTTTTAGATTTAAAGCAGTTTTAATACTCATTTTTGGGTATAAGTTAAACCTTGAAATAAACTCTTCCTCGCGAAAAAGCATTATTTTCGGAATTATTGAGCTGATGTTGAAGCTATTACCTTCATAGTTCTCCAATTTGGACATAATCATCTCAATAAACCCAGGAATTTCGGAAAAGTAGTTTAAACAAAAATAACATTCATTAGGTTTAGCATGGAAAGTTTTTAAACATGAATAAGAAGGAACATGTTTCTCTAAATACAAAGAAAAACAATTTCGGCAAAGAAAATGCTTTTTCAAGAAATTTTCCATTGAAGGAGAAAGCCTGGCTAAGCAAGACATAAAAAAACACTTTTTATAGACTCTGTAGGGGGAGGGAGGTGAAAGGAAGTTTACCCTTTTTCAAAGATTTCTGCTTCATAATTTTCCTGATCATCTTTTTCGTCTCCTTGTAATATTTTAGGAGAGTTCTTACATCTTTAGGAGTAGTTCCAGAACCAAAAGCTATTCTTCTAATTCTGGATTTATCAATTATGTCTGGATTAATAAGTTCTGCCTTAGTCATTGATTGCATTATAATCTTCCATTTCTCAATATTTGCCTGTATCTGTTTCTCGGTAGATCCTGGAAGAGAATACTTAAAGCCTGGCAAATACTCGACTATTTTCTTAAAGGGACCTAACCTATACATAGCATTTATTTGCTCCATTAAATCATAAAGAGTAAACTTGCCCGAAATAATTCTCTCAATTTTTTCTTTACTAGGTTTCTCTTCCAGTTCCTCTATTTTCCTCAATAAGCCTTTAACGTCACCTAGCCCAAGCAGTCGAGAAACAAAACTTTCAGCATTGAATTGTTCAATGTCCGAAACTTTTTCTCCAGTACCTATGAAAGCTATTGTAGCGTTTGTGGCGGCTACGGCTGATATAGCCCCTCCTCCTTTAGCTGTACCGTCTAATTTTGTTAAAAATATGTACCCGAGATCCGTGTGTTTTTTGAAGGCCTCTGCTTGCTTATAAGCCTGTTGACCAATAGTTGAATCTACCACGAGCATAGTCTTATCTGGTTTTATTTTTTCAACCATTTCCTGCATTTCAGAAAATAGCTTCTTTTCCTTTCTATGTCGTCCTGCAGTGTCAATTATAAAAACATTTGATCCTTGTTGTTTAAGCTCTTTAATTCCATTCTTTACTATTTTTAAAGCGTTTTTACTGGATAGATCCCCGTAAAAGTCCGCTCCCGCTTCTTCACTTAATTGTTTCAATTGTTCAAATGCACCAGGCCTATAAGTGTCAGCACAAATTACACCTGGTTTTCTCCCTCTAGATTTGAAGTAATACGCCAATTTAGCAGCAGAAGTAGTTTTACCAGAGCCTTGCAAACCTACAAGCAAAATAATTTTGCCATCAAAAGGTTTTCTTTCCTCCTTTTTACCAAGTAAATCAATAAGCTCTTGATATATTGTGGCGATTGTGTAAACTCTTCTATTCAAGGCTGGAGGTAACTTTCTATTTAAAACTTTATTTTTAACCCTTTCAGAGAGAGAAAAAACTAAATTGACATCTACATCTGCCTGTATAAGAGCCCTTTGAATATCTTTCAAAGCTTCATTGATTATTCTTTCATTTAGAGTAGGGTACTTCAAAAGTTTCCTAATGGCTAAGTTGAGTTGCTTACCTAGAGCATCCAGCATCCAAACCAACTTATAAACTACTTAACCTGCATTATTTTTTGATAACCTAAAGAAGACCACACAGTCACTTCTTTGCCTATTTCTACTTGCGACTTTAACTCTTCATTATCTGGAAAAGGAACTTCAAAAACTTCATAAGTTTCTAAATCCATAACTTGAACAAATTCACCTGGAATCGCTATGACTTGACATGTCCTCTTTTTAATTATGGGAGTGTCTACAATGGCATCTACAGGGCTAACTATACTTTTTCTTTTGTTTGTAAAAACACCTATAGCCGTTATGCGTGCTTTGGCGGCTCCATGTTTCCCTGGTTTAGATTTTTCAACCGAGACAACCCTATAAGGTTCTGACTCAATTACTATATAGCTTCCCTTCTTTAATTTTCCTACTTCGGTAGGTCTTGTTTCACTCAATTTTTTCCCAACCCCTAAAAAATTTAGTTTTAAAAGAGAGGAAATAGGTGAGGTTATTTAAAAGCCTGAATTTTTATAACCTCTTTTTATTTTTAAAATCTACGTGCTTAAATGATAAAGTGGTTAAGGTTAAAGGAGATGGAAGACCTGTTTGAGAAAGTTTTCATAGTTTCAAGAGTGGATAAACAAGAAGCTAAACAAGTTTTAACTTTAGCAATTAATCTCCTAAAAAATAAAACTACAGAATTATATGTAGTAAGTGATGCTGCTGGTTTGGTGGAAAAGCCGGAATTAAGCCGCCCATTAAATGAAGTGAGGAGCATAAAGCCGAGTTTATTGGTTTCAATCGGAGGCGATGGAACTATCCTATGGCTTCACAACAGAATACAGGAAGAAACTCCCCCAATTCTACCGGTTAAAGTTGGAACCTTTGGCTTCCTAAGTGAGATAACCCCTGACCAACTGGGAAGGGCAATAGCTAAAATAGAGAAAAATTCCTTCTACATAGAAAGGAGAGCCAAGCTTAAGTTAAAAGTAAATAAAATAGAAAAGGATTTCCTCAATGAAGCAACTATAATAACGAAAACTTGTAAATGTTCCAATTTACAAATAAGTATAGAAAAAGAAAAGCTAATCCAAGGGTTAATGGATGGATGTTTAGTCTCGACACCAACAGGGTCTTTAGCATATAACTTAAGCGCAGGCGGCCCAGTTGTTGATCCAGAAACCGAAGTATCAATTGTTACATTATTAAACCCTTGGCCGTTCGCAAGCTTCACCCCGATAAAAAGGATAGTAGTGCCAATGAACAAAAGAATTTCAGTTACAAACATAGATAAGAAGGAGGTAGCAGTATTTGCTGACGGTGAGAAAGTGACTGAAATCAAGAAACTTGAAAAAGTGGAAGTGGAGAAATCTCCCAAAAAAATAAGTTTCGTAAGATTTGACAAAAACTTTTTCTATAAGAGGTTTAGAAATTGGAGGAAGAAAATTCCGAAACGATTTATGTTCTAGACACTTCAGCATTAGCTTTCATCAACTCATTAAAAGGATTTAGGAGGGGATACATAGCAGAAGAAACAAAAAAGGAGCTGCGGCACTTCAAAACAAAATTAGTTTTTGAAGCACTAATTCATTCTCAAAGGCTTCAAGTGAAGCCTGTGAATAAAAAATTTTTGAAAGAAACAGTTAAAAAAGCAAATGAAACAGGGGAATATTTGAGACTGTCCAAAACAGACTTGTACACGGTTGCTCTCGCTCACCAAATCAAAAAAGAGGAAGGAAAGAAAGTAATCGTTCTAACAGATGATTACACAATTCAAAACTTATGCGAACACATGGAAATAGATTGGAAACCTGTAAAGGAGCGAGGAATAAGGAAAGTTGCCAAATGGGAGCTGAAATGTACATCTTGCGGCAAAATATGGAGAAATACAGAAATAGAAATATGCCCCATCTGTGGAGGTAAATTAAAAAAGAGAATGATCTTCCAAGACAATGGAGAGACAAAAAAATGATTATAACATATGTAATAGGGAGCGCTGGCTCCGGAAAAACCTTGTTCACTTTGGCACTAAAAACTCAGTTAACATACAGTGAAGAAAACATTATTTCAGTAAATTTGGACCCGGCAGTTAAAAAAACACCTTACTCACCAGAAGTAGACATAAGAGACTATGTCAACATAGATAACATTGTTTTCGAAGAAGAAGTAGGGCCTAATGCCGCATTAATGCTGTCCTATGAGAAAGCCACCACAGTCATTGACCAAATAATTAGGGACATAAATTATTACTCCCCTGAAGTAGTGATAATAGACACCCCAGGCCAGTTAGAATTGTTCATACTTAAAAAAGTAGGTTTAGACGTGATAAACAGTTTAAGAATAGATAAACAACTTGCTTTTTATTTGATAGATTCACATGCAGCCCTAGATGCAGAGGATCTCATTACTCAACTCTTACTAGCCACTATTTGCCATTTTCGGTTGAAAATGCCCATATATCTAGTGCTTTCAAAAACAGATTTGGTTACAGACAAGGAAGTAGATATACTTTGTGAAAGAATAAAAAAACCCAGTGAACTCCTAAAGGAGTTGAACAAAAAACACGAAGTAGGAGACATAGATCTACATACAATTAGATATCTTGAAACATACGAAGGCTTCGGGGAAGTCTTACCTACTTCAGCATTAGCAATGAAAGGGTTCGACAATGTGTATTTAGTTATTGATTCATACAAAAATTTATAAGGAAACTTAAAATGAATTAAGAAATAAGGAAAAGTAACGGTTGAGAAAGACAAAGGAGATGTAAAAGGATGCCATTAAGACCAGGTAGGAGTTACAGAAATTATAACGGCCCAGCATTTACCAGACTAGAATATATGAACGTGAAACCTAAATCCAAATTAATGAAGGTCACCATGGGAAACCCGAACCGGGACTATGATTACAGAGTAAAATTAGTCGCCAAAGAACAATTACAAATAAGGCATAACGCACTTGAGGCTGCAAGGATGGCTGCAAACAGGTATTTAACAACAAAAGCAAGCAAGGAATCCTTTTATTTAGTTATGAAAACGATCCCCCACCAGATCCTAAGAGAAAACCCAATACTTAACACAACCCATGCTGATAGGTGGCAGGAGGGAATGAGGAAAGCATTTGGGAAAAACATAGGGTTAGCTGCAAGGGTTAAACCCGGTTCAGTAGTGATGGAAGCCATGATAAAGGAAGATGCACTGCCAATCGCTAAAGAAGCTCTAAGAAGAGCTGCAAGTAAACTACCTAAAAAATATAAAATAGTAATAGAGAAAATGAATGGACAACAGAAAAATGAAAATAAATCTTAACATAGACAAAGTGATAGAAACAATAAAAGAAAAGAAATATAAGGTAATTGCTTTAGAGGGACCTGAAGGCTTAAAACCGAAAATAAAAGATGTTGCAGAAAAAATTGAGGAAGAAACGGGAGCAACAGTAATTACTGTAGGTGAACCTTGCAGAGGTGCCTGTGACTTAAAAAATGAAATTCTACCAAAAAATGTAGAAGCTATTTTCCATTTCGGCCACAAAAAGATGTTAAATACCATTAAAAACGTTTACTACCTAGAAGCAACAATAGATTGCCCTAATTGGACAAAGAAAATAGAAAGAGAAATCCAGAAACTTGATGAAACAAAAAGGATAGTTGTTGTAACAACTAGCCCTTACGAGGAGTTAGCTAAAAAGACAGCAAGATACATCTTAAAAAGAGGAATGAAAATACATACCACAGAAAAGGGGCATCCAACCGTGATAAATGTTTTAGGATGTCAAGTAAAGGAAATAGAAGGAGTTGATAAAGAAACTGACCTTTATTTATTCATTGGAGACGGAGTTTTCCATCCTTTAGGAGTTGCGCTTAACACAACAAAGAAAGTCTACCAAATAGGCCCTGAGGCACCTATATTGAGAAACCTCAGCCAATACAGAAACAAAATACTGAAAAAAAGGCTTTTAGTTATAGAAAAGGCGAGAGAAAAAAAGAAATTTGGAGTGATACTGGGCCTAAAGCCTGGGCAAAGAAAACTAAAAGAAGCCATGCAAATAAAAGAAAAATTAAAGAAGGCAGGTTACAAAGCAGTAATTATAGCTTTAGATGAAATAAATCCAGAAAAAATAATTAATTTCCCGGACCTAGAAGCAATAGTTAACACAGCTTGTCCCAGAGTTTCAATTGACGACCAACAAAACTTCCACGTACCTGTATTGACAACAAAAGAGGCTGAGTATATGTTAAAGCTCATAGGGAGGTATAAACCATTCTAAGAATTAAACCCCTCACCCAAAAAAATTTAGAAATAATATTAGAGAAACTGAAAAAACCTGAGAAATTAAACTACAAATTAGAACAATATGTTACGCCTTCAAAATTAGCAGCGGACTTGCTTCATTTTGCTTACATGCAGGGGGACATAGAAGGCAGAAAGGTAATCGATTTAGGTTGCGGAAATGGCATATTAAGTATAGGGGCTTGGTTACTTGGAGCTAAAACAGTTACAGGCGTAGAAATAGATAATAAATTACTTCAATTAGCTATACAAAACAGTAAAGTATTTAAAGCCCAAATAAAATGGCTGAACTTAGATATAAGGGAGTTAAAAGGAGAGTATGACACAGTTCTCCAGAATCCCCCATTCGGAACAAAGAAAAGATCAACCGACATTTTATTCCTTAAAAAGGCTTTACAGTTAGGAAAAGTAGTTTATAGCATTCACAAGTCAGGCAATAGGTTATTTATAAGCAAAAAAGCTAGGGAAAACAGAGGAATTGTAACCCATGTTCTGCAACGTGAAATACAAATACCATGGTGTTATATCTTCCATATAAAACCAAAATACACAGTGGAAGTGGAAGTCTATCGCATAGTCCGGCAAAATCAAGTCAAATTATAAGGCCTAATTAAAAGATTTATGAAGACGATGAAGAAGAGGTGGTAACGCTGTGTTAAAAAAGTACCCAAAAACAGGGGAGTTAGTTATACCAGGCGAAAAATTAAGCCCATTGGAAGTTTTCATGCCTGGGGAAAACGTGTACGTGGAAGACGGTTTTATTTATGCAGCCAAAATTGGCAATGTATTACAGGACTTGAAAAAAAGGAAGGTGTGGGTTTACTCCAGAACAGATAAACCTGCTTTACTCAAACCAGGGGAAATAGTACTAGGTCAAGTGACTCAAATAAAAGATAAATCCCTTACTGTCAAAATATTTGCTAAGTTAAAACCGAAGAAGACGTTGTTCAAAACCCCTTTCACCGGCGAGATTTACATTGCAAATGCAAAAAGGGAATTTCTTGAAACAATGAGCCAAGCGTTCACGGTAGGAGATATTATCAAATGCAAAGTGTCTAAAGTTACAGGTTACCTAATAGCTCTAGACACTAAAGATCCTGATTTAGGAATAGTTTACTCTAGATGCACAAAATGTTACATACCGTTAAAAGCAGTAACAATAAAAAGGAAGCAAATACTTCAATGCCCAAAATGTAAGATAATATACCCAAACAAGAAAGTAGCTAGAGATTACGGAAAAATAATCTTGCACTGAAAGAAGGCGAAGGAAATGGAAGTAAAAATATTAAACAAGGAAAAAAACAAATTGAGATTGTTAGTGAAAGGAGAAACTCACACTCTCCTCAATTTAATTGCTGACTATGGGAACAAAGACCCAAAAATAAAGTTCATCGGCTACTCAATACCTCATCCATTAAAAACGGAAGCTGAACTAAACCTCCAAACTATAGACGAAGACCCTATCCAAGCGTTAAAAAGACAAGTCTCTAAAGCAACTATAGATCTAGAGCAACTCCAAAAAGTTTTTAATTCAGTTTTTACAAATAACAAAAGCAAAGAGAAGGGGCCTTCAAAGTGAGACACCCAAGAATAGCAGTAGATGCAGTAATAATTAACAAGAAAGGAGAGATACTGTTAATAAAAAGGAAAAATGAACCTTATAAAGGCTACTGGGCACTGCCTGGAGGATTTGTGGAATACGGCGAAAAAGTAGAAGAAGCGTTGAAAAGAGAGATAAAGGAAGAGACAGGCCTAAAAGCAAAGAAAATAGAACTTGTAGGAGTGTATTCCGACCCTAAAAGAGACCCAAGGGGACATGTAATAAGTATCGCATATTTAGTGGAAGAAACTGAAGGAAAACCGAAACCAGCTACAGACGCTCAAGACCTAAATTTCTTTTCAAAACTGCCGGAAAAAATAGCTTTTGACCATAGAAAAATACTTAAAGACACAATTAGAAAAATTTAAAAGCCACAAAATTCACCAATAGAGACCTTAACAAACAAGTAGGAAAAGGGGGGAACTGAATGTTTTGCCCTATTTGTGGAAACCTTTTAATAGCAAAAAGAAAGAACGGAAAAAAAGTTTATATCTGTTCACAAGGCCACATAATAGAGAAACTTAACGCAAAAAATTCAGCAACAATTTACCAAGCTAAAGAAGCAGAAAAAAAGGGAACAGTTATAATTGAAGAAGAGCTTATTGCACAGCCAAAAATAGAAATAGAATGTCCAAGATGCGGAAATAAGGAAGCTTATTGGACATTAGAACAAACAAGGTCAGCTGATGAAGGAGAGACAAGAATATTTACCTGTACGCGATGCCACTATACTTGGAGGGAATATTAAAAAATTGTTAATATAATTTAACTTTCCCTATTGTTTTAAAGAATAAAGATAATTTGTAAAAAAGCCTTTAAGGTTTCGGCTGAAGTGAAAGCACCTTTTCGTTAAGTCTGTACCTGTACCCAAGCTTATTTTCTCCCCATCTTCTAATTAATTTACCACTGCTAAAGAAACGGTATAGGTAAGTTGAAGCCACATTTTTTGGGAGTTTCTCCCCAAAAAAATCTAAATAGGCCTCTCTAAGTTCTCTACTCGTAAACCAAACTTTGCTAAACCTAGAGCAGATGATATACCAAACTCTGTCAGAAGTAGAATTAAATGAAGAAAAGCTGAAGGAAGAAAATTCATTAAGTGAAGAATTATCAACACTTGACAATGAAAACTTTGTTAAGAAATCAAGAAGTATGGAAGGATCAACTTTCCCTTCAAGAGACATTTTAATTTCTCCATTTTCAAACAAATCAAAGATCAATCTAGCTTTCCTTTTCCTTAAATTCATTGTTTAAAACCCTCGCCTGTATTACATTTCCACTCTTTAATAAAATATTAATAATCGGTTTACAAAGGTAAAAAATTTGTGAACTATAACAGAAAGGGAACCAATGTACAGAATAAAAATTTAGCTATTAAATCTTTCATTTCCACTGAAAAACGATAAGTCATCAACAAAAAGAACTAAAGGAATTAAATTCAAACAATACTGGCAAAACAGAAGAAAATAAAGGTATATGTAATACTTCCTGTATCCTCCCTCTAAACGCTTTTTAGGTGGAGTTTAGTGGAAATGAAGGGGGGACGTAATAGTAAACTTTCATTTAAATATGTGAATTTTAGTGAACTTTTAACATACACACCCCTTTATTTCAGCTGAAATAAATCTTCAATAAATTTTCCGAAGTTCTATTTTCTGCTGGGGTAAAGTTGAGTGGAAATAGATGAAACATACGTGTGTGCAGGTTTTTCAAACATAAATTATTAAAACCTTTCTGTTTTAAGAGAAGGTAAAGTTTTTAAAAATAAGAGTGAATTTCTCTGTACCTTCTTAATTAAGGTGGTTTAATGCGAGAGAAATCGTTGGGAGATCTTCTTGTCGAGATTGAAAAAAGAAGTAAACTCGTTTATGAAACTTATATACTCAGTAGTAAATATAAATCCATTTTTAAGCCGAAAGATATAATGGAAGGTATTCTTCTTTACCCCTCCTATAAGGGAAAGGGATTAAGGCCCGCTGTGCTTCTTTTTGCTTGTGGCGCAGTGGGAGGGGATGAAAATAAAGCTTTACCTGCAGCTGCTGCTGTAGAACTTTTCCATACTTGGACATTAGTTCATGATGACATAATTGATAGGGATAAGAAGCGGAGAGGAGGACCTACTGTTCATATATATTTAAGTGACAAAGCAAAAAGAGTTTATGGGTGGGACCCCGAAACTTCCTTACATTATGGACTATCACTAGCCATACTAGTTGGAGATACCCAAAAAGGCTGGTCAATAGGGGAGTTAATGTATCTACTTTATAAGGAGAAAGGAGTTAACCCTGTTTTAGTGCTTGAATTGATCCACAAATTAGATTTTATTACTCTTAACACTTTAGTAGAGGGTGAATCCCTAGATGTTCTTTATTCTAGGAAACCAGTTAATAAACTCACCGAAAAAGAAATAATAGACATGTTATGGAGAAAGACAGGGGCCCTTTATAGTTTTTGTGGTGAAGCAGGTGCCATGATAGGATTAAACACTATCTATGAAAACGAGTTTGTTAAGGCTTTAAGAGATTTCACTGCAAGTTGTGGAATTGCTTTTCAACTTCAGGATGACATTCTAGGGATTGTGGGAGATGAAAATAAGCTTGGTAAACCTGTTGGTTCTGACATCCGGGAAGGTAAAAGAACGGTTATTTTGTGGTATGCTTACAAGTCTGTGGGTCCATCTGAAAGGAAATTACTGGAAAAGGTTGTAGGTAACGCCTCAGCAGAGCCGGAGGAAATTCAGGAAGTTGTTGATTTGTTAAAAGAATCAGGAGCTATTGATTACGCCAAAAATTTAGCTGTGGATTATGTAGAAAATTCTTTACCGAAACTAAATATTCTCCCTGAGACCAAGTACAAGGATCTTTTAATTTCATGGGCTAACTTCTTAATCGAAAGGAAATTTTAACCTCTTCCTAATTTTTCAATTACTCCCTCTGCGGCTATCAACCCGGTTGCACCAGCAGTTACTATTCCTCTAGAAACTCCTGCACCATCCCCTGCAACAAAAAGGTTCTCAGCCGCCTCCAAATTTTTGTTTGTCACGATTCTATGGGCTGAAAATTTTACTTCGGGTGCATAAAGTAAAGTTGATGCACTATTAATCCCGCTAATTACCTTATCTAACATGTTAAGTCCTTCCAGTATATCTGTTAATATTCTATGAGGAAGTACAAGCGCCAAGTCTCCCGGAGTTACATCTGTTAAGGTTGGTTTCACATGATTTGACTTTATTCTTTTCCATGTAGATCTTCTTCCCCTTTCCAAGTCACCAAGTTTCTGTATTATGGGTTTTCCACCGCCTAAAATATTTGCTTGTTTAGCTATCTGTCTTCCAAAGGCTGTTGTGTTTTCTACAGGCTCTGTTAACTTAACTCTTACCAAAAAAGCGAAGTTTGTATTCTCTGATTTCTTCTCATACATTGCGTGTCCATTGACGAGTATAAGTTCATCATAGACTTCCTTAACTACAAAACCTCTTTCATTTACACAAAATGTCCTTGTAAAGTCGTCATAGGTTCTGGAGTAAATATGGAACTTCGGATCTAAACTTACTTCCGTCACAGGGTCCATTACTAAAGCTGGCACCTCTACACGAACTCCTACATCTATAGGTTCAAATTTTTTTTCCAACCCCAGTTTCTCAGCTTGATGAGAAAGCCAATTAGCTCCATATCTCCCAGGGGCAATGACCAAAAATTTTGTTTTTATTTTTCCATTAGTGGTTTCTAACAAGTACTGTTTATTTTGCTTTTTTATTTCTAAAACCTTCGTTTTCAGGAGAAACTTAACCCCCTTTTCTCTGAGATAATTATATATGTTAGAAATAACTTTCACTGAATTATCACTCCCTATGAACCTCTGCCTTATGGGTATAAACTTTATTCCTGCAGCTGCGGATTTCCTTTCTAAGAATTTTACTTCAGGTCGATCGCCATAAACTTTCCTTGAAGCTCCAAACTTCAAAAAGAAATTATCTACTTCTTTGATGAGGTTCCATGCTTTCTTATTTGATCCTGTTAATGCTTCAAGATCCCCTCCTATATCAGGTCTAAGGTTCAATCTCCCAGCTGATATTAAACCCGCCCCACCCACCCCGGTGAGGATTTTACATGGGTTACATTTAGTGCAAACACTAGTAACTTCTAATGGACATTTACGTTTACTTGGTTCATTCCCATAATCTATCACTAACACTCCCTTAACTTTGTTTTTAACAAGTCTATAGGCAGCCATCAAACCTGCAGGCCCAGCTCCAATTATTGCCACCTGTTGCATTTACTCTTCCCCATAGTAAATAATAATAGAACCACATTATTTTTCAATCTTCAATTTCATGGCATTTCCAAAAACAAAAACCATGGTTCTTCTTTTTAAAAAAGAATATAAATTTGTTTTATAGTTAATAAAGGTACAGAGTAACTTAAGAAACAAACCCTTTTAATATAAATTTCCTTTAAAATAATCTTTTTTAGCTTTAGTTTAGAAGTTGCAGTTTAGGAATTATTCCTTTTTACGTAACCAAGGGTGCTATTTTGTGCTGAGGTCAAAAAAACTTTACATCTATTTGCCAGAACTAAAAAAGAAACTTTATAAGGTTGGTAGATTGACTTCAAGTCTTAGGTCATCTTTCTTTCAAAGATACGGTTCACGTTTTCAGAAAGCTGTTGAAGCAGTAAGTGAAGGCAATGTTTACAAGTATATTTTTAAACCTAGTGGAAGAGTTGTTTGGGTGGTGGTGGGAAGAGAAAGGGACTACTTACTTACTTCAGAATCTTTTTGCGGCTGTCCAGACTTCTACCTTAACGTAATTGTAAGGAAGAGGGTTGATGCATGCTATCACATATTAGCCAAGGTCCTAGCTGAATTTTTAGGAGTTTATAATTTAGTCGAAGCGGATGATGAAAGCTACTCCTCTCTAAGGGAAGAATGGAACCATGTAATCTGAGGAATTTTAGAAAAAGTAGGAGTTTTTGAATTGCTGACAATCGAAATACTTTCTTGTTTCGGAGATCAACTAGCTAATCTTGGTATAAAAGAGTTCACTAAGTTTCAAGTTTCAGTTTTTCGCTCTGTCTTTAAGGGCGAAAATTTACTAGTGGTTGCTCCACCAGGTGCCGGTAAGACCGAAGCTGCGATACTGCCCATATTTTATAAATTGTTCAAAGAACCAATTAATAACCAAAAAGGTATTAAACTTCTCTACATCACTCCATTGCGGGCGTTAAATAGAGACATGGAAAGAAGACTAGTTTCTCTAGGCGAAAAAGTTAATTTGAAGGTACAAGTCAGACATGGTGATACAAGTAACGCTTTACGTCGATTGCAGGCCAGCCACCCACCTGACGTACTAATTACAACCCCTGAAACTTTGCAGGTGATCTTAGTCAGTCGAAAAATGAGGAAACACCTATCCTGTGTTAAATTTGTCGTGGTTGATGAAATCCATGAACTTTTTTCAAGTAAGAGAGGAGTGCAGCTTTCTTTAGGGCTTGAAAGACTAAATAGATTAGTTAAAGGCTCATTTCAAAGGATAGGTTTATCAGCTACGGTTAAAAACCCATATAAATTAGGAGTCGCTCTTATGGGGACGAGTAGGCCGTTTAAGGTATTTATTGACAAAGGAAAGAAAAAGTTTTCATTCACAATAGATTTGTTCGAGGACTTTAACAAAGATTTACCAGCTCTTCTCAAGGAACATATTGCTCACCATAACGCCGTGCTTGTTTTCGTTAATACTCGTGAACTGGCAGAAAGACTTTCTTCTTCTTTGCAGCGTAAATACCCCTCTCTAGGAGTAGAAGTTCACCATGGTTCTCTTTCTAAAGAACACAGAGAGTTAGTGGAAAAAAATTTTAAGGAGGGTAAGTTGAAAGCTTTAATTTGTACATCTTCACTTGAACTTGGGATAGATATAGGAAGTGTAGACTCTGTTGTTCAAGTTCTTTCCCCAAGATCAGTCTCTAGACTTGTTCAAAGAATTGGGAGGTCAGGCCACAAATTTGGCAAGTTCCTTTATGGAGTATCTGAAGGTTTAATATTATCCAATAGCATGATTGATTTACTAGAGTCGCTGGCCATTGTTAAATTAATGTTTAAGAACGAATTAGAGACAGGGAATCATTATGCTGCACCCTTGGATGTTTTAGCCCATCAAATAGTGGGTCTTACACTTGAAAAACAAGAAATAAGTGTTAAAGAAATTTTTGAGGTTATCAGCAGATCTATTTTTTTCAAGAATTTCTCAACTGATAACCTGCTGAATGTGTTATTTTTTCTTAAAAAACTTGGGCTTTTGTTTTTTGATGGAGAGAAATTGAGAAGGGCGAAGAAAGGGCTGCTTTTCTACTTTCAACATGTTTCAACAATACCAGCCATTAGACACTTCCCAGTCATCGATGTTTCTTCAAACAAAGTTCTGGGTTTTGTTGACGAGAAATTTATTGGCAGAATCGCTGATGGCACTACCTCATTCATAATTAAAGCTCAACCTTGGAAAGTTGTGAAAGTGGAAGAGGAGAAAGTTTTAGTAGAAAAGTGGAAGTGGGAAAATAATATAATACCATCTTGGATAGGGGAAATGCTTCCGGTATCATTTAAAGTGGCCCAAGAAGTAAGGTCTATCCTCAGCACTTTGATGAATGGGTCCTTGACCCAAAAGGAGGAAAAGAATTTGATAGACCTCTACTTAACTGATTATTCGAAACAAAGAATCCAGCAATTAATTGCTGAAATTCGCAGAGAAAATTTACATGTTCCTACAAACGAAAACATTTCGGTTAAACTCTTTAAAAACCATATTTTACTTTATACTTTCTTGGGAACTAAAGCTAACGAAACACTTAAAATTCTTCTTTCTTACTTCCTAGGGCAAAAGCTTGGTTTCTCCATTGTTGCTTTCTCCGACCAATATGGTGTATTACTTAAAGTCCCTGGACTAAACATAAACTACATCTATGAGTTTCTAGATGGTTTGAACCTTAAAAAATTACAAGCCAACCTATTCAATGCCTCACTTTTACTGAATGACTTTATTTGGCATGTTTACCAAGTTTCAAAACGTTTCGGCGTGACTGAAGAAAATGTTACCTTCTTAGAGTTCAAAAAGTTTTATGAAAAGTTTCTGAAAATTTATAAAGAGACCCCTATCTTTCTCGAGGCCTATAATGAATTTTTAGTTGGAAATATGGACCTAAAAATTGTCAAGGAATTCATTAAAAACTTCCAAGAAGGGAAAATACAGCTTCACCTCATAAAAGAAGATGAAAAAATGGCTTTTTATCCTCCTTTAATGAATTATAAAAACTTCCTCAGCTGCACCTCCCACCAAATTCCCCTCTCGTTAATAATTGAAGAATTTAAGGAGAAAATAAAAAATAAACAGGTAAAACTCATTTGTGTTTTTTGCGGGAAATGGTTAGCAGTGCGTCGAATAAAATATATAGAAAAAGTTAAATGCCCACGTTGCAGATCAATTTTTATTGGAATAACTGATCCAAATGATGAATTAAGTTTTAAA
Source organism: Thermoproteota archaeon (assembly GCA_027492035.1). GTDB lineage: Archaea > Korarchaeota > JAOZGF01 > JAOZGF01 > JAOZFZ01 > JAOZFT01. Next base: position 210,322 of record JAOZFT010000004.1, read on the forward strand.
GTCCTCAAAAAACATAAGCTGGGCCTCAGTTTACCTCAAAGGGAAAAGGAAGTCCTCAAAAAATTGATGGATTCTGCTGATTTAGTCGCTAACTTCGGCTTAAAAGCAGTAATTGCCTTGTCAGTTTTTGGTGTTGGTGCAAGAACTGCTAAGAAAATACTTTCAACAAGGCCTCTCTCTGAGGAAGATTTTTTCAAAGAACTATTTACTGCAGAAAAAACATTTATAAGGACGAGAGAATTCTGGAAAAAATAATTATAAGCTATTAAAAGAGAGGAGGAGTTTATAAAGAATGTTTAGAAGCACTAACGGACGCCACGGTTGAAACTAAATGAGTGAAGAAATCAATTATTTAATGAATTTAATAAAAAAGAAAACTGGGTTAACAGAAGAGTTAATTTGGGAGAAAATTAGAAATGATCCTGTCCTTTCTGGTTCCTTGATCTCAAAGAAAGGTGCACTTATTCTATTGGCCTCCGAACTAGGAGTGCCACTGCCCAAGAAAAAAACTTCCTCTACCCCCTTTCTTAAACTAAAGGATCTTATTCCAGGGATGAGAAGAGTTAGAGTTGCTGGCCGTGTAAAAAGAATATTTCCTCTTCTGTCTTTCAAAAGGAAAAACGGGGCAAAGGGTGAAGTTAAAAAAATAATTATTTTTGACAGCTCTCAGGAAGCTGTTTTGACTTTATGGAATGAAGCTGCACGTAGCTCTTCAAAAATCAGGCCAGGGGATATCGTAAAGGTTTCTAACGCCAAAATTATTCAAGGTTTAAATAATAAATTAGAAATACATGTTAATTCAGCTTCAGATTTGGAAATTAACCCGGAAAATCTTGACACTAAACTTTTTCCCTGCGTAACGTTGAAATTCCAAAAAATTCTAGATATAGAAAATGAAGCTAATGAAATAAGTGTAAGGGGGTTTATCTCAAACAAATTTGATGTTAAGACATTTATAAGGAAAAATGGTTCTACAGGATCCGTTTCGTTCCTAGAATTAGCTGATAAAACCGGGAAAATACCTGTTATTTTTTGGAATAAAAAAAAGTTCTTTGAAAAAGTCAGAGAAGGGGATATGTTAGAATTAAGGTTTGCTAAAGTGAAATTTAACAGGGGTTACCAGCTGGAAATCCACGTGACAAATTCTACAAACATAATTCTTAACCCTTCCCAACTAATTGGGAACAAACCATTCCTTAATTTGAAAAACCTAAATCCTGGGTTTATTAGAGAAAAAGTATTCGTTAGAGTTTTCGGTGGAGCTGGTTTACTTCCTCCTGAACTTTTCTGTGCTTACGATTTACTAGGCTTTGCTCAATTACAGGGTGATAAAGAAGTTATGGAAAAGATCTCTAGTTTAAGCTTTGACACCTGCATAAGTATTTCAAATTTCCAAGTTGAATCAAATAATCATCCCCTACTTAAAATTTTTTTGGATAAAAGATCAATTATTCAGAAAGAACACTTCCTAGATAAACTTTTTCCAACCCTGTCTGTGCTTCATAACAGAAGATCGTTAAACGAATTAGCTGAGTCTTTTTATGAGGTGAAAGGAACATTGGTTGAGTTTAGAAAATTTAAATTTACTGGAAACAGTTTAATTCTGAACTGTTTAATAGATGATGGTTCAGGTGTACTGATTGTTAATTTAACAGGGGTTGTTGCTGAAAAACTGCTCGGTAAAACCTTGAAACAAATAAAATCAGAGATGAATTCGATGGGGGTTGATGAGTACTCTGTAAGTGAAATTAACAAAGGTCTGCTTGGTCAAGAATTTATCTTTTCAGGGTTCGTTAAATATAACTCCCTTACGGGCTTTTTAGAAATGAACTGTGCTAAGGTAGAGAAGGCTAACCCGATTTCTGAAGCATTAATTGAGGCTTACAACTTTCTTAAAACTAGAAGATATTAATTTATTATTTAGACTGTATCACTTAAGTTTTAAGTCTTCATACGCTGACAAAGCAGCTACGGCTCCTTGTGCTGCTGCAACAATTATTTGGGCGGTTTTACCAGTAACATCTCCAGCTGCATAAATTCTAGGTAAGTTTGTTCTTTGGTTTTCATCTGTATAAATATAGCCCTTGTCGTTAATTTTAACCCCTATTTGTTTTGCTAATTTACTCTGAGGTTTTAAACCGACATAGATGAAAACACCATCCACTTCTAAATTAAAGGATTGATTGTTCTCCTTGTTTTTTATTTTTAGGCCCTTTACCGAATTTCCACCATAAATCTCTGTTACTTGATGATTTGTCAAATAATTTATTCCCAGTTCATTTATTTTTTTCCAGTAGGCTGCTTCACACATTACTCTTGGCATAAACTCTACTACTGTTACCTCTTTACAAATATTGTTGAGATAAATAGCTGCTATCGCTCCTGAGTTTCCCCCACCTATTACGGCTACTTTCTTATTTTTGAAAAAGAAACCGTCGCAGGTTACACAGTAAGACACTCCCTTGCCTAAAAAATTCTTTTCCCCTTTTACATTTAATCTTTTATGGGTTGTACCAGTTGCAAAAATAACCGCCTGAGTTACATATTTCCCATTAATTGTTTTAACCACGTACTTTTTGTTTCCCTTAATCACTTGCTTAGCTTCCTCCATTTCCCTTATTTCTACGTAATTTAAAGCATGGGACTTAAACTTCTCTGCCAGTTTATTTCCTTCAATTTGTTCAATTCCCAAATAGTTCTCGATGAGTGGTGCTTCAAGGCTTAGGCCACCAGCTAGCCCCTTTTCCACAATTATTGTTTTTAATCCAGCTCTGGAGGCATATATGCCTGCTGACAAACCTGCAGGTCCGCTACCAATTATAACAACGTCATAACCACTGTTTATAGAATCTGTAGATTTTATTCTGTTCATTTTATTTAACCTCCAAAAACATAAGTCATTTTTATACAAACTTAATTTTTAATTAAAACATATTCCCTCATCTTTCACTTTCGAAGAGGTTATTTCAATGGGTAGGAAAAAGAAAAGAGTTGTTATTAAGAGGGTTAAGCCAAAGTTACCTGAATTTTTTCTTTGTCCGCGTTGCGGTTCTCAAACTATCCAGGTAGAACTAAACAGAAAGGAGTTATTTGCAGTAATAAAGTGCGGCTCCTGCGGCTTAAAGGAAGAAATCAAAATAAGTAGGGGAAGCCAACCAGTTGATGCTTATGCTAAGTTTATAGATGAATACTCCTCTTAATTAGGGTAATGACCTTTATGATCTTGTGGAATGCTTCTTTAAATCCTTGGATTAGTAAAATGCAGTAAATAAATTTTAGGGTGTGTTTTACAGGTTTTATTTTTGATTTTTCTCTTCCATACTTGACTGGGATCCGAACTTCTCTTATTCTAAATCCCCTTCTTATAGCCTCTATTAAGGCTTCACTTTCGGCAATGTAGTCATTTGATTTAGTACTTACTTCCTCTATGACTTCCCTCCGATAAGCTCTGAAGCCTGACTGCGAATCCGTAGTGTTAACTCCAAAAAAGAGTTTAAGTATATTTGTGGTGATTTTGTTAGATAAAATTCTTTGCAGCGGCATATCCCCTGTCAGTTTCAATTTTCTATTTAAAAAACGTGAACCTATCACTATAGAAGTACCTTTTTCTTTGAGCCGTTCTATTAATAGAGGAATTAAGTTCGGGTCATGTTGGCCGTCTCCATCCAAGGTGACTATTGCTTCTGCCCCTAGTTCTAAAGCTTTTCTAAACCCTGTTCTTAAAGCAGCCCCCTTTCCCATATTTTTAGGATGCTTTAGAACTATGGCCCCTGTTTCTTTCGCTTTATCGAATGTGTCATCATAGGATCCGTCATCAACTACTATAACTTCGTTGCAAAACCTCCTAGCCGACGTAACAACTATAGAAATGTTATTTCCTTCATTGTAAGCTGGAATTACGCAAATTACCTTCATTATATTTTGACCTTCTGCTTAAAAGAATAAATTATTAAGTTACTTCTTTCTTATAATAATTCCTCTTTTTTAAAAAAAGAATTTTTACGTTAGGTGTATCTCCTGTGGAACTTAGCAAATATCAAACCCTTCTTTCGGAAGAAGTAGATAAACTATATAAAATAGCTAGTGAAGCAAGAAAGAAAGGTTATGATCCTACAGAGACGGTTGAAGTAATAAAAGCGGAAGACACGCCCGAAAGAGTGGAGAAAATCCTAAACTTGAAAGGTTTAGAGCAGGAAATACGGAGTTTATTTGAGAAAGGTAAAGATAAGATAGAGTCAGGGTTTGTTGTAGCTAAAAAGATATTGTCAGGTGAATTCGGTAATTTTCCACTTGAAAAAGGTTTGGAACTCGCTTTAAGGGCCGGTTTAGCGGTAATGACCGACTGTGTCACCGCTTCACCTCTTGAAGGAATTTCAGGGGTGAAAGTGAAAAATAATTTTGATAATTCAAAGTATTTAGCAGTTTACTATTTAGGACCTATAAGAACAGCTGGAGGCACAGAGGCAGGTTTATCAGTTATCTTAGCAGATTACTTAAGGAATTTAGCTCACTTGGATAGATATAAACCAACCGAGGATGAAGTTTTCCGTTATATGGAAGAAATGGTTCTTTACCAGAGAGGAAAGGGTAAATTACAGCAGTACGTAACTGGTGACGAATTAAAGAAGCTTCTAGATTACTTACCTGTTGAAGTAACAGGCCCTGCTTCTGAAGAAAACGTGGAAGTAACTTTTTACCGTGACCTAAAAAGAGTTGAGACAAATGGTATAAGGGGGGGTGCTCTTATAGTTCTTGGTGAAGGTTTGCTTCTTAAAGCAAAAAAACTACTTCCGATAGTTAAAAAATTAAAAATGGAAGTTTCACTGAAAGGATGGGACTGGCTTAGTGAATTCATTAAAAAAGAAGAGCAGGGTAATTCTGTTTTCTCACTAAACAACGTCAAATATCTTGACAAATTAGCTGGTGGCCGGCCTATCTTCTCAATGCCTAATTCCAAATGGGGATTCCGCTTACGTTATGGAAGGGCTAGAAACACCGGCTTCGCAGGGGTTGGCCTCAATCCCGCTACTATGTATCTATTAGATCAATACCTCGCAATTGGCACACAAATAAAAACTGAAAAACCGGGAAAAGCTGCTATAGTCACTCCTGTGTCCTCTATCGAAGGCCCCTTTGTACTGCTTAAAAACAACTCCCTTTTACAAGTTAATACACTTGAAGAAGCTAAACTTTTAGAACCTGAAGTTAAAGAAATAATCTCACTTGGTGATATACTTATTTCAATTGGTGACTTTTTAGAAAACAATTCTCCTCTACTTCCTTGTGGATTGAATGAGGAGTGGTGGGTTCAAGAATTAGAGGAAGCCTTGAAATCGAAGGTTAGTATTTCTCTTTCCATAACCAAAGAGAGGATTTTTTCATTTATAAATAACCCCTACACTGCCAAACCCTCCCCGGAGGAGGCTTGGGAGATATCGACAAGCTACAAAATACCGCTTCACCCGAAATACCTTTTTAACTGGCAAAATTTAACTTTGGCAGAATTAAAGGAACTTAAGGAAATTATCAAAGTGGCTAGCACCGAAAAAGATAGCGTAGTCCTTAGTTATTCCAAAAAACTTATTGATATCTTTCAAAAACTCTTGATTCCTTACTCATTTAAAAATGGCCAAATAAAAATTCAGCATTCACTCGCATATATTCTTTTCCGTATCTTAAACTCTTTTACTGAAACAGACATTGACCAAGTATTGAAAGAAATAAAGATTAACCCCCCTGAAAAACTTTTTTCTGATACCTTAAACTTCCTTTCACAGAAAGTGAAGTTTCCATTTTATCCTAAAGGAGTTACCTTTATCGGTGCAAGAATGGGTAGGCCCGAAAAATCCAAAAGCAGGGTACTAAAACCACCCGTGCATATATTGTTTCCTGTAGGTGAATGTGGAGGCAGAGAAAGAAGCTTAAATAAAGCCTTCATTAAGGGTTACTGTAAAATAAAAATTAAGTCTAATTATTGTCCCTCATGCAAATTAGTGACACCCTACAATAAATGTGACTTTTGTGGTTCCCCTACATTACCTGCTAGATACTGCCTAAAATGTAAATCAATAGTTCCAAATGAAACATGTCCTAATTGTGACTCTAAAACAATCCCTTACAGTTTTGCAGTTGTGAATTTACGGGAATTAATAGAGTTATCTTTAAAAAAGCTTGGTTTATTAAGTTTAGAATCTGTAGGTGAAGTTAAGGGAGTAAAGGGCCTCATGAATAAAAGTTTAACTCCTGAATACTTAGCAAAGGGCATTTTAAGAGCTAAATATAAAATCTTTGTAAATAAAGATGGTACGTGCCGCTTCGATGCGGTAAATGCTCCATTAACTCATTTCAAACCCAAAGAGATAGGTTTACCTATTGAAAAAGCGCATAAACTTGGATACCTTACAGATTACAAGGGAAAACCTTTGGTTTCAGAAAACCAACTTTGCGAATTATTCGTTCAGGACGTGATTTTGCCCAGGGAAGCTGCAGCCTACTTTGTCAACGTAGCAAATTTCATAGATGAACTACTTGAAAAAATTTATGGGATGGAACCCTACTACAATATAAGTAAGGATGAAGATCTGATAGGACATATAGTGTTCGGTATTTCACCTCACACCTTCGTTGCCATAACAGGTAGGGTTATAGGATTTACTGATTCCAAGGTTCAGTATGCTCACCCTGTCTTCCATGCTGCTAAGAGAAGAAATTGTGACGGTGACGAGGATTCCTTCATACTTGGCCTAGACGCTTTCATAAATTTCTCTAGGGAATATATTCCTTCAAAGGTTGGGGGTAAGGAAGATGTACCCCTTCTTTTTCTCGTTAAAATAGACATGAAAAATGTCGACGATGAAGTATACAGTATGGAAATATCAAACCGCCTCCCGTTAAAGTTTTATAGGTCAATTCATTCAAGGGAAGCGTTACAGGCTTCTTTAGATGGTTTAAGGAAAGTTGGTGACATATTGGATTCTGAGTTTATTCATTTCCCCTTTACACATGAAACTTCATCTATTCAGGGTGCACCACTTGTTTCTCGCTACAAAAACCTAGGTTTAGAGAGTTCAATGTTTAACAAAATTATAGCTCAGCTTGAATTAGCTAAAAAATTGAAAGGCGTTTCAGTCGATACCGTTGCTTCTCTTCTTATTGAAAGCCATTTCCTTCCGGACATAATTGGGAACCTAAGGAACTTTACTCAACAGAGCTTCAGATGCGTTGTATGCAATAGAAAATATAGAAGGCCTCCCCTATCAGGTAAATGTGTTTGCGGAGGCAAGTTAATTCTTAACACCCCAAAGGGTGGTGTGTTAAAATATGTTGAAGTTGTTCAATACTTAATTGACAATTACAAAGTTCCATCTTACTTAAAAGAAAGATTTAGGTTACTTAAAGAAGAAATAAATCAACTCTTCGCTGTTGAATTTAAAAATAAAGAGTCTAAGGGGCTACTAGAGGAATTCCTTTAAAACCTTTTTTACAGAAAGATTCTCGCAACTATTTCAGTTATCACTACTCCTACACAGAAGAGAATAACAAATTCCGGCCTTATTTTCACTCCTTCCTTCTCTTCCTGATAGAAACTCATCAAACCAGCCATGGATGTGGGCATGTAGGTCTTGTCCTTCTTCCTTTTCTTGGGCATTTTCTATCCCCTCAACAACATTCTCTGTTTTGAAATAAACAAATTTACTTTTATATTTTTTTTCTTTCTGATCATGTTAACTTATTGTTGGTATCACGTTTCGTGGATAAAAGAAGTTGAAGGCAATTTGAGCGAAGTGTAGTGAAGCCTTTTATCCACTGTTGTACGACCTGTAAGGGCAACTCCGCCCTCTAAGCAGCTTAAATTGTTCTCAATAATCTCAAATTTTTTTAATTCAGTTTTAATAACGAGTAATTCTGGTAGTATAGAGGGCGAGGGTTGAGTTGCGAGCCCGCTAAATTTTAACATCATTTTTTACTTTGGGCAAGCTCTTTTATAGTATCATAAGTATCAAATTCGGGGGCAAGAGCGTCATACCAATTATATTTTTCGTAAGATAATTTGGTTATTTTTCCTTGAGGTCCCATACAACCTCCATGAATTGGGTATATGAAAATTATCCCTTTGAGGAAAAGAAATTATCCGCTCTTTTCAAAAATTCATTTGTTTCCTTTATACTTAACTCCTGACTAAAAACACCTAATGGGCTTCTCTCCTTTCCTCCATAATCAATGCGAGCAAAGATTGGGATATTGTATTTTTATTAATGATGGTTACAATTTCGTTCCATTCTGCTTCATTAAACTGCCCTACCTCTCCTGTTTTTTGATTAAGAATTTCATCAGGAAGCGGACTAGTCATTGCTGCATCCACATTAGATTTTTCCGGGGCACTAATTCAATAATTTTGCCATCTCTATGTACAACAACCCATGTTATAACAAGAATATATCTCTTCTTATATATTTATGAATCCTCTCCACAAGATTCCATATCGCTGTATAACTTTCTTGAACTGCTGGGTGATTTTCATCTTTTGTTATCTCCTTAAGCAAAAATGGTTGCACATATAACATTATCAATCCAGATTGCATCAACGCCAGCGTCAATTTGTTTGTATATTTTATTTAGAAGAATTTTTTGAAAATCAGGATTGGTAATATCAGGGAAATATGCTTTATAATATCCATGATGCGCCATCATCCATTTCAATTCTTCTTCTGAGGGGCAAGGTTCTTTTTTTGATATTACACCCCATCTTTTTGCCCAATAGCATTGCATATCTCTTTTGCTTACATTTATTCCCCATTTTGGAGGGTCCAATGCCATTTTCCATGCTTTATTTATGCGTTCTGTTTCATTTTTTCCCGAAACATCTTCAATGAAAAGAAATTCAGCTTGCACACCTCCGCTAAATATAATATCTGGCATCTCTTTCTTTATCTTAGAAATAGCATTCCTGAGATGTTCATAACTATAGCCATTTTCTTCGCATTGTCGTCAGTGTTTCTGAGGATAAATCTGAACAATTTTCAGGACAAGGCCACTGGGTTAGCCATCCCTGGAATATAAAATCCGTTTTTGTTTCCTTGAATATCTTTATGACTTCATCTAACCCTCTGCTTTGAGATATCCTGTCTGTCACCCATCTGTATTGAGAAGCTACCTTAATTTGAGAAAGTTCTGTTGGCTTGAGCATCTCTTTTGACTCTTTCTGGAATCTAAAACCAATTAACCCAGATGCCAAAATTAAGACCAGAATAACCGCTATTAAAGTTTTATTTTTCATCTCCATAATTTATACCTCCTTTTTTAAAGTCTTTCCAAACGTGCTCGCAATTTCGGACAACGTCCCGAGCGTATCTGAGGTCCTGTGAAGGAGGATTTGGGCGAAGTGCCGGAGGCACGAAGCCAGATATTGAAGAAACAAACGGGAGGTAAACCTGTGCAACTAAAATTTAATCCAGAAGTTCGATACACAACTTCGCCTAACAGAGCGTTTTTGCAGCCTCATCCATAAATTGTACGAAGCCTGTGTAATAGTCTTCTTCGTTACGAACTTTTTGCCAAGCCTCTCTAAACGCTGGTTTGCTCATATAATATTTAATTCCTCTTTCCCATTCTCCCCATAATTCCTTTTCAATCCATTTTTTCTTTTCTTTCAAATAAAATTCCTCAGAACAAAGATCAAAGTATCGCCGCATAAGTTTCATCAAATCTTCACTTTCTAATCTGTTAACATCGAATTTATCAGATAGTATGTCGTTAGGGAACTGCCAACGAATTTCTGCATATCTCCTATTAAATTCAAAATACAGGGTAATCCAGTGCTCTTTTCTGATAAAACGAAAATTTATTATAGCAGTAACCACTGTTCCCAAAAATAGCATAAAATTGATGACGTTTGAAATATCTAAAGTAACCATACTATCACCTGTGTAACTAAATTTCGGTTTTCTTAAATAGATAAAAAATTATTACCCCACTAGTAAAACCTATTGCTGTGTTTGTTATTATAGAGAGTACAGCAGTTACGTGCATTATAAAATATTTTTTTGGCTCTGTTAAGTCTTAGTATGTTAAAAAAAGTTTGTTAAGATTTGTTTGTTAGGGCTTTCTTGATTAGCCCTAGCTACTTGTTTCTTCCCAGCTCAAATCCTATGTTTAATGCTTATGCTGGTGTCAGCCCTTTCAGGGAAGAAAGATTGGAAAGAAATAGAAAGAACAAGACACAAATATAGCGATTGGCACCGCAGAGCCTTACCTCGCTGGTGCTACATGACCAATGGAGACTAGTTCGAGCAGAGAATAATAGATGGGGAAGTTAGAGTGGTTGCCTACATCGAGACCATAGGAGTTCTAAGGAAGACCGTGGAAAACGCTGACAAGGACTACCAGCCTTGAGGGCTTAAACCACACCTCTGTCGTGAAATCGAAGAGAAGATGAACATCCCAGCCTACATAGTCTGGCATAACGAAGATTGCACAGATTTCCTAGTTCTAAGGATAACAGAAACAAAACCTAAAAGAATGAATGAAAAACAGTATGTCGAGTTCCTCAAAAAACCTGAAAACCAAACCAAATTTAACAAACTTTTTTTAACATACTAAGACTTAACAGAGCCTTCTTTCTAAACTAGGTTTCTCCATTAAAAATTTGACTTAATCCCTCGGGATCTTCCAAAATAACCGTAAATTTTTCATTTCCGTCAATAGCCTTAATTATTCTCTTTAGTATTTTCTCAGCTTTTTCCTTTTTTTCCTTGTCCTCATTTAAAACAAGGAAACTCTCAACGGCTTTTTTCATCCTTAACAAGACCCCCTCGATGTTGGTTAGAAACCATTTGGCTGAAGGGCCTGGAGAAACCTCTATTTCCAATTCAGGGATCTTAATAGCTGCAAAAGGAGACCTTAATACTTTCACATATAAATCTCTTTGAGAAGTAACTACAAATTTCTGTTTCCTTCTTTCTATCCCCCTACCTGAAGGAGTTATCAAGTTGGTTTTATAACCGCAATCGCTACACCTAAACGAAACAATTAGGATTCTATCTACGAAAGGGACCATATAGAAAACTTCAAAGAGAATAGTGTTTTTAGAGCCACAAACTGGACATCTTAGACCCTTTACTTCTTCTTTCCTTTCAACATACTTATTTTCTTCACTAAAACCCAAATTTTTACACCCTTTCCCCTTGTCAATTTTAGTAAGGAACAACCTTTAAAAAGGGAATCTCATATAACTCTAAAGGGAAACCTATCCCTCTCCTCTGTTGAATGGAAATTTTTCGATTTATGAAGATTGAAAAAGATTTACTTTTTAAAGAATGGTTTAAGTAATCTTGAATTTATCGATTATTAGAAAGAAGGGGGTTCAACTTTGGGCAGAATAAAGCCTCGGCACATAAAAACATTAGGGAAGAAATTAAGTGAGAAATATGGTGAATTGTTCGTCGCTGATTTTGAAACAAATAAGGAAATACTTGAGAAAATAGCTGAATTTCCCGGAAAAAAATTTAAGAACAAATTAGCAGGGTACTTGACAAGAATAAAAAAGAAGAGGTAAGAATGGGCCGGGCGGGAGATCCAGAAAGGGTATGTACCCTCCTCACTTGAACCCGCGACCTAGGGCTTTCTACTCATTAAACAAAACCGAAGGCCCCCGCTCTATTCCTAACTGAGCCACCGGCCCATTAGATGCAGCATCTCACGGAAGAAATTCTCAATTTTTTATTTTCTAGGAAAAAAATTTAAATTTTTACATTTTGTAGGGAACCTATACTTTAGCAGAGTAAGGTAAAGGGATATGAATGAGCTTCCTTCTCAAAAAGGCATTTTTGTAACTGTAGATGGGATAGACGGTGCAGGTAGCACTACCATAGCAAAATATATAGTTAAATCCCTTAAAAAAAAGGGTTTCAAAGCTATTTACACAAAGGAACCCACAAACACACATATAGGCAAAATTTTAAGGAAAGACCTAGAACTTAACTTTTTCTCTCCACAGGTTGAAGCATTACTTTTTGCAGCTGATAGACTGGTTCACCTGAACAAGGAAATAATCCCAGCACTTAAAGACAATTTTATTGTGGTTTCAGACAGATATGTTGAGTCAAGCATTTGTTACCAATCAGCTCAAGGGATAGACATAAATTGGGTAAAGGAAGTCAACAAATTCGCTTTCAAGCCACATCTAACCCTAATCCTAGATATCTCTCCATCTACTGCAAAAAAAAGAAAGAAAGGGTTTGGGAAAGCGAAATTTGAAAAATTAAAATTTTTAGAGAAGGTACGTAAAAACTTCAAAACCAGGGCTTTAAAAGAGGGCTACCTTCTAATAGACGCTGAACAGCCTTTAGAAGAAGTTAAGAAACAAGTAAAAATTCATGTACTTACAAAGATTTGGGAGCTAAAAGGACGAAAACCCTCCGCTGGATCATTGTGAAACAGTTCAGGGAGGGATGGGGTCGGAGGGATTTGAACCCTCGATCTACGGGTGCCTTCGAAACAACAGAAACTAATCATCCCTTTTTAGGTCATCGCACCAGTTCTCTGGAGCCCGGCGCCCTACCTGGCTAGGCCACGACCCCTATACTCTCCCAACCCTGCAAAACTTTAAAGTGAATATTCATTTTTAAAAATTACTCTTTCATGTTTTCTGTTTAATTGTCCCAGCAGCTTCATCTAAAGTCATATATCTCTCCTCTCTTGTCTGTAAATCCTTTAACCTTATTACTCCCTCTCTAATTTCTTTTTCACCCAGGAAAACAGCGAATTTGACCCCCATCTTTAAACATCTTTCTAACTGGGTTGAAAATGATCTCTCCTGCAAATCAAAATCTGCACTTATCCCCTTTCTCCTCAATTTATAGGTCACCTTCCTTGCAAACTTTCTGAATTCTTTAGCTACAGGTATTACCAAAACCGAAACGCCAGTTTTAGGTAAAGAAATTATCCGCTTCTGTATTAAAAGGGAAGCTAATCTGGAGACACCGATGGAAATTCCTGTTGCAGGTGTAGGTCTCCCTCCAATAGCTTCAACTAAATTATCATACCTTCCTCCGCCGGCAAAACTACTCCCTCCCTTCTCCAACCTAAACTCAAAAATCAAGCTTGTGTAGTAATCAAGTCCCCGTGCAAGCGTCAAGTCAAACTTGATTTTCCCATTCATTCCCTCATCCAGCAATATTTTCAGAAACTCCTTTGTTTCTGAAAATCCTGAATCAATACTTCTCTCCTTTTCCTCAAAATGCCTTTCTAAAATATCTATTTTTTCCTCCTCCTCTTCAACTTTCCTAAGGTTGTCTGTCAATCTAAAGAAATCTTTCACGGTTTTATGTGATAATCCTGCTTCCAACATTTCTTTTTCAACTTCAACTAAAGGCTTCTTTTCAATTTTATCCACAGCCCTGCAAGCTGCCAAAAACCTTTCTTCAGATTCGGTTTCTTCACCGAAAAAGGCCTTCAAAATTTTCCTGTTGTTCACCTTCACAACGAAGCTTTTCAAACCTAACTCTTCCAAAACAGTTGAAACAGCTAAAACACATTCGGCGTCAGCCTCAACCGATTTAATACCCAAAATATCAACATCAGCTTGCCAAAACTCCCTCCACCTTTCTCTCGACTTGACTTCCTCATATCTCCAAACAGGGCCAAACGTAAATCTTTTAAAGGGAAGCTTCAAATTCTTCTTTGACGCTGCAAAACGGGCTAAACCCAAAGTATGGTCGAAACGTAAACCTAACCATCTTCCAGACTTGTCCTGGAAATAATAAATCTCCTCCCTAACTCCACCTCCTCCCTTACTCTCAAGCAACTCTAAAGCTTCAAAAGAGGGGCTAAACATAGGTTCAAAACCAAATCTCGCAAAAACCTTCCATGCAATACTTAAAACTTTACTAAAAACAAAACTGTCAGGAGGAACTATATCCCTAGTACCTCGAGGAGGCCTAAACATAACTAGCACACCTTCAAAAACAAATATGTACAACCTAACATTGAAAACTAAATAAATTTAAAAATTAACCACATAAAAAATATCCTTTGACCCTTAAAAATACTCTAAGAAAAAAGATAAAGGTGCATGAGTCTCTCAAAAAAGGGCCCGTAGCGTAGAAAGGAAAACGCACCGGCCTCCTAAAAACAGAGAAAGCCGGAGAACGCGGGTTCAAATCCCGCCGGGCCCGTTTTTGAAAGGAAAAAGCGGGGGTTGCCGAGCCAGGTCAAAGGCGCCAGTGAAGGGTGAGACTTAAGATCTTTTAAAGAAATCTGGTGAGAAGCTCTTCGTGGGTTCGAATCCCACCCCCCGCACTTTTATTTTTTAGCTAGTAAAGCCCCGGTAGCTCAAGATTAGGAGATAGAAAACCTCCAATCGGCAAGGCCTGGTGGAGCGCTGGCTTGGTATTGCAAAATCAAAAAGCCAGTGGTCGCGGGTTCAAATCCCGCCCGGGGCTTTAAACTTTTTACTCCAATAGCGAAAAACCTTTTAGAAATTACAGCTTTGTGTCCTTTTTTATACAAGTAATGACATCTATTTTCAAGGATCATTCAGATCATGTAATTCAGGGAATTAAGCATTAAATATTGTGAAGAGGAGTAAGGAATTAACCTCAAATTTTTTTACTATACCTTCACCGGTGTTTGTCCAGATTCAGGACTGGGAAATATATTATAAGCTTATTAAAATTGTAAAGATTCTAGGGAACGGTTTCAGTAAAGAAGAAGGATATACAACGTTATTGCCGAGATAGGGGGAAAAATGATTATTCTTCATATGAGGCATTGCGGAAGGTTTGTAAGCATACACAAACTAAGAAGATTAGAAGTAGGGATAGGTAAGTTGTTGTATTCACTCAATATATTGTTTGAGATATTTGTTAGGGTCATGCGGCAATTCTATAAAAGAATTTTCTAACGCAACGATAGCTTAAGTGAATCTAGAAAGAAGAGGGAAATAAAAAAATTTATGCTGCCAAAAAATGCTGGAAAATTTCGCTTGAAAGCTAAGGAAATTTTTCACCGAGTGTAAGTCTAGAAAGAAGTTAGATGCACTAAATGAGTGACAATGCCTCCATTCACGAACCTTCTATAGTTTGGAGTGTCACTTGACGAAGTTTTGTAAAACTATTTTTGCATTCCACCTAAGGTTTTTCATTTACTGAATTCTCTGTTAAATAGATGTGTACAACTATCTAAGCTTAGTCTAGGTGTTGACCACATAACTTTACTGGGATTTTTTTGGGAACAATAACGGTAGAAAATTGCGTTGCAGCTCAAAACTGGGCTATGGAAAAAACAATGGACCGGGCGGGATTTGAACCCGCGACCACCTGGGTGCAAGCCAGGCATTCTCCCATCTGAACTACCGGCCCAAAGTTCTTACGCCACCTTAAAACTTAGCTTTGGCAAAAACAATTGAAAAATCAGTTGTTACAATCCTCCCAAGTTAAATTCAGTTTTTCCTTTTCAACTTCCTAGTTGCCCCTTTAGTGTGGTGAGTATTTAAACTTTATCTCTATCCTGGATGCTGAAAATTGATCAGAATTGATCAGCACTCAAGATCTTAATCATTGATTGTTTTCTCATCTGGGTTCGATTCATCATGTTAAAAAAAGTCTAGACATACTCTCAATTTTACTGATTTTCATTCCTTTCAACTGTTAAATTTAAATTTTTATCTTTTTTAAAAGAGAAATGTTGAAGTTTTTAATCGGGGTCTCAATCATGGAAGAGAAGTGTGACGTTGTTGGTTGCAGTGAACCAGCCTTTAAATCTGTTCCGTCATCCTATTTACCCCTGTTTGAACAATTAAAAATCAGGGTTGAGGCGAAAAAGAAAAGAATTAAGCTATGCAGGAACCATTATAAAGAAATTAAAAAAATAAGGAGAAAAGTCCGTAAAACCTTTTTTTAATGCACCCAATTAAGAAGGGTTGAGTTGGTTGTGGAAATAACTACAAATTTACACAAGATGCAAATTCCTCGGGAAGTTTGGGTAGGAGATAACATTTTAACAAAAATCAGTGAACTTTGTCTAAGTGTAGGTTTCAAGAAAGGGGCAGTTACGGTTCTTGTTGAAGGAGAGAAAACTAAGCATGTAGCCGGAAATACAGTAGCTGAATCCTTAAAAAGTTATGGTTTCGAAGTGCACAGGGTTTCAATTAACAAAGCAGATTCGGAAAACATGGAAAAAACCTCTAACTTGATACAGGAAGTAAAAGCCACTTTCGCTATAGGAGTAGGGGGAGGTAAAAACATAGATGTAGCAAAAGTTGCTTCTGTCAAAAACAAAATTCCGTTCATAAGTGTACCAACAATAGCCTCCCATGACGGAATAACCTCACCAAGAGCCTCAATCAAAAACAACGGCAAACCATACTCCATCCAAGCCCAAGCTCCAATGGCTATATTAGCAGACATAGAAACAATAAGTAAATCACCTTTTCGCTTCACTGCCGCAGGTTGCGGCGACCTTTTATCAAATTTCACAGCAATAAAAGACTGGATCCTCTCCCATAAACTAAGAGGAGAATATTACGGCGCTTACGCTGCATCTCTCTCACTAACGTCAGCTTCGCATATAGTAGAAAATGCAGAGTTAATCGGGAGCAAAAACAAAGAAGGGGTCAGAATAGTAGTGGAAGGACTCATTGGAAGCGGGGTAGCTATGGCCATAGCTGGTAACAGCAGGCCAGCAAGTGGATCTGAACATTTATTCAGCCATGCACTAGACACTATAGCCAAAAAACCAGCACTACACGGGGAACAATGCGGCATCGGAACAATAATGATGATGTACCTCCACGGAGGAGACTGGAAAAAGATCAGGCAAACACTAACAAAAATAGGGGCACCTACCACGGCAAAACAACTTGGGATAGACGAAGACACAATAATAGAGGCGTTATGTCAAGCCCACAAAATAAGACCTGAGAGATACACAATCCTAGGAGAAAAAGGACTAACTAAAACTGCCGCTAAAGAACTCGCAGAAAAAACGCTCATAATATAAAGAAGGGAGGGGGAAGTGAAAGGGAAAATCGAAAGATACCTAGTGGAAGAAATAAAAGAAAAAGGGATTATTCACTTCACACTCATAGATCCTGTAAAAACAACCTTGAAAGAATCAGTTAAAATAGCAAAAAATGCAGATAAAGCAGGATCAACAGCTATAATGATAGGGGGAAGCCTAGGTGTAGAACAAACAATACTGGACCAAACAATAAAAAAAATAAAGGAGAACTGTAAAAAACCAATAATTCTCTTCCCAGGAGGAGTATCAGGGCTCTCCAAACATGCAGACGCAATATGGTTCATGTCTTTACTCAACTCAACCAATCCCTACTTTATCATTCATGCCCAAATGAGCGCAGCCCCCATTATCAAATCATTCAAAATAGAACCAATCCCACTGGCCTACATAATTTTTGAGCCAGGAGAGGCAGCGGGCTACATGGGAATGGCGCACCCTATCCCAAGAAAAAAACCTGAAATAGCAGCAGCGTATGCCTTAGCAGCACAATATCTAGGAATAAGATTCTTATATCTAGAAGCAGGCTCAGGGGCATCCCAAACAGTCCCCGAAAAAGCTGTTAAATTAATAAGAAAAACAGTTAACATACCAATAATAGTAGGAGGAGGAATAAAAACTGAGCAAGACTTTAGGAAATTAGCAAAGGCTGGGGCAGATGCAATAGTAACAGGAACCCTAGGAGAAGAAAAAATAAACGAAAATAAACTTGCAAAATACATAAAAATAGCCCAGCTAACAGCTAAAACAACAAAAAACAAAACAAACCATAGTAAACTTTAAATACTTTATGTTTACAAAGAAAAAAATGAAAGCCCCGTGGTGTAGTGGTCAAGCATGACGGACTCTGGACCAGGGGAGAAATCCGTTGACCTCGGTTCGAATCCGAGCGGGGCTATACATCCTTCTTTTGCTTAATAGCCAGGGTAGCTCAGACTGGGAGAGCGCACGGCTGAAGACCGTGATGTCGCAGGTTCAAATCCTGCCCCTGGCATTTCCTTTTTTAAAATAGTTGTTCTTTGTTATAATTGTTACATTGCTTAAAAGACTGCTTTCAGAAGATGCGTCAATAGGAAGCTGAAAAACTACAGAAATGGTTAAGAACTGGTTAATATATAACTCAAAGAGTTGTTACTTCTCTGAAAAGGTTCATGAAAAAAGGTGTTACGTTTGAAAAATTGAGGTCTGTTTTAAGAGTATTGTTTCTGGATACTATTACTCATTGTTTTGGTGATTAAGGGGTTAGAGAGAAGGGCAACTTAAGGGTTTTTCAAAAAAGTTTAGGTTTTTAAGTGTTAATAATGTCTTTTTGTTTGTTAAGCCATCTTAAAACTACCCTTATGGGTAAAGAAAATCAGAAACAAAGTTGGGGAAATGTCGCTGTATTTTTCACCCTGTAACCATGTTTAGGCTCTAAGAGGGGTTGGTGTTAATGAAAATGTCAACTATTTTAAATACACTGATAATCCTGTAGTGGTTACTTATTGTAAATTGTTTCGCTGCTCAAGGTGTTCAGCATTGGGAAAAGTTCTTGTTGCTTCTCTTGGGGATTGCTGCATAGATTTAGTTTTTAAGGTTGCTAAATACCCCCATGAAGGAGAAGAAAGCCAAGTTTTGAGTTTTCAGGAGTCTCTTGGCGGCTCTGCTGCTAATGTCGCTGTAGCTTTAGCTAGGTTAGGTATTAAATCAGGTTTTCTGGGCAAAATAGGGAAAGATTATTTCGGTGATTTGTTGTTTAAAGCCTTTTTAAGAGAGGGTGTGGATACTTCTCAGGTGTATTTTTCGAACAGTAAAAGAACCAACGTAATGGTTATTGTAGTGGGTTCGACGGGTGAAAGGACAATTTTTGCCTATCGGGGAGCTGCTGTTGAACATAAACCTGAAGAAATAAGCAAGGGTTATATTAGGAAATTAAAACTCCTGCACATTTCTGGTTACTCTTTCCTTGAAAAACCCCAAAGTGAAGCGGCTAAGAAAGCTGTTTATGTAGCTAAGGAAGAAAGTATCCCCGTTTCACTTGATCTAGGTTACTTTTTAGCTGAAAAAGGCCCTTGTGAAACTAAGAAAATCCTTAAACTTGTTGACATACTTTTCCCTAACAAAGAAGAGTTGGAACTTATTTCCGGGGAAAGTAGAGTTAGAAAAGCTGCAGAGAAAGTTTTAGATTGGGGAGTTAAAGTGGTTGTGGTGAAGTTAGGTGGAGAAGGAGCTTTCCTTTCAACTAAAAAAGAACATTTTTATTTACCAAGTTTAAAGGTTAAGGTTAAGGATACAACTGGGGCTGGTGACGCATTCGATGCCGGTTTCATTTTCGGTTACCTAGAAGGCTACACTTTAAAGGAAAGTCTGAAAATAGCTAATTGGTGCGCTGCACAGAATGTTCAGAGCATTGGTGCAAGAACAGGGTTACCTTTCAGGGATCAACTAAATGACTTTATTAGGGAGAATTTTAAGCAATAAAAAGGGTTTGGTTTCTAAATGGTTTTTATGGGTATAGGTGAACTGTAACTAAATATTGCGCTTACATTCATATGAGGACGTAACTTTTTCTCAAAAATTTTTATTGCAGGAACTAATGAAACAACGTTCCCTATTTCAGTTTCCACTATGACTTCAAAAAGTGGGTCTACGTACGATATACTTACTATCTTTCCTTCAAGAATATTCTGACCAGTTATTGTTGGGGCGATTTCTGCGATATCTACATCCTCTGAAGGTAAACCTATCAATATCTCTTCTCCTTCCCTTAAAGGAAAATTTTCTGCAACTGTTTCACCTAAGTTAACCTTTATTCTACATCCCCCACATTTCAGCATTAAAGAATTGGTTTTAACTTGATTAATTTCACACTTAAACAAGTTCTTTATTCCCAATATTTCAGCTATTTCTTCATTTTTAGGTTTCCTTTTAACTAGAAACGGAGGACCCTCTAAAATTATTTCTCCTTTATAAAGAATCGCTATATTACTAGCTAAGTAAGCAACTTCCTCGAAATCAGTTGTGGCGTAAACTACTGGTTTTTTAAGCCATGAAAACAATTTCTTCATTTTTAACAAGTAGGTCCTCTTTAAATAGGCAGGAAACCCCTTCAATGGTTCATCTAGTAAAATGGCGGATGGGTTTGCTGCTACTGCACGTGCAAGTGCTACTTTTAATTTGTTAACTCTATTAATGTCTCTGATCTTCTTTCCTTCTAGTCCTTTCAAATTGAATGACCCTATTAACTTCTTCAGAAGTTCTTCCTTAACATTTTTCTTTTCTTTAATAAGGCTGCTATTTAAAGCGAAGGTTATGTTCTCTCTAACTGTTAAATCTTCAAATAAGCCGTAATTATGTGGTATAAAAACTATTCTTTGCCTTTGGTGGTTGGGACCTGAGGATCCCTCACTTTCAAATATTACTTCCCCCTTAGATGGCTTAATTAAGCCAGCGATAATCTTCAATAAGGTAGTTTTGCCTGATTTTTCTTTGCCAAGTAAGCCATAAATCAAATTTGGAATCGACACATTAATCTTCTTTAGCACGTGCTTATGAGAAACTTCAACTAATTTTATTACCATGGAAGAAACCTCCTCTTCCCTCTTTCAAAGGAAGGAGCTTCATTCTTTTAAATGAGTAAAATGAAATGACAACTATAAGCAGAAAATAAGATACTTCCAGGTATAAAATGTAAATAAACACGGTGTTGGATGGTTCAACACAGAAAGGTTGAGAAGAAAACCCACTAACGATGTCCATAACTACCCTTATTAAGGGGAGAAGTGACAAGAGCACTATCTCCTTTATAAAGGGCTTAAGTACCCCCTCTAAAAGAACTAATTTTCCAGAAGAGGAAACAGTTAATCCCGACTCCATGCTTTCCCTAGAAATAGAGCAATATCTTTTGTATAAAAAGAAAACAAAGTATGGGTGAGAGATATAGAATGAAGAAAAGAAAGAAAGGATTAAAAGGTTTACAGTAAGCCCCCCTCTAAGCAATGAAGAGTAAAAAAGGAAGGAAGGGACAAAAAAAGAATGGAACAGAATTGTTAAAAAAATAATTTTTCCTCTCTCAATCTTTAACAAGAACATACCTGAAAGAAAACTTAACATTAGGGAAAAAAGGAAACCTAACAAAGCTGCAGTTATCTCTAAGCTTTTGCTTGGTAACAATTCAAGTAGGGGTAAGGATAAACCCCCCTTCCCGCACAACATAACAACTAAATATATAATGCAGGAATACAGCAATAAGGAGAATGGCAAGATATACATGTCACCCTTTAAGCTAGACAAAATAAAACCTCCCTCTAAATGTATCCCAGCTTAACCTTTAGCAGGTAATAATTTAAAGAAAGAGTTATTCTTTTAAAAATTATTTAAAGAAAGGGATGCCAGTTCTAAAGATGAATTTTTCCCTCTTTAAAAAAATAAGAAAAAGAGGGAGGGTCTAAGACGTCCTTTTTAAAGTTATTTCAATTAATGAAACGTTCCTTTCTCCTCCCTCCCCACCTGTTAAAGTTTCTGTTCCTATTGTCACATTTGACACTTCTACGGCGTCCTGCAGAAACCTATTTTTTGTTATTTCTGCTACATCCACTGCTTTGCTTATTGATTTGCCTCTAGCCTTTATAATTACTGAATTTTTCCCTTGGTTAAATTGCAGAACAGTTGCTAATACATAATTCATAGTTGGTGTGCGCCCGTGTCTTTTAAAAACTATAGATCACGGATTACGCCCAATATAGATTTCTCCAGCTTCTTCACTAGTCACGTGCATACACCTCCATCTTTTTTCCTGTTCCTTTGAATGCTCTGACAATGTTTTGAAATACCTATTTATTCCTTTATAAAGGTTTCCTTTATGTTAAAAAGGTTTTATTTTCTTTTAAAAGATGAAAGATGTTATTGCCTTACTTTCAAAATGAGCCTTTCTTCAGCAAGAAAGTAGGATATCCCTTTATGGCTTCATTAATAAAAACGTTTTGGAAGGATCTTTTCTTAGGCAGTGACTTGTTCCTTCTTTCTATCTTTTTCTGCCCTTATCTTTATTATACCTCTATGGACAGCACACCTTATACAAACATACTTAGTAACCTTATATCTAGGTACCCTCGACCCTTGCTTTATCAACTCTTTCTTTAACTGGTAATCAATTGGAGAGTACCAGAAAGTAACTTTCTTGATCTTGTCAGCAGGCATCCTTCTTCCGCAAAAATCGCAAGTAAGATAGCCTGATCTACCTGTTCCGTGACCTTTAGATCTTCCGCCGCTTTTTCTTTTCTTAGGCATTTTTTTCCCTCGAAGTTAGTAAGATTTACCCAGGAAAATATTAAACTTTGCTTTTTTCCCGCACAGAATACATTTTTTAGATGAGGTTTCTTTTTGTTTTTCTTCCCAGGGAAAGGGGAACCCAAACACTTTAGCGTTAGTTTTATCTTCTATATCTCTTCCACATTTCTCTTCTCCACACCACCAGGTCTTAACTACGAATCCCCTACCAATCTTTTCAACAGCATCTCTCAAATCATGAACTTCAACGATCTTCTCTTGCATCCACTTATCAGCTTTTTCTTTTAATCCCTTTTGAATCTTATCAAGCAACTCCCTTATTTTTGTAACCAATATGTTTTCCTCAACTCTTACTTTCTGTCTATTATCTCTCCTCACCACCGTTACGCTTTGGTTGTTCACCTCCTCCATTCCGACTTCAATCCTTAAAGGTATCCCCTTCATTTCCCAAAAGTAAAACTTTGAACCTGGTGTTTCTTCTTCCCTAAAATCTTCTTTCACCCTGAAGCCTGACTTTAAAAGCTTGTTTTTAATTTTTAGTGAATAACCAAGAACCTTCTCTTTCCCTTCTTTGTAATAAATGGGTATTATCACGGCATGGTAAGGAGAGATGGAAGGAGGAAGTATTAAGCCGCGTTCATCGGAATGTATAGCAATTACAGCTGCTAAAGGCCGACTAGATATTCCATAACATGTTTGATAAACATACTCATGTGAACCGTCAGGCTTTAAATACTTAATTTCAAAAACTTTAGAAAAGTTTTGCCCTAAAAAATGTACAGTTCCTATTTGTAGCCTTTTTCCATTCGGCATAATTGTATCAAAGGCTACTGAGTATTCTGAACCAGCAAATTTATCCCATGCAGGCCTTTTCAAAACAAGGTAAGGTAAAGCTAACTCATCAAAAATCTTACTATAAACCTGGACAGCTTCCTTTATTTGCTCCTCTGTCTCTTGCCTTGTGGCATGAACAGTGTGAGCTTCTTTAAATGTCGTAACTTCTCTTACTCGGATAAGAGGACGTGTTGTTTTTGTTTCATACCTAAAAATGTTTACTACCTGGTAATATTTTATTGGTAAATCTTTGTAAGATCTAATCCATAAAGCATACATTGGGTAAATAGCTGTTTCGCTTGTAGGCCTTAATGCATACTTTATTTTCAATTTATCTTTCCCTCCATGGGTTACCCAGTACACTTCCTCCTCAAAAGCTGTAATATGTTCTGATTCCTTTCTTAGGTTCGTTTCAGGTATTAAAAGTGGGAAAAGAACTTCTTGATGCCCTGTTTCATTTAAGTATTTACGAATTATTTTTAACATGTTTTCTCGCATAAGGAAACCATAGGGTCTCCAAACCCCCATCCCTTTAATAGGATACCGGTAATCATATATCTCAGCTGTTTGCAGTATTTCATTAAACCACTCCATAAATTTGCTTTCCTTCTCAATAGCCAAGGCTACCTACCCTCTCCTATTCCCTCCCTAAAAGAATTTTTTCGGAACAAACAGGACAGAAAACTTTTTTTCTTCTCTTCCTGGGGTTAATGTAAAAAACTGAGTTACATTTTGGGCATTTCATTTCTTTTAATTCACCTTTCGACCTAACTTTTACAGTTATTAACATGTTACTTCGCCTCAAGAAAGACCTCTTTTTCCAACAATTTTCCACAGTTCATCTTGAACAGGGGAAATCTCCATCCATCCATTGTTTCGCAGAATTTTTCTTCCTCTTTCTTTTTCTAACACTTCACCTATCACGGAACAAGGTATATTCATCGATAAAAATTCTTCTGTGACTGTTTCAATTTTATTTTTAGGAATGGAAGCTATTACTACCCCTGAACTTATTAATTTTAATGGGTCAAGTTTTAGAGCTCGACATATTTCGCGTGTTTCTTCCAAAACCCTTATTTTATCCTCGTAAACCCTCAAACCAACGTTTGAAGCTTCAGCCATTTCCCACAAACCATTCAGTACTCCGCCTTCAGTGGGGTCATGCAATGCATGACTATAATGAACTAGAACCCCTGCTTCCTTTAATACTGAAGTGTACCTTATTAAGTTTTTTGCTTTCTCAACAGTTTGAGGTGAAACCTTATTCATTAATAATTTGCTGTAGTCTCTTGCTAAAATAGCGGTTCCTTCTATTCCTGCATATTTCGTCATTAGAATGTAATCTCCAGTTTTGCAGTTTGAGGAAGGGGTTAGTTTGCTTGTTGTGGTAACCCCAACTACAGTAGCTACAATTGTCGGCTGGGTAACTGCAGAGGTTACCTCAGTGTGTCCTCCAATAACTTTAACATTTATTTTTTCAGCATTTTCATGTATTTGCCTCATTACTTCACCTATTTCTTCAAGTTTTGAGTTTGGTGGAAACAAAAGAGTTACTAGAAGCCACTTCGGCACAGCCCCCATTACTGCTACGTCGTTAGCGTTTACATGTACCGCAAGACGACCTAGATCTTGTTTACTACCTGTTATAGGGTCCGTACTTAATACTAGTACCTGGTTTTTCTCCTTTATTGCTGAAGCATCTAACCCTATACCTGGTGGTACCATTATCTCTTCTCCTTTTTTTGCAGCGTATTTCAGCACTGCTTTCTTTAACTCTTGTGGTGACAGTTTCCCTCTTCTACCTTGTATCATTTTTAATCCTTCACTTCATCTTGAAAACTTCTCAACCAAAAAAAGCAACAAAATTGTTGCTGTGGCATCATAAAGAAGTATTGAAAGATAGAAAAGTGTAGTATTTACTCTCTCTCTTTTTAACTGTTTCGAGATGTTTTCTGCTAATGGCGTCTTTGTCGCATTTATTTGAGGTAAATAGATTCTTTTCCCCAAGAATTTTTTTGTTTCAAGCAATACATTACTTAAAATAAGGGATCTTGTTAAGAAAATAAATGAATTCGTTGCATCCTCACATTTGTTCATAGACAAATAATTCTTGTAATAATTATTGCCGAATTCAAAATAAAGGATGGGTAATAAGGAATTTACTCTGTTTTTAAGAGTTAACATGAACCATGCCACTGACTCATCCCTCAAATTCCCTAAGATATTCCGGGCATAGCTTTTATTCAGGCAAAGCGGATAAAAAATTTCTATTATCAACATGTTTGCATAAACAACTGCGTTCGCAGCTTCAATTAATGCAGTTGAGTACAACTTTTTATTTAGGGCAGTTTCAATTTCTTTGTTTCTGATGGCAATTTCCTCTCGGACAGAAACAGGCGGTTTTTGCCGTTTATATTCCTGAAGATATTCGTTCAATGTATTCAACGCGTAATCTAGCATCGTCCTGGCATATTTAACTTTTTGATTTATATATTCCTCCACTCTTTGTGGTTTATTTAATACAGGCAACACATACTTGCCACCTGTTTCGTTTACAAGTTGGGCAGCGAAATCAGCCCACCAAATAGCTGTCCTAGCCCTTTCTTTCACAAAAACTAATTGCCCAATAGCCTTTCCTATAGATTGGTTCATCAAGTCTAATATTGTCGAGTTGTAAATTTCTGCTGCTTCAATTGCCCTCTCAAACGCTGTTGCGGAAGCTTGACCTGGTGTTGTTAGAAACATTTCTAACCCCTTTATCTTACTTGTTTTTTCCTCGATGTAACTCCACATATAACCAAGGAACTCCTTGTCTTCTTTAACTAGTTCAGAAAGGAATTTATCTTTATTTCCTGCATAGTAGTAGTTTATTAACATAGATAAGTTTTCAGCATCCAAAATAACTTGAAAGGAGTAACTTAGGGAAGTGTAGTACATACCTTCACATATGAACTGTGAGATCTCTTGTATTTTCTTTGAAAGCGCATTTCTTTCCTTTTCAAGTTCCGTTAAATTTATTGGGAATCCATGTAGTTTCCTTTGCAGGTGTTCCAGTTTAAAAGATAAATTGTTAAATGCTTTTCGAGCCCTTGCTTCCATTTTTTCAGCTTCCTGTTTTAATAGGCATATAGGAATTTGATTCCCTGTTTTCCGGTATAAAACAGTAGGTCTATGGATAATGTATCCTGTTAAGTGATAAAAAGCACTCAAAACATTTTTAACTGGGACAATGTCTAAACCTATTTCTTTTGATATTTTCTCTCCTTCTGCAGAATTAAGGAATGGAATGATAAGTTCTTTGAAACCATGCTCCTCCACTCCCTCAGCTTTATATTTTAGGAAACCGACAGGCCCTATGCTACCGTCAGGATTTATACTTCCAGTTATAGCTGCATCATTCCTTATGGGAACTTTAAGTATTGCTGAAATTATTCCCACAGCTAATCCAGCCCCGCCACTTCCACCTTTTATAGATTCAGCCTTAGCTAAAATATTTATTTCAATGTCATACATGGACATATCTGCTTCCAAAACAAAACCTACAGCTTCTATTGCGGTGTAAATACTTGCATTCACGCTGGAAAAAATTTTTGATTCACTGTTTACCTTAACTTTACCGATGCCCGGTTTACGGACCTGAATAATAAATTTTGCAATATCTCCCCTCTTATGTTCCACGTCCACAGAAGGAACTGAAACTTCAACCCAGTAATTCTCACTATAACCTTGCAAATTTGAGAAGTAAAAAAGAGATAACATAAGGATAAAAAGCAGCAACAAAACTTGTGCTTTCTTTCCTTTGTAAAACATGGTTTCACCTTTCCTTGCGGTTACGCGTTTTTTCTCTAGATACAAAGAGAAAATGTACTCTAATTTATTTAAAATAAGTCTAAACAATACCATTATAATTGTTTTTTAAACAGTTTAGGAACGCTACCGGCCTTCCCCTTCAGCTTTTCCAGACCTGAAAGAGAGGAAAGGTTTTTTACATGTTAATAGATGAAAAATTCTCTTCAAGAAAGAAAAACATACTTAAACAGCTTAAACATGTAATAAATAATCAGGAAACAGATTCTGACATAACCCCTTTATTAACTGAACTGAATAAAAAGGAAGGATACGTAACAACTTCCTCTTGCTCTGGAAGAACGATTCTGATCGAAATACCTCCTAAAAGCAAGAAAAAAGAGGCAAGAATTATTTGGAAGAAACATACATTAATCACCTTCTCAGAATTAAAGGAAGCAATTACGGGAATCAAAAGCGAGAAACCAATCTGGTTCATGACACAGCCCGTTATTCTTCATGTCCTTGTTAAAGATTTGGAACATGCCAAAAAAATAATTTTAGCTGCAAGAAAAGCAGGATTCAAGAAAGTAGGTGTGTTGAGTTTATCAGGGAAAATAGTGGTTCAAATAGAGGGGCATCACTTTATAAGTTTAAAAATAATGGATAAGGGCAACTTGCTTGTAACTGACTACTACTTGAAGGATTTAGTGAAAGAAGCTAATAATAAACTCCATGAGATAAAAAGGTTTCTCGAAAGATTAATTGAGGAAATTAAAAAGTTATAGTGTAAGGTGACTCAGGGTATTGAAAGAAATATTTGACTTAGTCATAGAGAACGCTTCTTTGGTTAACGTCCTTACAAGCGAAATCCAGGAAAACGTTTCATTAGCTATTAAAAAAGGCATTATACAACACCTATATTTTGGAAATGAATATGGAAAACTAAAAACTAAAAAGACGATTTCAGCTAAGAGCTCTTTTATAGCACCTGGTTTCATGGACGGCCATATACATATAGAAAGTTCAATGCTCTCACTGGTACGTTTCGCCCAAGTAGCTGTACCCCATGGAACAACAGCAGTCTTTATCGACCCTCATGAAATAGCTAATGTTTTAGGTATGGGGGGGATTATGCTTTTCATAAGAGAAAGCCATGCTTTGCCACTAAAAGTTTTTGTTGAGGCTCCTTCCTGTGTGCCTGCAACTAAAGGATTAGAAACCTCAGGGGCAACTATTTCAGAGAAAGAAATTGAGGATTTACTTGATAGAAAAGAAATTATCGGGTTAGGAGAGGTTATGGACTTCCTTTCAGTAATTTCAAGGAACCCTGAAATAATGACGAAAATTTCTTCAGCTTTGGAAAGGAATAAACCAGTGGAAGGCCATGCTCCAGGATTAATAGGTGAAGAACTTGACAAATACCTCTCCGCAGGGATTCAAAGTGACCATGAATCTACCTCAGGAAAAGAAGCATTAGAGAAAATAAGGAAGGGGATGTGGTTAGAAATAAGGGAAGGAACAGTAATGAAGAACCTCCAAGAAATACTTCCGTATTTACTTAAAAAAGGGATTAGTTTGGAGAGGTGTTTACTGGTTTCAGATGACCGAGATGTAAATGACTTACTGGATAATGGACATTTGGATTACACCTTAAGAAAGGCAGTAAATGAAGGGTTAGATCCTGTGAAAGCAATAAAAATGGTTACAATAAACACAGCTTCAAGATTTCATCTTGAAAACAAGTTTGGCAGCGTCTCTCCAGGTAAAGTAGCCGATCTAGTTCTACTTAATGATTTGGAAAATTTCAGGGTTCTTAAAGTCATTGTGAACGGGGAAGTAGTAGCTGAGAATTATCAGTTAAGGAAGGAAGTGAAGGAAATCTATTACCCAGAATTCGCTTTAAAAACCATAAAAGCACCTGAAATAAAGGAGCAAGACCTGTACCTGAGGAAATCCAGTCTAGGAAAAAGAACTAAAATTGTAGCTATACAAGTTAAAGAAGGAGAGGCTTATACTCGTAAATCTGTACAAGAAATAACGCTGGAAAACGGTGTAGCTCAGCCTTCAATTAAAAATGACGTTTTACCTATAGCTGTAGTTGAAAGGCATCATTACACTGGGAATATAGGCAAAGGGTTTATTAAAGGGTTACATTTGAAAGAAGGAGCATTAGCCACAAGCATAGGCCATGACGCCCACAACATCACTGTTACAGGTTGTTCATACAAAGAAATGGCTGAAGCAGTTGATGTTCTTAAGAAAATTTCGGGAGGTCTGGTGGCAGTTGGAAATGGGAAAGTTAAAAGTGTACCTTTACCACTAGCAGGTTTAATGAGTATAAAGGATCCTGTTGAAACAGGTAAAAAAATAGGTGAGATACTAAACTTTGTCAGGGGTCTAGGTTCTCCGTTGAAGAACCCCTTTACAGTTTTAAGCTTCATACCCCTCTCCGTTATACCCGAAATAAGATTGACGGACAAGGGTTTAGTAGATGTGGCTGCCCGTAAAATTGTCAGTCCTTTCCTGTAAAAGCAGCATCTTTACAAGTTAGAAACAATTAATTATTGATTTTGGCAAAGCTTCCTTTAAACCTGGCTGCATCTCTAAAGCCTTAGAAATGAGGTTTCTCGCTTCCTTGTCAGCTTTCTCAATAATTTTTGTTTCATTCATTTTTGTGAGTTTCCCTTCCTCAACTACGATTTCCCCGTCGACAAATACAGTGTCTACGTCGTTTCCGTTTGCGGAATAAACAATAGATGCCTCTTCATTGAAATGAGGCGTTAAATGTGATTTTTTAATGTCTATAATTGTAATATCTGCTTTTTTCCCTTTCTCTATAGACCCTATCGAATTACTTAACCCTAGCCTTTCAGCAGCTAAAGAAGTAACCATTTCTAAGGCTTGAGAAGCAGGAAATACGGTTTCAGAAGAATAAATTGTCCTTTGAGTCATAATTAATGTTCTTAACTCCTCAATTAAGTCTATATTGTCGTTAGTACATGGGGCATCTGTCCCTATTATTACAGGAACCCCTCTCCTCACTAACTCCGAAGAATTATATTTTAAACCGTTAAGGGCATATGTAGAGGGACAATGCACCACTGTAGCATTGCCTTTAACTAATAACTCAATGTCTTCCTTGTCTATAAAAGTGCAATGTACAGCTAACAATCTTGAATTTAGAACACCTAACTTGTTAAGCAGGTCTATTGGGCTCCTAGCTCCTCCACCCCAGGGTCCTTTAACTTTATCTTCCTCTCTTTTTGTTTGATGAACATGCATGTGAATCAATGTATCCTTTTCTTCAGCTAAATCCCTTATTTCTCGGAGCCATTCAGGGTACACTGTGTCAGGAGCATGAGGGGCAAAACATGGAATCACTAAGTTGCTTTTTCCTTTCCATTTCTCGACGAAGGATACTCCTCTCCTGAATTCCTTCTCCCCAATCCAGGGACCATCTACACTCATGATCGTATGTCCTAAAACCCCTCTCAAACCTATTTTTGTTAAAGCTTCAGCTATTTTTTCCATAAAGAAGTAATGATCAACAACTGTGGTTACGCCAAATTTTAATGCTTCGCTTCCACCAAGTAAGGCTGCGGCGTGAATGCCCTCAGGCGTCCAAGCTTTTTCAATGGGCCAATAAACATTATAAAGCACGTTGCTTAGGTCTGATGTGATCCCCCTTAAAAAGCACATAGCTATATGTGTATGCGAATCAATTAAACCAGGAATTGCTAGTTTCCCCTTTCCCTCTATCACCGAATCTACTGAACCTGGATTTTTAAATCTCGCCATTCTGTCGACATCAGTTATCTCATTGCCTTCCACCAAAATATAACCCTTCTCAATTTTTTTCTTTCCTTTATCCATAGTTAAGATTCTTATGTTTCTAATGAGCTTTGTTTCACCCAATTTTTTCCACTTCCTTCTTTCTCAAAAAAAGAATTTTTAAAAAGTAATTAAAGGAGAATAGGTTGCTATTAAAGTTAATGTTTCTCGGTTTTAGGGAGAAGTAGAAAAAAAATTATAAGAAAGGTTGAGGGGAGTGAATCCTGTTTTGTTTTTGTTAGCTTTATTACAAGGGTTTTTAGAGTGGTTGCCTGTAAGTAGTGAAGGTCAAAGTATGCTTTTCCTTATCCAGCTTTTCCACATCCCTCCTGAAACAGCGTTTTCTCTTTCTATTTATTTCCATGCTGGAACTTTGCTGTCTGTCATCATTTATTTCAGGAGAATGATACTTAACCTCTTACATGCTTTCCTCCACTTAGTTCGTTCCTTGATTAAAGGAAAAATTTCCTTAAAGGAAGCTGGAACAGAAATTAATAGATTAGAAAGCAGAATGTTGCTTTTTCTGGCCGTAGGATCCTTTTCTACAGGTGCAACAGGTGTACCTTTGTTTTTTTTAATTAATGAGGGGATGTTGAATCTGAAAAGTGACATCATCTCCATCCTAATAGGGGGTCTCTTGATTTTCAGTGGTTTATTGTTGCTTTTAACAAATAAGAAATATGGTTTAAGAAATTGTGAGGATGTAAGTGCTTTTCACGGCTTTATAGTTGGTTTACTTCAAGGAATAGCTATTTTACCTGGTATAAGCCGTTCAGGAATAACTATAAGCTCTTTGCTGTTTCTAAACTTTAATGAAGAAGCGTCACTTAAATTATCTTTTATGCTCTCCATACCTGCAGTTATTGGGGCTATAGTTTCTGAATTTCTTTTCGGGGCTAAGGGTTTATTTGTTGAATTTCCTTTCCGAGAAATTTTGTTAAGCATCATATTAACTTGTTTAATAGGGCTGCTCTCTATATTTTTATTGCTTAAGATTTCCAGGAAAATAGGGTTCGTTTATTTTACTCTATTTATAGGTTTCTTAGCGGTTTTACTTAACCTACCTGCCATTTTCAAATGAGTACTAGTTGCAATAAATATATTACTCATTAAATTGATTCAATCGCCTTTTTTATTTGGAAGTAGGGTAAATCATATTTTTCTCTTTTCCTTTCAAAGTAGATGATCGGTAAGTTGAATTTTTCAAAGAAGGACTTGAGTTTCTTGTCGATAAGGAAGAGCATCTTCAAATTTTGTTTTTTAGAGATTTCCTTAAGAACTTCGATTTTCTTTTCAATATATTCTTTCCTCCAATACCCAATTACTTCGAGATAGACCTCCTTGCCTTTATATTTTATTTTGAAGTCTGGAAGAAACACTTTATCGCCCACAGGTATGAGCCCTGGTTCTCTAATCAAAATTAGATCTTGAAGCGTTGAAAGGTTCCAGAAAAGCTGTTTCTCGACTTTGCTGTTGAAATCAAGAAACGTAAGTTGAGGCTGCCATAGAAGTGGTGGTGACGCACTATCAATTTTTAAAACATAATCCTTTCTGTTCAAATGAATGTGTGCTTTCAAAAGCCAAGGCTTGAAACTCTTCATTAAAGGGAATATCCCAACTAGTACCGAACCTATTTTCTCCCCATATTTCGTTGGTTTACTAAACAATTCATATGGCCCAGAAATTCTTAAAGTAACTGAGTTATGTTTGAGGAAGGTGTTGAACAGCAACCCCTTCCTTTTCACTCGGTAAATAACCTCTTTTAAAAGATGTCCTGAGCCCAAGTAACTTTTAGATTCTGTTGAAAAATTTAGTGTTATGGAAGAGCTGTGCCTGAGTAACGAATTAAGAAGCATGAAATTGTAATACCCTATTACCTCTTCTGGTTTCGGCTCCTTTTTTTTCACTAGTTTTTCTTCATCTTTTTCAGTTGACCAAAGGAAATCCTCAAGTTCTTTTACGTTTAGGTCTAGATTCATTTCTTCAATGAATTGTTTTAGAAAGGAAAATCTCTCCTCTCTTCTAATAAAGCCTTTCTTTTCCAACGAGACTTTTCTGAAAAGCTTTTCTCTTAACAAAGAAGGGGACAGAAGATTTTGTTTATCCCTTGAAGCAGTGAATTCGAAAAAGTACATGGTTAAAGTTTTGAATAATCCAAGAGCTAATTTTTCGTCGCCTACTAAGCAACTGATCGCTGAAAAGTCAATGTTCTTTCTTTTTTTCCCTTCTTGAGAATTAAGAAAATCAATTAATAACTTCACAAGTTGTGAATGTGTTTTTAGAGATAGCCAAAGCGGGTAAATACCTCCTTTTCTTAATCTATATCTGACTAAGCCGCTTCCCAACATCGCAGGTACTTCTTTTTTGCCTTTTTAACTTTTAAAGGGGGTGAAAGCGTTTTTCCTTTATAAAAGGGTTAATGCTGCCGAAAGGGCGCCATATTTGACAGATACTAACTTTTCACCACCAGCTATTATTATCACATCTAAGTCTTTAGGCTTAAAGATGGAAATTATTTTCTTTGCAATATTGGGGTACTCCTCTGAAAGATTTGAAAGCGTAGGCATAATTAAGTTTCCGTCCTCAAAAATTAAGGTAATGGCTCCTGAAGCTCCAGCCTTAATTGCAGCATCACGTTGCTCAACTCCTCTTGAAACTTTCCTTGTATCTACATGGTGAAGAAGAACCCCTACTTGATATTTTCCCATTCCAAGCTCCTTTATTTCTATAGGTATAATTTCTTTAATTTTAGACTCTATACTATTAAAAAGGACTAAACCTTTCTCTGTAAGTGTGCAACCAGATTTGCTTGTTGTTATTATGTTTTCGGCTTTAAGTTTTTTTATTAGTGTCCTAACTGCTCCCTCCCCTAAACTTAATTCTTCAGCTAATTTTTTTCTTCCAATGTTTCTTTTTTTGCCTATCAACCTAATGGCTTGAACTAAATGAGAAACATTAAAACTTAAAGAGGGCCCTATATTCTCCTTTTTCAAGATTTTGTAGAGGGAATCAAAGGTCTTTTTTGGATATAAAGTCATTATTGCCCTCCAATAAATTAAAAGTAAGTCTTCTAGAGTAGAGATAATGAAAATTTTGTTTTTAAATTTAAGTTAATTATGGAATAAACTTTTTAATTTTTTTACAATATAATTTTTTTATTGAAATGTTTTGATTTTCAGTTTATTATTAACCTGTAAATCACATATTTTCCCTTTACTTCTAATTCTTTAAGCTCTAAGAAGTAGGGGTCTCCTCTTGATCGAATAGCATATCCTTTCTTTACTGCCTCCAGGAAAAAGTGTTTGTCTATTGCTATACTTGGCCCTATGGATGGGTCTCTTAAGAAGATTTTTTTGTCACCGGAGGAGAAGTAATCAAGAAGTTTCTTTTTACTGAAAAAGTATGCTTTAGCTGATAGAAGGCCGGAATATGCTAGAGATTCGCAAGTTAAGTTTTTCATTTTCACTATTTTAGGGGAATTCTTCTCTTCACTTTTTAATATGGCACTTTTAATTAACTGTTTCAAATACAGATACCTCCACTACTTGAAAGAGATGAAACTGCAAAAACAAACTGGATATATATGCGTCAATTGTTTATTTAAGGCTTTCGAATTTCTAGACGAAGTATAAAACAGCAAAAAACGAAAAAATAGTATATAAAAGATGTCACTGCTTCTTCCCACAACGTCCTTCCTTGAGGAGCTTTATAAGTTCCTCTAAAGTAACCAATTTAATTTCTTGCCCCTTTTTTATGACCACCCCCTCTAAGAGACCTGCTTCAATTTCACCGAGTTTTAAATACTGTATTTTCTCTAGAATCGAGGAGTTTACTTTCAATTGTCTATGTGTTTCTTTAAAGGAATATTCGTGAATTATTCCATCCTCAGCAAGTTTCACATCAGTAAACTTCTTTATTTTTTCCTTTAATGCTTCCTTAGCGGGTCTGTTTCCATGAACTAGACACGTTATTTTCGGTTTCATTTTCTTCAAAGTAGTTATTAATCCTCTTTGGTCAGCGTGAGCCGATAAATTTATCTGCTTAATACCGCACTTAACCTTTACTTTTTTCCTCCTTTTTTCCAGGAAGTCATAAAGTTCTACTTCTTTTGAGCCGTTCAGGATTTCATATGCTGGTGTGTTGTCTGCGCAGTACCCTGGAAATATTAAGAGATTCCTTTTATCCGGAATTAACTCAATTGCAAGAAATGAACTGAACCCGCCAGTCAACATGCCACTTGCTGCTAAATAAACGGCTGGTTCAGATAAATCTATTTGATTAGGTGACTCTATCAACTTTATATTTTTGAAGTCAAAGGGGTTCTTTCTAGTTGTTGTAACTATGTTTTGTATGCTTTTATTCATCCATGCGGTGTAGTTTTTGTAAATTTGTAAAGCTTTCCGTGATAAACCGGCGCAAAAGTAAATTGGGCAGTTGCCTTGGAATTTAGTGTAGTTTCTCTCAAAAATAAGCATTAGTTCCTGTATCCTACCTACTGCAAAGCTTGGGATGAGTACAGACCCACCTTCTTTTATAATTTGAAGTGATGAATCAATTATTTCCTTTTCTCTTTCTTTACGGCTTTTGAAGTTTTTATCTCCATAAGTAGATTCGCTTACAACTATTTCAGGCTTCTTCACCCCCGAAATGTCCACTTTGTTGAGGTGGTTATCTTTAACATCTGAAAAATCACTCATGTAAATCATTTCGAAACTGTCTAGCTTAAGTTGCACTATAGCGCTTCCTAGTATATGTCCGGCATCCAAAAACCTAAAAGTTAGAGGCCCAACTTCTTTAGCTTCTTTATAGAATAAAGGCGTCATAAGGTTGAGGGATGAGTTTATTTCTTTCAATCCAAACATGCTTTTTTTACCTGCACCTAGTTTGTAAGCATCCAAAAGCAAAATCCTTGTGAGATCTCTTGTGGGGTGAGTTGAATAAATGGGCCCCTCAAAACCTAGTTTAGCCAGAAGGGGGATGTTGCCAGTGTGGTCCAGGTGTGCATGAGTCAAAATAACCGCATCTAATTCCCTAATTATTTTTTCGTTAAGTGGTAGAATTTGGCTGTTTGGGGAGGAGTAACTTGATCCACAATCTAACAGTATTTTAGCGCCTTTGTACTCTATTAAATGGCAACTGTTCCCTATTCTGCTTGCTCCTCCCAAATGGGTTATTTTCAGTTTCGTCATTTATATTTTCCCTCTCTAAAAGCTCTTTTGTAATAAAAGACTTTTTATTTATGAAATAGTACACCTGTTTGAACTGTGTTTATTCTTTTTAAAAGGGAAAACTACATCTTCAGTCCCGTGTAAATTTAAAATTTCAGAAAAGGTTTTTAAGTAATGGTTCACAATGAGTGTGTAACCAAGGAAGTCACACTTTAAAAGAGTCCCTCTCGTGTTTAAGTGGTGTGTAGTTTGGGGTTAGAGGAAGAAGAAGCTGCTTTTTTAATAAAGATGAAAAAGAACTACATGAAACAATTGGAAGAGAAGGAGGAAGAAATAAAGGGGTTAAAGTTTCTAATTAAAATTATTGACTATTACCTCAGCAGTAAATCATTTGTAACGGCTAAAGAGAAACTAAAAACCGGTGAAGGATTGCGAGGAGGTGAAAAGTTAGTCAAGAAGGGAATCGGTAAGAAAAGAGAAGTTATTGATTTGGTTTCCAGTGATGGATCACATTTGGGCGTTGTGACAGTTGATGAAGGATCTATAGAAATAGTGCCTGATAAAGATTATGAATTTGGCGTTAACACCTCTCCCTTCTCTGTTTTCTTTGTAAGGAAAGTTTTGCTGGGAATGAAACTTATGGACGAGAATGCAAGGGTAAGAGGTGAATTAAATAAAAAGGATGTCCTTGACTTCAAAATAGAGGAAATAGATAATAAACTGAAAAGAGTATTGATAACGAATTATAGAGATCCTAAAAGAATTAATCAAATAGTTAGGGCAGCAAAATGGACATTAGAAACCATGTTGAAGAAGAGGGAACGATAGCTGGAAAGGTGCAGCATTACTATTTAACATTTCTGGATTTAATTAAAAATAGCCCCAATTTATCTGTTAGAATGAAAACAATAATTATGGAAAGAAGGATGCAAATTTTTGATTTACTTCTCTTGTTTATGGAGAAAAATAAAGGGTTTAAAGTCAGAGATAAAACTTCTTTTCTTTGCGGATTAATTTATGTTGTTTTAAAAATGTTAGAAAATTACCCTAAAACTAAGGAAGTAACTAAAACTTTAATATCAAAAAATTTTGATGTGAATTTTACCACCTTGAAAAAAAGCATTGAAATGATAGAGTCCAAACTTAATTTGATCAAAATCTACTCCAAAGATAATGTGCCAGCTTACCTTAACCCTCAAACTTCGCTTTTCCAACTCGTACAACACCTAATTAAGAAATCGGTAAGGAGAAAGTTTCTTATTTACCTTTTTGATGAATCTATGATAGGATACAATGACTTAGACAATCTTTCAGGCGAGAAAGATAAAATAAAAAAGTTTGTATCCAGCGTGGTTAACTCAGAAATTTCTTCTACCGTAAGTTCATTTGTTCATGAGGACTTCAAAGAGAACATAAAACTAATACTTCCTGAACTTGTGGAGAGGGAAGTTACTGTAACCATACGTAAATTAATCAGTTAAAAATCCTTACCGGGAAGACCCGTACTTCTCGATCTAATATCCCTGTAATTAATTTTGTTGCTTCCTTTACTGCATCATACCTCTTGACTTCACTTGCTACATATTTAGCCCTCTTTTTGTATTCATCGCTTGATACTAAAGTAATCAATGCATTTATGAGGGTTCTATCATCTTCATTTTGCTGCACAACTCTTGCAATGCCTAATTTTTCCGCGTTTGAAGCTATCTCTTGGTGTTCAGGATGGTTTGGGGTTGGAATTATCAACATAGGCTTACCGTAGTATATAGCTTCAGAAACTGTGTTGTGGCCTCCTCTAGTTACTAATACGTCGCATGCCTTTAAATAAGGGAATCGATCAGCAACCCAACTATGAATGGATAACCTTTCTGATCTCCAAGAATAGTTAGAGGAAGGATCTCCCTTGGTTACAATAAAATGAAACCTTTTGTTGAAAGATTTAAAATATTTAATTAGAGGTTTTACTCTTTCAAACAAGGACTTTCTTTCTCTAGGGGTGCCGGAAATGCTAATATAAATCAAGTTTTTACCTGGCAGTTTTAGTTTCTTTTTTATTTCCTCTTGAGGAGGGTACTCCTCTGGTTTTCGTAGAAGTATGGGGCCTATGAAGCTAAGTCTTTTCTTGTATTTCTCTAAAACGTTTAAGTGAGACTTGGCAAGAGTGTATGGTGGTTTAAAATCTGGGACGAGAATTTTTTCTCCTTTAGACCAAAAAATATTCAATATATGACTTACAGCTTTCTCTATTCTGGTATGTAAGAATTTGTCGTTTTTATTTTTTACCGTAAATAAGGGTGGGAGTAAAAGCTTTATTTGGTGCACTATGGTTACAATTGGTTTCTGTAATAAAGTGGCAGCTAAAATTGTTGAAATCCTTGAGTCAGATACTATAACATCTGGGGTCTCTTTCCTTATTAACAAGGCCTCGTTTTGAAGATGGTTAAATAGCGTTTTGAAATATAATGGTCCCTGTTTAAGTGTAGTTTTTGCGTCAACCTCACCTTTTTCGTTTTCGGACCAAACCATAGGGAGTGTTTCATAAACTTTGAAACCTTTGTTCTTTATAATCTTTACAGCATCTCCGTAACTTGAAAAAACAAGCTTAACATTCCTCTGTTGTATTAAACATTGTGCAACGGCTAAGCATCTACTTGCGTGTCCTAGTCCCATTCCATTTACGCCAAAATATATCTTTGCTTCTCTTTTCATTTTCAATGTTCCCCTAAAACCTTTTCTACTACCTCCCCTCCAGGTTGAGTTTCACTGAATATTTGTGCTTGGAATTTATAGATCTCAGTTTCAGGATCCAACCAGGCTTCACTGTTTAAGCCTGCCTTTAAACAAGTGTAAGAAAGGAATTCCTTGGTACTCCAATTCTCTTCAACAGGAACTTGGGGCAAGAGTAAACCGGAAAAAGGGCCCTTTTTGATGATAAGGCCGTCTCTCCCTATTTTTATTTGTCTAAAAACTTGTTTTTTATCTATTGGCTGAGGTGGAGTCAATACACTTACTTCAATGATTATTTCTTTCATTTCTTTCCATGTAACAGCGTGAAATCTAGGGTCTTCCGTTGCTGCAGCTATGGCTGCGTTTGTCAAGGCTTGGATTAAAGGATAAATTGGCAAAGGAAAACCTATACATCCACGCAGTTCATTGTTTCTGGATCTTTTAAGAGTTACGAATACCCCTCTCTTCTGTAAAAGTTCCTTGGTGGGCACCCTTTCCGGAACCTTTTTTATTCCCCTTTGTAAATACACCTCAATAACTTCTCTAGCTGTTTTGACTAAGTACTTCCCTATTTCTAGGTTGAACATTTTCTTATAGCCTCTAGTATGTCATTAATTTATGAGGTTTGGGAAGGGCTTAGGTAACATTCTTCGCAAACAAATAAGCCATTTTTCAATTTGAGAGAATCACTCCATTTTCCGCATACTTCACATATCCCCACCAGTTGGCTTTCATAACTTGCTATTAATTCCTCCCCTCTTTCGGCATGCAGCCTCTCTGTTAATATTTCTATAAGATAAGGTGCATACTGCAGAATATCTCTTGAGGAAATTACGCCGACCATTTTTCCCTTATCCATGACAATTAATCTTCTAATGTTGTTTTTAGCCATTAATTTTGAAGCATCTAACAAACTTTTGTTTGGAGAAATAGTTATTACTGGAGATTTATAGATTTGTTTTGCTTTGACTTTTTTTGGATCTAGCTCCTTAGACAAAACTTCTCTTATTAAATCTCCCTCACTCATTACCCCAACTGGTTTACCGTTACTTACTACCACTATGAACCCTATTTTATGTTCAGCCATTTTTTTCGCTACAGAAACTATGCTGTCGTTTAAGTCACAAGTTATAATGTTCGCCGTCATTATCTCTCCTACATTTAAGTTTTTACGCATCCTAGCCATCAACTCCTATCAAACACGGCTTTTATATTAAACAAAAGCTTTAGGGGTATATTTTTGTGACAAAGGAGCTTCCTGAGGGAACAAATTTCTCTAAACATGAACGAATTTCCTTTAACAATTTTTTTCCTACAGCTCCCTTATAAAAACTTGTAATTTCCTTAATTATAAAGTTTATAGTAGCCTGTTTTGTTAAATGGTTTGGTGTCAATTTAAAAACTAAGTCGTTTCTTTCACTCTTATACAGGAAAGTTGAGGGGAGGATTTGTAGGTAATCATTTACCCTTTTTATTTTTAAAAAAAGTAGTAGAGGAACCTTCCTCATGTATTTCCTTTCACCTTTGACGAAGAAACTTCCGTGGGGAAGATATTGTCCTGAAGGAGCTGACACCTTAATTTGCTCCCCTCTAGTGAAGTAAACATCAACGGAATTATAGCCCCTTCTCCATGCGGAAGAATAACTCGCAGTGAAAATTGCAGCTTCTTCCACCTCTTTCTCAGTTATTTTTCTTCGGTCGGTTTTAATTACAGTTGCAGGTGAGCCATGGATATCTGCGTGCAGAAAAAAGTCCTCTTTAGACATGTGTTTTCTCACAATTGCATTGTTTTGTTTAATGTTTCTCCCTGCTACCACAAGATGATTAAGGGAAGTATACATCCAACGATATTGTGAATACCACTTATTAATGAGTAAAATCCCTTCTAGCGGTTCAGTTGGGAGTTGAGGTTTTGATTTAACAGCCTTGATTTTTTGAATTGTGGCTTTAATTTGTCTTTCAGCCTTCTCAATTTTAGACTTTAATTTTTTAGATTTTTCGTAAAGTTCATTTATTACGTCTGTGACCTTTTTATCAAAGGGAAAAAGGATTTCGCCTACGTTAGAGCATAAAACAGCTTTCTTTTTGATTCTGTCCACTTTCCATTTAGTGAGGCGCGGAGTTTCATTTCTCTTTAATAACTCTAAATCCTCTTTTATTTCATCTAGATGAAGAGATGCAAATTCAGCTTTCCTTTTATATGCTTCAGCCTCTGCCAAATATCTCCTCACTGTTTCCCTTTGGCTTTCCAGTACCCTTTTCAATTTTTCAACTTCTGGTTTCTTCATTTTGACTTGTTTTATAGAATAAAAAAATGAATCAACTGCCTCGTTAAAGGAGTTGAACTCTATTCTTCGGAGTTTCTGGTAAAGGGCAAGCTGAAGAGGGGAAAAATCGTAATACTTCGAATCTTTAAGATAAATGTACCCCCTAATTCTTCCTGGTAGTGCATTAAACAGTTGCTCTCGAAGCTGTTCAATAGATGAAATCAATCTATCGATTTCTTCATCCTTTAAAGAATTTACATGCTCTTTTTCATCCACACTCGCTCTTTTATGGATTTCTTTTATTTCCTTAGTTCCTAAATTAAGATTTTTGTAGAAAAAGCCGAAAACATCCATTTCCGAGCTTTCTTTAAGCCTGCTTAAAAGGTCTTTGATCCAGTAATCACTTATAATGCTGATCTTTTCGTTGGGTGGGGGAATATACCTCTCTCCCTTAACTATCTCTCTATGTCTCGTTTTTAGGGGTCTTAAAGCACGAATTATCTGCCCAGCCGAGTCGGTTAAAATTAAATTTCCATTCCTAAACATTTCAACTATAAGCTTGAATGATTCCTTTCCTTTAGTTACCGTTAACTGGATTACTCTGTCGAAGTTAATTTGTTTTATTTCAGTAAGAAACCCTCCATTCAAGTATTTCCTCAAAGTCATGGAAAAGGGGGGTGCAATTTTTTTCTTTTC
Source organism: Thermoproteota archaeon (assembly GCA_027492035.1). Lineage (GTDB taxonomy): Archaea > Korarchaeota > JAOZGF01 > JAOZGF01 > JAOZFZ01 > JAOZFT01. The sequence goes on from JAOZFT010000004.1 coordinate 251,918, forward strand.
AATTTTGTGGCTTGTTAAGTGTAACCTTTTACCTAACTCAATAATTAATTCCCTGTTTCCTTGTGACGGTGTATAAAAAATGATTGTGAAAAGGTTATTGCTTAACTGATAAATCCTCCTGACTCTACTTTTTAACAAAACATTTTTTAATTCTTCAACTATAAACCTTAAATCTACATTTGACATAGCCTTTTCTTCGGGCATAAAATCATCTGAATCAAAAATTTTTAGGAGGATGGATATGGAACAAACAGAAATAATTTTCTACATACATGTTTCGTCCGCCGTTTTTTCAGGGCTGATTGCCAGTTTCCTCAACTTGGATGCAATTACTGGTTTCTCTCTTTTCATAATTCTGTATATAAGTGTTTCCCAAGCACTTGGGCTCCTAAAAATAATTGATATAAAATTATTGGAAAAACCTGGAAAGCTTTATACCACTGGGTTGGTTACTTCTTTAGTAATTTTTATTGTGGTATGGATAATTTCCACCAACCTTATCTTAGGAATAGCACCTAAAGTTGTTTTGATTCAATTAACTAATAAACCTGGTGTGGAAAAAATCACTTCCGAAAATTCAGCAGTAAAATACGTAACCGTTGACGGCTTCAAGTGTAATTCCTACTTCATAATTAAGCCTTACCAAAAAGACTTGAAAAGCGAAGAAGTTTACTTCGGGAAACTGGTAAAGGATATTAAAAAGGAAAGGTACATCTTACTTAATGAACAGTTAAAAGAAGGGATCTTTTTTAATGTTAGTGATGAATCTATTCGCCCGTTTAAAAACTTTGTTGTAAAGGAAAATACAGATATTCAAATTCCTTGGATTTCAGGTAATTACGTTTTTAAAGTTTTTTCCACCCATTTGGTAATGGGTAACAACTTGGTTTATTTCAATAACCTTGGTTACTCAGAATTACCTATCAACTTTAGTGGTAAAACATTCTTTTTCACCTTGAAAAAGGAAGGACAAAATGCAAGCGGAATCAACCTTACAATTTACGGCCCGGTTTTGCCGGAGGGAAACCTTTCCAAGAACAATACCCTAAATCTTTCCTCATTAACACCTTTAATACTACGTGAAAAAGAGGGTTTATTTGTGGCAAAGCCTCCCAAATATGTTTTAAAGGTTAATAAACCTATTCTGTTGGGGGAAGTTTACATAGTACTTTCTGGTATCCCCAGCGATTAAAGTGATCATAGACATGAGAAAAAAACCTTTAGAAAAAGTTTTATGCGGTGTAGTAGGAGATGAAATGTTGAAGCATGTCCCTTCTTCCTTTGATTTAGTTGGTAACATCGCAATAATTAAAGTGCCTCCTGAACTGGAAAATTACAAATTTAAAATCGGAGAAGCAATATCTAGACTTTATAAGAGCGTTAAAACAGTTTTAAACGTTTCAAAACCTACTGAAGGAAGTTATAGATTGAGAAAGTATGAGGTAATCTGGGGAGAAGAAACAACCCAAACAATACATAAAGAATATGGTTGCAGGTTTAAAGTGGATTTACAAAAGGTTTTCTTTAACCCAAGGCTCTCCTTTGAAAGGAAAAGGATAGTTGATTCCGTCAAACCCTTCGAAACAATCATAAACATGTTTGCAGGAAGCGGTATAGTCTCTGTATTAATAGCTAAATGGAAACCAGAAATTGACAAGGTTTACTCGATAGACATAAACCCAGAAGCTTATCTTTCAATGAAAGAGAACATGTTCTTAAACAAAGTAGAAAACAAGATCATTCCCATACTAGGAAACGCAGAAAAGGTTATTAAAGAATTTCTCTTGGGTGTAGCAGACAGGGTTATAATGCTCCTACCTTCATTTGCATTAAATTATTTAGAAGCTGCAATAGAGGGTTTAAAGAAAGAAGGAGGTGTAATACATTTTTACCATGAATGCCGAGCAGCCAATAAAGATGAAGCCATTAAAAAAACCTTGAATGCTTTAAAAGAAAAATTTAAAAACGACATCTCCTTCAAATACGGAGAGAAAAGAGTTGTTAGGTCTGTATCTCCTCACATATACCACGTCGCGGTTGACTTAGTTTTTAGGTAATGAACCGAGTTTGTCTAAAAGTAACTTGTAAATGTATGGTCTACATAAGTGCATATCTGATCTGGAAGGAGAATGAGTGAGTTGGAACTAAATAACCCAACAAAGATGTGGAAAAGGAATTTATCAGTTTTTATGATTAGCTTCTTTTTCGGGATTTTCTGGGCAGTTCTTCAGGTTGTTTTTGAAGTGATAGGTTATTTTTGGCTTGGAGAAATAGCGATAACCGCAATGATGTTTACTTATCTCCTCTTCTTCGCCATGAACAAGTTAATGAAACAAAAAACAGGGCAATACAGTGACTATGGGTTCGTTTTCGGAACCATTGAAATGGTTTTCGGCATAGGATACGGTTATCTTTCTCTCCTAATAAGTCTGATTTTCATGGCTGCTTTACCGGAGAAATTCAGCCCAGTAGCGCAGTATCTCCCAAACTTTTTACTGCCACCCAAATCTAATCTGGAAAATTTTGTGAACGGGGGAGGGTTCAGTTTTTCATCTTGGCTACCACAAATAATTATCTACTTCTTTCTTGGTCTAACAATGGTTTTCCTTTCGTTTTTCATTGTTTTATGGGTTAGAAAATTCGTAGTAAGGGATAGTAGAGCCGTTTTTCCAATTGCAGAAGCAGCTTCAATTCTAATTTCTTCTTTTGAAAGAGGAAACAAAAAAGTTTTAAGGTATGTTTTGCTGGGTGTACTTGTAGGTTACTTTTTGCAAGCCTTTAGAACCGGACATATTTTGTGGTTTATGGCTCCAGGTTTCCCAACTTTACCTGAGTATCTTGACTTAAGTTCATATTTACAAAAGTATTTACCAGGCGCGTCCTTAATGCTTGATTTGAGGGTACCAGTATTCGCTTTCTCTTACTTCATTCCTCTAAATGTACAAATAAGCACTTTCATTTTCTCCGTTATAGCCTATCTCATGCTATCCCCCCTGGGAGTGAAGCAGGGGATGATTCCTTGGGAACAAGGTAGAACAGGGTTATTTTATCAACTTTCTGCTGGAAGAACAGGGTTCTACTTTCTTTACCAAGTTATAGGAGGGTTAATAGCTGTTTCTTGCATCCCATTAGTAATAAAGTGGAGTGAAATGAAGAAAACATCTAAAACTGAGAATAAGAGATTAAGGGGAGGAAAAGATAAGATACTACCCCAAAATTATCTTTTTATAGGTTTGCTTACCCTCTTTTTGGTTTCAGTAGTTCTGCTGACCTTGTTGAACGTTTCCTTTTATATAAGCCTATTTATAGTGTTAGCTAATGTCTTATTCGCAATAGCGAATATCTGGGTTTTTTCTTCGTCAAACTTGTTTATTCCTACCAGATGGATGGTGACTAGGTCGCTATTTAATTTCTTCTTCCCTACACATGAAATAAATAAAGAAACAGTAGGGAGCGTAGTAGCTTCTCATGTAGTTGGAGAAACAGTGCAACCTGTTTCAGTTACTGGAATGGAAACATTTAAATTAGCTTTTAAAGGGAAAATGGAAGGGAGAAAAATGCTTATAGCCCAAATACTTGGAGTAACTATTGCATTAGCTGTAACCCTCACCTTCACTATATGGCTATCCTCAACTATCGGAACGTTTACCAGAATTTTCCCTTTACAATCTACAGCGCAGCACATACCCCTAGGGATTATAGGGCTTTTCAAGGACAAGTTAAAAGTAGAAAACTGGTCATCAGTTGGTGTAGGATTTATAGTCTCAACCCTCCTATTCTACCTTGACAAACTCTATCCCTTTTTAGAGCTTTCTCCCTACGGTTTCATATTAGGCCTTTTCTTTGGTACAAGTTACGGCTTCCTTTTCTTTCTAACTGGCTTATTTAAAGTAGCAACCAAGAAATATAAAGAAAAGGTTCTACCGTTTATGATTGGGCTAGGTATAGGCAGCATATTAGAAATTATTGTTTTCCTTTTCTCGTGGGTGATTTTCAACTTAGGTTATAGCTCCTCTACGGTACCTGGTGTAGCATCTATTGTTATTGCAGCTGCTCTTATTTATGTTATAGTGTTTAGTTTAAGGGAATGAAAGAAAAAAATTAAATAAACTTTTAAAGAAGGATTTTTTTAAATAAAAGAAGTGGTGAGGATATGAGGCCTCCTCTTACAGAATTAAGGAAAGCTATTCAGAGTCAAATAACGGTAAGGTTAAAGGATGGAAAAGAGTATAAAGGCAGACTGGAACAGATAGATGATCACATGAATTTAGTGTTGAGTGGTTGCACTGAAGTAAGCTGCGACGGTGACCCTGTGAAAAGAATAGGAGATGTATTCCTGCGTGGGAACAATATAATGTTTATTATTCTTGGGTAATTTAGTAACCTTGCTAAAGACATTTTCTAAACAGTGCCTTATCCTTAACGTGAAAACTCTATTGTATTTTACATTGAATATGTAAGGTTCTTGGAGGCAAAAAGTGAAAATCAAGCTGTAAAGGGAGAAATGGGCCGGGTGGGATTCGAACCCACGACCTCCGCCCTTTCGATTTCCTTAATCGTCAAGGCGGCATCATCTCTGGAGTTGTTACTTAAACAACTTAGCCAGGCTAGACTACCGGCCCATTGTTGCTACACTTAAAGATTAAACTTAAGCACTGAGAAAAATTATTTTACTCCTCTATATAAAAAATTTTCCTCTCGGTAGGGAGGTTGTTACAAAATCATCACTTTATTCTCACAAAATCTTATTTTTTGCAGGTTCTATAGATAGGTAAACGCTTGCACTCGACTCAATTTCTTTAAAAATGCTTTTTTCTCCACGAAATATAGCCAGTAATCCACCAAAAGAGAAAACAACTGCTTTATCGCTGTATTGTTTAAGTAAACGTCCTTTCATAAGTATCCTTTCTTCACTACTTTTTTCAGGCTTATTTGTTGAGAGATTAACAACATAGATAGATGAACTCCTTAAATAAGGCAAAAAATCCCTTGGCAGATCTACTTCTAATGAAATCTTCCTCTCTAGCGAAATAAAGGAGCAGGTAACTATTTTTTTCAGCTTTGTTGAGGCTTTCTTCTCCAGCTTACATTCTAAGTTTAAAAGCAACATACACCTCCTCTCTACCCAAGAATCAAAAATCACCCCTTCGCTTTTTCTAGGGCCCAGAAACTAAGATCAAAAAATAATATCATAATTCTAAAAAGTGAAAGAGAAAATTTTGGAGGGAAGGGATAAGTTTAAAGAAGCATTTTTAAACATTATTTACCCCACTATTTAAAAGTTTAAGGTAAGGAATCAGGATATGGAAAAAATAGCATTTTACTTCCCTTATTGTGGTGAGAAAAACAGTGCAAAGGACCCTCTTCAAATTCATCTATAAACTTAGTTCTTTCTTCGGCAGACCCATTTATGAGAGATACCTATACAATGAAGTAAAGAGAGGTAAAGTGCCTAAACATATAGGGATAATTCTTGACGGAAACCGCAGGTACGCTATTGAAAAAGGAAAAGAGCCTTGGTGGGGACATTACCGTGGAGCGGAGAAATTAAAAGAAACGTTAGAGTGGTGCCTTGAATTAGGAATAAGAAATGTCACAGTTTATGCTTTTTCTACAGAGAACAGTGGAAGGTCAAAAAAGGAGGTAGAAAATCTCTTCAAACTTTTCATTGAAAAATTAAAAGAAGCCTCAGAAGATGAAAGGATACACAGGAATAAAGTTAGAATAAAGATTTTTGGTAAAAGAGAATACTTGCCCAATGACTTAAAAGAAGCAATAAAAGAAGCTGAAGAGAAAACAAAGGATTACAGCAATTACCTACTTGGGATATGTCTCCTATATGGTGGAAGACAAGAAATAGTTGATGCTGTAAAGAGGATAGCTTTAAGTGTTAAGCAGGGGAGAATTGAACCTGAAGAAATATCTGAAAAGGTAATTGAGGAAAACCTTTACACGCAAGGAATGCCTGATCCTGACCTAATAATAAGAACTTCAGGGGAAGAAAGGCTAAGTAACTTTCTACTTTGGCAATCTGCATATTCAGAACTGTATTTTTGTGAAACATACTTTCCTGAATTCCGGAAGATAGATTTCTTAAGAGCAATAAGGGATTATCAAAGGAGAAAAAGGAGATTTGGGAAATAAATCACTTTGAAAAGTTTTAAAAGTAATAGTTCAAAAAAATAATTAACTTGGAAAGGTATCTTTAGGAAAAAATTCCATCCTATTTCTGGAAAATGGGTGAGGAGGAGAGGTTGCTCTACAAAGTAACAACTTTAAAGAAGCAAGTTAAACAATTGACCAAAATTAAAAAGAAGAAAAAGAAAATTTATCTTGTAATCGACGGGCCAAACATTCTTAGGAAGGATTTACCCACTTCCCTTTCCCTTATTAAGTCAGTCTTAGATGATTTAGGAGACTTAAGAGTCGGTGTAGTCATACTAAACAGAAATGCACCGGAAAAACTAATTGAAGCAGTTACCAACCATGGATTTAAGGCTGTTGTTTCCCCTGGCGACCCAATGGTAACCTTAACCATAACAGCCATGGAATTAATTCATGATTCTAAGGCAGATATTTTTGCGTTGGCTACTAGGAAAGCTGATTTCCTTCCATTGATTATTAAAGCTAAAGAAAAAGGGTTAGAAACTATAATAATAGGTGCTGAGCCTGGATTCAGTGTTGCACTTCAAAACGCAGCTGATTACTCAATTAACTTAAGCAGAGTAGGGGAAAAAGGAAACGAAAACAGTTAAACCTTCTGTCGAAGATAATGGAAAGCAAAGAATGAATTTAAAAAGAAATAGAAACTTAAAAAAATATGTAGTGACATAGAGTAGTGGATTCTAATGCAACCACCATCTGAAACTTCTTATCTGCGGGTGGGCTTAAAATATAACCCCTTCTTTTTCCTTTCAAGTGAAGCTATACAAACTTCTCTTCCAATAGAAATAGAGAAAATACATGTATCCTCCGACATAGACACCAAAATAGCCTCAGCACTAAGGGACTCCATAGTCAACAAAAAAAGGAAACTAATTTTCTTAACTGGGGTGTTTGGGTTAGGGAAAACAGAAAGGGCAAAACTCATCAAAAAAATACTTGAAGAGAAGGGGTTCATTGCAGTGTATATTAAAATAGATACTTCAAACCCGAAAACTCTTGTTCACGTGATACTAAGGGAACTAATAAATAAACACCAAGAAATTTACAGCATCCCCTTCTTAGGAAAACTGAAAAAAAGCGAGTTGCATAATGAAATAAGTGTTAGTAACTTGGTTACGAACCCAGAAAAAACCTTGTTGAAAGTTAAAAAAATCATTAATGAACTTTCCCCTTTTGCTTTGATTTGTGACGAATTAGAAAATGTTTTCCATGCTCATGTAGATGAACAAAAATTTTTCTTTTCATTCCTTCTTTCTCTCTACAAAATGATGCCTACTAACTCTCTTCTGGTGGTTGCATGCATACCTGCTGCCTTAAACCTGTTAAAAAGCTTAAAAAATGACTTTTACCAAGAAATAAATGAAGTAATTCATTTAACTCCTTTAAAAGGGAATGAAAGCCTAAAACTGGTTGAAAAAAGGATTCAATTAGCTAGAGACAAGAATTTCAACATGGAAAATCCACTTTACCCCTTTACCCAAGAAGCAATTCTTTACGCAAACGAAGTAGCGAAAGGAAACGCTAGATACCTACTTAAAATATTAAGAACAGCCTTAGCCACACTAATAGCTGACCCTAATAAGGAAATCGTGGATAAAAAGTTTATAGAGAAAGTTGTTAAAAACCTTAGATATGAAAAAGCAATAAAGAAAGAAGCTAAAAAGAAAATTAAAGAAGAAGTAATACCACAGGAGTACCTAAATGAACTGAAAGTAATAATTAACGAATTTGAAGGAGGGCCTGTTAACTATATCCAGTTAGCGAAAATAAATAAGATACCTGCTGTTTTACAGCTTAGGAAACTGAAAGAAATGGAAAAAAAGGGTTTAGTGATGGAAGAAGCCGGTAGATTCTACATAAAAGAAGAAATAAAAAGGAGAATACAGAAATAAATATATCCCTAGAGTAAGCTATAGTTATCCCTTATCTGATTTCTTTTGTAAATTGAGGGCCGGAGGCGGGATTTGAACCCGCGTCGAGGGCTCCACAGGCCCCTAGGCTACCAGGCTGCCCCACCCCGGCCACATGTTAAAGAAAGGCTTCAACCTTATAGTGAAGTGTTGAATAATATTTTTTGTTTTAAATAGGTTTTTCAAAGGAAAGCTCAGAAGAGCACTTTTCCATATGGCTCTCTTTTTTTTAAAAATTTTCTTCTTCATTTAAATGCTTTCACTTTTTACTGCTCTTTTTCATTTATTCTCAAGAATTAAAATTCTTGAGCCCTATGCTGGGAGAGTTATTCTGAAGTTGTTCGGATCTAAAACACTAAAACTCTCGTTATTTAATGCATCATACAGTATAACACTGCGATTAAAAAGGCAAATTTAATATACATGAATTTCGTCTGTTTTGAAAATTAATCATCACTATTACGTTATATTCTGTAGAGTCTTTATAGGGATGAATACAAATAATTTATCAAATTCATAATAGTTTGATCTAAATATTCCTTTTACTTTAAATTTAGCTTTTATGCCGTTTGGGAATAACAAATAGAAGGTATCACTAACCTTTAAATGCATTTCATTTGCTAGTCTATATCCCAAGATAGCTTCATATCCGTTATCATCTGAGAGATAGGTTCCAGAAACTATTATCTTTTTAATATCAGTTACACTAGACTCATTTTCTGGCGAAATTCCTATGGCTCTACAAAACATTGTACTTGGCAAATTATTTAAATAAATTAATGCATCTGTATTAACTCTAGTTGAAATTCCAACTATATTTCTTGAGATACTGAAATTTTTTATTAATTTGTGAATAATTTCTTTGGAATTATCTATATAAGCAGTATCCTTAATAGGGAGTATTTTCATATGTGCAGTATACAAGTTAATTGTTTTATTTGCTATATCTTCACTCCATCCTGTCATCAAAGCATCGGTAACGACATATGCAATAACACCAGTAGATATGGCAATAATTATTAAAGTAATTTTCCATTTTTTTTAGCATATAACTCTTTTTTAGCTATAAAAAAAGCTGCTCTCAACATATATCATTCACAACTATTGTTTATCTATACATAACATATATAAATATTAATTTAAAAGAATAAAGCATAACGATTTTTGTTCCGAAAGTCTGTTCTATATGAGAATTCTCCCAAGCTGGGTTCTAATTAAGATGTAGAAGGTCATTAAGCATTAAAGCCGCCTGGAGATTAAGGAGAGGAAGAAGGAATTATTGAGGATGATTGCCCCAGAAATGATTAGGCAGATGATACAGAAGAAAGTTGAGAGGATTCTTTCAATGTACCTGCCTAGAGATAAAGTTGTTGAAGCTGAGAAGATTGGGGTAGTATGAGATGCGAGTTCCAAAGTATTCAAGAGCTTATGGAATATGTAGAGAAGGAGGCTTGGAGAAGAGCGAAGGCTATACTGGAAAAGAATGGTATAAAGGTACAAGCACCAAAATTGAACAGTGGTGCGGGGGGTGGGATTTGAACCCACGCAGAGCTTCTCACTAGGTATCTTGCACATGAAGTAAGACCTAAGCCTAGCGCCTTTGGCCGTAACCGTCAATGTTTGGTCTACTTTGACCAGGCTCGGCAACCCCCGCAGTTTATGATGCCCCGGGCGGGATTTGAACCCGCGTCAATGGCTCGAAAGGCCATTATGCTTAACCGGGCTACACCACCGGGGCTTATGACGCCGCCGGCAGGATTTGAACCTGCGACCATCTGGTGGCTGCACTTAATTTTTAACAGCCAGACGCTCCACCGGGCTGAGCTACGGCGGCTGCCTTTTTAGAGTTGTTGATAACCTTTTTTAGTCCCTTTTTCTTTTTAAAATTTATTAGTTTGATAAGGTTTTCCCTCTCACACCTTTAAATTTTTTTCTTTTCTAGCTCTTTGTCTTCTTTCAAGAAACGAATAGACTGAATTGTGAGGTGCACCATTCAGTAATAGTTGTATAGCCCTTTTTGCATCTAGAACATTAAGGTAAGGACCTATTATAGAAACTGTTTTCCCGTACACGGAAATGAAGGTGGATGTATACTTTTCAATTTTTTCTCTTGCTTTGCCGTTTTTACCTATTATTCGGCCGCGTAATCTTACTAATGAATTTTTTGACCGTCCTGAGTATTCCTCTAAATCTATTATTTCGAGTGTGTTTTCTTCATCTAACAATTTCAGGGCTTTTTCCGGCGTGAATCCTCTAGCTATCGCTAATATCACATTTTTTGCTGTTAAAGTGTTCATAGCGTCGGCATTGTTTATAGGTGTTATTTTTACTTCTCCTGTTTGACTGTCTACCTCGATAATTGTTTTTGTTAATTTCTGTATCTTTGTTTTTGTTTCCCCCTTTTTACCAATTACTACTCCTATTCTTTGTTTAGGTATGATAATTTCAACGGGGTTCATTCCCCTTACCTTCTTTTAAAAGTTGCTTCAGGAAAGATAAAGGGTCACCAGTTGTGACTCCATTTTTTTTAAAGAAGAAAAATATTCTTTCAATGTCTCTCCTTAAAAAATCTAAGGCATAAGGATGCGAAGATAAAACAGCTTGTGAAACATCTATTATAAAAGGGATGTCCCAAATCAAGATATTATATTCACTTAAGTCTCCATGGACAAGGTTTGCATTCTTATACATTTTTTCTATGTCCTTCTTTATAAGGGTGAAGATTTTATTTGCATCGTTGATCTCTATGTCTTTAAGTAAAGGTGCTGGAGTGCCTTTTTCTCCAATAAACTTCATTACAAGGATGTTTTTTTTGCAGATGATGGGTTTTGGGACATTTACTCCTGCATCGTACATCCTTTTAAGGTTTTTGTATTCTTTAAGGGCCCATAAGTAAACGAGATGCTTCATGTCTTTCTTCATTCTTTTAAACCTTAGATCTCCTTCAATATATACTCTTCTCTCTTTAAAGTTACTGGTTAATGTTTTATAAACTTTGATAGCAACTTCCTTTGCACTCTTTCTCCCATGAAGCAGCACAGCCTCTTTACCTGAATTAATAATTCCCCCTACTTCAGTTATAAATTTCTTTCGGATTAATGTGTAAAGTGTGAGTAAGGTTTCTTTATCGAAAATGCCTCCATAAATTTTCAAGTCCTCTTTTGTCTTCATCCTCCTTTTAGTTTTTCTTCTAAGCAGTTTATCTTCTGCATCCAGTTTAAAGCTCCTCCGTAACTCCCTTAATAAAGTCTAAATACCCCTTCCTTTTAAGCCATCCCACTTGTGAAGAAGTATATCTATGTACTATATCTCCTTTTTTTGGTTGAAACGGCCAAAGAGCTACTAAAACAATGTCCCCCTCTTTCATCCAGACCCTTTTCCTAATCCTGCCAGGTATCCTGCAGAATCTAGTGACTCCATCCGAGCAAAAAACCTTTAAGTGTCCAGCCCCTAGAAATTCAGTTATTATACCTAGCTTTTCTTCTTTTACAGGCAAAATTATTTTGCGCCCTATTTCTTCATCTGTTTCTCTTTGAACTGTTTTCCTTTTTTTACCCATTCTGATCAACTGTTAAGGTTTCACTATTTGAACATGCAGAACTCCCCCTATGTTTTTTGAAAATTTTTTGTTTAACACCCCTTTTTTGTCAAGTTCAGTTATTATTTTTGTCCCGAAGATGTTGATTATATCACTCTGGCCCATTAGATCAATTATTTCTTTCAGATTTTTTCTCCCTCCATCATAAAACTCTTTATTTATTTCTATTTTTAAACCATTTTGGTAAATTTTTTTGCCAAGAATTTCTAAGTCACAAATTGCTAGTATAGTTTTTCCATTTTTAATATGTACCTTGGTACAGAAAACAAGGTTGCTGTTCATTTACAGCCCTTTTCCTATATCTTTTTGATAGGGGTTAAAGCTCCACATGCTTCACATTTCAGGTAATGAATCCCTTTCTCTTTAATGATTCTTGTGTCTGGTCTTTCACAAACTGGACATATTACGTATAAGTTTATGTATTTCCTTAACTTTTTGTTAAGCCTTGAAAATTGGAACTTCCCATGAAGTAATATTACAGTACCTTTTTTTGTATATGAGGTCCCTAATTCTCTGCATAGGAAAAGCAAAATATGGTTTTCGTCTCTGTTCAAAACTCTCCTTACTTCGTTAAAGTTTTGAATCACTGTGCTTGATCCTTCAATGTAACCTCTTAGCACAGGGATTTGAAATCTTCCCCCTTTCTTAATTACTAAAGGTGTTTCACTTCTTGCCTTTTCGAGGAGAGAAATGTATTGATCGATTTCCATGTTTCCTCATCACTCACTACATTGGTTCTATCCTTCTATAAAAATTTTCTCCCGGATTTTCTTTTTTGTGGGCTTTATATACCACTTTATTTTCTATTTTCTTCTCCAATTTTTTCACTAAATTCCTTTAAATCCTTTTTCTTTGCTCTCTTTTTAAGCCTATGTATTATTTCTAATTTCCGTGTGATAAACCAGTTTGGGTCAGATACTTTTATGACTAACTCAGGCAATAAGAACCTTCCATTTCCAATTACCTTTATTAACCCTATCACATCCACCAGGTCTCCGAATCCTATCTCATGAATAGAGGGAACATAAGCTAAATTAATCGAGAAACCACTACCATCTTCTATTCTCACTACTTCAGTTTCAATTCGTGAATTGTAAGCTATGTTTGTTACTACACCCATTACTCTGACCTTTAAAGCTTTAAAGCCGGTGCTGGTTGTTAAAACTGGATTTTTTACTCCAGAGACATATGAAAGCTTAGCTTCACATATTTCCTTAATTTTCATTTTGTAAGCTACTTCAAACACTTCTCTCCTGCCTTTTCACTACTTTTAAACTATTCTCTGTTTTCCACTACCACACGACCCTTCAAAAAATTTACTAAAGCTTGCTCGACAAATGCAACATAAAATTCCCCCGCTTCAATATCACCTTTCAAATGAATAGACTTATAGTTGAATAAACGGCCCTTGACCATTTTATCTTTCTTTTCAGTAATTAAAACTTCGTGGTTACTGTTCACTAGTTTCATGTTTCTTTCAAGTGAAATGCTTTCAGTTACTTTTCGCAATTTTTTAATCCTAGGTTTAAGTTTATGTGGTGGAATAAGAGGCAATGTTGAAGCCTTGGTTCCAGGTCTTGGGAAAAATTTTGAAATATTTACTTTGTCAGGCTTTATCTCTTTTAAGGCTTGTAGTGTTTTGTTGAAATCTTCCTCTGTTTCAGTGGGATAACCTACTATAACATCTGTAACAATGGTTAAGAGGGGGAATTTACTGCGTAAAGTTTTTAGGGTAGATATTACTTCCTCTATTTTATAGGGACGGTTCATGTCTTCCAAAACCTTGTTTGAGCCGCTTTGAATAGGTACATGAAGGAAAAGATACATTTTTTGGCTACTGTATACCTTAATTAATTCATGTAAATATTTTCTTGCGAAGTAGGGGTTCATCATGCCTAGTCTGATCTTGAACTTGTAAGGCAGTGCAATTATCCTTTTCAGTAAGTCAATAATGGTGGTTTTTAAATCTAAACCGTAAGCGCCTGTGTCAAGTGATGAAAGATATATCTCTTTTACTTCAGCTTTCAAACTGTTACTTACTTTGGAAAGAATGTCCTTTGCTTCGTAAGAGTAGAATGTCTCGTATATTTTCTTTTCGGCACAGTACGTGCAATTGAAGGGGCAGCCTTCTGATATTTGAATGATTTCTCTGAACTTGTTTATTCTTTCTTTAGGTAAATGTAGCTTAGGTACCGGCTTGTTTGGAAAATAAAGAATCCCTCTCTCTCCATTTAACACTTTTCGGCTTATTTCAACGATTTTATTTATTGCATAAGGCCCTAAAATAGCACCATAATTTGGTATGGCTTTTATTATGGCTGATAAATGCAGCTTTGTTAGACAACCTGCAACAATGACTGGTTTATTGATTTTTGAGAGTTTCTTTAACTTAAAAAGGATTTTATCCTCCGTAGGTTTCTTTACCCCGCATGTATTAATTATTATTAGGTCAGATTCTTCTTTTCTGGACTGTACGAATCCTGCATTTCTCAACTGGCCAGTTATTATCTCTGTATTGCTTTGGTTTAATGCACAACCGTAAGTCTTAATCCAAAATTTCTTCTTCATTGTATTCTTTCCAAAATCTAGCCTTTCATCTTGTTTAAAAACATTTTCCAAGAAAGGATAGGATGCCTTGAGGCCTTTACTTCATCCAATCTACCAATTGATGCCTTGAATGGGGCTTTTTTAACTTTTTCAGGGTTAGTTTCAGCTTCTTTCATTATTTCCAAAAGGGCTTGACAGTAGCCATCGAGGTTTTCTTTTGTTTCACATTCCGTGGGTTCAATCATGAGACAGTTTTTCATTATCAAAGGAAAGTTGATTATGGGGGGGTAAAGTGAGTAGTCAAGAAGTCTCTTTGCAACATCTGCTACATTTATTTTTCCAGCCCCTACTTCCGCTAATGAAACAACAAATTCATGTTTTCTAACATTCCCTGGTGAATAAACAGGGTCGAAGAGCTTCTTCTCTTTAATTAGTCTTCGGTAAAGATAATTCGAGTTTAGTACTGCCATGTCCGAAACTTTGTTTAAACCCTCAAAACCCAGCATGTAAATGTAAATATAAGCCTTTATCAGAACTTCAGTGTTTCCATAATAACTTCTGACTTTACCGATGCTGTGGGGGACATTGTAATCTAGAATATACTTATTTCCTTTTTTTGAAATTAATGGGACAGGCAGAAAATCTTTCAATTCCCCTTTTACACCAACAGGTCCAGCTCCAGGCCCTCCCCCACCGTGAGGGGAAGCAAATGTTTTATGCAGGTTTAAATGCATTAAGTCAAAACCCATGTCCCTGGCTCTGACTTTGCAAAGTAATGCGTTCATGTTGGCGCCGTCCATGTACATTAAACCACCGTAGTTATGTACTAACTTTGAAACTTTCTGTATTTCTTTCTCAAATATCCCTAAAGTGTTTGGGACAGTGATCATTGCAGCTGCTGTTCTTTCCGATAAAGCGTATTCTAAAGCATCCAAGTTTATGCATCCATCTTCACCACTTGGAATAGTAACCACTTTGAACCCTCCCATAACTGCACTGGCTGGGTTAGTTCCGTGTGCAGAGTCGGGGATTATTATTTCTGTCCTTTTTCCCCCCTCCCCCCTAAACTTATGGAATGCTTTTATTATGCTTACCCCTGTAAATTCCCCGTTGGCGCCGGCAGCTGGCTGTAAAGTAAACCTATCCATTCCAGTGATTTCACAAAGCCACTTCTCCAGTTTATAAAGGATTTCAAGCAATCCTTGAACTGTTTCCTCTGGTTGTTGAGGATGTAGGTTAGCCACTAAATTAGGGATGTATTGAAGTATTTTTGGTGTATATTTCATTGTGCAGCTTCCTAACGGGTAAATGGTTTGGTCAACTGAGAAATTCATTTGTGAAAGCCTAATATAATGTCTCACTACTTCTACTTCAGTTAATTCAGGTAAATTAGGTTTTTGTTGTCTAAGTATCACTTCAGGAATTTTCTTTTCAAGAGAGAGATAAAGTTTTTTGAAGAACTCTTCTTCCGGAAGAGGCAAAATCCCTGTTTTACCCTCTTTTGACAATTCAAAAACTGTAGGTTCCAGTACTTCTTTGCTTTTCGTCCATTTAGCTTGATGAAAACCGGAACACATCCTCATTCACCTTTCTGGCTTTCTAAAACATCAAAGATATTATTTATAAGCAAGTCTAAGTCTTCTTTTGTATGGATTTCGGTGACAGCTAAAATAAGGGAGTTGGTGAGTGCTTCCAAATCGGTGTATTCACTTATTCGGCCAGCTAAAATATCTCTTTTTAACAGTTCCAGCCACACTTCCTTCGCTCTTGTGGAAATGAATTTTAGAACGAAATCCGAAAAATAAATTGCATTTTTAAAGGGAATCTTCAAATGTTCAGAATTCTTTAAGGCTGAAACCACATAAGATGTTTTAGCTAGAATATTTCGTGATATCTCTTCAAATCCTTTCTTCCCTATTAAAGACAGGTAAATAGCTGTTCTGAGGGCGACTAATGCTTCATTGGTACATATATTAGATGTTGCTCTTTCTCTTCTTATATGTTGTTCTCTATTCGGCAAAGTCATTACGTAGCCGCGTTGGGAACCGTCTAAAGTCGTTGTTAATCCAATTATTCTACCAGGCATTTGATATATGATTCTCTTTTCTCCTTTACAGGCGAAAATCCCCAATGCTCCTCCTCCGAAACTTAAGGGGTTGCCTAGTGCCTGTCCTTCACCTATAACTATATCTGCATTATATTCTCCTGGGGGCTTGAAAATCCCTAGTGCGAATGGATTAACGCCTACAATTAGTAGAGCCCCGGCTTCATGGACTATTTCACTTATTTCTTGGGTTTTTATTTCTATTGTTCCTATGTCGTAAGGAAATTCAAAATAGAAAGCACTTGTCGCTTTTGAAATCTTATTTTCTAAATCTTCAACGTCCACTGTACCTGTGTTTTTATTGAAATTTATAGTTCTGATTTTCAGTCCAAGAGCTTCCGTGTAAAGCTGTAAAGTTTTTAACCTGTCTCTCGGTATTATTTTTGGAATTGTTATTTCTCTTCTTTTGTTTATTCTGTAAGCCATTCTTGCGGCTTCACCCAAGGCTGTGTTCCAGTCATACATGGAAGAATTAGCTACATCCATTCCTGTGATTTCACAAATTAATGATTGGTATTCAAATAAGCTTTGGAGCATTCCTTGACTTGCTTCAGCAGTGTATGGGGTATAGGAAGAGTAAAATTCAGTCCTTGAAGAAAGCTCTTCTACAGCATAAGGGATGTAGTGGGGATAGAAGCCTCCGCCTGCAAATATCAGTAACTCTTTATTTTTTGAAAGAATGTTTTTGAGGTGGCGCCAAGTCTCGTACTCTGTGTGGGGTTCAGGCAAGTTCATTTTTCCTTTAAATCTTATCTCGCTAGGTATGTCCTGGAAAAGCTCTTCCATGCTCTTAAATCCAGCCTCTGCTAACATTTCATTGGTATGAGGTATATTGGGTATGAATGGGAAGTAGGGGGGAGAAGATTTGTTTCTTTCTCTCATTTCACTCCTTCTCTATTTCCTTTATGTAATTTTGATATTGTTCAGAAGTCATCAATTTTTGTTTTTCCAAGCCAAGGCTTGTGGTTTCTATTTTTGCGAACCAACCGGAATCATAAGGTTGTTCATGGACTATTGCCGGATCTTCCAGTAACTTTTCGTTTAACTCAATTATTTTTCCTGACACAGGTGAATAAACAGGTTCAGAGCTTTTTTGTGTGTTGACAACTGCATATTCCTCAAATTGTTTCACCGTGTCGTTTACGTTTTTGGTGAATTCTATGTAAGTTATTTCCCCCAATTTTTGTTGTGCATAGTCACTTATTCCCGTCACAATTTTTCTTTCATCAACCTTCTTTAACCATTCATGCTCTTTTGTGTAGAGGAGGTTTTTAGGTATGTTATAGGACATTTCCCCTTCACCCATATTAATCTCAAAAATTACTTTGTTTAAAATTATTATTCTGGATTTCTTAGGTGCTGTTCTCCCACATTTAAATTTTTAGTGTTTAAGGAGTCTTTAATAAGGGATGTCTCGTATTCCCTCTTGAGTTATAATGAAAGCAGCTTCTCCCACTGGAAGATAAGGATTGTCAACTAACTTTATTATTCTCTTAGTGTTTCCAGCTTTTCTAATGTGAAGTATAGATATGGGTGTATGGGCCAATATGTGGCCTCCTGTGGCTACGGCTTCTTTCTCAAATAAATTGTCAGGTATGTCCATTACATGGTTAGTTACCACCACTGCAACGTTTTCGGTTAAGCTTAATCGATTTAGGACGTGTAAGTGTTTTTTTAATTCTTGTTGACGTCTAAACAAGTCTTTTCTTCCGTGGAATTCACTCCTGAAATAGTTAATAAGTGAATCAATTACTATAAGTTTAACGTTCTCTCTCTCAACTAATTCTTTGAGGTTGTTAGTTGCTTTCTTCTGGTCGTCAAGTGACAATGCTTTTTTATAATAAATATTTCTTAAAGTGACTGATGGGTCTAGATTTAAGGCTTGTGACATTTGTTTAATTCTTAGAGGGTTAAAAGTTCCTTCAGTGTCTATAAAAGCCGCTTTGCTACTAAGTCCACCTAGTTTTTCGGGTAATTGAACATTTACACATAATTGAAAAACAAATTGGGTTTTTCCAGTTCCATATTTTCCATATATTTCAGTGATTCCCCCAGTTTCGATGCCTCCTCCTAATAACTGATCTACAGACTTACTTCCAGTAGTTATCCTCTTCTTTTGTGAAGAGTATTTTTTTAAGAATTCATGGGCGGTCATGAAACCTAAATCTTTGTTTTCCAATTTCGCGTCACTTACAAGTCTTCACTGTCCACTATTTTTATTCCATCCTTTACAATTCTATATCTTACTTTACTTCCTTCTTTCAATCCCTTAACTAATACTGCCTCTTTATAGTTATTTAAATTCACAAGTTTTATTATGTTATCTGGCCACGAAAGCGACATTTTACCTCCAAGTGGCCATATTTCTTTTGAAACTGCCGAATTAAGTGGTTTATGTATAGCTTGGTTTGTAATTAAAACTTCTAGGTTGAAACTGTTTGATAATTCCTTTAAGCGGGCAAATTGTTTATTTAACATGAGATTAACCGTTATTCCCCTCTTTTTAACTAAAGCCAACCTGTATAGTTCAGTGAACGAATCAAAAATTACTAGTTTAGGTTGAATAGAAGAAAGCACTTCTTCTAGATAATTTACCACGGTTAATTGTTCATGGAATGAATTCAATTTACTAACAATAAGGTTTCGTGACTCCTCAACCAACTCATATCTCTTAATCAAGTACGTTAATTTTTCTTCGAATAAACGCACTCCAGTTGAAAAAAAGAGCACCCTGTTTCCCTTAGATATGTGTTCAAGGGCATAAAGTATTGACATTATGGTTTTGCCTGTGAAGGGTTCACCAAATATCTCTAAAAAACCGACGTTGTCCCCAAGAACCCTTTTAAAAAGATTAAAGGAGAACATCTTCTATGCTCCAAAGTAAGTCAGTAACCTACCATATTCTAAATTTCTTTTTTAGAATATAGAATAAGTGTGACTCTTTTTTAACTTAACCTCCCCTTCCACCTTTGGAAACAAGGAAGACTTAGAAATTTACGAGGTCTCATCCCTCCCTAAAACGGCTTTACTCCAAGGTCTCATGGTTAAAAACTATTTTTTAGGACAGAGTCTCTTTCAAAAATTTATTAAAGACAAAAGCAGCATTAGAACTAACCCTGTTAAAGCTAGTTTTTTTCCTTTATAAGGGTGTAAATCAGATGCCCAAAGAACTAAACCTATACCTACTAAAGCACCACCCATAGCTTTCAAAATGTTTATGGAAACATCCTTTAAAGTTACAAGTAAATTCTTTGCAGCTTCCCCGAAATCCTTCAATCCCTCTGAAATACCATGCAACCCAGTTGTTGAAGGTTCAGAGTAGGAAACAACTACGTTAATGCTTAAGAAAAGTATTGAAGATAGGAAAAAAAGGAACAGGTGCCTCCACAAGAAAAATCACCTAAGATAACCCGAACATTTCCTTTAAAATATTTAAAACCCAATTCAAACCACTAGATATGCCTGATTCTCCTTGGGCTAGTTTTTCGCTTATTCCTCCCCATAACTGGCTCAACCAGTTAGTTATTTGTGTTACAGGGCTAAGTATAGCAACCATAAACAGTGAAATTGAAGCAGCTATCAAAAGAGCCTCTCCTATTACTTCCGAAACCCCCTTATTACTTTTTAGATATTTTTTTAAAAACGAAACAATTAACTGTAACATCCCTAGATTACCTTCTTCCTTAAAAAATTGAAGCCCTTATTTTATTGTAAAGATCTTGGGAAGAAGAATTTTGCTTCAACTTTTTTGAAAACAAAGTTCATTTAAGTAGAGAGAGAGGAAATGAAAAATAAAAAACAAAGTTTACTAAGGCTAGCTCTTAATCAGTTAATTGAGAAAGGGCTAGTAAAAGTTTATAGCGAAGAAATTCTACTGAAGCATGTGGCTGAGCTGCAAAGGGAGAACCAAGGCACCCCTCTCTTTTTTAAAAAAGTGAAAGGAGGAAAAGGCCTTTTCAGAACATCCTTTTTAACAGGTTTATTCAGCAACAAAAAACTTATTTCTTTAATGCTTAATGTAGATGAAAATAGTTTAAGAGATAAATTACTTGAAGCCATGTTTTCGAAAGGGAAGGTGCAAATATCAACTGGAGACAAGTTTGAAATGGAAGCCTTCTATAACCCTGACTTACTTAGTCATCTACCAATTCTTAAACACTATGAAAGAGAGAAGGGACCATATATTACTTCCTCTGCTGTTATAGCTAAGGACCCGGAAACTGGCAGAATGAATGTTTCAATACATAGAATGACTCCCCTAAAGAAAAATTTTCTAGTTTTAAGAGTGGTTGAAGGGAGAGATCTCTACAATTTCGTAGAGAAAGCTAAGACAAGAGGAGAGAATTTACCTGTAGCAGTGATTATAGGGTTCGATGCAGCTTTAATGCTATCTGCAGCCACTTCCCTCCCAGGAAAAAACGAGCTTGAAATGGCATCTGTTTTAAGAAACAGGCCGGTTGAATTAGTTAAATGTGAAACAGTGGACGCTTACGCTCCTGTAGATGCTGAAATAATTTTGGAAGGGGAAATATTAACTAGAAAATCGGAACTTGAAGGCCCGTTTGTGGAAATAGGCGGCGTCGATGTAGTAAGGAGGCAGCCTATTCTTGAAATCAAAGCTTTGAAAATGAGGAAAGACGCAATTTATTACGACATATTACCGGCAAGTGAAGAACATGCTTTGCTCATGGGCCTAACCAAGGAACCCTTAATATATGCAGCTGCTAAAGAAAAAGTTGATTTAGTAGATGTTAAAATGACTCGTGCAGGAATGTATTGGCTGGAAGCAGTGATAAAGATAAGGAAGAGAAGGAATGGGGACCCCTTAGCCGCTGCCTTTGCAGCTATTAACGTTCATCCAAGCCTGAAAAGAGTAATAATTACCGATGAGGACGTTGAAATAAATAATTACATAGAAGTAAGCAGAGCTATACTTACTAGATGTTATCCCCCAATGGACGTGTATGTCTTCACAGGAATTCCAGGTTCAAGTTTAGATCACTCCAACATTCGAAAAGTAAAATTGTATAACTCAGGTAATAGAAAAGAAATATTTATAGAGTTGCCTCCAGCGAAAATTGTAGTCGACGCTACATGGAAAGGTCCTAATGAATTGCTTAAAAACTAAAGGAGCTACCTAAAACTTTCAATGCTTCCTTAGAAACTTTTTCCTTAAACTCCTTTGTAGTGTAGATCCTTATTACGTCGAAATGCCTCTTCAATAAATTAACGAATTCTGAAAACTCAGATATCAACCCTAAAAATTCAACTTCTCCTTTTACACGCTTAACTACCGGAAAATGAGTCAATCTCTCCTCTTTAACCTGATAAGGAATTGAAGGCAGGGTAGGTGTGTCAATTATAACAAACTCTTTATCAACCCCGGCCTCCTCAGCTATCTCCAGTTCAATACTCCTTTTAACTTCCTCATTGGTTATTATCCTCGTGAGCAAGTCCTCCTCTGGCTGAAGCATCCTTTCAAAGGCAACTTTGAAAAGTCTCCTTTGAACTAACATTTCAAAAAAGTACTTCGCCCTCTTCAAGTTTTCATCCACCGGGTTAATATTTCGAAGCTGTCTAAGTTTTTCAAAAACAAATACATCATCTAGTCTTAAGTAATTTAAGGGTTCTGTCAATTGATCCAAACCTAAATAGTCAGAGGCTAGTTTCATTGAGTTGGAAAGCAGAAGTTCAGCGGATCTCACTGTTTTGTGGTAATAAACATTTTTAAACATCTCGAATCGTGCAATTAAAAACGCTTCTAAAGCTGATAAACCACCATAATCAATAGCTAAGCCTTCATTCAGCACTTCTAAGCTATAAATAAGCCTGTAAATATCTATTTTTCCGTATTCCACCCCCGTAAAATAAGAATCCCTCACCAGATAATCCATTTTATCCACATCAATAACTCCTTTTATTATTTTTCCAGGTATACCTTCTCCCTTTAAAACCGAGACAACTTCCTTCAGCTGAAAACCAAGGTCCTCAATTAACTCCCTTAAAGAAGATTGTTTAATGATCCACAAAGTTAATTCTTCATGTCCTTTGGCCAAAACAGATTTCAAAGCTTCCTCAAAAACGTGGCTGAAAGGTCCGTGGCCTATATCGTGAAGCAGGGCACAAACCTTCACTAACTCCATTTCTTCTTTGCTCAACACATTCTTTTCAAGTAATTGTGACGCTGTCCTGTCAGCTAAATGGAAAGTCCCCAGTGAATGATCAAACCTGGTGTGTACAGCCCCAGGATAAACTAGATAAGCAGCTGCCAACTGCTTGATATTCCTTAATCTCTGAAAAAAGAGGGTATCTACTATTTCCATTTCATTTTTTGACAGGCGAATGTAGTTATGCACCGGATCCTTTATTTCGACATAATCCACAGAACCACCGAAATAGTTACTAAGCCTTTTTCTTATAGAGGAAGTTCTGGATTTCTCTGCGGATAAGTATTATGTCTCTTTCGTTCATGCTACGAATGTTTTCGAACGATTCAGAAACTTTCACGATGTTCCCCACTGCATTAATTTTTTCAATTGGAACCTCTAATTCAATGTTTCTGCCCTGTGAATTAATTCCTTGAATCAAGATGCTTAATTTAGCCTCAGGAAAAGTAAATTTCAAAGACTTAACTACACCCACATACTTAGCATCTTTATCAACCACTGCCTTACCTATAAATAAGCCTGGGAATTTTTTCTCAAACAACTCAGTTGACCCTGTCAGAGCAATCACCATCGCCAAAATTCACTTTTTTAGATAATTTGAGGTTTTCTTACTCGAAACATTTTTATATTTCTTACTGTTTTTCCTCCTTTAAAGTAATGGAATCCATTATTTCAATTAATTTCTTAAACAAAGATAACTGCAAGTTTAAAATATTCAACGTTTCCCTTATTTCTTCCTTTTCCTCCTCCCCCAATTTACTCAACAAGTCCGAATAACTTGAAATTTTCCCTAAAAGGTTTTTCTTCAAAGAGAAAAAAACCCCTAAGTCTTTGCTATAACCCTTTCTCTCCTTTTTCAAGAAAATTACTTCTCTTTTACAGTTGGGACACCAAGTTTTTCCATTCTGTTCAAACAGGGGGGATTTACAAATAGGACATATTTCAGGCAGCATCTTAGCCCCTTTCTTCAATAACTCAGCCATTTCTTTAATGTTCCCACCCAAAAAAATCAACTCTTAAATTTTTATCAAGTTATACAAAGGCAGTGTAGGATAATGTCTCCTTTTCTCAATTAAATGGAAGAAAGAGAAAATTTAAAAATTAACGCTAGTTAAGTATGAAGTAGCTCTGCTACGGAAACGTGACTGCTGAAAGTAATGAATAAAAAGAAGTAAATGTTCCTTTTTCTCGGTGACAAATCAATTCCAGGTGGCTTCTATGAGTAAAGAAGAAAAATATAAAGAAACAATAAATAGGATAGTCTCTATTCTAAGAAGTATAATAGAAGACACTTCTGTCCCAAGAAATATAAGAAAAACAGCAAATGAAGCAATAACAACTCTCCTGAACAAAAACCAAACACCGGGTTTGAGAGCCAGTATCGTTACTTCTATCCTTGATGAAATAAGTAACGATCCAAACATGCCTATGCATACAAGAACAAAAATATGGGCATGTATGAGCCAATTAGAAACAATAGTTGATTAAAGTTTCTGCCATGAAAAATATTTAGCTTTTCCGGCGGGGGTTGCCGAGCCAGGTTAAAGGCGCTAGCTTCAGGAGCTAGTGGATAAGCCCTGCGTGGGTTCAAATCCCACCCCCCGCATAACTTAAACCTGTTTAAATTTCTCAATGGAGGAAAAAATCCGGTGAAACCTTGGGAATATATAATTCGAAGCATCTCCCGAAACGAAATAGATAATGTGATAAGGATTAACCGGGAATGCTTGCCCGAAAATTATTCCCGTTTCTTCTTCGAAGAAATCTTTAGGAATTTCCAAAGGTATTTTTTAGTAGCCGAATTTAACGGCAAAATTGTTGGTTACGCCATGGCTCGTGTGGAAACAATATTTCATTTGTTTAAATTGCAAAAAAAACTTCATTTAATCTCAATAGCAGTGCTTCCATCCTTTAGAAGAATGGGGATCGCCTCTTCACTCCTTAAAAAACTGGAGGAAGAAGCAGTTTCGGCGGACATTTTTTCAATTTTTTTAGAAGTGAGGGTAAGTAATTACGGAGCTCTTTCATTATACAGAAAGATGGGTTTTAAAATGGTTCAGGTTTTGAAGAAATATTACAGGGACGGCGAAGACGCTTATTTAATGGAAAAAATATTGTCGAGGGGAATGGGGCCGCCCGGATTTGAACCGGGGTTTCTCGGATGAACACTCTCGAGAGCCCGAGTCTCGAAGGCTAGACCTAGCTACCCCACGGCCCCCCTAATCCTTTACTTTTACTTAAGTAATTTTACGTTCAATTTTTCTAGGCAGTGAAACATTTATCTTTTTAAGTCCTATTCCTTAAATTTATTTTTGTTGTTTTTACTTTCAAAATTGAAAGGTAGATTTTGTGCTGTCAGAATTCATAAAGGATAAGTTAGCGGCTAGAATAGCTGGAGAGATAGTTCTATCTAAAAACCCGGGAGAAACCATGAAAAAATGGAGATTAATCTTTGGCGTCAGGCAATTGCAGTTAGCCAGTTTTTTAGGTTTCTCACCAAGCGTAATTTCGGACTATGAAGGGGGAAGGAGAAAATCACCAGGTTCACAAATAATAAGAAGGTTTGTTCTATCTTTAATAAAAATAGATGAACTCAAGGGAGGAGAAAAACTTAACGAATTGGCAACTAAGCTTTACCCTGAATTTCTCACTCCTGCACTTGTTGACATGGGTGAATTCACTTTCCCTGTGAAAATAAAAATGATTCAAGAAGTCTTGGAAGCTAAAGTGCTTTATGGTACAGAGGAATCTCTAAACAGCACAATTTATGGGTATACAATAATTGACAGTATAAAAGCCATAAAAACACTCTCCGGGGATGATTTTCTGAAATTCTTTGGACTTACAACCCAAAGAGCCTTAATTTTCACAAAGGTTGGAAGTGGAAGGTCACCAATGGTTGCAATAAGAGTTAGAGGCTTTAAACCTGCAACTGTTATACTTCACGGCCCTGAAGAAGTGGATCCTCTAGCTATAGAACTAGCAAAAATAGAAAACTTGCCTTTGATGGTTTCAAGGTTACCCACTCCTGAAGAAATAGCTAAGAAAATACGTTCCTTAATGGAGAGAGGGGGAGGAATATAAATTAGTTTATTAACGTAAAATAATTTATTAATAAACGAAAAATTTATAAATAAGTATGTAATAAAAGGCTTAATTTACCAAGCAACACCCTTTAAAGGGGTTAAATGGAAGTCCAGTTTCCAAATTCTTTTTGCAGTGTCAACAGTAATCATCTTTCAAAGTTAAAGGCACCATTTTCTTCTGCAGTTATTTTCATGAGGTGATCCATTGAAAAACAAAATTGATGTCGACATACTAGGTTGGGGAGGATATGTCCCAATTTACAGGATTTCAGTTGATGAAATAAGTAAAGAATGGGGTGAAAACCCTTTAAAATGGAGAAAAATGCTTGGGTTATGTGAAAAATCAGTCCCTTCCCTAGACGAGGACTCAACCACACTGGCTGTGGAGGCATGTAAAATTTGCTTAAAAAGGGCTCAGGTGGATCCCTCTGAAATTACTGCCATTTATGTAGGCACTGAGTCGAAAGCTTACGCTGTAAAACCCACTTCCACAATTATAGCTCAAGCGCTAGGGTTATCGCCATCTATTTCTTCCGCAGATATGGAATTCGCTTGTAAAGCTGGCACTGAAGCCTTAACCGTCTGTATGAGCCAAGTTATCTCGAGAGGAGGGGTGGGTTTAGCCATAGGGACCGATACTGCTCAAGGCAGACCTAAAGATCCCCTAGAGTACTCTGCCGGAGCTGGAGCTGCTGCATTTATTTTGGGCAGTAAACACTCTAAAAGGGAGTCAGCTGCAAAAATCCTTTTTCATTACTCCTATGTTACTGACACACCTGATTTTTGGAGAAAGAATGGCGATAAATATCCCTGCCATGCTGAAAGATTTACCGGCTCCCCTGCATACTTCAAACATACAGTGAATGCAGCTAGAACATTAATGAAAACAGTTGGAACTAACCCTTCAGATTACCAGCATGTAATTTTTCACCAGCCTAATGGTAAGTTTCCTCTTAAAGCCGCTAAACTTTTAGGGTTCGTTAAGAAACAGCTAAAATATGGTTTACTGGTGGATAAGATAGGGAATACTTACTCAGCTAATTCCCTTCTTGGACTTGTTTCAGTTTTAGATAATGCAGCCCCAGGCGATAAAATATTGCTTGTGTCCTTCGGCTCAGGAGCTGGTAGTGACGCCTTCCACTTAGAGGTTCAAGAAGGAATAAGTGAAAAGAAGAGGTTAGCTTTACCGCTTGAAAAATTCATTAACAGAAAAATAAATGTTTCCTATGGGTCTTATGTTAGGAAACGTGCAATGCTTTATGTTTAATTAACTGTTTAAGGTGTTTTTATTTTGAGAAGGGTTGTCATGGCTGGCTACGGCTTAATCAGGGTTGGTGAGCATTGGAATAAGTCATTAAGGCACTTAGGTGCTGAAGTCTACTTGGATTTAGTTAGCAGGGTTGGTGAAGTGAAAATAAATAAAGTGTATGTCTCAAGCCTATTTGCCGCGGAGTCATCTCATCAATATCTATTTGCTCCCCTACTAGCGGACCATTTAGGTTTAGAGCATGTTCCTGCTACAAGAGTAGAAGCTGGAGATGCTTCTGGTGGAATAGCTGTTCATGAAGCGTTTTTAAGTATAAAATCAGGAATGTTTGACAGTGTCTTGGTTATTGGTGCAGAGAAAATGACAGAGCATGTTGCTTCTATTTCTACAGAGAGTAGAGCAAAACTACTTGATTCAAAATATGAATCCCCCCACGGTTTAACTTTGGCAGGTACTTATGCATTAATGATGCGTGAATACATGGACAAATACTCTGTACCAAGAGAAGCTTTCGGCATGTTTTCTGTAGAAATGCATAAAAATGCAGTAAATAACCCGTACGCCCAATTAAGATTTCCAATTACCCTAGAAAAGTATTTTGAATCACCTACAACAGCTGACCCTTTAAAACTCTACGATTGCGCCCCTATAAGTGACGGAGCTGCAGCTTTGCTCCTAACTTCCCTAGATTACGGGAAGGAAATCAGCGACTCATTAGTTGAAATAAAGGCTAGTTCAGCAGCCACAGATAATTTCTCAATTATTGACCGTGACTCTATACTTGAACTTAAAAGTACAAGTAAAGCTTTAGAAGAAGCTCTTTCAGAAGCCAAAGTTAAGAGAAGAAACATTGACGTCTTAGAAATACATGACTCCTTCACAATTGCCGCTTTCCTTTCTCTTGAAAGTTTAGGTTTCTCACAGAAAGGCAAAACTCATGAACTTGTTTTAAATAATTATTTCTCCAAAGATTCAGATTTACCTGTTAACCCAGGTGGTGGATTAAAAGCTAGAGGCCATCCTATGGGAGCAACAGGTGTTTATCAGCTTGTGGAAAGCTATATGCAACTCACTGGTGAAGCTGGTCACTTCCAAGTACCTGACCCGAAAAATATCCTTGTTCAAAATATGGGGGGCACAGGTTCCATTACTGCAGTTCATATTTTAAGTAGAATCGAATGAGAAAGAGATGGTTACTTGTGGCTAGTGCACCTCAGGTATGGAGGGAATCAAAGCAAAGGTATAAATTAATAGGTTTCGAATGTGAAAACTGCAAAAGACCCTTCTTTGTTGAAAGGGTAATCTGTCCCAACTGTAAATCAAGGAAAATAAGGGAAATAAGGTTGGGTGCTGAAGGAACAGTAGAAAGCTTTACTGTCATATTTAACCCACCTAAAAAATTTGAGTACCACTCCCCTTATATAATTGGGTTAATTAAATTGAAGAAAGGGGTTAAAGTAATTGGGCAAATTGTTGATTGTCTCCCTCAAGAGGTTAAAGTAGGGTTGGAAGTGGAAGTCTCCTTCAGAATTGTTTCTAAAGATGAAGACACGGGTTTAATTATGTATGGCTATAAATTTAGACCTAAAATCTATTAAAAACAACTTCTCTACTTTCCTGATTTTAATTTAAGGATTGCACCAGCTAAATCTCCCTTTTCCTCAATTAACGCTTTTTTAGCTGCTTCATAATCAACTCCAGCTTTTTCTGCAACCAAGGCAATATCCTCTTCGGGTATCTCTAATTCTTCCTCTATCTCCTCTTCTATTATTTCCCCCTCGATTTGAATAACCTTTCTTGGACCGTAGCTTACAACTGAAACTACAGGATCGTAAACAACGAGTTTTTTTTCATTTCCCTCCAGAACAACTTTATTTATATCTTCTAAAGGCTCAATACTAACCCCCATTTTCTTCATTAACCGTGTTATCTCTCTTTGACTCGGCATTTTTCTTAAAGGCTTCAAGTAAATCCCTCCCTAAGTTTTCGGCTCTAAGTAGTTGCGTTAAGTTTTTAAACTGCTTAAATATAAATTAAGTGTTTAAATTTTAAAAACATATCAAACTATTCCTTTAACAAGGAAGAATTTAACCATTTTAAACTAAACCTAACACCTTTAACGGAAACAATAAAAACCTAAAGGGGAAAATGGGGGAATTATGTTTTGTGAAATTTGCGGGAAAAAAATAACCTCTACCCTCTACCGAATAACTCTTGAGGGGAGTGTGTTAATAGTTTGTAAAGAGTGTTCAGTTTTTGGAGAAAATGCAAAACCCTATATACCCAAAAAAACTGTACCTAAACCAAAAGAAAAAAGGGGGACTAAAGAAACCCGGTATAAGAAAAATCTCAAGGTAATTAAGGAACCAAAAGATAAAGGTTTCGACGAAGAGTATGAGATAGTTGAGAATTACAGTGAAATAATAAAGGGTATAAGATTGAAACTAGGCTTAAAACAGGAAAAATTTGCAGAAATCCTCAATGAAAAAACTTCCTTAATTAAGAAAATAGAAAAAGGAGCTATAGAACCCTCTTTAGATCTTGCAAGGAAAATAGAGAGAAGGTTTAATGTAAAAATTATCAAAGAAAAGGTCCAGGAAGAAGTATTAAATTCCAAGTTTTCAGGTAAGGAAGAAGCTTTAACTTTAGGTGAAATAGCAAGAATCAAAGAGAAGCGTAGTTGAAGGCCCTTTCCTATATAGCAATTACTTTTTTTCCCTTTTCTGAAGGCAAAATTTTTACTTTAGCATTAGGGTATTTAAAATAAATTTCTCTTCCATCAAATAACCTATCCAGAAAAACAGCTAATGCAGCTATTTCGGAATGTGGTTGGTTAGTTACTGAAATGTTATAATCTGAAACTTCATACACCCAACCAGGCACTTTCTCCGCTCCTACCACAACCATGATTTTTTTTTCCTCCCTAAGTTCATTCACTTTTTCCAATAAGGGCACACCATACATCGTTAAATGAACAACCACCCCTCCCTTCTTTCTCCATTCCAGAACTAGTTCTCTAGGTTTTTCGGTTGAGTTTACTTGGAACTTTCCTCCAAAGATTTCACAAACCCTTTTTACCCTTTCTTCTATTTCTTTTTCGTAAATGTTTGCGAAAATTATTTCCTTAGCTCCGAAGGCTCTAGCAACTAAAGCTACATGTGTACTAACTCTTTTATCCCTACTTAACCTATGCCCAAGCCTTAAAACCACAATTTCCATTAATCCTCTCCATTTTTGGAAAGGGATAAATGTATAAATTTATATTTTTCATTTACCCTTACAACCTCTTAAAAACAAAAAAAGTTAAATTCTTCCAGTTTAGAAAGGGGAGGCTTTTATGTCACTTACTTTGCAACATATTGAGAAGTATCCTTTTTTTGATGTTATTGAGCAAATAGCAGGAGAAGAAGCATGTGAAATAGTGAAATCTCTTCTCTTCGAAGATAAAACAATTAAAGAGATAGCTAAAGACACAGGGTTAAAAATTAACTTAATAAGGAAAGTACTGTATAAATTAAACAAATACTATATTGCCACTTACGAAAAAAGCGAGAAGAAAATAAACCCTATCTTCAGGGAGTTCACATGGAGATTTAACCCTCAAGCAGTTGTGAAGTATGTAGAGAAGAGAAAAGAAGTTCTAATTGATAACTTAAAAAAGAACCTTAATTACCTAAGCCAAAAACAAGTATTCTTCTGCGGAAACCAAGGCTGCTCAACCTATGATTTCGAAAAAGCCTTTGAATTAAATTTTAAATGCCCTAACTGTAATACCGCTTTGAAACTTCTAGATTCCACAACTACAATAAATAAAATAAAGACCTTCCTAAGCAAAGTCTACACAAATTACTAATGGAAACGATCTTATTTTAAATTTGTTTATCCTAAACCTGTGGGCCGGTGGTCTAGACGGCTATGACGTCGCCCTTACGTGACATTTGCTGAGTAAGGCGGAGGTCGTGGGTTCGAATCCCACCCGGCCCACTAAATTTTTTTAAGTGAATCCTTAAGTTTTTAACATGGCTTCAACCTTTAACTTAACTTGATGAGAGTTGCCAATAAATATTCTTACCTTCTTTCAGGATGTGGATGTTCAATAACCTCTCCGCCTCCCCTAATCATGATAGGGTGAGTTAAAACCTAAAAGATCACCAAAAAGACTAAAGCCAATAATTACGTATAAAACGCCTTGGTGCATCCTCCCCCATTTTTCATCTCACTTCTCCTTTACTCCCAAAATGTTTAAAGTCTGCGTTTAAATAAATACAATTCAAATAAATCCTTCTAGTTTAAAACGCTATGTCTTTGTACAGTTGTACAAACCACTTGCACAAGGAAAGGTTGACACTGTTGGGGACACCATTCCCAACGTCATTGAAGAGCTTATATCGTAAAAAAGAGGAGGAAATTTACAATAAAATTATAAAACGATTTTGAAGAGAAGCAGAAAGGACCGACGTTTAGAGCTGGTTTTAGATTTAAAAACGCTCATATGAGAAGTGATATATGGTTGATCCCTCGAATTTATTCTTAAGAAGGATTCTTCTGTTACAATTTTAACTAATACACTAACTAATCTTTCTTTTCTTATATATCTTATATAATAAGCGTTCTCATTTATTGATTTAATTAGCTTATTCGTTACTTGCCTATAAGGCTTTATAGCTTGGAAATAGCATAAATCCAGAAATTCACGTCCAAAGTTTCCAGAGTCTCTTTTTCATCTTTGTCGTAGATGTAAATTGTGCCACTCCTAACTTCACCAGCTAATTTCTCGTCTCCTTTGGAGATCCATTCAACTTTAAGCTCGTAGCCTAGCCTAAACTTGTTTTTCAATCTCTCAATCTCTTTTTTAAGCTCCTTCCTAAGTTTAAAGCTTAACCCTTTTAAAGCTCGATTAGTTCTTCCTTTCTATGGTTTAAGGCATCCTCTTCACTATGTTTCCTTTTGTAAAGGGTTTTCTTTGTTGATTTACCCTGTTCCTTTTAAAAAAAGAGATAGTTAAAAAGGAAACTTAAGTTTTTAAAAAGTGGAGTTTTGTGTTTGGAGGTGTTTTGAATTAATGAGGGTTTGTGTTACATCTCACTTTTCGATCGCTCACGTTGTGAAAAGACGAAACAGCTGGGAGACACTTCACGGCCATAATTACAAGGCTGTTTTATGTGTTGAAAAAGAATTAGATGAATTAGGGATGGTTATGGATTTTAAAGACTTAAAACTTGTTTTAAATGGAATAATTAAGAAACTGGATCATAAAACTCTCCTGCCAAGTAAAAACAAGGAAATTAATTTACGACTTGAGGGAAATTTAGCGTCTTTTCAAATTAGAAATAAAAAATACACTTTACCCTTGGAAGATGTAGAATTAATTCCTACCACGAATGTAACCGCTGAAGAAGTTGCACTCTACCTAGTTTCTAAATTAAGAGAAAAAATTCAGGCTTCAAAACTTGAGTTATCAATTTACGAAAGCCCTGACATGTTTGTGGTTGAGAGGGTTTAAAAAATGTTTCTGAAGGCTGAACTTGGGAAATTGAAAGTAGGTCTTGGAGAAAAAGTTGCGGTAGTAGCTGTAATGAATTTAAGTCCTGAATCCTTTTATAAACCCTCTGTGCAAACGCGTGAAAATGCTTTAATTTATGCACAGAAATGTATAGAGGAAGGAGCAGATATAATAGACGTGGGGGCTGTTTCCTCTGCCCCCCCAAGTATTTACGGGTTAAAGGAAAAAATTTCTGTTAGAGAAGAAATTAAAAGATTAGAACCCGTACTAAAGGAGCTAACGGCCAATTTAAGCATTCCTCTTTCTGTGGACACTCACAGGTGGGAGGCAGCAGAATTAGCCCTTAAAAAGGGTGTAAACATTATAAATGACATTAGTGGATTTAAAAAAGACTTGAGAGTGGCGGAGAAAGTGGCTGAATACGGTGCATCAGCTTTCCTTATGGCTTGTAAACAGGAGCCAGGCGATGTTTGTGGAATAAATGAAATATGTAAAGTTTTGGGTGATAGCTTAGCTATAGCTTCATCTTCAGGTGTGAACCTTAACAAAATTGTTCTTGACCCGGGAGTAGGATTTGGCAAAGATCCACAATGTGACTTAAAAATATTAAGGGATTTAAGGAGGTTTTACTTGTTGGGTAGGCCCATCATGGTTGGTGTTTCCCGTAAACACTTTATAGGTGAATGCTTAGGAGGAGTTCCCCCTGAGGAAAGACTAATAGGTTCTTTAGCCGCAACTTCCATTGCTGTTTTTAAAGGTGCACATGTAATCCGCACCCATGACGTTAAGGAAACTGTTGAAGCAGTGAAAGTTGCTGAAAGAATTAGAGGAGACATTAAGACTTTGTCTTCTGGTTGCGTTTCAGCTGTGGACATAGATTTTTTGGAAACATGTGAGGACTTAGAAAATTACTTGTTTACGTTGGGGGTTGGTAAAGAAGGGATTAAAAGAATGCGTGAGAAGGGAGTGTTTCATGTTTTCCTTTTACGAAACTTAAGCACTCCTGCAGTGTTGGTTTTAAAACAATTATTCCTTGCTGCGGGGGGTGAGTTAGCAACTCATAAAGATGTCATAGATTTCAATATTGAGAGGTCAGATGTTTTAGTTTTAGCTACTGAGGAACAAGTTAGGAAAGTTGTTAAGAACCTTAGAACAAACTCTTTTGGTTTAAGAGAGGTTAAGTTTGTACTTGAAAGAATGTTGGAGATGGGATAGTATGCTTTTTAAGGGATTTAAAGGTGGTTTGTGACGATATCTCGTGATTTACGTCTTTCAGCTGGAACTCTTGAGAAGGAATTGAAGAAACCGAAAGGAGAACTTTTCAAGAAGTTTCAGGAACTTGATAAAGTCTTGTTAGAAGCCAAGTACTTAGTTACTGTCGGTGACTTTGTTTCCTTTTCAGCTTTAGAAAACAATATTCAACCTAACCTGATGATTATAGATAGGAAAGTTGAAAGGAAAGAATTTGTTTTTAGAATCCCAAACAACTACCTTCTGCTTAACACAATCAACCCTAAAGGGTTTGTAACTGTTAAGGCTTTTAAGGCTGTTAAAGAATCACTTAAACTTATTGGGACTGGTTTTAGGGTTTGTTTAATTGTTTGTGGTGAGGAAGATTTGTTAGGGTTCCCGGTTGTTTTACTTTTCCCATTAAGCACTGTAATGTTGTATGGGCAGCCTGGTGAAGGAATTGTAGCTGTCAAAATAGATAACGAAAGCAAAAACGAAGCAAAAAAGCTTCTTTCCCTTTTTGAGTAAGGGTCTCTTTTCTAACTTAACCAGTCCCTTTCCTCCATTTTCTTAGGAATGTAGACATCTGACAAGTAAGTTATGTTTTTTGAACACAAGGCCTGGACTTCAGCTTTTTCCTTCCTTTCTAGCATTAACTGGAATTCTTCTTGGTACCTTTTGTTTTTAAACCATGGATAATTACTTATTTCACTTAACCTTTTTATATCTGCTTCAGTCATTTTTAACCTTGCATATTTAGGCACTTTATATTTATCTAAGTCGCTTGGAAGTAGGCCAAGTAATTTAGCGTCTTGTGTGGCTAGTCTAGGTGTGTCGAAAGAGAGCTGTATAGAACCTCTTTTATAAACGCTTGCTATGTAAAAACCGTAAGGGTCGCTGTCC
Source organism: Thermoproteota archaeon (assembly GCA_027492035.1). GTDB lineage: Archaea > Korarchaeota > JAOZGF01 > JAOZGF01 > JAOZFZ01 > JAOZFT01. The sequence continues at coordinate 286,398 of JAOZFT010000004.1, forward strand.
ACCAAAATATAAACTGGCAGTTTCAATTCTTCCCTTAATCTTTTAACGAATCTACGAGTTGCTACATCTGCTTGACCTTTACCTGTGACAAGTATACACTTCTGTTTCTTCCATATTTTGTCTTCAACCAGTCTGAAAAAAGCTGCATCCTTTTCAATCACTAAAACGTACTCTGCACCATAATCTACAAATTCTACTTCGTCCACTAAGGGAGTTATTGACCAACCGCCTGTGCCCAGTCTGGAGCAATCAATTAAATCCCCCTTATCCCTGATTTTTATTTCCCCTACGCAAACTCCTTTCGCACTTGCAATTACTCCTAAGTTTTCTCTGTATACCCCCATCATAGCCGCTATGTCTTCTATTATTGCGTCTGATTCATTCTGCGTCTCAAAAATATATGCTCTGTTATAGAAGATGTCTCTTAACTGGGCGTGAATATTTCTTCTTAAAAGTTCAGTTATTGTGGAACTTACAGCAACTGTTTGAGTGAATTTTCTGACGTTTTTCATGTTAAAGAAGTCTCTTTTCATTAAAATCTTTTTCAATAGAATTAAGTCTTTCTCTTCATCGTAAACTACTACCTCCTTTTTTCTAGCAGGTATTTCAAGGAAAGGGTTTTGTCTTTTCCTTATTTGTGAAAGGATTCTAAGGAAAATTTCATTTAACATTTTGTCAATTAGTTTTTCCCTTTCTATTTTCTCCGCAAGAATTATATATTCCTCATTTTCCTTCTTTTTCAAGTGAAACCTCCTCCCGATATTTTCTCAGAAACAAAGTTGAGAAATTCTCTTCTCACCTTTTCTTCATCCACTCCCTTCACTGTTTCAGCTATGAATCTTGAAACAAGTTCTGCGTGTTTACTGAATAATTTGAAAGCCTTCATTTTCCTTTCCTTTGCCTCTTTTTTATGCAGGAAATTTTGTAACTCTTTACAAACTTTTAAAATACCTAAATGTATTTCTCTTCTTATTTCAGGTTTGTTTGCAATGTATTCCTTACCTAAGGTTTTGTAAGGTACACTTGTTGAACAGATATGTACAAAGACAGCTAAGGGTGAATTTGTCTTTACATCATACCTTTTCCAATTTATTTTCTTTATTACTCTTGTTGAAACGTCGTTCCATTCATCGTAGAGTAAAGGTATCCTGTTTGCGAATCTGTACAGTTTAATTTCTTCATTTACAGGGATCTTGCCACCCCAAGCTAAAGCCACTTCCACAATGAAAGGGTGTCCTTCATAGGCTTTCGGTGGTCTTTGAGTGGCGGTTACAAATTCAGGTTCCAAAACCCTTTTTATACCCATTACAAACGTCTCTACCCCTATCGGAGCAAGTGAAGATGCATCTGGAGGCTTTATTCCTTCGAAATTCCTTAGCCCTTTCACTATCCTTCTTTTCTCTCCTTCGCTTAACTCTTTAACCCTTTTATTTGGATCCACTTTTGCCATTTCCAAAATCTTTAGACTTGTTTTCTTCCCTAAAGCTTGAAACTCCTTTCTAAGAAAATTAATTACTTTATCCCTTTCTCTCCTCCTGCATAATCTGTTAAATAATTCGAAATTCGCTCCTTTTGGGTGAGGTTTTGATTCCTTCGGTGTGGAAGGTACTTCTTTTGTTACTCTTCCATAAATGATTCTGTTTCCATCAGGCTCAATAAATTCGATAGTTGCGTAGGGGGCAACCATTGCTGTTTGTTTTATATACTCTATGATTTTGTCTCTAGACCTTTTATAGTTTCCCTCAATCCATAACTCTATGATTGTCCCATGTTTATTTGTATTATTTAATTCAACAGCTTCTTCTAGGTTTCTAGGTTCTGTGACAGGTAAATTGTTTAATATGTCAATCTTTATTTTTAAATCGGTTATGTAATCCTTAGTGATCGAAACAACATGTACTGGCTTCTGAGTTGTTATTTGCCCATACATAACGGCCATTGTTCCTCCCATTCCGAACCTTCCCCTATGCTGTTTCATCATGTACTTTGAAGAATAAAAAACTTTGCCGAAGCTTTCAGGTATGTTTTCTGGTGGAATACCAGGTCCGTTATCTTCAACTACTATCTTGAACATATTCTTCTCTTCTTCTTCCAGTTTCACTTTTATATCAGGTAAATAACCAGCTGTTTCGCAAGCGTCTAAACTGTTTTCCACAAGTTCACGTACTGCAGTATAAAGTGCTCTACCAGGGTTGTCAAAACCACAGACATCCATGTTTTCATAAAAGAAGTCAGCTGGTGATTTCTCTTTGAAGGTTTCATTACCCATTGCACTTTTCCTCTTTAATTTTGATGTTTATGGAAAGAATTTTATTTTTTTTAAAATGTTTTAAAAGAATACTGATAAAGTAGTTATTCGTTCAAATTTAAATTATTTCCTTGCGATCGTCCTTTCTTGTTTCGACAATTTTTTTAGGTGAGAAGAAATGCATTTTCTCCTAATAACCTTTTTCGCTGGTTTGTTTTCATTCATAACAGGTTATTATCTTTACCGTAAACTCAAAATCCCCTTCACTAGCTTCATTTTTTCTCTCCTTCTTTTCGCATATTTAACCACCACTTCAGAAAACTTCTTCATTTCTATACCTTTCAACTACGTAGTTGATTTCGCTATGAACCTAGACACTTTCGTAAGGGGAAAATACTATGTAGCAGTTACATCTATTTTCCTGCATTTTAACTTTTTCCATTTATTCTTCAACTGTTTCGCTTTGTATCTGTTTGGAAAGTTTTACGAGGAAGTTTATGGTGTAAAGAAAGCATTCATTGTTTTCTTTCTTTCAGGAGTTATCTCAAATTTAGCATACTCTGTTGCATTGCCTAAAGTTTACAGCTTAGGTGCTTCAGCCGCTATCCTTGGAATGTTCGGTGGTGTACTTTCCTATAAGCTCCAACATAAAACCAGTTTACTTCCAGACTTAGTAGTTGCCATTTTTTTAGTTTTAGGCGGCGGATTGCCTAACGTAAACATTGTAGCTCACTTAACAGGATTAGTTACTGGTTTTCTGTTATCTAAAAAATAAAAAGGAAACACTGTAATGAAATATTCCTGAAAACAGGAACCTCCTTTGCGGAGGAGGAAAAATTATTTAAATTTTTCGAAAAATTTAAATAAAAAATGGTAAATGATTACTTGATGAGAGAGAAAAGCGAAAAAACAAAAAAGAAACTGGTAATGGAAGAAATTACGAAATGTCCCTATTGCGGGGCAGATTCCAAGTATTTCTTCACAGACTCTAGGGAAGGAAAAATAATTTGTACAAAATGTGGGACAATAATCAGTGAAAGAATAATTGATAGGGGACCTGAGTACCGTGTCTTTGACTCTGAAGATGTTGGGAAAGTAAGAGCTGGACCTCCTATTAGCCCAAGAGCCCTAGATTTAGGAGTAAACACAATAATAACAGCAACAGGTGCAGAATACAGTGCAGGAAAAGTAAGGGACACGATTCTATATCACAGATTAAAAAAAATGGACAGCAGAACAAAAATGCATAATTCACAAAGAAGGAATTTTGTAAAAGCAACCAGAGTTTTGGATAAAGTCACGCCAATCCTGAACCTGCCAGGTTACGTAAAAAATGAAGCCATAAAAATCTATAAATACGTCCTACAGAACGATTTAGTAAAGGGCAGAAGTGTTGTCCCAATGATAGCTGGTGCAGTTTACATAGCCTGCCGCAGACACCAAATTCCACATCCGCTTAGACAAATAGCTCAAGCCTTCAATATAAAAGAGAAAGAACTTGGAAAAAGTTCAAGGCTTCTGATGAAAAAAGTAGGGATAAAAGTTTTACCTGCAGATCCTGTAAGTTACGTACCCCAACTCTGTGCAAAACTTGGCCTACCCCCAAAAATCCAAACACTGGCTATGCAAATAATTGAAGAAGCAAAAAAAAGGAACCTAGCCATAGGCAAAGACCCTAAAGGAACATCTGCGGCAGCTGTCTACTTAGCATGCAGGCTCCTAAAAGAACGGCAGACCCAACGGAAACTAGCTGAATCAGCCGGTGTAACAGAAGTAACAGTTAGAAATAGGTACAAAAACATGAGAAAGGGGCTCATGGATTTAATAAATAAATATGAGAAAAAGAACAAAACAGGAGAAACCTGAAGGGTACCAATTCAGCCAGGCCGCATGGAGTTAATAAATTTCTAAAGTTTCTTGGCTGTTTTCTCGTTAAAACTCTTCCCTTTTACGTATTGTTCTAATCAATTTCTATATTATCTTCGTTGAAGCCAAACTTCACCAGTAACTCAAGAGCCCTTCTCCTATGGTCCCCCTGCAGAATAATGTTCCCATTTTTAACAGTTCCTCCGCAAGCAAGTTTACTTTTTAATTTCACAGCTAAATCTTGGACATTGATATCTTTCCCATCAAGTCCCTTTATTACTGTAACCATTTTGCCAAATCTTTTCTTTTCAGCTGTAATAGTTATAAGCTGTTCTCCTTTAGCAACTCCCTCAAACAGTTCCTTAGGTAAACCCCACTTCTTCACTATCTCACTCATAGCCTACTTTTCCACCTGACAAAAGTAAAGCACTGTGCAAACCTTCCTTTATACTCTAACCCTATATCTCATTACCCTTTCACACACTAATACATTATAATACCTTATTTAAATTTTTGCCAAAAACCAAAATGAAACAGGCAGCAAAACCAACTAAATTCTTTCCTTAACTTAAAAATTTTCAAAAAACAACGGCCACAAAAAACAAAAAAATTAAAAACAAATAAAGATAAAAAAAGTAAACTTAAAACCTAGTAAAGGAAATCTTTTCAACATGGAAGGGTGCTTCTATGTACATTTGTGAAAGATGCGGAAAAGAAATATCGCGAAAAGAACTAGAAGAAACACCAGGCATCCTAAGATGTCCAGAATGCGGCTTCCATGTCTTCATAAAGAAAAGGCCGCCGATAACAAAAAAGGTCAAGGCAATATAAAGGGAAAGGCGTAAAAAGTAATGTTCACAGAACAAACACCGGAAAGAACACTAAAAAAAACAGTAACAAATAATAGGAACCCAGTAAACAAAATAAACAAAACAAAAAATAGCAACCAACCCAAAAAAGAAATAATAGACGCAGCAATAATAATACTTGTAACATTATTGATAAGTCAGCTGCTCTACCAAGTCCTAGCAATAACCCTAGGCATCCCCTTCCCAATACTCTATGTCTCAAGCCCATCTATGACTCCAACCATAAACATAGGAGATCTAGTAATAGCGAAAAACATAAAACCAAGCCAAATAAAAGAAGGGGACATAATAATATTTAAAACACAAAGATCAACAGTCTATCCCTACCCCATAATCCATAGAGTAATCAAGAAGGTGACAATAGACAACACCCTCTACCTTTACACAAAGGGGGATAACAACCTAATACAAGACCCATGGAACCCAATAAGCGAAAAAAGAGGAGACGAGATAATAGGAGAGCCCCTATTCATAATCCCGAAAATAGGATACGCGGCTATGTTCCTGCAATCGCCAATAGGAAAAGCAATCTCAATCCTATACATAATCCTCAGTTTTATCTACCTAGCGGGAACAGAGAACCTCAAAAAATTTTTAAAACCCAAAAACAAAAACAATAAAAAAGGAACGAAAGAAACATAAAGGAAAAGAAAAAATAAAGAAGAGGCCTAAGCAAATGAAAAAAACAACGAAACAACAAAAAAACAAAGAAAAAAACCTGCCAAGTACTCAATTAACTACTTCAACAAAGATTCTGCTTAAAATAAAAAATATAACACTTACAGAAAAAACAAAGCAAGCAATAACTTACACGCTAGTAACCATGGCATTCATACTCTCAATTTACATCCGTCTACAACCAGCCTTAAGATTCGGGCCATATTTAACAGGAGACGACCCAGTTCTACACTATAGGCTAACAAAATACGTAGTAGAAACAGGAAAACTGCCAGAAATAGATCCATTAGCCTGGTATCCATGGGGACAACACGTAACGCAGGCATTCCCTATCTTACATTACTACCTAGGAGCATACCTCTATAAACTAACTCACCTAATACTTCCAAACCTGGACCTCTATACGTTCACGGTATACGAACCAGCCTACTTCAGCTCGCTAGCAATACCCCTAACCTACCTGATAACAAAAAAAATATGGAACAGAACAGCAGCAATATTCTCAACATATTTCGCAGCTCTAAACGGAGGATACTTAACAAGGACAATAGCAGGATTCTACAGACATGAACAATTCGCAATTCCCTTCATACTACTCTCACTCTACTTTACAATAACAGCCACCCAAACAAAAACACTCAAAAAAACAATCTTATACTCCCTCCTATCAGCCTTAGCAATCTTCACTTCAGCGGGATTATGGAAGGGGTACAGGTACCTACCAACAATATATGCATTAACAACCTACCTCCTAATTCTACTGGAAAAAGCAAATCAAAAAAACTTAATAGCATTAACCCTCCCAACCATAGGAGAACTTATAGCAATCCCTATTTATCCAGAACTAACAGCTCACAAACTCCAAATAGACCATTACTTGGTAATCTCAGCCTTTTTTGCGGCAGCTGCAACACCACATTTCCAGAAACAAAAAACACGCCTTAAAAAATCCTTGCCGCCAATAATATTAGGAGCAATAATTGTAGCAGCCACCTACACATTGCTACACCCAACACTAGAAGGGAGACTGCAACTAATGCTAACCCCGATAAGACAGCCAAAACTAGGAGACGTAAGATACACAGTAGCAGAACACGCCTCAGGAACATACTTCTTAAACTACATAAACTTCGGAGTAATTTACATGGTAGCAAGTATAGCCCTGCTCTTATGGAGAAGAAGAAACGTAAACGACTACTTAATACCCTTAACAGTGATAATTTCACTTTATTTCAGCATAAGCCTAGTAAGAGTAGCGCCGCTCTACGCTGCATTCCTAGCACCAATCACCGGAATACCACTGGCATACGTAATAAACAAACTAAAACAAAAATGGGACACTATGTGGTATATCTACCGCCAAACAACCAAGAAAAAGAAAGCGAAAAAAAGGAAGATAAAACCAAACACAAAACTGATAACCCCAACACTCCTGCTAACCTCATTAATAATACTGACACTACCCTACACAGGCTACCAAGGCTACATAATGGCGCATTCCTACCCACTAGGGTTAGCAACCTACAAAGGAAACCAAAGCGAATGGTTCCAAGCATTAGCCTGGATAAAAAGCAACACAACGCCAACAGACATAATAGGTTCATGGTGGGACTATGGTTATTGGTTTGAGACTTATTGTAACCGTTCAACTTTAGCTGATGGTGCTACAACTAACAGTAGTCAAATTAAGTTGTTAGCTAGGGCTTTCATGTCTGATGAGGCTTCTGCTTGGCGTTTCTTTAAAAGGTTCAATGTAAGTTACGTGGTCGTGGATGCTTTCCAGGAAATGGGTATCGGCTCCAAGCATCCCTTCTATGGTTTTGGTACGGGATCTAACTATAAATGGACGGCTATGGCTGCAATTTTTGGTGTTTCAGCTAAAGATTACGTTAAATTTCAACAGACGCAGCAAACCGGTTATTTGTTCCTTCCCACAAGTTTGGCCCTGAATACTACCATTTTTAAGCTTTGTAGTTACCCTGAGTTTGGGAAGCAGTTAGGTATTGAGTTACAGTATTTTGAACTCGTTTATAAGTCTGAACCTTATCCCGTGTATGTTTACAGGGTTAAATAGTTCTTTCCTTATCCTGGGAATTTCTGGATTCCCAGTAGTTTTGTAGCTTTTATTGAATATTTTCTGGTATCCTCTTTCCTTTAGCTTTCTCTTTCGTGTCGATGTCATCCATTTTATTGCTGGGTTTTCTTTTAATTTTTTGGGTTGAATTCTTTTATTCTAGTAGATGCATGATACTGGAGAATCTTTCTATTTATTGCTTTTTTGAGTGTTTTCCTCCTCTTGAGTTGTTTGCTTATTTTCCTTTTTTAGCTGTTTTTCCGTTCCTTTTTCTGTGTTCTTCCAGTTTAGGTAAAGAAAAGAAGTTTTGCCAGGTTACATGGACTCCTCAAGCTTATTCCTTTTAAAGAAACTTGTTGCAGGGTCAACAATTAAGAAAGCTGTTGAGGAAGCAATTAAAGAGGTTGGTGTGGACCCTTTTTCAGAATTCAAACCCATTACTATCCTCTGTGGAGAGAAGGCCGGAAACTATCCTAAACCCTCTTTAACCCCTTTTTTAAACCTTCAACTAAATCCTGTAATGCTTTTTTAGGGTTTTTTGCTTTTACAACTCCTGAAGAAATAAGTACTCCCTCTGCACCTAACTTAATTGCTTCCTCCACATCCTCTTGGCTTTTTATCCCTGCCCCGCACACTACATGAATTAACCTATTTACATTTTTAATTATTTTCACTGATTTTTTGAGAGTAGCTGGTTTACTTTTTGAAACAGAAGATGGCCCGCTTATTAACTCAGGCGGTTCATAAGCTATTATGTCTGGTTTGAAAGCTGTTAAGCTTAAACATTCCTCGAGAGTGCCTGCACATACACAGCTTAAAAGCTCCTCTTTCCTACATTCTGAAATCAAAAACCTAATCTCTTTTAGATTGAGTGGATGTTCGGAATGATTAATTATTGTCCCTATTGCTCCTGCCTTTTTTGCAGCTAAAACCGTGAAGAAACCTGTGTTTCTACCTGGCTTTACCGGGTCTATATGTTGAGCTAAAACAGGCAGGTTGACATTTTTTTTTACTCTGTAAATGTCTGATGATTGAACAGCAGCTAATATCTCTACATTCTCGCTTTCACGTACATTTTTAATTATTTCTGCAAGTTCAATAGCTTTTTCCCCTGTGGCTTCTGGATATGTTTTAAAGTTTATGATAATGACTGGAAAACTGATTTCCAATTTTTCTCCTCCAAATTTTTTGTCTTTTCAGTTGTGTAGGTTTAAGTTGTTACATCCTCTTTTAAAATAACAATGTTTGTTCTTCCATATCCCCTCTTCTCAAGTATGCCCTTCTCCTCCAGTTTAGAAATTATTTTTGAAACAGTTGCTTTTGAAAGACCCATTTTTAATGGAAGTTCTTTTTGCTCTATCTTTCCACCCTCCTCCTTTATTATTTCAATCAACTTTTTCTCGTCTTGTGTCAACAAAGTTGTCTTTATTATTTCCCTCCTTCTTCTGAAAAACAGTATAGCTATAACCCCTATTGTCAAGGAGGAGGTAATTATTAAGATTTGTGTAAGATAAAGTGGTTGAGGGCTTGGGGAGGGAGTGGCGCTATTTAGTTGCTGGCTTAAGTTATAGGTTATCATTATAAGAGGGGACTCCCTAGTTAGGTTTACAAATTTCCAGCTGAACCTTTTCCTTAAACCTATGGATGTATTGATTACAGGTTTCGGGTTTATGACAGGTAATGGGGGAATAGGTAAAAGGTCTGCTTTCTCAGGTAAAAGCGCGGTTACGTCAACTTCCCCTATTCTGACGTATTTCAAAGCTTTAAAAATAAAAGTGAAAAACTTATGGTTTTCATTATTGACTTCATGCCTTATGTATGTTCTGCCTTCTGTTTTTTCAGGTGAAGAAAATGTTACAGTTAATAGGGATGTTTCCCCTTTCTTTAATGTTTTGTTTAAATCTAGTTTAAGAAATGTTTCGTTAATATTCAAGTTTGGGTTAAACACCTCAACCACTGAAACTTTGGCAGCATCTGAAAAAATATTTCTGGGAGAAATTGCGTAAATGAACAGCGTTGGATTGGTTAAATTATCGGTTTCTGCCCTTATTTTGATTTTCATTTCGAAATTCACATTATTTCTTCCTAAGTCAATAAATACTTCAGCTTTTTCGATGCTGTACATTGCTTCATTATTAGGTGGGGCATGTAATGGTTGAAACAGATCCGGAAGTAAAATAAGTAAAACCGTGGAAAGTAAAATTGTTTCTGCTGCTTTATGATGTTTCATCCTTTTTTCTTCACCTTTTCAGGGAAGTTAATTTTCTATTTAATTTCTTTTTAAAGGAACTTTAAAGGAATAAGCCTTCCTCCATAAGTTTCCTTCTAACTTCGTAAATGGCTTTATATATTTCTTCCAATTTCTTTGTGCCTGTGCATACAAGTTTACCCGTTCGGAAAAGCAAAAACGTGGCTTTAGGTTTTTTTTGTCTATAAATTAAACCTGGGAATTGTTCAGGCTCATAATTCGCCCCTTCTAGCTTTAAAATAGCTTTTTCTAAATGTATCTGTCTTTTAATGTCTGCTGAAGCCACTATGTTTTCGACTTTAAGTTTTGGCGGGCTTTTAAGTTTTATCCCTATTTTTCCAAGTTTCTTAATTATCCTTTCTAAGGCGTAATTTGCATCTCTTTCAGATTGAGTGCCTGTGCATACAAGTTTACCTGTTCCAAAAATTAAGAATGCTGCTTTAGGCTTCTTTAATTTATAAATTAAGCCTGGGAACTTTGAAGGGTTATAGTCAGCCCCCTCAGCTTTTAATTTTTTTGCGATATATTTTAAATCGAGTTCTGTACCTAAGTCAATTGAACTTACGGTGTTTTGAACTTTCACTTCAATTTCTTCAACAGCCAAATGAATCGCCACATCTTATTCTTGTTCCTCCCTCAAAAAAATGCAGGGATTTTGATAGGTGTTTAAAGTTTATTTCTTTTAGCTCTTTTTAAATTTCACTGCAGTTTCTGAAGTATGAGCTGAAACTGCTGTAAAACAGATCTTCCTCTCTGCTGATTTTCATTTCCTCACTGAATGTTCCTTCACAAAATTCTACAGGAGCTTCTCTAACTAGAACGAAAGGGGTTAGTTCGTTTCTCTCTTTCAAATAAAGTTCAGCTATACAGGCTAAATTGTCAGCCACAGCTCTCCTTGTAAATTTCATTTTCTTCCCATACAAATCCTCCTTCCCTCTTTCATCTATAACTGGTTTAAAACCTGAAACGGCAAGTGCAACGCCTATGTTTCCTTTTCTTAAAGGCTGGGTTTTACTGTCAACTATCAAAATCCCTACCTTTTTTCTTCCTGTCCTCCTCAAAATTTCTTCTCTGAAGTTTTTAGCCACCATCCAGGGCTTTCTTGGATGTAGCACAGCATATCCTTTAGGAACGTTAGAAAGATCAATCCCAGCATTCGCAATTAAAATTCCATCCTTTAAAGTATAAACCACGCCTTTGATTCCTCCAATTATTTCATCAGCTTCCCTTAAAATCAATTCAGCCAATGCAGCAGGTATATTGTACTTTTTGGCTAGTCTTTCCCCCTCAACACTTGGTTTAACACTGAATAAACTCTTTATTCTTCCTTGGGAGACAGACACCACTTTACTTGTCACCACAATTATATCTCTGTTTCTAATTTCTAAATTGTTTAAATGTAAAGTTTTGAAAAAGAAGGTGTAAAGGTTTTCTCTGAAATTCATCACATTGCTTTTCAAACCGTAAACTTCCACAATGCGCACCCCGCGTGGATGCTTTAAACCTTTAGAACTTACTTCTTCCTCTTCTTATTCTCTCCATTACTTGCTTCTTCTCTTTTTAAGGCGTTTATTATTTGATAAGCCGATAAAACTACAGCTATTGCTGCCACCACCGCTTCCTGAAGTTGATAAAAACTGTATATGTTCATTCTTTCACTCCCTCCTCTTTTTTTATGAAAAAGGCATCTTTAAGGAGGAACCCTTTTTTAAATTTTCAAAAAAGGAAAAATTTTTTAAACCCTTTAAAAATAGGGAAGTTTTTGAAAACTTCAAGTTACCTCTCCTTCCTCACTCGAAAATTTAAACATAAAATTTATTAACCTTGCAAAAGGGGAGTTTTAAGGGTCATCAACTTTTTGTAACACCGTATAAACCATATGGTTTTTCAGTTTTCAAAGGGAAACTGGAGCCTTTTCCATTTAACAATTGAGGGAAAATGGTTTGTTTAAATATTTCAAGGAGCATTTCCGAAACCAAGAAATTAAGTGGAAAAATTTAAGTGAAGAAAATGCCTAAAATAAAGTACTCACTGACTCAAGTAAATGATGAAGCCACTGCAAAATCAATGGGAAAAGATTTGGACTTGTCTTTGAAAAAAACCCGTGAACTTTGCAAATTAATTAAGGGAATGCATATTGATAAAGCAAAGAAGACTTTGCGGAACATAATTGAGAAAAGGCAAGCTGTCCCTTTTAAACGTTTCAGATCTGGTGCAGGACATAAGAAAAACCTGCAAAAATGGGATTCAGGCAGGTACCCTGCCAAGTCAGCTAAAGAAGTGCTTAAAGTAATTGAGAATGCAGAAGCTAATGCTGAGGACAAGGGATTAGAGCTTGAAAAATTATGGGTGAAACATGTGCTTGTTAAAGAAGGCCCAAAACTGGAAAGAGTTTTTTACCGGGCAATGGGGAGGTCAACCCCGAAAATCCGGAGACTTGTTCATTTAGAAGTCATCCTTGAAGAACGTGAAGGGAGGGAATAAAGATTCCAGAGAAGAAGTCCATACTGACAGATTTCATAAAGGATGGGTTAATTCATGCAGACTTAGATGAGTACTTGTCGAAAGAACTTAAAAGGTCGGGTTATCACAGTGTCAATTTAATAAAAACCCCCTTGGGTACAAGAATACATATTAAAGCTGAGAGACCTGCTTTAGTCATAGGTAGGCATGGTCAAACAATAAAATATTTGACAACTGTTTTCAGGGAGAAATTCATGCTGGAGAATCCGCAAATAGAGGTTATTCAACTGGATGAACCTTCCCTTTCAGCTAAAATAATGGCGAACAAAATAGCCAGTGCGATAGACAGGGGAATAAGGTATAGGTCAGCTGTAAATGTTGCGTTTAGGAGAATAATGGCTTCAGGTGCAGTAGGGGCTGAAATACTTATTTCAGGAAAATTAATCAGTAAAAGATCTAGAAGTGTAAGATTTAGAGAAGGTAAAATGATAAAAAGTGGTTACCCTAAGGAAATTTTTGTGGATGTGGGGAAAGATTTTGCTTTGTTAAAAACAGGGATTGTAGGGGTTAAAGTTAAAATTTTGCAGCCTAACTACGTGGGAGCAGACGTTATTTCGATAAAGGAGGATATAGCAGAGAAATTGATGGAAGGAAGGAGGAAAGAAATAGCTGAAACGCAACAGACCGAGTTAGTTACTGAAGCGGTTGCAGAACCTGAAAACAAGTCTGAAGAAGGAATTGAAGGAGAAAAAACAGGAGAAGAAAATTAAAGCTTGTTTTGGAAGAGGGAATTAAATGAAACTAGCTGAAATTAAAAAACTATCCAAGGAGGAGCGTAAGAAGAAATTGAAACAGCTAAAAGAAGATCTTTGGAACCTTAGGATTCAACAAAAAGCTGCAGGTACTCTAGAGAATCCCTCCGCAATTAAGACTCTGAAAAGAGACATAGCAAGGTTACTAACTCTGTTGAGGGAAGAAGAAAGGTGATAACCCAAAAAAACATTTACTACCATGAATTGATAGGTTTAGAGGTTGAAATAACAAATTCAACCAATCCTTCCTTAATAAAGAGAAAAGGGAAGGTAATTTTTGAAACCAGGAACATGTTGTTTATAAGTGATTCCGCTAAACCATCAAAAGAAATTAAAATCCCGAAAGCTATTTGTTGCTTTAGGTTTAAGCTGCCTTCCGAAAAGGAGGTTGAAGTGAAGGGGGATCTTTTGGTTGGAAGACCTGAAAAAAGACTTAAATGTAAGAGAGTGAGGAAATGAGAAAAATTAAAGGTTTCACTCCGCCTAAAGAAGAATGTAAAGACAGAAATTGTCCTTGGCACGGTAATTTAGCGGTGAGGGGGAGAACCATCAAGGGAAGAATAGTTAAGTTTAAGGCTGACAAGACAGCCGTTCTTTTAATTGAAAGAATCCGCTACGTTAAAAAATATTTAAGGTATGAAAAAAGGGAAACCAAGGTTTCAGTCCATGTTCCTCCATGCATCCCCTTAAAAGAGGGGGATAATGTAGTTGTTGCAGAGTGTCGGCCAATCAGTAAAACAAAAAGTTTTGTTGTGTTGCAGAAAATTTAAAAAATCTCGGTAAAGGAGGAAGAGAAATGCCTAGACTAGGGATTAAAAGGAAAAAAGGGGTAGCTTTTAAACCCAAACTAACTAGAGGATTACCTGTAGGGAGTAAGATAACCTGTGCTGACAATTCAGGGGCTAAAATCCTTCAAATAATTGGAGTTATAGGTTACAAAGGGAAACATAACAGGTACCCCTCCGCAAGTATAGGGGATATGGTGTCGGTTACTGTGAAACAGGGGGCCCTGAAATTAAGGAAACAAGTAATGAGGGCAATAATTATAAGGCAGAGGATGCCTTTTAAAAGGCCTAACGGTTTACATGTGACATTTGAAGATAATGCAGGAGTTCTTGTGGATAAGGAAGGTAAACCCTTAGCTTCAGAAATAAGGGGACCTATAGCAAGGGAAGCTGTTGAAAGATGGCCTGAATTATCTAAAATTTCCTCAATAGTGGTTTAGTGGTGAATAAAGTAATGGGTATAACTAAATCTAAGCAGCCGAGGAAGCAAAGGAAGTTTCTTTACAAAGCTAAGTGGCATATAAGGCATAAACTTTTAGCTGCGCCTTTATCTGAAGGCTTAGCTGATCAACATGGAGTGAAATCTCTTCCTGTGAGAAAAGGAGATACTGTACTTGTTGTTAGGGGAGATTATAAAGGAACGGAAGGGAAGGTAGCCGGTGTAGACTACAAAAAACTTAGGGTCCATGTCGAAAACGTCAAGAAGAAAAAGGCAGACGGTTCTGAATATTATTTTCCAATCCACCCCTCAAAGGTTGTGATTACAAAACTTAATTTAAAAGACGAAAGAAGAAAAGCTATAATTGAAAGGAAAAAGGCTTTAGTAGAGTAGGCGAAAGAAATGTCAAAGAGTTTAAAAAGATTTTCAGCTCCTCCTTTGTGGAGGATACCAGTTAAAAAATTTAAGTGGGTGACTAGACCAAGTCCAGGCCCCCACCCAAAAAATTTCTCTATCCCATTACTCTTAATTCTCCGTGACGTTTTAAGGATTGTTAACGATTCATCTGAAGCAAGGAAAGTAATAGGTAACAAAGAAGTTTTGGTTGATGGTGTACCACGTACAAATTACAAGTTCCCTGTGGGTTTAATGGATGTTTTAGAAATACCTAAACTTGGCTTAATCTACAGAATACTGCCAACCCCTAAAAAAACCCTTGAACCCATACCTATTCCTGAAGAAGAGAAAAATTTAAAATTGTGCAGGATAGAAAATAAAAAAATTAACAAAGGCAACAATATCCAATTAAATCTTCACGACGGCCGAAACGTTTTACTTAAGCCTAACATCACCCTTCTTAAAGAAAAAGTTTATAGAAGGCTTGACAGTTTACTTTTAACTGTTCCTCATCAAACTTTAAAAGAGCATGTTGAATTTAGTGAAGGTCATTTTGCTTTAGTGGTTAAGGGTAAACATATGGGTGCAGTAGGTGAAATAACTTCTATGGATGAAGGGTTTAAAAACGCAACTGTAACTTTAAACACAGAAAAGGGAGAAATAAAAACAAGAAAAGATTTCGTTATGGTTATAGGGGAAAAAAAGCCTCTTTTAGCCTTTAATTTAACTAAGGAGTAATGACCCTAAATGATAGCTGAAAACCCTATGAGGAAGGTAAGGATAGAAAAAGTTGTTATTCACTCTTGTGTGGGTAAATCAGGTGAAGCTTTGGAGAAGGCAAGTAAAATAATAGAAAAAATTTCTGGACAGAAACCTGCAATCAAAAAAGCAAAGAAAACCATCAGGGACTTTGGGATTCATAAAAGAGAACCAATAAGTGTTATGGTTACTTTAAGAGGAAGAAAAGCTGAAGAAGTTTTTGACAAGGTTTTGAAAGCTGTAGATAATAAAGTAAAAATTTCTTCACTAGATAATCAAGGAAATTTAGCGTTTGGTATAGAGGAGCACATTGACATTCCTGAAATGAAATACGACCCCGATTTAGGTGTGATAGGGCTTGATGTAATCGCCTGTCTAGAAAGGCCAGGTTATAGAGTTAAAAGAAGGAGAAGGGAAAAGAGAAAAATACCTAAAAAACATAGAATAACACGTGAAGAAGCAATTAATTTCTTTAACGAAAGATTTGGTGTTGAATTTATTCAGTCTGTTGCCCCTTAACTTCTGTGAAAGGTGAACGGTGTTGAGTGAATCGAATAATAAACAAATAAACGTGGAGGGGAAGGTTCGGAGATGTAGAAGATGCGGGAGAGTTGGACGTGGTTTAATAACAAAATATGGGTTAAACCTGTGTAGACAATGTTTCAGGGAAATTGCTCCTAAACTAGGCTGGAAAAAATACGAATAAGAACAGGTGTTGTGAGGAGAAGAGAGTTGGTTTCAGATATTTTATCGAATGCTTTAATAAACATATACAACCACGAAGCCATTGGGAGGGAGAACTGCTTAATTTACCCTGCTTCAAAACTTTTAAAGGAAGTGTTAAGGGTAATGCAAAGGCATGGCTACATTGGTGAATTCGTTTATATTGATGATGGACGTGGAGGAAAGTTTAAAGTGTCTCTTCTTGGACGAATAAATAAATGCATGGCTATAAGGCCGAGATTTTATGTAAAAGTGAAAGATTTGGTTGAATGGGAACAAAAATATTTACCTGCAAATGACATGGGTATATTAATATTAACGACACCTAAAGGGGTCATGACCTCTAAGGAAGCTAAAAAGAAGGGGGTAGGTGGTCTTCTGTTAGCCTTTATTTACTAGAGATAAGGTGAACAATCATGCCTTTAACATACCTAATTGAGGAGAAGATACCCGTCCCTGAAGGAATTAATGTCACGATTAAACCAGGAGAAATACATGTTAAGGGACCTAGAGGGAAATTATTCAGGGAATATGATGAAAGAAAAATTTCCGTTAAGAAAATAAATAACGAAGTGGTTTTGAGAGTTATTTTCCCTGGTAAAAGAAGGAAGGCGTACCTCTATACAATTAAAAGCCACATAAATAACATGTTTACTGGGGTTACTAAAGGGTTCAGGTATAGATTGCGGGTTGTCCAAACACATTTCCCTATAGAAGTTGCTGTTGAGGGGAGGAAGGTTTTAATAAAAAACTTTATAGGTGAGAAGAAGCCTCGTGAAGCGGAAATCGTGGGTGATGTAAAGGTAACTGTAAACGGTAAAGATGTGGTAGTGGAGGGAATAAATAAAGAAGATGTTGGACAAACAGCTGCAAACATCCAATTGGCAACTAAAATAAAGGATAAGGATGTTAGAAAATTCATTGACGGAGTCTACGTCTACAAAAAAGAGGTAATTAAATGAAAACTGTGAAGGAGCTTCAATTTTTAATAAAGAAAATTAAAAAGAGAAAGCCTAAGTTTGTTAGGGTCGACAGTTGGCGTTACAAAAAACTTAATCCCCGCTGGAGAAAGCCAAGGGGTACTGACAGTAAAGTAAGGAGGAGATTTAGTGGGAGAACTCCTCTTCCAGACCCTGGTTACCGGACAGCTAAAAGAATTAGAGGGCTTCACCCTTCAGGCTACAAGCCTGTTTTGGTTTCAAACATGAGAGATTTGGAGCGAATAAATAAAGATTTTGAAGCTGCAATCCTTTCAAGGACCCTAAGTAAGAGAAAAAAAGTAGAAATCCAAAATGAAGCATTACAAAGAGGAATAAAGGTACTTAACCCTGTAAAATCAACTATGGAAGAAGGAGAGTTATAATGAGCAATTTAAAAATACAGAAAAGATTAGCTTCACAGATTTTAAAAGTTGGAACCGGTAGGGTTTGGATCAACCCAGAAAAAACAGGTTTGGTGGAGACAGCTATAACTAGGGAATCTGTTGCAAAGTTGATAAGTGAAGGAGTGATTAAGAAAAGGAAAGTGAAAGGGACAAGTAGAGCAAGAGCTAGAATCCGTCATTTCAAAAGAAAGAAAAGGTCAAGGACCCCTGGCAACAAGAAAGGGTCAAAATATTCTATAGTTTCTAGAAAAAGAAGATGGGTCATGAAAACAAGAGCCCTAAGAAAATTTATTAAGGAATTAAAGGGAAGGAGGAAGATCTCTAATGAAGTTTACCGGAAACTTTACAGAATGATAAGTGGGGGGTACTTTACATCCAGAACTCATGTTAAGTTCTACTTGACAAGGCACGGTTTGTGGAGGAGATAAGGTGGGGAAGAAAAGAATTTATAAAGTTCCCTTTAAAAGGAAAAGGGAGGGAAAAACAAATTACTATAAACGTTTGACCCTGCTTAAGTCTAAAAAATTACTTGTAGTTCTAAGGGGATCTTTGAAACATTTCAGGGTTCAATTCGTGGAACCGAAAATAGAAGGAGACAAAACAATAGTCTCCGCTTGGTCTCAGCAACTTATTAAAAAGTATGGGTGGAAAGCTCCTACAGGGAACGTCCCTGCAGCTTACTTAACAGGTTATTTATGCGGGAAAAAAGCCACAAAGTTAGGGATAAATTTTGCAGTTCCATATTTCGGGCTTCACAGATCCACTAAAGGAAACAGGTTATTCTCCGCCATTAAAGGATTAATAGATGCAGGTGTTACTGTTCCATGTGAAGAAAAAATGCTACCTGAAGAAGAAAGGGTGAAAGGTGAACATGTGGCAAGTTACGCCCAGGAAATACTGGAGGAAAACGAAGCCCTGTACTACAAAAGGTTTTCGGGTTATTTATCGAAAGGGTTAAAACCTGAGGACTTACCTAACCATTTTGAGGTTGTTAAAAAAAGGATTGAAAGTGATTTCTCGTGAGTGAGCAAGAGTGGTATCCAAAAACTAAGTTAGGAAGGATGGTGTTTAATGGAGAGATAACTTCAATAGATGACATTTTCAAGTTAAACAAAAAAATTAAAGAGCCTGAGATAGTTGATTTCCTTCTACCAAACCTTGAAAGTGAAGTAGCTGATATAACCCTCGTCCAGAGACAAACAGATGCAGGTGAAGTTAGTAGATTCAGAGTAGTTGTTGTAGTAGGTAACAGAAGTGGATATATTGGTGTAGGTAAAGGAGTTGCTAGAGAGATACCTACAGCCATTAAAAAGGCAACTCAAAACGCTAAGTTAAACCTTCAACTGGTAATTAGAGGGTGTGGGAGCTGGGCGTGTGGATGCGGTGGACAGCTTCATAGTTTACCCTTCACAGTTGAAGGTGCAAGCGGGTCTGTACGTGTAAAAATAATTCCAGCCCCTAGAGGTGTGGGTTTAGTTACCGGTGAAAAAGCTAAAACTGTTTTAAAGCTTGCCGGTATTTCAGATGCTTGGGTGAAAACTAAGGGGAACACTAGAACAACTTTAAACTTTGTCGTAGCCACTTATAAAGCATTAACACAAACAACCAAGGTGATTACTAAGGAGGATTGGAGGATAAAATTATGAGCTCTGGAAACGGGAAGAAGAAACTGGTTGTGGTAAGGGTGAGGGGAAGGGTTGCACCCCGAGAAGTAAATAAAACACTTGAACTTTTGAACATTAAAAAGAAGTTCCGGGCTACTTTGGTTGATAACTGTCCCTCTTACCTTGGAATGTTAAACCATGTACGTAATTACATAGCGTGGGGTGAAATTTCCAAGGAAAACTTGGTTACCCTTTTAAGGAAGAGAGGGAGGCTAATAGGTGACAAGCCTTTAACAGATAAGTATTTAGAAAGGAACACAGACTTTAGCTCAGTAGAGGAGTTAGCTGAAAAAATTTATAATTGCGAGTGTTCACTTAAGGATGTAAAAGGTTTGAAGAAATTTTTCAGGTTAAGGCCCCCAAAGAAAGGGTTTAAGGGGTCAATTAAAAAATCTGTGGAGAACAGGGGTATTCTCGGTTATCACGGTGAAAAAATTAATGAATTGATTGCAAGGATGATTTAGGAGGTTAAGAAATGACTACAAGGAAAGAGAAAAGGTCAAGGAAATTCAGAGGATTAAAAACTCATGGTTGGGGAATAAAGAGCCACAGAAAAAGTGGCTATAGGGGGGGTTTCGGTAAAGCAGGGGGTCATAAGCATCACTGGACAAAGGTTTTAGTTGAGGAACCCGACTACTTCGGAAAAGGAATGAGAGGGATTAGAAGACCCAAAAAACTAATTAAAGCCCCTAAAACCGTGAACTTAGGTTATATAGAGGAAAAGTTAGATGAACTTGTAAGTAGAAAGTTGGTGGAGGAAGAAGGCGGTGTTTTTAAAGTTGACGTTAGGAAGTTAGGGTTTGAAAAGGTTTTAGGGGAGGGGAACGTGAACCATAAGTTGCATATTTTGGCATTTAAGTTCTCACGTAAAGCTGTTGAGAAAATCGAGGGCAAAGGAGGCAAGGTAACTGTTTTGGAGGGGTGACTTTTGGATTTCTTAGAGGTTTTAGCCAAGATTTCAAAGTATATTCCTGGAGTTAAAAACCCTAAAAGACACGTAACCTTAAATGAAAAAATACTTTGGACAGGAATTGTTGTAGTGATTTATTATGTTTTAACCCAAGTTCCTCTTTACGGAATCCCTAAAGTGACAACGGATTACTTGGCACAGTTAAGGTTTATTTTTGCAGGTGCAGCTGGAACTTTACTTGAACTGGGTATAAGTCCCATAGTTACGGCAGGCATAATACTCGAACTCTTTGTCGGTTCCAAAATAATTGAATTGGATTTAACTTCTGCTGAGGACAGAGCAAAGTTTACAGCTGCGCAGCGAACCTTCTCGATAATAATGATAATTTTTGAAGCCTCAATTTATGTTTTCGGCGGCAGATACGGGAGAGTGGGGGAAGTTATTTCTTTAACCACTGCTTCGCTTTTATTTTTCCAACTTTTCATCGGCAGCTACATAACTCTACTTCTGGATGAGTTAACTTCAACTTGGGGAATAGGTAGCGGTATAAGCTTATTTATTGCTGCCGGTGTTGCCCAAACAATTTTCTGGGAGACATTTTCTCCCCTTAAAGACAAGTACGGAAATTACATTGGAGCCCTTTTTGCGTTGATAGGCAGCGGCGGAGCTGTGTGGTATAGGGAGGGATACCCCTCCATGGTTGGTTTATTAGCAAGTGTTGTTGTTTTTGTTGTGGTTATTTTTCTTCAAACAGTTCAAGTTGAAATACCCATATCTTATGGTTCAGTTAAGGGGATGAGGGGGAAATATCCAATCAGTCTACTTTATATTTCAAACATTCCCATAATATTTGCGTCTACACTGTTTGCTGATGTCTATTTAATTTCTCAAATGCTTTGGAGTAGGTTTTCAACTTCTACCAATGAATTGTTGAGGAGACTTGTTTCCTTAATAGGGACTTATGAAGTTACAGAGACAGGCAGACTCTCCATAAAAGGTGGTTTATGCTACTACTTAACGTCGCCTTATGGGCTTCATTCAGCCATGAGCGACCCTTTAAGGTCAATTATTTACACTGTGGTATTAATTATAGTAAGTGTAATTTTCGGTGTAGTATGGGTTGAACTTTCCGGCATGGATGCAAAATCGATAGCTAAACAATTTGTTTCAAGTGGAATGACAATTCCAGGTTTCAGGTCAAGCTACAAAGTTTTAGAAAAAGTTTTAAGTCGATACATTTACCCCGTAACAATCATAGGTGCAATATTGGTAGGTGTGATAGCTGCATTCGCTGACTTTTTCGGTTCCATAGGTAGAGGCATGGGCATTTTATTAGCAACCATGATTTTGTGGCAGTTCTACCAATCACTTGCTAGAGAACAGATTCAAGAGGCCCACCCATTAATAAGGAGGTTTATGAAGTAATAAGGGGAAAAGGGAGGAAATATGTTTTTTGAAGGTTTTATTACGGGAATTTTGAAATGGCTTTACGGCTTAGTTAAGTGGTGGATTGTTCCACCTAGATCAATGGTCTTCACTTTAATATTAGCTCTTATTCTCAACATTGTCTCAGCTTCTTTCCAGAAACTTTTAGTTGATGTTGATGAACTTAGAAGAAGCCTTAAAAAGGTTAAAGAGTTTAATGAACTTAAAAAGAAAGCCCTGCTAACTAAAGATAAAAAACTTATGGCTAAAGTTAAGAAAGAGGAGCCTGCGATTTTGAAGATTCAATTAGAGATTTCTAAAAAACAAATGATGCCTACATTTATAATGTTGCCTTTAATACTTGTTTTTTGGTGGATTTTCTACCCTTTCTTTACAGCAATGCCTGTGGTTAAACTCCCCTTCTCCGTGCCTTTCTTAAGCTTATTTCATGGAAACCATATATTGTCAAATGATTTGTTAGGGTTCCTTGGCTGGTACATAATTGTTTCTTATTCACTTTACCCCTTTGTGCAAAAACTTTTCAGGATCCCTAGTCTAAGTTAAATTTTTATGTGGGGGAAGAGGTTCCAGCTATGAGGAAGAAATCAGGTAACGTGAAGAGAATACATAGAAAGACACCAGGTAACCGCACCACTTTAATTTATAAAAGAAAGAGACATGGCAAGGCAGTTTGTGCAGTTTGCAGCGCTAAATTGCCAGGTGTACCTACTGGACCGAAAAGTTTAATGAGGAATCTTCCTAAATCTAAAAAAAGGGTTAACAGGAAATATGGAGGATGCTTGTGTTCTAGGTGTATGCGCGTCCAAGTCACAAAGGAAGTGCGAGGAATTCTTTCATGACTAAACACGTTGTAGCGATTTCAGGTAAAGCGGGAAGTGGCAAAACGACTGTCGCTAAGGAACTAGCTCGAAAACTAAATTTAAGATATGTTTCTGCAGGTTTATTTTTTAGGAAACTCTGTAAAGAAAGGGGAGTTGATTTCCAGTTTCTTCACAAAGAAGCTGAAAATGATCCTTCAATAGATAAGAAAGTAGATGATATGTTAAGGAAAGAAGCTGAAAAGGGTAATGTGGTTTTAGAAGGCAGATTAGCATGTTGGATGGCTGCAGAAAACGCAACAGTTAAAGTTTATTTGTTCGCTTCCGAAAAGGAAAGGGTGAAGAGAATAGCGGAGAGAGATAACTTAAGCTACGAAGAAGCTCTTAAACAAATTCTAAAGAGGGAAGAAAGCAACAAAAGAAGATATCTTAAATACTACAGCCTAGACCCTGATGAAGCATCCATTTGTGACATTTTGATCAACTCTTCAAAGTGGAAGCCTCATCAAATAGTTGAAATTATTAAGAAAGCATATTTCTTACGGGAAAAGGAGGTGGAATAATGTCTCTTTTTGAAGTAGGCAGGGTTTGTGTTAAAAAAGCTGGGAGAGAAGCTGGGCGTTTCTGCGTCATTGTGGATTTAATAGATAAAAACTATGTTTTGGTTACGGGGCCAAAGCAATTAACAGGTGTAAGGAGAAGGAGAGTTAACATTGACCATTTGGAAATAACTAAACATAAAATCAACATCTCCAAAGGAGCTGATGACGACGAGGTAGTGAAGGCTTTAAATGAATCAACACTGCTTAAAATTTTTCAAGGAAGGAAGAAATGAATAAAGGGATGGATGAGTGGCTTACAAAAACAAGATATGAAAAGCCAAATTTGTACAAAGGATGGAGCAGTGAAAAAGATGTACCCCAATTATTAAATAAAGGAATTGTTCCAGTTGATAAGCCTCCCTCAATGACTTCAACGGCTGTTGTGGAATGGGTTAAATCCCTCTTCCATGTATCTAAGGCAGGTCATTTAGGAACCCTAGACCCCTACATAAAGGGGAGGGAAATCCTAACGTTACAGGGGTCTTACCTGTAGCCCTCGGTAAAGCCTGTAAAGTTGCTGATTTATTGCTTAAAACAGAAAAGGAATATGTTGGAGTGATGAAGCTTCATCGAGATATTCCAGAAGAAAATGTACGTAATGTTTTTGAAGTGTTTAAAGGGGAAATATATCAGGTTCCCCCCTCCAGGGCGGCTGTGAAAAGGAGTTTGCGCGTAAGAAAAATTCATGAACTGAAACTTTTACAGAAAAAGGGTAAATTCGTTCTGTTTCAGGTGAACTGTCAATCAGGTACTTACGTAAGGAAACTCTGCGTCGATATCGGCAGGGTTTTGAAAGTAAGAGCTAACATGGTTAGTTTACGCAGAATAAAAACTGGAACATTTCACGAAGATCAATCCTTCACTTTACCACAAATAACCCTCGCTTATTATTTGTGGAAAACTAGGGGGGTAGAGGAGCCGATAAGGGAAGTTGTTAAACCACTAGATTCAGTCCTTAACAATTTGTTACCTGCAATATTAATCAAAGACTCTGCAGTCGAACCTGTTAAGAACGGTTTTCCGTTAATGATCCCAGGAATCATAGCTTTATCCAGTAAGGTTCCGAGAGGAGGCATTGTCTCTATTCAAAAATTAAACGGGGAAATAATTGCAGTTGCAAAAACGGTTTTATCTTCTGAAGAAATTTACAAGAAGAAAAGGGGGGTTGCAGCGAAACCTATCAAAGTTCTTGTCTAAAAAGAAATTTTAAAAACGTATACCTTACCCTTATTTCTTAAAGGGTAAAATGTTTTTGCTGCTTAATTTGTTGAAAGATTGCCGGGGTACTCCAGCCAGGTAGGAGGCGGGCCTGGAGAAATTTCTTTTAAACAAAAAGCCCGTGGCTCTTGGAGCCTCGTGGGTTCAAATCCCACCCCCGGCGTCTCTTATTTTTCCCTTTCTTTCTTAACAGCGAACTCTGGGAAGAAAAAAACTTCTCTGCCTACTTTCTCAACTTCCTCAAAATCTATGTAACATATCCCCTTACGTGCTAAATTGGTAAGTAGGTCTTTTGCGTCATCGATGGGTATTTGCAGCTCTTCAGCAACTGTTGAAACAGTTAATTTTCCATTGTAGGCTTCCGCTAATCTAAGTACTGGACTTTCAAGTCTTAAACTTTTAGGTTTCCTTGTTCCAAAAAATAGGGTTAGTCCTGCTAAAGCGAAGAAAACAAAACCTGTCAGGATTCGTTGAGGTGCAAAAACAGAGGCAATTATAAAAAGAATACCTAAGAAGGCAAGTATTGTAGAGGATATGTACAATAACGCCTTAATTACTTGTCTCTGTTTCATTTCTATTTTGCACGCTGCTTGATTTTTAGGTTTCGGCTTCAAGTTTTTTAATTTCTTCATCCACTCTACTTTTTATCCTTTCCTTCTCCAACTCTTTCTCTAATATATCTCTTTCTTCTTCGTCCATGTAGTTTATGGCCCCCCCTGTAGCTATTAACTCATCTATGGCTGCACTTTTGGCTTTTAAGTCATTTATTTTTTCTTCAGCCCTTCTCACTATTGCACCAGCGTTAGCGGCGTCGTTCGACAGTCCAGTCAGCGTTTCCTTTATTTCTTTCTGTGCTTCAGCGGTTTCATACTGGGCCTTCAACATCTCCTTTTTTGCAGCAAAGGAATCAACTTTAGTCCTTAAAGTTTCTCTTAATGTTTTCAGCTTCTCTTCATCTTTTTTCATCGATTCTATTTCTTCATTTAGTTTTCTCAGCTGCTCTTCCAGAAGTACCTTCCTCTCAATAGCCATCCTCGCTAAGTCTTTTCTCCCAAGTTTCATGGCTTCTTCTGCATTCTCCTCATTTTTCCTGATTTTCTCTTTTATCCTCTCTCTCCTGAACTCTAACTTTTTTCTGGCAGCAATAGCTGTTGTTAAGCTCATATCTACGTTATGGAGTTGTTGAATCATTTTTTCGTAAGCGTAGTCAAGTTGTTCACGTGGGTCTTCAAATGAAGAAAGTACTTTATTGATTTTTGAAGCTATAAGTGTTTTAACGCGTTCCAACATTTTTTCTTCATCACCTTCAAAAACACTTTAAATTTCCTACACCCTCCTTCCTCTTCTCCCTCCAGGTCTCCTTGTGCCGTCGTGAGGTATAGGTGTAACATCTTCTATCGACTCAATTATTAACCCACTTCTAGCTAATGCCCTTATAGCCGCCTGTGCACCTGGACCTGGAGTTTTGGATTTATGTCCTCCTTGGGCTCTGACTTTAACATGTATTCTTTTAATTCCTTTGTCAAGGGCTTCCTTAGCTGCTGCATAAGCTGTCTTCATGGCTGCAAAGGGGGTTCCTTCTTCACAATCTTTCCTCACAAACATTCCTCCACTTTTTCTTGAAATTATTTCTGCACCTGTTAAGTCTGTTATTGTCACTATTGTGTTGTTGTAGCTTGAGTAGATGTGAGCTACTCCCTTCCTTCTTTTCGATTCTTTCACGTTAACTCACCTTTCTCCCTGAACCTTTTTGAGTAAATGTTATAGTGTCTTCCTCTTCTCTTTTGACGATGTAACTCGGTTTCTTTATTCTTCTTCCTGCAACTGCAACGTGTCCATGTGTTATTAGTTGTCTTGCTTCATAAATTGTTTTTGCTAACCCTTTCTCAAAAACTATTGTCTGTAACCGCCTCCTTAGAAAGTCTTCAACTGTTAAGTTAAGTACAGCCTCCAACTTGGCGTTTTCACTAAGTACTTTCTCTCTTTTTAGTTTTTCTAGTATCTTCTTCTCTAAAGCTCTATTTTTCTCGTTTGGAGGCATACCTATCAGCTTCCTAGCTATCACTCTGTATCTTCTAAGCACTGCCCTGGCTCTCCATATTTCTCTTTTGTTTCTTAAACCATATTTTCCAAGCAGTTCTTGTTCCTGGACCAACCTTATTTTGTCCCAAGGTATCCTAGGCGGCTTATATTTTCTCCTAACTCTTTTTATGTCTCCCATTTCTTTATCACTTCCTTACTTCTCTCCTCTTAACCCCTACTGCTACTCCTTTCCTGCCTGTTGTTTTTGTCCTTTGTCCTCTCACTTTTAACCCTAAAGCATGTCTTATTCCTCTCCAGTTCTTGACTTTCTTTTGTCTATCTATATCCTCCTTAACTTTCAGTTCCAGGTCCGGCCCCACTAAATGTAAATCCTTCCCTGTTTCAAGATCTTTTCTTCTGTTTAAAAGCCATGGGGGGGCAATTGTGGCGTCTATCTTTTTTATGAATTCCTCTATCTTTTCCACCTCCTTGTCTTTTAACTCCCCTATTTTGCTGTTGCTATCCAGTTTCAGCTTTGAAACTATGTATTGGGCTGTTGCGTAACTTACCCCCTTTATTTGAGCTAATCCATAAATTAATTTGTAGTTTCCTTGTATATCTGTCCTTGCTATCCTTACAATGTGTTTGAAAGACATTTTATCTCATCCTTTTCCAGGTTGAAAAAATTGTTTTATTTTAATTTATAAATTCTTCCAATTTCTTCTGTCCCTTCTTATTCCTGATTTTTTCTATTGTTTTCCATGTTTTTCTGATGTGTTTACCGAATGCTTCTCTGTTTTTTAAAGTTTTTTCTAAAAAATTAATTGTTGTTTTATCTGAAGGGTATCCTGAGCCTATCTCACCCATTTCTTCTTTTATCTTCTCCATTAGTTCATCCCTGAAAACTTTTGCGATTATTGAAGCTGCTGCAACTACTAAATATTTCTGTTCTGCTTTGTTTTCTGAATGTATCACAACTTTCCCTTTAATTTCTTTGTTTAAGTATTTACTTATTTTTAAAGTGAATCTTTCTGTTTTTCTGTCAGGTGAATCAACGTAAACTTCATCTGGTTTTGTTTCGTTGATTATTTCAGCTATTTTTTTGGCTTCGAGCTCATTTAAATTTTTTCTTTTATCTATCTCCTGCGCTGTTACTTTTCTAAATGTGTAGTCACATTTTTTTATTATTTCTGTGAACAACTCCCTCCTCTTCTTGGCCGTTAATTTTTTGGAATCTTTCACCCCTATTTCCTGCAAAAAATTGATTTGTTTAGCGTTAACCTTTACCCCGCAAATTATCATGGGTCCTAAGACAGGTCCTTTAGGCGGTTTATCCTCTACCTGCTTCATCCACTCCTAATATTTTTTTTGAGTTTTTTCCTTCTCTTACTTTAAATCACCTTTTTAACATATTCTTCTGCATAATCGACTATTACCCTTTTATAACCCTTAAGTTTACGGTCAAGTTCAGGGTCGCCCGTATCTACATGGAAGAAAGGAGTTTCAATTACTTTGCTTTTTGTTGCAACTAAAATTATGTTTTTAATCCCCACCTTCTTTATAACTTCAGGGCTTATTTGCTGGTTTCCTCTTCCGAAAATGAACCCTTGCTTACCCAATGGACTAACCACAATTTTGGCCTTTTTATCGTTTATTATTTTCAACAGCTCCTTTTCGTTTAGATCTAACCCTATAACTCTCTTCTTGTACATTGCATCCACCCCTAAAAATGTTTTAGGTTGGTTAAGCATTTTTGTTATTGTTGAAACAGTTGATCCAGGCCCTAAAATATAAACTGAGTCGTTCATGTTGTCTATAACCCATTTAGCTATTGAGATTTTATTTTCTTCGTCGCTGGGAAGCAAAGTCTTGGAATTTTGTACTCGGCCCTTTACCACAGGCACCTTTAAGTAACCCTTGATTTCAAGAACTAAACGGTCTTCTCGGAAAGCTTGTTCATTTACTTCTACAACCTCCCTCTCTTCAAACTCAGTTTTTCCATCCAGGAATTCACTGAATATTTTAAAGGCTGAATCAATGTTTAGAGCAAAAACCCCACTGTACATTTTCACTCCTGAAGGAACCCCTATCACGGGGACTTTTGCATCTACTGTTTCACATAGATCCACAGCGGTTCCATCCCCCCCGAAAAAAATAATTAATTCAACTTTTTCTTTTAACATTTGTTCAGCTATTTTTTTTGTGTCTTCTCTGGTTGTTTTTTCTTTCCTTAAACCTAAGGGCTTTATTTCAATATTTACTTTCTTCGCTTCTTCTTCACCCATATTTCCAGCTCCTGTTAACAATTCAAACTCTTCCTTTCTGTTTTTTATTTTTTCAAGGAACTTCACTGCTTTACTTGGTGTTACTGGTTTTGCTCCGAGTTTTAAAGCTTTTTTCAGGGTTTCTTCTCCATCAGTGCCCTTTAACCCAACTCTCCCCCCCATGCCGGCAATCGGGTTCACAATTAACCCCACTTTCCTTTTCATTTTTTTCAACTCTACTCTTCAAACCAAAGAGAGGGAGATTGTTCATCTACATCTATACTTACCCACTTCTTTCCACTTTGTAAATCTGTTTCCACAGTAATCCTTATTATGGCTGATGAGTTGTGTTTAAAGGAGTAAACTTCAAACACTTTTCCTCTTAAAATTTTAAACTCTGGCTTTCCCATGTCAAGTA
Organism: Thermoproteota archaeon; assembly: GCA_027492035.1. Classification (GTDB taxonomy): domain Archaea; phylum Korarchaeota; class JAOZGF01; order JAOZGF01; family JAOZFZ01; genus JAOZFT01. The sequence continues at coordinate 315,504 of JAOZFT010000004.1, forward strand.
TTTCTCCTGTGCTCAAAGTCAATTCAATTATTTCCCCCTCTGGACCTACATTGCTCTTTAAGGCCTTTTTGATTGCAGAAATTATTTTTTCGTATTTTTCCTTTTCATAAACAAGATTTGTGGATGAAATGATTAAGTTTCCTTTCTTTTTTGATTTCAGCTCTATTTCCTCTTTCCTTAATGCTTCCTTAACCTGGTAAGTAATGGATTCGTGGTGCATCTGCGGCTTCCTCTCCCTTAAAGGTTTTCTTTGAAAAATTTTTTAGGATGAAATGATTAAGTTTAAAATTAAGGTAAACGTTAAATTTTAAAAGGGCTTGCTTTGGAATATATATAGGTTTTCTCTGTGAAGAATAAGCCTCAACTAGCCCCGTGGTGTAGCGGTCAAGCATGACGGACTTTGGATCCGTCGACCTCGGTTCGAATCCGAGCGGGGCTATAAAAGGGCCCGTGGCTTAGCCTGGCTGGAGCGCTTGCCTTATAACGACGTTTATCGTCTTTTGAAGGCGGCGTTTTCCTTTCATGAGAAAGCAAGAGGTCGCGGGTTCGAATCCCGCCGGGCCCATATGTTTCTTTACTTTCCTGAGGAATATGTTTCCAAGGAAAAGTTTAAATATTTCTTTGTGGAATTTAGAAGTAATTTTTGGGTTGTTAACATGCAGCGGGGTGGGGAAGTCAGGTTATCCCGCGGGGCTCATAACCCCGAGGTCGGTGGTTCAAATCCACCCCCCGCTATGTTTTTACTGTTTTTGAGAAAAGGGTTGGGTTGATGCGTAAGCTTAACGGGTTCTTTTTTACTTGGTTTTTTAAACCTAAACCTGTCCATCCCATTCTTGTTGAGGGGTTGCCTGGTATAGGTTTGGTTGGTAAAATTTCTGCTGATTACTTAATAAACACTTACGATGCTGAAAAATTTTTGGAGATACATTCTCAGCACTTTGTTGAACCTGGATACGTTGATGAGTCTTCAGGAGTAAGTAAATTGCCTGTTAATGAACTCTTCCTTTTGAAGGGTGAAAAAATAGGGATTGACAGGGACTTCTTTGTTCTTACAGGCGATTGTCAACCTTCCATAAGGGATACTTATGGACATTTTGTTTTGTCTTATACTTTAGTTAAGCTCTTAAGTGACTTTTCAGGGGATTTGGTTATAACTTTGGGAGGTTTGCAAACTCAATCAATAACTATTCCTCCTTTAGTGTATGTAAGCACATCTGACAGTTCAGTTTTCTCTCTTTTCAACTTTAAAAAAGCTAATTGTCTCGTTAGTAACTTCGGCAGAATCTACGGAGCAGCTGGTTTACTTTTGGCTTTCGCTAAAATTTTCGATTTGAAGGGGGTTTCTCTCTTGGGGACAACTCCTGGGAACTTACCTGATTACTACGCAGCCTACACAGTCCTTGTTTCATTTTCAAAACTTTTTAATTTGTCCTTGGATTTTTCCACTATTCAAGAGATGACTGAGAAAACCAAAAAAATACTTACTTCTTTCAGGGAAGAATTTAGGAAAAAGAAGGAGGAAAAGAAACCTAAAGGAACAGGGTACATGTAATTCTTTTAGGGAGGAGGGCTTAACTGAAAAATTTTTGTTTAAATGGAGTGGATGGTTATTAAAGTTTGGGTGCTTCTTATTCCTTCTATGGCCCTAACTCTCTCAACCACGTTTTTAAGGGACCCCTTCTCTTCAGTATTTACTTCAAGCACTATGTCATACATGCCCGTTACTAAATGGGCTACCTTCACTCCCTCTATTTTCCTGGATTCCTTAAGAATGTAATCTTCCCTTCCAGGTTCAACCTCTAAAAGCATGAAAGCCTTATACATTTTTGTTCTTCTCCCTCCTCCCCTTTTCTGTATCTTCTCTATTTCGCCAAGTTGGCTGTAATCCGCCTTCTATTTATAGTTGGCATTCAACTGAGCGGATTGTTCCCTTCGCTGCAAGTCCTCATAAGGGCCTCCAATCCTTAGGCTTCAAGCACAGCCGTTTCACTAAATCTTACGGGGTCTTCTGGAAGTCCACTTCCTTCATCACCACCTCCCGTAAGGTATATCGTTTCTGTGCTGGAGGAGGTTTCTCAACCTGTGCCTTTCGGCACCTTGAACTTGCAGACGCCGGCGGATTTCTTCAGTGCATAGACCGTAAGCCAACCGCCAACTTGGCTTCCAAGCAAATGCTCCTTTACGCTAGGTTTATGCTGCTGGTTTCAGGCTTTTGGGGGCAGCAGGCTGAATCGGTCGCTCCCAAAAGGAAGCTTCCGACTTACACCTCTGCTCCATCAAACGGGTCTTCTACCCGGGCCTTTACTTTCAGAGAAGGGGCGGTCACCCGTCCCTTTCGGCTAAGCCTCCGAAAGACGGCTGTCTCTTTTCGCAGCCTGCTTCGAGCTTATATGCTTTCAGCTCTTATCAGTTATGGCGTGGCTGCCCGGCATGCCCTTTAGGACAACCGGTCACCATTGGCCACGACGTCCTGTTCCTTTCGTACTGGGGACGTCTTCTGCTCAGACAGCCGGCACACCCGACAGATAGAATCCGAGCTGGCTCACGACGCTCTGAACCCAGCTCACGTTCCCCTTTAATGGGCGAGCATCCCCACCCTTGAGAGCTGCTGCACCCTCAGGATGGGAAGTGCCGACGACGAGGAAGCAAGCCTCGGGGTCGATGGGGACTCTCACCCGAGACAACTCCGTTACCCCTGAGGTAACTTTTCTGACATATCCAGCCCCCATTAGTGGGGACATGGATGTTCGCTAGGCCCGGCTTTCACCTCTGGATCCCTCGCTGTGCAGGATCCAGTCAAGCCAGCTTTTAGCCTTGCCCTCTACGACGGGTTTCCGTCCCGTCTGAGCTGGCCTTTGGGCGCCCCCGATGTCTTTTCAGGGGCGTGCCGCCCCAGCCAAACTGCCCACCTGACCCTGTCCGGTTCCCCGTTAGCGCCGCAACAATGGAAGGGTGGTGTTCCATTGGCGCCTCCACACACCCCGAGGGATGTGCTTCGACGGCTCCCACCTACACTATGCATCCATTGCTGCAACGCAAGATCAGGCTGCAGTAAAGCTCTGCAGGGTCTTCTCTTCCCGTCGGGTGTTCCTGGACTTTTCACCAGGACGTGGGTTCACCGGGTTCCAAGCAGGGACAGCGGGGTCCTCGTTGATCCATTCATGCACGTCGGCTTTTAACCGACAAGGCATTTGGCTACCTTCAGAGGGTCACAGTTACCCCCGGCGTTTACCGGCCCTTCAACGAGTTGAAACTCGTTTTCAGGTACCGGCACTGGCCAGGATTCAGCCCCCGTACAAGCCCTTTCGGGTTAGCGGGGACCTATGTTTTTGTTAAACAGTCGGGACCCCCTTGTCACTGCGACCTGCAGTTCCCACCTTCAGGTGAAAACTGCAGGCACCCCTTATCCCGAAGTTACGGGGCTAATTTGCCGATTTCCCTTGCTTGGTTTACCCCGACAGGCTTTAGGCTTCTCACCCAGGGCACCTGTGTCGGTTCTCGGTACCATCGTAAAGGATCCTTCCGTATTCCCTTTTCAACGAGTCTGGGAATCAGCCGGAGAACCCTATAAGCCGGGCTCCTCATCCCTCCTTCAACCAGTTCTCTCCATTACGGAACTCCCTGGTTTTCGAAAGGTTGACTAAGTCTTGAGAAAACTCAAGGCTTAGCCGGCCTATCCCAAACTGTCGGGAATACGGCTTCAGCGTTGCCGCAAAACGTACCTTTACGGCAGAGGAATATTAACCTCTTTCCCCTTCGGCGGCGTTGAGTTACAACCCGCCTTAGGATGGGCTAACCACCGGTTGACGAAGCATTGCCGGTGAACCCTGGCCCTTTCAGCCACCGGGATTCTCACCCGGTTTTGCTGCTACTACCGCCAGGATTCTCTCCCCAGGCCGGTCCACCAGTCCTCACGAACTGGCTTCTACCCAGCCTGGGTGCCCCCATACCGGTGCATTTCTGCACCCTGAGGTATCGGCAGTCGGCTTAAGCCCCGTCCATTTTCGGGGCCCTTAGCCTCGGTGGGTAAGCTTTTACGCACTTCTTAGAGGGTGGCTGCTTCTAAGCCTACCTCCCCACTGTCTTAGGCTAAGGACACCCTTTGGATTTCTGCACTTAGCCGACATTTAGGGGCCTTAACCTCAGTCTGGGTTATTCCCCTCTCGGCCTGAGGGCTTACCCCTCAGAACCCAACTCCAGGCTTCTACGACGTTGCTGAATTCGGAGTTTGAACGAGTAGCGAGGCCGAAGCCCCTTACTACCCGATCAGTGCTCTACCTCAGCAACAGTCTCAGCCTGGGCTAGCCTGCGGGCTATTTCTGGGGGAACCAGCTATCTCCGGGTTAGATTGGTCTTTCGCCCCTAGTCCTCAGTCTTGGGACCGAATTGCACGTCAGGACCCCTTCGGGCCTCCACTAGACAGATGTCTAGCTTCACCCTGCTGAGGACTAGATCACCCGGTTTCGGGTCTCATGAGTGGGATTACAGGCGCTTTCACACCTGGTCCCTGACCAGTTGAAGCTGGCTGCGGACTCTCGGTTTCCCTTCGCTTTCGGAGTTTCGCTCCTTAAGCTCACCACACTCATGAACTCCCTGGCCCATGCTTCGAGACGCACGGTATAACCCTGATCCTCTTCCCTCACTTGGGACGTCACCATCCCAAAATGGGGGAAGAATCATCTCTTCCAGGCCATACCTCTTGTAGCCACCAGGTTTCAGGCTCTTTTCACCCCCCTTCCGAGGTACTTTTCAGCTTTCTTTCACAATACTTGTTCGCTATCGGTCTCAGGACGTATTTAGCCTTGGAAGCTAATGTCTCCCATCTTCTCGCAGGATATCCAACCTACGATACTCTGGAGCCGCCCAAGCCCCTTCCCACTTACGCTTACGGGACTATCACCCTCTACGGTGAGGCCTTCCAACCTACTTCAGCTTCATGAGTTAGGGGCTTAGATGGACGGTCCAAAACATCACATCTCCCCACACTTATCGTGTAGGGATTCAATTTGGGCTGTGCCGTTTTCCCTCGCCGGTACTCACGGCATCTCTTTTGATTTCTTTTCCTGCGCCTACTAAGATGCTTCAATTCGGCGCGTTCCCGTTCACCGCTTCTAAACGGCGAACGCAGCTTTTAAAAGCTGCAGGAGGTCCCATTCGGCAATCCTCAGATCTAAGCCTGCATGCGGCTCCCTGAGGCTTATCGCAGCTTGCCACGGCCTTCGTCGGCGCCTGAGCCAAGCCATCCACCTGATGGCGTCTTCCCTAGCAGCATAAACCTATTAACGTGGAGCATTTGCTCGGCATCACAGGTTACTTTCAACCTTCGCCCTTCGCCTTAAAGAAGAGACTCTTTAAGGCTGCATCAAGGAGTAATAACAAAGAATAAACTAAAACAACTTTAATACGTGTTGTATAAGGAGAGATAGAATGGAGGTTCTTAGTGCAAAGTGGCTTATAAGGAGGTGATCCAGCCGCAGGTTCCCCTACGGCTACCTTGTTACGACTTACCCCCCCTTGTCAGGCTCAGTTTCGACGAAGCCAACTAGACTCCGCCTCAACCAAGCCTAACTCGGGTGAGTTGACGGGCAGTGTGTGCAAGGAGCAGGGACGTATTCACCGCGCGATTGTGGCACGCGGTTACTGGGCATTCCATATTCACGAGGGCGAGTTGCAGCCCTCGATCCTAACTACGGTAAGGTTTAGGGATTACCTTCCCCTCTCGGGGTCGGAACCCTCTGTCCTTACCATTGCAGCCCGCGTGTGGCCCGGAGGTTTCGGGGCATACCGACCTGCCGTCGCCCACTCCTTCCTCTGCCTTAAACGGCAGCGGTCTCCTCAATTTGCACAAGCATACTACGATGCCTGTTAGCAATTGAGGATGTGGGTCTCGCCCGTTCCCTGAGTTAACAGGATGCCTCACGGCACGAGCTGACGACGGCCATGCACCACCTCTCAGCTTGTCTGGTAAAGTCTTCAGCCTGACCTTCATCCTGCTGTCTCCTCCGGTAAGGTTTCCGGCGTTGAGTCCGATTAAACCGCAGGCGTTCACGCCTTGTAGTGCTCCCCCGCCAATTCCTTTAAGTTTCAGCCTTGCGGCCGTACTCCCCAGGCGGCAGACTTAACGGTTTCCCTTCGGCACTGCATCGCCTCGAAGGCGATGCAACACCTAGTCTGCATCGTTTACAGCCAGGACTACGGGGGTATCTAATCCCCTTCGCTCCCCTGGCTTTCGTCCCTCACCGTCGGGCGTGTCCTAGCCGAGCGCCTTCGCCACTGGTGGTCCTCCCGGGATTATAGGATTTTACCCCTACTCCGGGAATACCCTCGGCCTCTTCCACCCCCTAGCCTGGCAGTATACTCAGCGTCCCAGCAGTTTTCTGCTGGATTTAACTGAGTACTTACCAGGCCGGCTACGGACGCTTTAAGCCCAATAAAAGTGATAGCGGCTCGAGGAGCTGGTTTTACCGCGGCTGCTGGCACCAGCCTTGCCCTCCCCTTGCTAGACCGGGCTTTTTACACCCAGTCCACAGCCGTTGTCACAACGGCACTCAGGCTTCCTCCGTCACGGTTTCCCGCATTGCGGAATTTTCGCGCCTGCTGCGCTCCTTAGAGCCTGGGGCATTGTCTCAGTCCCCATCTCCGGGCTCCTGCTCTCACAGCCCGTACCGGTCAAAGGCTTGGTGAGCCGTTACCTCACCAACTACCTGATCGGCCGCAGCCCCATCCTCAGGCGGGTACTGACAAAGTCAGTACCCCTTTGAATGCATCCTCATTCCAGAAGGATGCATCTATCTGGGATTAGCCCCAGTTTCCCGGGATTATCCCAGTCCTGAGGGTAGGTTAGCCGCGTATTACTGAGCAGTCCGCCACGCAGCAGAGCTGCGTTCGACTTGCATGGCTTAGCCGAAGCCTGATAGCCGCTATCTCCGGCAGGATCAACCGGAATCCGCAAGGCTTTAAAAGAAGCACTAAGAACCTCCATCAGATTTAAACCGCATGGTTTAAATCCTCCTTTTCTTGTGTCCATGCGTGGATTAAGTCTTTCATTAATCAGGTTTTCTCCTTCATTTTTCCGACTTTAACGCCACATGGACCGCCAAGCTTATATAAAGCCTTTTGTCATTTAAAAATTTTACTATAAAAGGGTTTTATTAATTTATTGTGAGTTAAACGAAAAATAAAAAAGCGTTGCTTCTATACCTTCGTTTCGTTGAAAACAAGCCCTGTCAGCTTAGTTTGACAATATATCCCTTCCTTTATCAAATCCCCCAGCCTTTTTCTATTTCCAAATTAATTCCATAGCGTAAGCAGAGATTCCACCTCTAAACTGAAGTGAGGTTTCAAGAAGTTATATAGTAAAACAAATCAACCGTTTTAACCAAATTTTAGCTTAAATAAATGAACTTTGCAATTTTCTTGTAAGTATGGAAACCAATACTGTAAAAAAGAGGAGAGAAATGGTGAAGGAGTCCAATAACCCAAAAATTCCTTTTATAAGTGTATACCCCAGGCTTCTCTGAACATTTTAATCGCTTAAAAGTAAATTAGCAAAATTTTTTGATATCTTTACTTGCAATCTGTATCCTTAAGTTGTTCTCAGCTTTTACATCCAAGCAACTACTAAATGCACCTTATACAGGCACTAGTTTCAAGTAAATGAGTTGCAAGGCTATGTTTTAACCATGAGGAGTAACCTCCTTATTTGCAGCTTTTTCAACTGTTTGTTAAATTCCTCCTTTACCGTATTCTCAAAAATAAAACCAGTATCTGTGGATGAATGGAATGCTTACCTTCCCTCGGGTATGCAGTGATTTATTAAGGATTTAACAGCGTAGCAGTCGCCCTTACGAAACTGTTAAATTTGATAGATAAATATAATACTTGGTAAGTAAAGATGGAAAGAGAACATATTAAAGGAGGAAAATAATATGATGGCTTAGTTACTCTTCAGTTCTTCACACTTTGTTCTTCAGGTTACTTAAATGGTGGACATACAACTTCTCTAAGTTTATAACTGTTCAGGTATTTAACGATCCAATGAACAAAAGTGCTTTAGATATCTCAACCATTACAAAGGCAATCTACACCTCGTTTCGATTTTTTCTCGAGTTTTCAGGTTCCACTGGAACTCGTCATAACCGCTATTTATTGTCTAGCAAGAAGGTAACAGAACCTACAAAGTATTTTTCAGGGAAGGTTAAAGAGTTTTAGTTTTAATTTCTGTCCTTTGTTTTCAAACGTGTCATGTGTTATTTTTTAGGTTTATCTTTTTCAAGTCCTCCTGTTTAAAGGAGAGAAGTAAAATTTTAAAAGGTATATACATTTGTTAGGTAGTAGTTCTTAAAAAAGGTTGCCGCCGTAGCTCAGCCGGTAGAGCGAGGGACTTGTAATCCCTTGGTCGAGGGTTCAAAAACCTGTGTGTTTCCCAGGTTGGGAATCCCTCCGGCGGCTGTCCCTATCTCTCCAGGGGCCGTGGGGTAGCTAGGTCTAGCCTTCGAGACTTGGGCTCTCGAGAGTGTTCATCCGAGAAACCCCGGTTCAAATCCGGGCGGCCCCACCTATCTTCTTTTTGTAACTCCTTTGTACTTATTAATGTATTACCGCGCTTTCCTATGGATTTTTAAACTCTACAACACCCTTTTTTATTGTCTCCTTGAACCTTGTAACTTTTTAAAGGGGTTTTTGATGTCTCTGGAAGAAGGTGTAGAGAACGTTTTTGACAGGATTCCTTTGCAATCAAGCATTTTTAAAAGAAGAGAAGTAGTTAGGTTTGACTATGTTCCTTCACAGCTTCCTTACAGGGATGCTGAGATAATGAAAATGGCACTTATCCTTTCATCTATTTTTAGAGAAGCTGTTCCCTCAAATATATTTATTTACGGAAAAACTGGGACAGGCAAAACCGCCGTTTCCATGTTTGTTAAAGATCAGTTGATAAAGAAAGCTAACCAACTTAAAAAACCTGTAATAGTGAATTACATAAATTGTAGGATAAGCGATACAAGCTATAGAATACTTACTCAGTTGACGCGTTTCTTGGACCCAAAAGTCCCCTTTATAGGTTTACCTTACGATGAAATTTATGAGAGGTTTATTTCAAAACTTGCTGAACATAACCTTTTCTTTGTTGTTTTTTTGGATGAAATTGATCAGCTGGCTGGGAAAGGGGACGATAAAATACTGTACTCCTTAATCAGGATAAACTCTGAGCTTTCAAATGGAGGCTTAAGCATAGTTGGAATAACTAATGATTTGAAATTTAAAGAAACTCTTGACCCAAGGATAGTAAGTGCTTTAAGTGATGAAGAAATCTTTTTTGAACCATATAATGCTGAGCAGCTCCTCCGCATCTTAAAAGACAGGGCTGAGGAAGCTTTCGTGGACGGGGCAATTGATGATTCAATTTTACAGGTAATTGCTGCATATGCTGCTAGAGAAGGAGGTGATGCAAGAACTGCCATTGACTTGTTAAGGTTAGCTGGCGAATTAGCTGAAAGAGAAGGGGATGTTAAAGTCAAAATGAGACACGTTGAAAGGGCAAGAGTGAAAATGAAAGACGATCTGTTCTACAGAGCAATAACAACTCTTTCTCTGCAAAGTAAACTTGTTCTTTACTCTATAGCTCTGTTAACGAAAATAAATGAAGAAGTAATTACAACAGGGAAAGTTTACTCTACTTACTCCAGAATTTGTGAGAAAATCAATGTTGACAAGCTCTCCAAAAGAAGAGTTAGTGACATAATCAGGGAACTGGACATGATAGGATTAATTAGTTACAGAATCGGTCATGTGGCGCGTGGAAGAACAAAGAAAATTCATCTTGAATACAACCACAAAAAGATCTTAGAGCTGCTTAATGAGACAATTTAGTTTCTCCCTCCCATAAAGAAGTTTATTTGAAGCTACAGGAACCTCTTCCTAAAAATTTGTTGATTACCCATGTTAACTAGTTGCACTATTCCAGGGGTAGGGTTAATGTTCATTTCAGCTTGGTAAATTGTTTTACGTTGCCATGTTCCGGAGGCTATACATGTTATCCCATTCACTCTCTTCTCTCCATTTATGTGTAGATGTCCCGTTTGCACAATGTCAGGAGGGTCCTCTATCAAATGAAAATCAAAACTTTCAGGAGCTAATGGTACATTAGAGCCGTAAAGAGGAGATAAGTGCCGGCTTATTAACATTTCATGAATAGCTTCCTCCGGCTTATTCCTTTTTCTTCTGGGTAAAACTGTGTTCCAATCCTCCAAACTCTTTCCGTGGTAAATAAGTACTTTATAACCGTCAATTACTACTCTTGAAGGGTTACCTAAAGAATATATTCGTCTCTCCTCCTTTAAAGGTTCGATGTAGTGGTGAATAATTGATGGTTGAGGTTCAGAAAGCCTAGTAGCGTCGTGGTTCCCAGGAACAAAAATTATATCCAAGTAATTAGGCACTTTCTTCATATATTTTATGAAAAGGTCATACTGCTTACCTATATCCCTCTCCATTAATTCATTTTCTTGCCCAGGGTAAACACCCACTCCATCCACTAAATCCCCAGCAATTATTAAATATTTGATTTTAGAAACAATCCTTTTCTCTTTTTCGTTTCCCCTTTTCAGATTTAACCATTCTAAAAATTTTTGAAATTCTTTCTGAAGAAACGCTTTGCTTCCTATGTGTAGATCAGAAATAAAGGCCATATAAATTTCCCTCTCAAAAGTTTTCGGTTTGGTTCTAGGAGGCCCTGGAAAATAAATTACTTCAGCATTCAACACCCCCTTCTTCCATACCCTACCCTTAACCCCTATCACTTGGTCAGGTATAATATGTGCTGCCTCAGCCATGTTCTTGTTTACTATGACTTTAATTGAACCAGTTAAATCTTCAAGTTCCAAGATATAGTTCCCTTTTAGGCTCTTCCTTTTTGAAAAAACCATTCCCACAATGGTTACTTGTTTTCTCTCCTGTGAGCTGTATTTCTGTATGTCTTCTATGTCTTCAACTTCTCTCCCTTCAATTTTAGACTCAATTATTTTTCTTAACCTAATGTATCTGTTAATAAATAACCGAATAAAATCTGTTATTTTCTCTCCTCGGTTTATGTACCTACTTGGGTCAAGCTCAACCTCTATTTTCCCATCCCAATCCTTAGCAGTCTCTTCTTGCAAAAAACCTTCAGGTAAAAATGTTTCAATTTCCTCTCTACCCTTTTCTTTCCTTTCTTCTCTGTTTTCCTTCTTCAAAAGGTTTAGAATCTTTTCCACCAGTTCTATCTTAACCACTACACCCCTACTCTGCGACTCCTGCAGTTTTTCTATGAAGAAATCAATTATAGACTTTAGGTTCATTTCGGAAAAATTTTTTAGGAGAGGTAATGCTTCAGAAGGGAGTAAGTACCCTTTTTCAGCAGTTTTAGCAAGTAATTCCTTGATCTCTTTGTTTTGCATTTCTTTTTCCGCTTTCCTCTGTTTAAAAGAGCTTATGCGGGGGGAGGGATTTGAACCCTCGCAGGACTGAACCACCAGATCTCTAATCCTTGAGTCTGGCGCCTTTAACCTGGCTCGGCAACCCCCGCTTTCACTTCAAAATATCTAATAAAGCCACTTTTTCAATTAAAAATTTTAGGGTTTTATCCTTTAAAGTTTTACCCGAGAAGCCACTTCTTTCTAACTCCCCCTTCTTCACTTTAAACTCATTAAAGATTTCCTTTAAATCCCCTTTAAACTTTCTTTCAATTTTTGCTCCCTCATTTTCCAGAATCCTCTTGATTGTTTTGTTTTCCTTATTAGATAACGCCTCTTCCTTTGTCAGAAACACTATTCCAAGTGTTTCATTAAAGATTTTATTCTTCATTTTCGCTTCTTTTATTTGTCTCTCGCCGAATAAGTAACAAATAAACTCTATTTCCATGTTTCTAGAAACGTTTGTTCCATCCTTAAAAGCTCTTAAGGTATGTAAAATTGAAGTTTCCACTTGTTTTTGGGACAAAACTATTTTAGGGTTTAAAAAAACTACTTTGCAATCAGTCCTCTTCTCTATTTCCTCTTTAACTTTAAACATTCTTTTCTCTAATTCTTCTTGTTGTTTTTCTAAGCTGAAAACAATATATTCAGGTGCATTAGAGAAGGGTATTCTTACCTCCTCCTTTCAAATATAATTAAACGGGCCCGGCGGGATTTTCATCCATTATAGAATTTTGAACCCGCAATCTTCGGCTCCGGAGGCCGAAATGTTGTCCTTTTTACACCACGGGCCCATAGGAAAAAGAGGAAATGGACGCTAAGTCACTTCAGTACCTACCTCCTTCTTCTCTAAAAGAATTTTTAAAATGTTTGTGGGGAAAGAACCGTTACAAATATGCAGCTTTATGGTTGATCTTTCCAGTACTTTTAAGGCTACCGGATCTAGAAGTTCATAACTTCCCGGTTGGAACTTTAGTTTTTCAAGAAGCAGTTTCAGGTCTTTATAAGTTATCTTACTTATTTTTTCAGCATTTTTCACTCTTCTAGGATCAGCTGTATAAACTCCATCGACGCTTGTACACTTTACAACGATATCAGCACCTAAAGCTTCCGCTAAAATAGCTGCTACAGCGTCTGTAGATTGTCCAGGGAACATTCCACCTGCAAAGCATATTTCGAAGCTTTTAAGTGCTAATTTCGCCTCCTCTATACTTTCAATATATTTCGGGTATACGTGATGCTTCAAGGCTGCTATGAAAACCATTGAATTCAATTTTGCTGCCTCCATACCTATTAAATCACAAAAAAAATTGTTTGCACCCAGTTTTTCAGCCATTTCTATTCTTTCACGTGCCAAACGTCCTCCACCCACTACAACAGCTATTTTCCATTTCTTTTTAATTAATTCATAAAATACCTCCACGTACCCTCTCAGAATTTCTGAGGCATCTCTTTCTGAAAAAATGAAACCTCCAATCTTGACTACAGCTTTCAAATAGGGCCTCCTCTTCAAAACCTTTTTATAAAGGAAGTACTTTTTAATTTCTTTTTTTCTTATTTCACTATATCTCATAAATTTTTTAAAAGGCACCCTTTAGGGGGAATGTAAAGATTTCCTCCCTGAGAAACTTTATAAGAGGTTTTGCAATGAACAATTCCAAAGCAGAGAATGAGAGGTTGTTCAAGAAAAGAATAAAGGAGCTTTCAAAAATTAAGGGGTGGGGTACTGAATTAATTTCTCTCTATATCCCTCCAGAAAAAAATTTAGCTGAAGTAACAAATTACTTAAAAAGGGAGTATAGTCAAGCTAGCAATATAAAGGACAAAATTACAAACAAAAACGTAAGAGCTTGCATAAAAACGATAATGCAAAGATTGAAAACCATCAATAAACCCCCTAAAAACGGTTTAGCTATATTTTGTGGAGCAATTCCAACTTCCAACTCCAGGGGAACGGAAAAAATAGAAATTTTTCTTATTGAACCCATAATGCCTATTAAAGCCTTCATTTATAGATGTGGAGGTTCATTTTTCCTTGAACCACTGGAAAAAATGGTTTTACCTAAAGAAATTTACGGCTTCATCGTCATAGACAGGGAAAAAGCTGTTATAGGATTAATTAAAGATGTTTATGTCCAGTTGCTTGGCAAATACACGTCAGGTGCTCCAGGGAAGCATAGTAAGGGAGGGCAATCCCAGCAAAGATTCAACAGGTTAAGGGAAAAAATAATTCTTGAATACTTTAGAAGAGTAGGGGAACATGCCACTTCCTTCTTTAGAGGAACCCCTAACTTGAAAGGGATCATAATAGGAGGACCTGGTTTTGCAAAACAGGACTTTCTTAGAGCAGATGCCTTACCTTCAGATTTAGAAAATAAAGTGGTTGGATTAATAGATATAGGTTACGGTGGTGAGGAAGGAGTTCGTGAACTGGTTTCAAAAGTTGGTGAAGTATTATCTGGCCTAGTAATTGTCAAGGAAAAGAAGTTAGTTCAAGATTTCTTCAAAAAAGTTGTTGAAGAACCAAATTTGGTAACTTACGGATTTAATAACGTGTTTGAGGCGTTGAGGAGAGAAGCAGTTGCCACTTTACTTCTTTCAGAAAATTTAAGCCTGCATAGAGTTAAGCTTACCTGTAGAACCTGTGGATACATAGATGAAAAAATATTAAATGGGAAAGAAATTAATGAAATCGTTACGAAGGGTGTACCCTGTCCAAAATGCAACAGTCCTCTCTATATAGAAGAAGAAAAGGACTTATTTGAAGAATTAATTGAAGAAGCTGGTAAACATAACGCTGAAGTGTTTATTGTATCTGCAGAAACAGAAGAAGGGAAACAATTTGCTTCAGCCTTCAATGGGGTTGGTGCTCTACTTAAATACCCCCTAACCTAAAAACTCCTTATTGAGTTAAAGTAAGCCTACAAAATCTAGCTGGAAAAAGTACAGGAACCGTAAAATTTAACTTTCCACAACAAAACCTCTCGCAACCGAAATACGGTTTTAAGACTCTATGTGGACCGGGCGGGATTCGAACCCGCGTTCACTGCCTCTTTCTTCTATGCGAAGGCAGCGTGTTTCCACCTGCACCACCGGCCCAACGAAAACATGCTAAAATAATGAATAACAAATTACGTTTTTAAACTTTGTCGCAAGGTTTTTAAAGCTAAAGCCTTTAATAAAAGAATGTATCTTCATCCTTATTAGGTACCTTTTACTTGCTACGTCAGTTCTAAAGATTCTTTTTTTCATGGGCCCGTGGCTTAGCCAGGTTATAGTTCCAAAAAACGGCCAAAGCGCTCGGCTGATAACCGAGAGGTCGCGGGTTCAAATCCCGCCGGGCCCATTTTTCATTTTCATTTTTTTCAACGTTTTCAAACTTCTCCTTTACATCTCCATTTTTATATTTTTCTTTCTCTTTTAGAAAGTTCGGGGAAGGCAATAGTTTACCTTTCGTGATTTTCAGCCTTTCCTTTACAAAGGAGAGAACATGTAGGGAAAATGAAGCCATGAACAGGGAAAACTTTACCGTTTGGTTTGATGTGGTGAATGCCCCTCATGCTTTACTTTTCTACCCCTTAATAAAGCTATTTTCTGAAACAGGGTTTAAAGTGCTTGTTACTACCAGGGAATATGGTTACTTAACGGGTTTACTTGATAACCTCGGTTTAGAGTATCACGTATTCTCCTGTCATGGTGGAAAGCAAAGGGGAAGGAAACTAGTTTTAAGTATGGAAAGAACGAGGGCATTGGGGAACTTCATAAAGAGTTACATGAGGGAAAGCGGTGAAATAAAGGTTTTGGTTTCAAAATCTTCACCGGAAGCAGTAGTCGCCGCTTCTGTTTTTAAAACCCCAATTGTGACAGCTTACGAGAACGAACATAACAGATACCAGTGTAAATTAACTTTCCCCCTTTCCAACTGTTTAGTTATTCCCTCCGTATTTCCTGTTGAAAAACTAATGGAGTTCGGGGCTGACGGCTACCAGGAAATCCATAAATTCTATGGAACATTTGAAGTTTCCCATGTGAAGTATTTCACTCCCTCTACTGAAGTTTTGCAGAGACTTAATCTTTCAGGGAAAGAAAAAATCGTGGTTGTGAGACCTGAACCGTACCAAAGCTCTTACTTCTCCATCGAAAAGAGGCCTCTCCTCGTTCCTCTTCTGAAAAAAATCCTTCCGATCCTGAAGGAATATGAAGCGGAGGTTTTTGTGTTTCCAAGGTCTCCCTCACAAGCTAAGCAAGTTAAAAACCTTTTTAAGGAAAGCGTTAAAGTGTTGAACAAACCTGTTGATTCATTAAGCTTAATGAATTATTCCAGTTTATTCTTGGGTGGAGGGGGAACGATGACTCGTGAAGCTGCCTTATTAGGGGTCCCCACTCTCTCCTTTTACCCAGGCCCTCTCTTATCTGTGGACAAGTTGTTAATCAATGAAAAATTGGTATTTCATTCAACTGAACCGAAGCAAATAATTTCCTTTACAAGAAGAGCTTTAGATGAAGGGAAGAAACGTAAACCTAACTTAGCTAAATTCACGGATCCTCTACAAATAATTAAAGATAAAATTTTGCAATATCTTTCACTTGGAGGAATTGAAGTAATGTTTGAAAAGAATTTACCTTCGTTTCCTTTTCTTCTCAAAAAACCTCTTCGTAACGTAATACCAAGTTGAAAGCCAAAGAACAAACACTCCTCCCGCCATTAAAAGTTTAATTAAGCTATAAATTAAGAGAGGAAAGTAACCCTTTGCATTACTCCCTAAGGGCACAATATACATATAAAGGAAGTAAACTCCCAAAAGCAAACTCAACCACACATACAACACAATAAAGAAAAGACTTACCCAAGCCTTCAATTGTTTTCCCCTTTTTAAAGAAAAATAGATAGTACCCCTAAAGCAGAAGAGAACAAAATCAAGGAATCAATTCTTTTCACAATTTGTGGTTCAAATAAGGGAGTGTCGCTCACCACCAAACTAACAAGAGTCATAGGTATATCCCTATCTTTTGAAACAGAAATTTTGCCTTCATTAGTTAGAAAAGTAGGCCTTCTAACCTTGCTTTTCTCTTTAAAGCCTGAACTGCTTATTATATAGAAACCGTTCATTATAAAGGGAATGAATGCTATTAAGAACTGGAACTCAACTTTATTTATTACGGCTAAACCGGTTAAGATTGCCCCTGTGGCCAATGAACCGGTGTCTCCGCCAAAAATCTTCGACGGAAACCAGTTGTACCTTAGGTACACCAATAAAGCCACAATAATTGGTAGAAACAACAAAGAATCTGCAACCCCTCCCAAAATGAGTTTGGAAACCATTAAAGAAAAAAGGATTATTAGCGAGGCAGATGGCATTAAACCGTTTAAAACATCTAACTGATTAACGGCGTTTGCACCTACACTAAAAATTGGGAGAAGCAGTAGGGGGTAAACAATAAACAGTCGTGTGTAGCCAATAAAAGGTAATCTTACTCGAGGAACAAAAACAGGTGAGAAAAGTAAGGGTAAGGCGCATAATGTCGCAAGTAAAGGCTTCTCTCTTCCCCCTAAAACCGATAAATCATCTATTAAACCTATTACTGCAGCAGTGATCGCTACAGCTATTAACGTAAAAGATTTAGGTATTTCCGAAGGGTAAATGGCGCAAAGGAAAATTAAACCCAGGATGTAACTAATGATAAGTGGAACCCCCCCTACTTCAGCTACCTCAGGCTTACCTGTTTTATGCACATCTAAACCTACGATTTTCCTTCTTTTAACTCTTTCAATATACCTTTGAAACAGTTTGTTAGAGAGAAAGAACTGTAAAATTAAGAGAAAACAGAAAAATAAAACATGTAGAATTTCCAGCATAAAAAGGAACCCCCACCATCTTCCTTTTTTAAAAAGCGATTAATCTTTAAAAATTTTAAAAACTTTGTATTCAAAGGAATCCCTTGCTGAAATTTTTCAGCTTCTTTGGTTCCTAAATAATTTAAATAAAGGTTTGAAAAGGAACAGCTGACACTTATGTCTCTACTGAATTTGGTTTTGATTCCTGAAGAAGTCTTCTATGTTTTAATAAATGTCCTCCTTTTCCTTTGTTCCTTCATTGCCTCCTTTCTTTTATCTATTTATTTGTCACGGAAGATTAAGAAATTCGGCTTTTTAAAACCGGATCTACATAAAAAAGGAAAACCTTTGATTCCTACTTTAGGCGGCCTTTCCCCTCTCCTATCTTTCCTCTTAACAAGTATTCTTTACATTAATTTATTCAAGTTAAAGCCTTCTAAACTTATTGCTGCAGTGTTTCCTGCATTTTTTGGTTTAACAGGTCTCTATGACGACTTCACCTCACTGAACAAATACGAAAAAGTATTGCTTGGTTTTTTAGCCACTGCAATCTTGTTGACGTTTCAGATACTCAGAAACTCTAAAGTTCCTTTACAGAGCCTTATTCTCCCTTTCATTTTCACTTGTTTAAGCGGCAGCTTCATAGTCAATGCAACTAACACCTTAGCCGGTTTTAACGGTTTAGAAGCAGGTTTATCGCTGATAGTTTCCTTGTATCTACTCCTCCTTTCTCTCATGAACAACAAACCAATTTTTTTGGTAGTTATTTTCATGGGGTGTTTACTAGGTTTCTTTCTCCTTAACTTTTACCCAGCTAAAATTTTTCCCGGAAACGTAGGCACCTTCTTTTTCGGGGGCTTCATTGTAACCTATGCAGTAACCACTAACGAAGTAATTTACGTTTTACCTTTGTTTATCCCTCATTTAATGGATTTCTTCCTGAAACTAAAAGTTAAACTTGAAAGCAAAACAGGGTCTCCTGCAAAAATAAGTGAGAAAGGGAAGCTGCAGCCTCCAAGTTACCCTTCCTTACTAGGCTTCCTTATTTCTAAAACGCAACCCACTGAAAAGGAACTTGTGGCTTTCACCCTTTTCCTGGAAGCATTGATTGCTTCTGCGTTGTTACTAATTTTTAAAACAGTGCCTTTACCTTCCTTCCTGCAGCTTCTTTTCTTATCCCCTTAGAACGGTAACTATTTAAGAAAAGAGAAACCTTTAAAAACCATTGACGAAACTTAATATCCTAACCTTTAAGACTTAAAAATGTGTTTTGTTATCTTTTCCTGTATGCCGGGGTGGCTCAGGCGGTTAGTTTTTAAAAGAAACTAAAGCGCCAGACTCATAAACCTAGACGGAAAAAGTCGAGACATCTGGAGGTCGCGGGTTCGAACGGTCAGCTGCCTGAAAAACCCGCCCCCGGCACTTTTACTTCTTTACTTTCTGTTCGTTCCTTTTCTTTAAGCCTAAGCCTTAGCTTTTATCATAGGTTTTGGGAAGTTAATAAGCCCTGGGAGGGATTCGAACCCTCGGCCTGCTGCTTTCTAGTTCGTTACGAGGATCGGCTTCTTGAATCAGCCGCTCTACCGCTAAGCTACCAGGGCTTTATTTCCAAATTTTTTCGTTAAAAAGTTTTAATAAATCCTTTTCATCCTGTTTCTCAATGAATAAAAGAATTTTTCTTTTTTCCTTTTCAAAACTAACTTTTGGAGGAATAGGGTTTATTGTCTCACTTTTACACTCTTTACATTCCTTTTCCTCTAAATAATACCTCCCACATCTTGGGCATTTTGTTAAAAAATTACGCACCCTTCCTAGCCTCCTTCCTTTCTAAAACTTTAATTATCAACTTATTCTCTTTGCCGTATTTAATAATTGAATTTATAATTTTCTTCATTCTTTCTTCAGCTTTCTTGAAATCGCTTGTTGTTACAGAAATTCTGTACCTAGGTGACCCCACGTTAGTTATCTCTATCTTAGCTTCATCCACTGAATTCTCCTCTTTTGCAGCAATTAACGTTTGTTTAATCCTTTCAACCCCATTCGGAGCTATACTAACAAGTTCAACGTAATTTGTTAGGTTAACCACGGGAGACTCAATATTTGCTTCAGCAACCCGAATCAATTCTTCCTTTAAGTCTCTCTCCAGCTTCATTTTATCTAAGAAACTAGTTCCTTCAAAAACTATGTTTTCAAAACCTGCTAAAACGTCTCCGAATTCTCTTTCAAATGGGTTTCCAATTTTCCTATAAACCTCTTCCAAGGATTTGTTTGTTTTCCTAGCTACTAATTGAAGGAGATACTTCCCCTTCCTCCTTCTTTTCCATTCTTGCAGGGTTTTTTTTGTTTCTTCTTCTCTAACAGCTTTTAATGAGAGATCAATTAACCCTTTACTTGGATTTACTCTAATTACTCTTGCTACAACCCTCTGTTTCTCTTTTATAAAATGTTTTATGTCTTTGACCCATACACTTGAAACTTCGGTCCTAGGTATGAAGCCCTCCTTCTCATACTCTGAAATATCTATGTAGGCACCGTATTCATCGATTTTTTTTATTTCCCCAACAACCAGTTCTCCTCTTCTAGGGTACATTTTACTTTTGTCCAACATGAATTTTCTCCTTTTTTCACCCCATCACTTGAAGGACTCTTCCATAAATTTTAGCTTTACCTCCTCCTGGCTTCACTAATAAAGTGTTACAGATTCTACACTCCACTTTCATTTTTGAGTGATTGTAAACTATTTGTTCAGCGCCGCATTTTGGACATTTTACAAGTAAAAATTTACTTCTGGGCTTAAGTATGATTTCCTTCATTTCTCCACCTCTATCTTTTTCAGCCTAACCCCTTTCCTAACCATCGTGTATCCACAATCTTTACATGTTAACATTAACACTTGTTTCTTTGTGGTTTTTACAGTTCTTTGTTTTCCTCTAGGGCTTCCACCATATCCTTTTAATAGTTTTTCGTGTTGTCTCTGTCCCCAAGATAATGCTCTACTTTTCCCCTTCTTATAGATCTTTATAGTGTGTTCTGTATGTGTTTTACATTTAGGGCAATAAACACGTAGAGTTTTAGGCACCTTCATTTCTCTATCCCCTTTAAATGTTTACTATTTCAGCTTTTCTTTTGGAAACTAAAGGTTTTATGTTTCCGTATTTTGTGTAAACTAAATCTCCCCCTTTAAACGGACCATAAATTTTTAAATCTACAGGACCTATAAAGGAAGCAGTTTCTTCAAGTATTTTCACGGTAACTTTATCTTCTCCTTTAAATTTTTCTTTTTCTATCCTTCCTTTGAAAATTCTTTCTTCAATACTTTGCAAAATTTCTTTCTCTTCCTTAACTAAAGAACTCCATTCCTCATTTAACCCCTTTTTAAGTCTTGTGATAAGTAAAGCCAGAACTAAATCATGACATATTCCTTTTATTTCTTCAAACATTTTTTTTTCCAGTACCTCTTCAGTTTTCTCAATTTCTTCATTCAACTTCTTAATTTTATTCCTTACTAATTCATAAAATTCTTCTTTTAAGGGTTGTAAATCAACGCTACTTAACTCTTTTTTCAGCTGTTCATAAATTTCCTCTAAACTAATTTCTTGGCTCACTAAGCTTAGCCTCCCCTTTCAAAATAAACAACACAGCTGTTGAAAGAGGAACCTCTACTTCTTCAAACTTGTAAGGGCCTATTTTTTCCCCTTTCAAATCAATTTCAGGTATAATTCCAGTTTTAATTTTTACTGATTCATCTGTTTCCAGAACCGCTTCTTTCAGGGGGTTAAACATGTCTAGATCCTCAATTTGGACAGTTTTTACTTGGAAACCTGTCTTTCCATGTAAAGTGTTGGGTATTCTTATCAGTTTTTTCAAGTCAAGTGCCACTGTTTCGTCTATGCTGCATCTGTTTTTCCTTAACAAGCTTTCCACTATCTTCCCTATTTCTTTCTTGGTTAATTTAAATGATTCATTTGACCAGATGGCAGGTTTCTCTTGCAAATTGTTTTTAATCAGTGACGATTTTTCCCTCATTTCCTCAATTTTCCTCTTACTTATTTCCAATTCAGTTAATTTTTCTTTCCTTGAAAGTAGTTCGGAGTAACTTCTTGCTATAATCCCTTTCCAGCCTGGGTCAAACACGCCGGGTCCATATACTACCTCTCCTCTCTTTCTAAACCATAAATCATATTTCCAACCTACCCCTTTCAAGTAATCAAGTATTTCTCTTCTTTCTTTCTGCTTAAGTTTGTAGAAGCTTTTCTTCTTCAAATGAATGTGGTATCCTCTCTGACCTGAAAAATTAACCAGTAAATCCTTTTCATTTAAGCCAAAATCTTCCATTAAGAAATTAAATAACACTTTCTCAGCTTCTTTCTTTGCTTCCCTTAAGTTTTTTGTGTTGGGCCAAAAAACAAGGGAAGTTGAATATGATCCGCAGGAGCTGCATTTCTCCTTTCTGCCGAATCCACTCTCTCCACATTTGTTGCATTTCCAGGTGAAAGAGAAGGCATCTTTAGGGATACTTAAATGGTCTGCATCAATGTCAAAGACTATCTCTGCACCAATCCACCCCTTTTTCTCCATTTCTCTTTCAGCTGGATTTTTAAAGAAAGCAGAAGAGTAATGTGAATTTATCGGTGTATTCCATTCAAGAAATTCAGTTAGTTCCTTCAAGGAATTAAAGGATATGTGCCTGTACATTCCCGGCTTTTGATAAAAAGTGAAACCGAACTCTCTCCTCTCAATTTCATCCGGATACTTTATTAATTTCTTATTCTTCTTGAAGTATTCATGAAAAAATTTCTTAATTAATTTTTTCTCTCCATTCATTCCTGTTCTTTTTCTCTTTTACTTTCCATTACCTTCCCATATCCCCGCATACCTACTTCTCTTTAGTTTGTAGTTTTACTTATACTGCAAAGGGTGTTTTACGTTCTTGCAGGATTCATCTTTTCTACAGATTCCGTAAGCCTTTAGTGTTTCACAGCTCGGAGGTGAATACTTCGTTTTTGACCCCTTTAATCCACTCAAATGTTCAACTTGGTACCTAGTTTTTTCTTCGCTGAAGTCTGGTAATTCAGAGAAAACTTTAACTGTTTCCTCTATGTCGTATCCTCTGTTCAAGAGGAAAGTAGCTATGACAAGCCTTTCTACATGGGACAGATCAAACCCTTTCTTTGCTTTTTCTAGCAACTCCTGTATACAAGGCGGTAGAGACTTATCTCTCTTAATGAAATGCTTCGCTCCTTTCAAAAACTTTTCACGAGCGATTTTTTCTTTCAGTTCCGAGACCAGGGTTTCAAGTTCCTTTGGAACTTCAACGTTTCTCTCCCCTTCAATTATTTTAACTTTGTAGGCTTCACTTATCAACCTTATAAGCTCCCTTTTATTTAATTCAACAAACCCTTTCATTAAGTTCCTGTTAATAAGTTTCCAAGAGGTATCCCTGAATTTTTTGCTATATGCCAAATATTTTTCCATTGGCACATAATACTTCTTGGCAATGAATTTTTCTCCCCAATTTGTTTCTTGATCCCTTAAAACAGGTAAATTAAAAGTTTCGTTCGCCATTTTAAGAACTATTTCCTCTCTTTCATTCATCAATTTCAAAAAAAGCCTTTTCGATTCCGCCACAGCAAACTTTAGAAGGAGGTTTTCGTCATTAACTTTGTAAATCACAGCTAAAACTAAGGGATAACTCAAAAAATCAAGGTAATTCTTTTCTTCTTCCCGGAAGTAAGCTCTTCCTCCATGAAGTACACTAAATATTTTCTCCCTTACCTTCCCAATTATTTCGGGGTAGTTAAGCAAAACTTCTTTTAAGGTTTTATTTTCATTTCTTAAAATTGCTTTTGCTTCTTTTGTGAAGGGATATTTCAACAAAAGCTCTGAAGTAACCTCCAATTTTGAAGTCACTTTTCCTGTTTCCTTTACCCAATAAACGGGGCTAGATAGTATGTTAATTTTCCTCCTCCAGGGATTGTGAAATCAAGTTTTAAAGGCACATTGTTTCCAAGGTACATGTCTACAGTATCTGAAATTTTTGATGTTTTAGCTGCTATATCCTTCAATTTATCAAGTTTGTATTTAGAAGAAGCTTCGTTTTGGACATCAATATCTAGCAGCCCCCCTTGTTCGCTATCAATTTTAGTTATTACTTCACCTGATTCACTTGCCCCCTTGGCTATAACCGTATTATCTTTTAAAGTAAAAATTATCTCTGAAGAAACTATTTCTGCATCCAGAATCGTGTTGAGAAAAACTTTTGACAAAATTTTTGCTTTAGCTTCATATGGTGCAGTCGGGATTTTTTCAAAGTAGAATTCTTCCTCTAAAGGCCTAAACCTAAAAATTCTTTCTGAAACACCTTGGATAATAACTTCAACCATAGATAACTCTGTGTTATATCTGAGCGTTACGGTATCGCTTGAACTTGTCCTTTTTAACCTTGTCCGTAACTCATTTAAATCTACTGTTACAAGGTACTCCTTTTCACATTCAAATTTAGCGAAGAAGTCTCTCGGAAGCATCAAATCAACAAGAGCAACTTTAGCTAAATCTACAGCTCTTGTTGAAATTCCTTCTTGGTTAACCTTCAGACTAACTTCTTCCACAACAGCTTCTATACTTTCCAAAATACCTTTGAAAAGACCTATATCCTCTATCATAAAACTAAACATTTACTTCTCTCTCCATTCTTCTCCAAAAAGTTTTTTCATACTTTAAAACAGTTTCATATATTTCTAACATGAAACCATTTAAATTTTTCACCAATTCAGCCTCTATTTCAAACTTTTCTTCCCCCACTTTTTTCAAAAACCCTATAACTAAAACCACTCTCCCCTCCCCTATTTCACCACCCTCTTTTCTTTCCCTCTCTTTACACTCAACTTTGACACAAGCTCCGTTGCTGTAAACAAGTAAATAGCCATGTTCCACTTCCTTAATTCTCCCGATCAACAAAATCCTCTCCTTTTTCTTGACCTCTTCCCGGTTTAAAATAAACTCTGTTGCTCCTTTTGGAAAGCACATTTGCTAAACCCTTCAAACAAATTCTAAACTAAGGTATTTTTATTTCTATTTTTGAAAATCAGAGGTTTAACCTCCTGATTTTACAGAATGAAAAGTAAAGGAAAAATTCAAGGAGGTAATTGGAAAAGTAAATTTTTTAAATAAATATCTTCAAAGGTAAGAAGTAGAGTTAAAGGGAAATTAAAAAAATTCTGTGGAGAAACAGAAAAACGTTGTAAAATGGTGGGGTTAACGGCCATAGAAGCTAAGGAAACACCTGATCCCATTCCGAACTCAGAAGTTAAGCTTAGCTTCGTTTACTTCGGTACTGCGCTCCGAGAGGGCGTGGGAAAAAGTAAAGCTGTTAACCCCACCTTTTCCCCTCCTGCTTCCTTCCAAGAAAGGCTGGTGGCTCAATGTTTCAATTAAATATGGATCAAAACTTCATTTATACAATGATATTCATAATTTTCATGATAATCATGACATTTTATGGCCAGAAAATTCAGTTACTTATCTGGATAGGTGAGATAGAGAAACAGCTTAGGAAACTTCAGAAACTATCTGAAGAAAGCAAGGAAAAACTTGCTGAGGCGCTTTCTAAATACGGAAGAACAAAAAAGGATTTACTGAAAGACATAGAAAAGTTCACAAAATTTTTCATAATCTCCCCCGTGGACTTAGACCCTGCAGGGGTGCTTAAAAGACTTGAACATTTACTGGATGTAAGTAAAACTAAAATGGAGGAATATGTCCATATATTAGCCCCGAAAGCAGATGAAGTCCACAGTGACAATTATGAGAACATGTTCGAAGCATGTGCTGCATTGGATTACATCTACAGAATTGTTAGGCATTACCTAATTCTTGGCAAAAAAACCCAAAGCACAATAGTTATAATGCAAATCCATATGCAACTTCCACAAATAATGGAAATAGCTAACTCCTACTTTAAAGCTTTAGATTCATTCTCTAAAGGGTTGCCTATAGGGGATGGGATAGGTCCCTTAGTGGCTTTCCACTTGGCACGTGGATACCCCTACAGAGAAATAGTTGAGGATACAGTAGTTTATGACGCTGCATTTAAGGATAGAAAGCTGTTTGTAATTAAGGCTAAAGGTCCAGGGGGGAATGTTGGTAAGCCTGGAGAAGCAGTGAAAAAATTAATTAATGAATTTAAGAAAAAGATAAGTAGAGTTGTTATAATTGATGCTGCAGCTAAACTGGAAGGCGAAACAACAGGAGAAATAGCTGAAGGGGTAGGAGCAGCTATAGGGGACCCAGGCCCTGAAAAATACAAAATAGAGGAATCAATTCGTAAATACAATATACCAATCGACGCTTTAATAATTAAACAGTCTCTCCCTGACGCCATCACAACCATGAAGAAAGAAATAGCTGAAACAGCTAAAAAGGTCGTTGACAAAGTGAAAGACATAATTCTCTCCAGAACAAAGGAAGGAAATATAGTACTTGTGATAGGGGTAGGTAACACAATCGGAATTGGGCAATGAACCCTTTTTAAAGCGCAAATAGGTGGTTGAAATTTCTAAACAAAAACAAAAAATTATGAATTCATTGTTTATAATGTTAATTCTAATCTTTATTTTACTTCTCCTCATTCCCTTCCCTAAATTAGGGAATTTAGAGACCGGTCAGTTACAGTCCTTCCTTCTCCTATCAATTATGCTTCTTTTTTCATTTCTCTTTGTTTACCAAACCATGAATCCATTCAGGAGGAATAAAGAGAAAGAAAAAACAGTTTCCACCTTAAAATGCGTAAATTGCAAATACACTGAACAAACAGAGTTTGTTGAGGGGCAATACATAGGTGAAATCGTTAAAAAGTGCCCTAAATGCGGAGGCGACGTCATGGTTCAACTGATTTATGTCGAAACAGGAGAGAAAAAAAGGTAACATAATTTCTTTAAATAAATCTTACACAGCCTTGTTTAGTAACCATTATTGTTGTTTCCCTTTGAGCCACCACCCCCTTCCCGGCTTCAACTAACACACCATATCTCTCAACAGCCCCCCTTTTAACAAGGTCCTTCAACACTAAATCAAGGAGCTGAGGCTCAAACTCTTTCTCTAACCAACGGAGAGCAAAAGGTAAAAAATTGTAACTTGAACGTATATAGTTCAAAACTTTTTCCTCCAATTTACTCCTTGGTTCCATCTTCTTCACCAATCTAAAAATTAAATATTTACGAGTTTCTTTCACATATCCTTTACCCACAGTGGCGAAGGGCTCAATCGCATAAACCTCGTTTTCCTTTAATCGGTGAGAAAAAAAGGTTTTAACATTAGGTATACTTTTTCCGCCATGAAGAGAGTATCTTTTCAGTAAATGGCCGCTCAAGTTCTGAACAGGCTTAAACCCTTTACTCTTAATTGTTTCTTCAATCACCTCCCCAATTTTTCCACTCCGAACTTTAGCCTTAACCGTATCAACAGCTTTTTCAAGAGCTAAAGATGCAGCTTCGACAAGTTCCTTTAAATTGGAGTTAAAATTAAAGGTCCATGCTGAATCAATTATGTATCCATTAACGTGGGCTCCAATGTCTACTTTCACCACATCCCTTGGTTTAATAACGGTTTCGTCATTTAGTGAGGGGGAATAATGGGCAGCGACTTCGTTTATTGAAATATTTACTGGAAAAGCAGGTTTCCCCCCTTCCTCAATGATCTTCTGTTCAATTCTTTCTGCAATGTCCAAAATCCTTGTGTTAGGCTTAATGTTTCTTTTTTCTTCTTCCAGAGAAACCTTAATTATCCTCGCAGCTTCTTTGTAATACCTTATCTTTTCAAGCATCACTTCCTCACCGGCTCCAAGGAATACTAAAAAAAGTTTTTTAAGGAGGAGAAACTAAAAATTTATTAAATAGAATTCATTTTCTCCCTAATAAAAGGAGTTTTTAAAAAGTTTGGAATCATGTAAAAACGTTTGGAAATTCTTTAAAATGTTTTGGAAGGAGCAGAAATTTCTCTCCTTTACTAACTTTTCCAACTTTCCGTTTAAGTTGTTTTTACAGTGAACAGGATAGTGGCGTGCGTTGAAAAAAACTAAAAACGAAGAAATTGAGGAGTTGCTTGAGTTCCTTCAGGAACTAAGGGAAGAAATAGTTGGGAAACAAGTTGTAATGGTAGTGGAAGGTAAAAAGGATAAGTTGTCTTTTGAAGAGATAGGGTTTAAAGGAACCTATCTATTAACAAACGGCTCCTTCCACCGAACCAATTACCTCATGGAAAAGTACATAGAGAAGGGGTTCTCTTTCCTCATCCTTTCAGACTTTGATGAAGAGGGGGAGAAAATAAAAGAGGAAGTGATCAATTACATTGATTCCAGAGCTGAAGTAAGATTAGACCTGAGAAGAAAACTTAAGAAAGTAATTTTAAACGCAAAGGCTCCCTGTACAATAGAGTCCCTCTCCAACTGGTTAATTAAAAGAAGGGTTGGTGGAAGAAGCGAAGGAGGTAAAGGAACAAATAAAGGTGATGTTTATGAACGAGTCATTTTCTACGGTGAAGTATGTAGCCAAATTTAACCTTAACGTTAACGGTGTAGTTGAAAAACCAGACGTTGTAGGAGCTATTTTTGGACAGCTTGAAGGGTTCCTAGGTAGGGAATTAGACTTAAGAGAGCTTCAAAGAACAGGAAGAATAGGCAGAATCGATGTTTTCCTACAGTCGAAAGGAGGAAAAACGAAAGGAACAATAGTTATACCCTCAAGTCTGGGAAAAACAGAAACAGCTATAATTGCAGCTGCAGTTGAAATGGTGGACAAAATAGGTCCATGTCTGGCTCAAATAAAACTTGAAGAAATAGTGGATGTGAGGCAAGAAAAGAAGAACCTAATCAAAAAAAGAGCAATAGAAATTCTTGAACAATGGGAGAAAAAGGAAAAGGTGAAAATTGAAAATTTACTTCAAGAAATAGAGGACTCAATAAGGACACGTGAAATAATTTCTTATGGACCTGAAAAACTCCCTGCAGGACCAGACATAGAAAACTCGAACGAAATAATAGTGGTTGAAGGAAGAGCAGACGTAATAAACCTTCTTAAACACGGGATAAGGAACACTGTAGCAGTGGAAGGAACAAGTATACCGAAAACGGTTCAAGAAATCACTAAGAGGAAGAGAACAACTGCTTTTCTCGATGGAGATAGAGGAGGAGAACTTATACTGAAAGAACTTCTTCAAGTGGCAAGTGTAGACTACGTAGCTTTCGCTCCTCCAGGAAAAATGGTTGAAGAATTATCAGAGAAAGAAATAATTTCATGTTTGAAAAACAGGATCCCAATTGACCAGTACCTAAAACAAAAGGGGAAGACTCAGCTTAAAGCCTTAACAGAGAAACGTTTTAAAGGAGGCAAACCTACACATTTAAATAAATTAATAGAGAAGACAGTGGGAACCTTTAAACTCTTCTGTTTAAATAAAAACTTCCACATTTTAAAAGAAATCCCTATAGAACCTGATGAAATAGAGAAAGCTGTAAATGAAACAAAACCAGCAGCAATATTTATCGACGGAATAATTACCCAAAGATTAGTTAATTTAGCGGCGCAAAACAGTGTAAAACTTGTTGCAGGGGTCAAGAAAGGGGACTTAACAAAAATCCCCTACCCCCTAAAAATATACACCTTTGATGAAATAGTGTCAAGAAATTTAGACCTAAAACTTGAGTGACAACCAAAAAAATGAAGTAAGCCAGTGTCCCACTTGAAAATAATCAGCTTCGACGAAAAAGGGGGAGAAGTCACACTTAAACCTGAAACTTTAG
This sequence comes from Thermoproteota archaeon, assembly GCA_027492035.1. GTDB lineage: Archaea > Korarchaeota > JAOZGF01 > JAOZGF01 > JAOZFZ01 > JAOZFT01. The sequence goes on from JAOZFT010000004.1 coordinate 344,584, forward strand.
AAGATTTTTTTCACTTGTATTTCATAATAGAGAAAGAGGACTTAGTAAGAGCTGAAACAAAAAGGAAAATTTCCCTAAACAAGGAAATTCAAAGGAAACCACAAACAAAAATAGTATCCACAACTTTGTCGGTGAAAGTAGAAACAGTGGAATACCACGAATACATGAAAAGTTTAAGAATTAAAGGAAGGGTTGTTGAGGACCCGCAAAACCTGGGAATCAAGGGAGCCTACCACACTTTAAACCTTAAACTACATAAACCCTTAACGCTGAAAAAGAAGAAATGGTTCAATTACCAAATTGAAAGACTTAGGAAAGCTGAAAAAGAAACATTGGAGCAACCAATAATTATTTCAGTTGCTGACATGGACCAGTGCAACATAGGAATCCTAACAGGGAAAGGAATAAACCGGGTTTCAACAATTTATTCCCATCTTTCTCACAACAAAATGAACAAAGAAAGAGTAAGTGAAAAAAGGAAATACTTTTCAGAAATAAAGAAGGAAATAATGAAATTAATAAGTTCACATGACACTGAAAAAGTAGTAGTAGCTGGCCCCGGATTCGTTAAAGAGGAGTTAGCCTTCTACCTCAAAAAAGAAATCAAGGAAGTAAAGGTTTGGGTTTACTCAACAACCTCAGCAACCACTGCAGCCTTCCAAGAAATCCTTAAATCAAACTATTTACAAAAAATATTTAAAGAAATGAAAGTTTTTGAAGAAAACAAAGAAGTTCAGGAATTCCTGAAAGAACTGGTTAAAAGGGAAAAGAAAGTAACTTACGGGTTAAAACAAGTTAAAGAGGCAGCAAACCTGGGGGCAGTCAAGAAAATCCTTGTTTCAGAAACAATGTTTAGGAAGGGGGGGTTTGACTTCAGAGAAGAAATCGAAACATTAATTGAAAAAGTTGAGAAGAAAGGAGGTAAAGTTGTGATTATTAGTGAGGGACATGAAGCCTCAAACTACCTTAAAAGCCTGGGAGGAATAGCTGCTTTTCTCAGGTTTCCCGTCTAAAATTCCCTAGAGAGGCTCAGCTAAGTAAATTCCATCCTTATTAGTTAAAACCCTAACCCTTATTTTCTCCCCTACCTCTGCTTCACAATTAACCACACTTACAACCCTACCTTTCCCGACAGCTATTACTTCCCCTCTAACCCAGCCAGGCCCTACAACTTCCACACTAACTTTTTCAAACCTTTTGAAAACAATAGGGACCCTCCATTTAGTTTTATGTATCCCAAAATCCTCTCTTCTCAAAACAAGTTTAGCCCCATATTTTTTTTCAAGAGTTCTTAAAACACGATAAAACTTAAACCAGCTCCAGGGTTTAACACCTTTAACTTTCCTCCCTAACTTATAAACCTCATACTTCTGAATACCTAACCCTGGCCACTTCTTTCCAGCCCCAACCTTTAAAGCATACTCTATTACCCTTTCTATTTCTGGATCATTTAATCCAGGAACCCAAACTGGTGCAATCAATAAATCAATTCCACTTTTAACTACTTCTTCAGCTAAATCAAGAACTTTTCTTAAGTTGTAAACCTTGCTCCCCACCATCTTCTTGGCTAAATCCTCATTTAAGGAATCAATTGAAAGGTTCAGCCTGGACAAGCCACTTTTATCTAGTTCCTCTACCTCGTCAACTTTAATTAATGTTCCACGGGTCTGGGCTGAAATAACCTTTACACCATCTATTCTGCTTATGTCCTTGATAAGTTTCTTTATTTCAGAGTAAAGAAATGGTTCTCCTGCACCGTCAATATGAACCTCTACATCCTCAACTCCTTTACACTTAACTACTTCCTCCACACCCTGAACCAAATACTCCCTATCAACCTCATAAATAGTTTGTCTAGTTTTTGAGAAGGGGCCTTCATCCACTGAACAAAATACACAGTTAAAAACACATCCAGATCTAGGCCTCACTTGAATAAGGTTAGTTCCCCTATCTATTACACCAAAAGCTATTGCCCCATACAGAGGCACTCCATCTTCTTCCCTCACTCTGAAAAAGAACCTTTTCTCCTTCATCCCTCACCTTACCAACAAAACTTTCTACAAAGAAGGAAAAAAATGAAACAATTCCTTTCTGCAACACTAAACTTCCTTAAAAATTAAAAATAAACATAAAATTGAAAAATCATTTTTTTCTAAAATGTTAAAGAACTTCAAAAACTCTTTTTACGAACAGGTATTTTAACCTTTTCAAACGGTTGGCTGCAGAGAAATGATGTGTTCAATCTGCAAAAGAAGAAAAGCTGAAACAAAAATAAAATATTCAAACCTTCACTTATGTCCAGTTTGTTTCCGAAAACTTATCGAGAAAAGAGCTAGGGAAACAATCAATAAATCAGAAAAACTGGAAAGAACAGACAAAATAAAACTGCTTCTACACCCAACAAAAAAGGCGCAAGCCCTACTCCGCTTAATCACTCCAATAGAGAAAAGATACTATAGGCAGTTTCCTCAACAAAAAATAGGGCAGAAAATAAAAGTGGATTTCATTTTCTTCACCAACCTAAGAAAAACAGATGGTCTTACCCAGAAAAAGATTTTTAATGAAGTGAAAAATTTTTGTTTAAGTGAAGGGTTAGAAATAAATTTACATTACAAAAAGAAACCAGTAAACCGGAAGAGTTTAAGGAAAAAGGTTATGGAGGTAAGTGAAGAAATAACTAGGGGCCCTAAAGAAAAACTGATGCTTCCCATAAACTTAGACGATGTAATTACAGACTTCCTATACTCTGCCTTTACCAACTCGGAAGAACCCTTTAAAACAACACTTGAAACATTAAAAATGGAAAAAATCATTCATCCCATGTTGAAGATACCGGATGAAGAAATAGAGCAATACCTAAAAACACTCAACATAGAAACAGGGAAAGAATTAGAAACAGACAAGTTAACACAGAAAATAAAGGACATAATAAATTATTTAGAGAAAGAAAAACCCGGAACAAAATTTTTAACCCTGAAAACACTGCAAGAAACATTTCTAAACCAGGAAAAGGGAAGAAACAAGGGAAGTAACAAAGATTAAATGGAAAAAATTTATAAAAAGGGGAAGGAATGAATAGAAAAGGGTGGAGAGACAGGGGATAGGTAGGGGGCTCGGGGTCCCCTGAACCGTAAACCCTCGAAACGACGGGCCGAATGCTGCTGCGGTGAATCCTTCGCCTGTACAAAGCATCAGCTTAGGAGAAATGAAAACAGTCACCCTTGGGGGCAGCGGAGCTAACCCAGTTTCCGGAGGGAAACAAAAGGGTTAGTTGAGCTGAGGGGAAAAAGCCAGGCCTGGAAAGGAGCAACTTAAACCCTCTAACGCTGCCGCTCAAGGGAGAGGCTGCAGATCTCCAAGTTGATGCCGAGTGCAGCTGAAGGTTTTGCTGCAGTAGAATCCCCTGCTCCAAAAGCCGGGGTACTCCAGCCAGGTAGGAGGCGGGCCTGCTAAGCCCGTGGCTCTTGGAGCCTCGTGGGTTCAAATCCCACCCCCGGCGTAAACTGCTTCTTAAAACCTAAACAATATGCATGTTCTATGAGACTTAACATTTCCTATTCTCTCCCCCTTTCTTTCTTCTGGTTTCGTTAGAATGTTTTCGGGAACATAACTTGGCTTTTGAAGTTCATTTATGGAAGCCCCATCTGTAAAGTCTTCCATTCATCCTTTTCAAGTATCTAATTTCCCTTCTAATTTTTTTTGAGATTTTCCAACATTATTATAGAACCTAGTTTCAAAGCTTCTTTAACACAAAAGCCACAACCTTACGGTAAATATACAAAATCCTATTTGTTTCCCTTCCACCATGCCTTAGACAGCAAATTTTTCCTCTTCTTTCCAACTTTAATTTCCCATTCCTTAATCCACTTCCAAAGTGTTCTATCAATTGTTTCTCAAAATCAGACATAATACACATAAAGAGATAAACAATCTTATAAACTTAGTTATTTCAACATTCCAAAACTGCTGACTTACCCTGAAAAGACTGTTCTTAAAGGCAAAACCTTTCCTCCCCTAAAAAATGAAAAATTAACCTCTTTAAAGTTCCCTTTTTTCCTTTTGCTTTTCCTTTCGCAATTCATTAACTGACTTACCATGTTTCGTCAAAAAACTAATAATGAGCCTTTAAAACACAAAACCCCAGAAAGCCTCCACTTACTAAAAAAACATTTATTTTTCGCCGATTTAAACAATCCAAGTTTCTAAGGAACCAATCCACTTTAATCAGTAATTCTTTCTCCTTAAAAAACATTAAGAAACATTAACAAACGACAAACTACTCCTTACCAAAAATATTACACAAAAAGAAATAATCGTTAAAAACAAAAAACAACAGCATAATTTAAAAAAGGAAAAGGGAAAAACTACAGTCAACTTTCCAAGGCCATAAATTTGGCTTTGGAAAGCCACTAAACAAAAAAGGTGGAAACATGAACAAAAAATTATTAGTTTTGATAAGTGCAGTAGTGTTGATGGTTTCAATTGCACCAGCAGCATTTGCACAGCCACCAATAAGTGAATTCCCGGCACCCTTCATCAAAAACGGTTCAATAGACTGGAACAACGACGGAGTACCTGACATCTCCATAATAATTGGGGAAGGAGGAGACGCAGCAGACGTGATAGGAGCTTCAATGATAGCTGCAAAAATAGGAACCAACATGTATTGGTCAGCAGCAGACATAACACTCCATAAAGAAGCATTCGGAACAGCTGAACCATTTAAAATAATAAATGGAACAGCAAACTTAACAGTTTACACTTGGGTAACCAACTCACCAATTGCTGACAAAACAGCAGACCGTGACTGGTTAGTTGCAGTAACGGGAGTAACAGGAGTACCTACCTCCGCTTGGTACAGCTACGCAGAGTTTGAGAAAGCAAGTTTTGGAGACCAGATTCAGTCACATACCTACCCTGACACAGACGCTGCAGATTGGGATGGCTCAGCAACCTTAACCAAACACATAATAGTGGATCAATACTACAGCCCAGGCGCCCAGGGCAGGCCAGCATTTATAGAGGTTAAGTGGTGCTACACTGAATACTCAACTGACAGCGTAGGATTACCTGACTACGCAATTTGGTGGTACCCTCCACGTAACCTTACAGTTACAAGTGAAATGACAGGGCAAAGCTACAAAGTACCAGGTGTCAATAGTACAAACAAGTCAGGAAGGTTCATGCTAAGAATATGGGGTGGTTACAAGTTAAATGAACCCATAAGTATACCTTTCCTCGGTTCAGGCTACACTTTAACCTTTACAAGCATAGACAATTTCGGGAACACAACACTAAATAGGACAGAGTGGCCTGACCCATTCCTAGCAACAGAAATGAATAGATGGTTTGAACTGCCCCAAACAGGCGTAGGCAGAGTAACTTTCTGGTTAGAGAAAAACAGCGTAATTCTTGCAGCCTCCTCAATAGACCTCTTCAACTTCACCGTAATGCCCGTAATAGGCGGATTATACTCTGGCACAAGTATACATAACTTCTGGATACCTGTTAACAACACTGAAAACATGTCGTGGATAGACCCTGACACAGGATTAAGGATGAGTCTAATAGTTGAAATAAAGGGTGTATTCCCAGATTATATGGGGGTGTGGGCTAACATAACTTCGTGGCCACTGGAGAAACATTTCATCACTTACGACGTTGCAGGCACAGAAATGATAGTGGTTAACAGATCCTTCACCTCAAGTGACCTCCGTGTTCCAGTAAATTCATTCCTCGATGTACCTTACACAGCCCCCACTGCTGCAGATTTACCTAGCGGGTTTGACACATACGGTGAAAACCTTTCATGGGTAAGTTCAGCTAACTTCTCATGGTACGTTGTTCCTCAAGATGTATTCTATGGTGCAAAAGAGGTGCAAGTGTTTGTAAGTTACCCTGACAATGCAACAGTGGAGAGAACATTTATAACTGAACCTTTCACCACAACCACTAGTGTAACTGCAACCTATGGAGGAGTTTCTCTCCAAACCTATTGGGGTGCAATAGTGCCCATTACTGCTAATGTACCTTACTATTATGTGTGGCAACTAGATACTTACTGGAGTAACCACGAAGGCACTACGTACTTCTTCGGTGACCTCCACGACCTAGGTTTACCAAACCCTGAAATAGAGGATGTTGCTACTTTCTGGCTTGTACGCAACATTTCACTCTACAAACATGGCTGGGCTAAATATGTTGACATAGAAACTACAATGTGGAAGATTTTCCTGAATGACAGCAGCCTCAAGACTGAAAACCACTACTATGCAGATGCTGCTCAAACAGTTGAAGACGTTGTTGGTTCAGGTAAAAGAGTGGTTGACTTTGCAGCCTACCTAATAGACCTTGAAGGAATAAATGTTTCAGGTGTCTATGCAGGGTACTTCGACAGGTTCACACCCGGCCCAGCTGGTGAATACACAGGAACAGTGGACTTAAGACCCAACGGAACAGATGTTACACCCCCAAGTGAACAAGACTCAACCTTTAACGGAGAAGACGTGTTCAGCATATTCCACAGGTTCATATACCTAGCAACTGAAGACGCAGCAGCCGACGCAGTTGAATCAACCTACCTGATACTTGTAGGTGGGCCACTAGTTAACAAATATGTTAAACAGTTAAATGACTCAGGACTACTGCCAATTTCATTCCTAGGAAATGACAGATTAGTTGACTGGACAAACAAAGTCTGGACACTTGAAGATGCATTAGCAACATTCCCTGCAGCTGAAGGATACCCTGTTGAATACGTGCCACACATAACAAGCGGCCTAGGAGTAGTTGAATACGCAACAAGCAACCCGTGGAACTCAGACTCAACAGTTCCAGTGCTGGTGGTTGCTGGAACAGACAGGTACGGAACAATGTCTGCATCACTGGCGTTAAGTGACCCAACAAAAATAATAAGATTAACAGCAGCCAACTGGTACAATGCAGGACGCAGCGGAAACCCCAACGCAGTGATAGTGGTAGGTATAATACCACAGGTAGGAGTAGCTGCAGCTGCACCAGCAAACATAGTCTTCGTTAAAGTTGCAGGAGCTGGAGGAAGCCTTACACTAGGGCCATAAAACCCCCCTTTTTTCTTTTTTTCTTTTCCCAATCTCGTCTAATTCTAACTTAGGAAAGATTCCCTTACATATTCGTTACATCTATGTTTCCGTAAAGAATTTCCCTGTTTAAACAATTTACAGATCAACCTTTATGTCTCCCTCTGTTAGTTTTATGCCTCCTATTTCTTTTCGTTTTCTGACGAAAACATTTTATTTTTTTAAACACCTAACTTTTAAAAAGGTTCCTTTTAAGGGGGAGAAGGGAAAGGTTTTAAATTAGCCTTTCTCCAAATTTTTTTTAAAGGGTTTCTTTAAAAGTTTCTTTGAACCTCTAAAACCCTTACATAGAGGTTTCTTTAAGAGAATTTTTTAAGGAGGAGTGTTTAGGGTTGAATAAAGAAGAATTACTCTTTTTGATGTTGACATGTTTAATTTTTTCAAGTTTGTCACCTCTGAACGTTTACGGTCAACAATTTGGGGAATTGGTAAAGGTACCTAAAGAATCACTTGATGTTTATTTAGCTGCTGTTAAGGGGAACACTTACTGGAGAAATAACTGGTACTATGACCCCTCTAATAAGGTTATGCAAATTCCTACAATGCTTGGTAAAATGCCAAGTCCTCAAGCTACAGGTTTAGCTGGTCACCTTTATGCGTTATCTATTATTCACGCAACTGAACTCTCCCTCTCAGGTTCAAATTTGCAGGAAGTAAAAAATAGACTTAGACAAATAAGCAGTTACTTCTTAACAAATTCAAGGGGTGGTTTATGGGCTAGTGAAATAACTCAAACCTATGTTGACGTTGCTTTCTCGTCTATGGTTGTGTGGTTTGAAAGTGAAGCTTACATGGTTAACGTAATTAACAAATCTGATGTTCAAATGCATGTTCAGTCACTTTCAGCTTTACAGACAAGTTCTGGCGGATGGTTTGCCTCTACAGCACCCTACAGCCAATGGAAACAACCACTGGTTACTTACACGTCACTGGCTTTAACAGCTTTGTTGAAAGCTGAAACAGCTGGGTTGTCTGTGGATAAATCCGTAATAAACAAAGCAATCAATTATTTACAATCAAAAGCTGTGAAAGGTGTTGGAACAGCTCACTGGGCTAGAGAAAACATGCCTGTCCCAACTGTTTTTGCGGATTCAACTTCCCCAAGTGAAGTAATAACTTCACTTGCACTCTATGCTTTATCGACAGCTAAAATGCAAGGTTACAACGTTGACACACAACTTCTTCAAAACGCTGCACACTATCTCCTAGACAAGTTCCCTGCCCAAACCAATAAAGACGATAAACTTTTGTCATCTATGGCTTTAGCCGCAGCTGCCGGTGCAGGTGCAGTAGATATTTCAACCCTGGTGGGGAAAACATTCTCCTTCCTTTATGGTGTAGCTGAAAATTTTGACGTTGCTAAACCCCCCTTCCCATGGGAAGCGATCCCAACTTACTGCATTTACTTCTGGGAATACATTGAAACAGTTACTGTTGAAAACTCAATAACTACAGCCGTGGCACCGGCCAAAGCTGTTTTAACAGAGAAGGAAGTAACTAAAGTCGTTAGAGGAGCAACTGTTGAAGTTAATTTCCAAATAAGTAACATGGGTGCAAGTCAATTGAAGCTTTTCCTTGAACCCTACACTTCAGCATCTTTCAAAATAAATTCATCCTCAAGCAACCAAGTAACTCTTGAATCAGGTTCTCAAACAAGTTACAAGTTCAGTTTCAAAATACCTGAAGCAGCTACTCCTGGAGAATTAAAAATAGGGGTAAAAGTTTATAAGTTAGTGGAGGGAAAGAAAATACCTTCCAGGTGGTCGAAGGAAACGTCAATAGTAATAATAAAGAATGCTCAATTAACCCTCACAAGAAAAGTTACAGCTAAAAGTTTAAACTTAGGGGATAACTTAACAATCACTTTACAAATAAAGAACACAGGAGATGTTGAAGCTTCAAATATAGTAATCAGGGAGGATTTAAATGAAGGGTTTGAAATTTCAAGTTACCTATCATCAGATCAAGCAATGTTCACATCCACAGGCTTAAACCTTGTTTCAATAAAGCCTCAGGAGGAAAAGGTTTATACATACAGTGTAGTGGCAGAAAAAGCAAATGCAGGTAACCAAACCCTTTCAACAACCACCCTAACCTACCTTGACGTCTTCAATAAACCACATACGATAACTCAAAAAACAGATGTAATAGTCCATAGGCCAAAAATCACATTGAAGGGATCCTTAAAAGTGGGGGAGGAAGAAAGCCAGAAAGAAATAGAAGCTCCATGGGGGAGCAAAGTTAAATTAACAATAACACTTAAAAACGAAGGAAATTTAGAGGCTAAAAACATAGAGTTAAATGCAGTAATACCTAAACAGCTTCAAATAATCAGCGATGAAACAGAGGGGGCAATTTCAAAAGACACAGTCGTAATAGAGCTGGAAAATCTTAAACCGAATGAACAGAAATCATTTAAAATAACCACTAAAACAGCGAACTTTTACATGTCCCTTAAACAAAAGGCACCTATTTTCCTAGATTTAAAATACACAGATTTAAACGGCAGATTCGTAGAAGGTGCATACAAGAGCTCAACAGATTTCCAAGTAAACATAACAGTACCTATGTGGCTGGAAATCTCAGTGGCAGCATCCATTATTGCATTAATACTCCTTGTTTCAGCTTTATTAATAAGAAAAGCTAGGAAGGAAAAGAGAAGGAAAGTTTACTCTCCAAAACACTTAATAATGAAGGAGAGAAGAAAGAAGAGGAGTGAAAGACTTGGTTAAAAAAAGGGGGAAAGTAATTCTTACCTTGGCTGCAATTTTTTTAGTTGCAGCTTCAACCTACTACCTCACTTACAAACACAACATGAACCCTCTAAACAATCCTCCATCAAAAATAGAGAAAATAATTATTTTAATAAACGAAAAAGATGCCACTGAATCAATGGGGAAAGAAAAACTAAACTACACATTAGCTGTTTCAAGCATAAGTTACATACTGCCTTTTGCCTCCAATCTAAAATACACTGTGGAGGAAGGAACCCTACTCATAAACAGTTCAAAAGATATAAACATAAGCAAGGCAAATGAAACAACTCCCATAATTTACTTAATAGGGCCGATAGGAGGAGCGAAACAGACAGGCATAATATTAAGGGAACATTCAGTAGTAGTTGAAGGGGAAACCTACACAAAACTCTTCTCAGCTACAGACCTGCTAAACTACTTCCTTCTGAAAAACCTAAAGCCAAAAATTGTCTACAGCACAAAACATCAATCATACGCCCTATATTTCCAACATCCACTCTCAGGGAAAATAATACCTGCTCCCTGGTACTCTAACAAACCACTACAAGAACTAATGAACACTGTTTCCCTGGAACACGAAAACGGAACACCTGCTTCAGCAAATGAGGTAAGAGCACTAATTTTAGGTGAAAAATAAACTTTTAAAAAACATTAACAAAGATATAGAAATGTAGCGGTGCAGCCGTGGTCTAGCCAGGTAGGACGGGAGATTCATTGAACCCAAGCCCCCCAAGCTCCCAACGCGGGTTCAAATCCCGCCGGCTGCATTTTTTCATACACATGAAAAAGGTTTTTTAGGTGGAAAAGCCTTAAATTGCTGCTTCAGCCCTTGGAACCTAGTTTTTTTCAGAATTGATTCCTTAAGGAAAACGTAAAGCTTTAAAAATTCAAGGCTATTCTTTATTGTTGAGAAAGGGTGGAGAGCTTAAAAATCTTTACAGAAAAGGCCTTTTCAGTTTGAGTTTTTAAAAAAGCGCCCGTCGTCTAGTCATGGCTTAAAATGTTTTTAAGCCGCTAAGGGACTAGGACACAGGCCCTCCAAGCCTGTAACGCGGGTTCAAATGAAGTAATCTGAAAATCCCGCCGGGCGCATCTACTCCTTTCGAAAAGGGTGCAATGTTTTGCTGCATCTTGTTTTGGCTGAAGCCTCCCTTGAAAAGGTACCTCTCTCCCTTTTCAACCATCCTCAAGTTGTTAGTTATTGTAGGAAAAGGAAAATCAAGCCTAAAGAAGCTATTTTAGATACAAGCTATCATTTCGAAGCTGTTAAAAAACTCCCTTTTAAACATAAAAGAGGCAGACCTGACATTGTCCATTTCTTCCTCCTTTTAACACAAGATAGTTTAGTGAATAAAGTGGGAAAATTAAGAACTTACATACATACCTTAAACAACGAAGTAATATATGTAAACCCGGGAACTAGGCCACCTAAACATTACGACAGATTTTTGGGGTTGATGCAGCAGCTTTTCAAAGAAGGACAAGTCCCCCCAAAAAAAGAAGCTTTATTTTTAATCAAGAAAAAGAATTTGGCAGATTTAAAAAAGGAGATCAACCCAGACATAACTATCGGTCTATCCCGGAAAGGAAAAGTTATTAATCCCTTCAAATACTTTGGAAAGATAAATAAGGAAAAAAGCGTAGCTGTAATTGTTGGGGGATTTCCTCACGGCAACTTCTGCAGCGAAACCTTGGAAGTAATAGATCAATTATTTAGTTTAGGCAATTACCCCCTGCAAACCTGGACAGTAACTTCTTTAGTGCTTTGCTCCTACTGCCAATCCTTACTCCACTACTAACAATTTATCCACTTTTTAGAAAAGGATTAATTAAAAGAGGAAAACCCGAAAATCTTTTAGAAAGGGGGAAGTGGATAAGATTGAGTTTACGAACAAGAAAGATAGCGAAGGAAAGAATAAATATTTTAATGAAATTAGCAGAGGAAATACATAAAACAAAGCCTCACCTTGCTCAAAAATACTACAAGGCAGCTTGGAAAATCTCTTTAAAGGCACGAGTACCCTTCCCCAAGAAGTGGAAAAAAAGAATTTGTAAACATTGCAAAAAATTCCTTTTTCTAGGTTTCAACGCAACCGTGAGACTGAACCAGAACAGGTTTCCACATGTTACAATTAAATGCCTAGAATGTGGTGGCTACACACGATACCCTTACAAGAAAAAAGGTAGTAAAAAGTGAAGGAAGAAAAGCATAAGGCTCTAAACCCTCTATGCCTTTAACACATTTTTGAAAAATTTTTAAAAAGAAAAAGAGTTTTAAATGGAAAAGGGGATTAGAAAATGGTGAAAATTACAGATGTACCTGCAGACCTACTGATCAAGAAATTAGCTGAGAAATTGAAGGAAATCCCAGAAATAAAGCAGCCTGAATGGAGTCTCTTTGTCAAGACAGGCGTTTCTAAGGAAAGGAGGCCTTCAAACCCGGATTGGTGGTACATACGCGCAGCTTCAATTCTGCGGAAACTCTACTTAAAGGGGCCTATGGGAGTTTCAAGGCTGAGATCTTTGTATGGAGGAAGGAAAAACAGAGGCTCTAAACCTGAACACTTCTACAAAGGAAGTGGAAAAATTATAAGGACGATTCTTCAACAATTAGAGGCTGCAGGGTTCTTAAAACTCAAAGAAGTAAATGGGAGAAAACTAGGGAGAACAATAAGTGACAAGGGAAAATCTTTCGTTGACTCAAGTTCTTACCTGGTAATGAAAGAACTCACCAGCAGAAAAAAGATGGAATACACTATCTAAATTTCAACGCAAAAAATGTTTTGGAAATAAAGATTTAAAGTGTTTAAGAAGCGCTTAGGAGGGTGTGTTGAGAATGAGCGACGAACTTGAGGAGCTTAAGAAGAGGAAACTAATTGAACTTCAACAAAAACTGATTGAAGAAGAAAGAAAAAAGGAGTTGCAGAAACAAATCGAGCAGCAGAAAAGGATGATCTTGAAAATAATTTTGACACCTGAAGCTAGGCAAAGATTGGCTAACGTGAAAATGGTTAAGCCTGAAATAGCTGAAACAATAGAATCCCAACTAATTCAGCTCTACTCAATTGGTAAATTAAGAAATAGGGTTTCAGATGAACAATTAAAAAGAATCCTTCACTCTATCCAAAAACAGAGGAAAGAAGTTAAGATCAAATACAAATAAAAAGGGTCCTAAATTACCCTTTCTTATTCAAAAATGTGGAGGTGTTACTTTTGTCCAGAAATAAACCTTTAGGGAAGAAGCTGAGGCTACTGAAAAAGGAGAGACAAAACAGCAGAGTCCCTATTTGGGTAATCCTTAAAACAAATAGGAGAGTAACAACAAATTATAAAAGGAGACAGTGGAGAAGGTCAAGGTTAAAAGTTTGAACAAAGGGAAAAGGTTGAAAAAAATGAGTAAAGGAGAGGAGAAAGAAATAATTATTTCCTTAAAAATACCTCGAAACCCGAGAAGTAACAGGGCTGAAAGGGCAGTTTCATACCTTAAAAAATCACTTGAGCGACATTTAAGGAAACATTTAAAGGAAAAGAGTGAAGAAGAGGAAGAAGAGGAAAAAATAAAAATAGATCCTGCCCTTAACGAATATCTTTGGAAAAGGGGAATAAGGAACATTCCAAGAAAAGTAAAGGTTTCAGTTAAACTCAGTAAAGGAAAAAAAGAGAAAGAAGAAGAGGAAGGGGTAACAGTTAAACTTGCTGAAAAATAATTCAAAGGTAGCTTACTCGCCATGATCAGCCAAACGCATTTCCACGGTGAACCTTACGTGGGGGTTTTCTTCTCCACAAATGAAGATTATACACTCATCCCCCCCACCACAAGTGAGAAAACAAAGAAATTAATTGAAAAAACCTTGAAAACACAGGTGGTTGAAGCAACAATCATGGAAACTTACTTATTAGGTATATTAACTGTTTCAAACTCTTACGGATTCATTCTACCCCACCTTGTAACTGAACATGAAGTTGAAAACATAAAGAAAGAAACCGACAGCAAAATACTTGTTTTAAACACTAAATACACTGTTCTCCGTAACCTCATAATCTTGAACAATTCCCATCTAATTATTTCCAATGTACTGAAAAGGAAAGTAAATGAAATATTGAATTTCTTAGGAATGGAGACTTTCTTAATCTGGGAAGAAAGAGATCAGCCACTAATAGGGTCCATGGTTGTTGTAACCGACAAAGGAGGAGTGGTTTCTCCCTTAATTACTTTAGACAACGAAAAAAAATTAGAATCTTTCCTAGGTTTCGCTTTACCTAAATGCACAGTTAATTCAGGAGGAAATTTCCCTTCTTTAGGGTTAGTGGCTAACTCTAAAGGTGGATTAACCAGTTTCAAAACAACTGGTTACGAACTCTCCCTTCTGGAGAAGGGTTTATCATTTCTATAGTTTTTAAAAGTGAAGAGGGGATCTCAATGAAGGAAGTAAAGTTTTATCGAATAGAAGGGTATTTTGAAAAAAATAAAGAGAAGGTTTTTTTCAGAAAAGAGGTAAGTGCTGTTTCAGAAGAAAAAGCAGTAGAGAAACTGTGTTTCAATATCGGAAGTAAACACAGGGTTAAAAAGCCAGTGATTAAAATCAAAAAGGTTGCTGTTATAAGTGGAGAGGAGTTAACTGACCCTGTTCTTAAAGAGTTGCTTCTGAGAAGGGAATAGAAAAAAGAGGGTTGAGGAAGCTTTTATGGCCGAAAAATTAGCAGAAAGGGAAATAATCCCACAAATCCAATATATACAAGCTTTGGTGGATTCCTTACAAGAAGAAATCCGAAGAATGAATATTCTAAGGAATCAGTTAAGCTTAACTTTGTTAGGTTTAAAAGAAGTGAAAATAAATAGAGAGACTCTGTCTTCAATAGGTTCAGGTGTTTACGCTTTCACTAAACCCCTCCATGAAGACAAGTTCCTAATAAATGTTGGAGCTAATGTTTATGTTACTAAGTCGAAAGAAAAAGCTTTGGAGTATCTTTCGAAACAATTAAATGAGGTAAATAAACTTATTCAAAAGTATCAAAGCCAACTTCTCAATTACATGAGCCTACTGGATCAGTTGAACGCTAAACTTAGTCGATTGAGCCAGAAACAGACATAAAGTGTTTCCTTTCAAATAATCTCTTCAATTATTTTTTCAGGTTCATAACGGATAAAGTCCATATATCCCTGTCCACACCCTAAAAACAAAATAGGTTTCTTTAGCGTATTTGCAACTGTGAGAATAACTCCTCCCTTGTCAGTGGCATCTATTTTGGTAATTACTGCACAGTCTACTTGGATAGCTTCATCGAAAAATTTGCACTGTACCTCTGCATCGTTTCCCGCTAACCCGTCAATAACCAAAACTTTTAAATCTGGATTGTTAACTCTGACAACCTTTTTCAGTTCTTCAAGTAAGTTCTCGTTTGAATGAGCTCTACCCGCTGTATCAGCACATACAACATCAAATCTTTTAGTCCTGGCTCTTTCTATAGCGTCATATATAACAGCTGCACTGTCCGACCCTCTTCTTTGTTTAACAACTTGTACTTTGACGGCTTCTGCATATTTACACATCTGTTCTATCCCTGCAGCACGGAATGTGTCAGCTGCTGCAATTAACACCCTGAACCCCTTCTCTTTCAGGTATTTTGCTGTTTTCGCTACAGATAATGATTTCCCTACTCCATTGAAGCCTACAAAAATAATTACGTAAGGTTTTCCCCCCTTTTTACCCACTTCACTAGGTAAATCTATCTCTGGTGTTTGTAGAATCCTTAACAGCTCCTCCCTCATAATATTAAAAACAGCTTTTTCTCTTTTACCCCTGGGAACCTTCAAATCCACAATCTTTCTTTTTAAACACTCTCTTAATTCTTTACATGTACCATAGGAGACCCCTGCTGAATAAAGTTTTATTTCCACTTCATCAAATATTTCCTCAAATTTCTTTTCAGTAATTTTCTCTTCTAGTAAAACCTTAATCAGTTTCTCTTTGAATGAAATTAAGGGATTCTTTAACTCTTTCCACAATTTTCAGTCCTCTTTTCCTTTTTCTTTAAATTTTTAGAAAGGTATACTGAGAGGAGGAAAAATTTAAAAATTTTGTAACATTACCTCTCCATTTAAAGGGTGTTTCAATCTATGTTGAAAGGAAAAGATTTTCTTTCTTTAAAAGATTTTTCAATAGAAGAAATCACTAAGCTATTGAGGTTATCAATCTCTTTTAAGCAAGAATTCCTAACCGGTAAAAGAGTAAGTAACATCTTAAAAAATAAATCTTTAGCTTTAGTTTTTGAAAAACCCTCTACCCGGACAAGGGTTTCCTTTCAAGTTGCAATAAATCAGCTTTCTGGTTACTCAATTTATTTAGATAAGTCTTCCACCCAGTTGAGCAGGGGTGAAACGGTCAGCGACACAGGGAAGGTTTTAAGTAGGTACGTAGACGGCATAATAGCTAGGGTCTATAGTCACCAAACACTACTTGAATTGGCTAATTCTTCCACTGTGCCTGTGATAAATGCTTTATCAGATCTTTACCACCCCTGTCAAGCTTTAGCCGACTTGTTAACAATTATTGAAAAAAAGGGGAGGACGAAAGGAATAAAAATGGCTTATGTGGGGGACGGTAACAACGTTTGCAACTCTTTAATGATAGCTTCCTCTAAAACAGGTATAAACTTAATGGTAGCCACTCCCCCCGGCTATGAACCTAAACAAGAAGTTATTGAGTTAGCAAATAAATTCTCAAGCGAGACAGGATCTAAAATTAAGGTATCAAATTCTCCAGAGGAGGCAGTTACTGATGCAGAAGTGATTTACACAGATGTATGGGTAAGCATGGGTCAAGAAGAAGAAAAAGATAAAAGATTGAGGGATTTTCAAGGGTTTCAGGTAAATAATGATTTGCTGAAATTTGCGAAAAAGGATTTTATTTTTATGCACTGCCTTCCAGCCCATAGAGGGTTAGAAGTGTCTTCAGACGTTTTAGACGACCCCTTACACTCTGTTGTTTTTGACCAAGCCGAGAACCGTCTACATACAGAAAAGGCAATTTTAAGTCTCTTGGTCTAGAACTTTCTTTATGTCGAAAGAAACATAAACAATTGTCAACCTATAATCTGTTTGATACTTGTTAAAAATTTAAAAAGAAGCCAACCCTTAAAAGTTTGAAACGTTTCACTTTTTAAAAAGAAGTTTCAAGAACTGAAACTACAATTCGGAAACCGATGAATTTTTGATGGTGGAAAATATTGAGAGAAAATCAGAAGAAATATGGTGTCACAAATAAAGAATTAGAGGAAATACTGAGTGAAAGCCGGGCGAAGCTGGTGGTTGTAGGTGTAGGAGGAGCAGGTGGAAACGTAGTTGACTTAATCAAAAAAAATAAACTGGAAGGGGTTGAAACAATCAGCATAAACACTGACGCACAAGACCTTCTTAAAATAAATGCTGACACTAAAATTTTGATAGGGAAAAGAATAACTGGAGGTTTAGGAGCTGGCAGTGACCCAATTATTGGTGAAGCTGCGGTAAAGGAGGATGAAGAAGAAATAAGGGAGGCATTGGGAGGAGCAGACCTCACTTTCATAGTAGCTGGTTTAGGGGGTGGAACAGGCACAGGTGCAAGCCCTACAATTGCATCTTTAGCTAGGGAATCCGGTTCAGTTGTGATGACCATAGTTTTCTTCCCTTTCTCTGTAGAGGGAGCTAAAAGGCAGGAAATAGCTTTGAACAGTTTAAAAAACTTTTTAACAAATTCTGACACTTTCGTATTGATTCCCAACGACAAAATTCTTGAACTTAAACCAGGTATCTCCTTGAAAGAAGGCATCTACTACGCCAATAAAGCAGTGACAGACTTAATAAAAAACTTGGTTGAAATAATTGAAGCCCCCACCACCATAAATGTTGACTTCGCTGATTTAAGGACGGTGCTTGAAGAAGGGGGAATATCCACTTTTACTTCACTTGAAATTAATGACTTTAATAAGTTAGAAGAAATAACTAAGCAAGTACTGATTAACCCCCTCATAGAAGTTGAAACCTCCGGAGGAAAAAAGGCGCTTTTATTTATTAAAACTTCGTCAAGTGTTGAAATAGAAAAAATCAGCAGTTTACTTGAAAGCGTAGTTTCCCAGCTTGATCCAAACGCCCAAGTAATATGGGGAGCAAACATCGTGGAAGATGACAGCTCCAAAACAAAAGTGTTCAGCATAATCACAGGCGTTAAACTTTTAAACATAAAGATTGAGGAGGTAGTTGCTAAACCTAAACCTAGCATAGATTTAGGGATCGACCTTGAATCTCTTTAAAAATTTAAGAGGGTTTTAAAGATGTCTCTACCTAACAAAATTAAAGATTTCATTGTTCAATGTGAAAGAGCTCTGAAAAAAGCTTCTAAACCTGCAAGGAATGAATTTCTTAAAATTTCTGGGATTTGCCTTTTAGGATTAACTTTGCTTGGAGTGATAGGGTTAACTATTAGGTTAATAGCTAATTTACTTAGCGGTTCACCTGTGTGAATGTTCTATGCCTAAAAAGAATAATTTTTATTTGGTAAGGGTAACTAAGTCACAAGAAAACACAACTTCTTTAATACTTGCAAAAAGAGCTGAAAGAATGCGTGGAAAAATAAAATCCATAATTTCATTAGATGAGCTGCCGGGGTATGTCATAGTTGAAGCCAACTCCATAAACGAAGTTGATAAATTAATAACTAACGTTCCACACGTAAAAGGGAGAGTAGCCACCTTTCTTCAAGAGGAAGAAGTTGCTAAGTTATTAAAAAGAAAATCATACATTGAGGAACTGGAAATAGGGGATGTTGTTAAGTTAACAACTGGTCCATTTGAAGGTGAGAAGGCAAGAGTAGTGTCTATAAGTAAAAGTAGGGATGAGGTTACTGTGGAACTGTTTGAATCATTGGTTCCAGTCGCAATTACTGTGCCAGGTGACGCGGTCAAGAAGGAAAAACCTAAGGAGCAGGAATAATCCTTGTTTAAAATGTGAAGAAAATTTTTCTTCTCCTTTAAAAGGGGAATGCTTTTTTGAAAGGAGAAGATTCATTTTTTCCGGGATTTGGAAAATAAAAGGGTTCGTCAATAAATGGGAGTGTTTCGCAGGAGAGGAATTTTTAAGAAAGTGACTTGGGAATGGAGAACATAAAAACAGTTAAATTGTTGGTGGAAGCAGGCAAAGCTTCAGCAGGTCCACCTTTAGGCCCTGCATTGGGCCAAATGAAACTAAACGTTAGTAAAGTAGTTGAAGAAATAAACAATAAAACAAAGAGTTTTCTGGGGATGAAGATCCCTGTCACTCTTTACGTAAATATGAAAACGCGTGAATATGAAATAGAAGTGGGTTTGCCTACCACTTCAGCTCTTCTCAAAAAAGAAATAAGTGAATCTGGTAAAGAAAAAAACGTTGAATTAAAGAAAGTAATTAAAATAGCTAAGGAAAAAATGGGGGACATGTTCGTTTCAGACTTAAAAGCGGCTGTTAAAACCGTGTTAGGTGTAGCTGTTTCAATGGGGGTTAAAGTTGACGGTAAATCCCCAAAGAAAGTTATTAAAGAAATTAATGAAGGGTTACATGATTCTCTTCTAGAACTAGTTTAAATCTAGGTGAGAAAAAAAATTGAGGTGTTAATTTTGAGCCTTGGCGAGGAAGCACTGAAAAATGCAGTGGAGGAGGCTAAGAAAAATTCAAAGGAAAGGAACTTCACCGAAAGCATCGACTTAACAGTGGTGCTTAAAGGGGTAGATATGAGAAAGACCACCAATAGGTTAAGTCAAATCTTGGAACTTCCATACAAACTTAATAAGAAAGTTGAAATTTGTGTAGTGGCTAAAGGAGACTTGGCTTTAAGAGCAAAGAAAGCAGGAGTTTTTACTCTTGACCCTGACGAAATCTCTTCCCTAGCCTCTAACCCTAGAAAAGCCAAGGAATTTGTGAAAAAATTCAACTTCTTTATTGTTCAATCCAATTTTATGCCTACTATAGGGAAATACTTAGGTAGGTTCTTAGGCCCAAGAGGAAAAACACCCATACCTTTCCCACCCACAGGAGACATAGAAAAAAGAATAGAGTCTCTTAGAAAATCAGTCAATTTATCCCTTAAGAAACAACCAGTTCTTCATGTTCCAGTCGGAACAAAAAACATGAAAACAGAGGAAATAGTCAAAAACATTAAAGCAGTGCTTTCTCTTCTATCCACTAAGTTCGATCTGAAACATAACTTAAGAACCGTTCTAGTTAAAACAACAATGGGAAAACCTGTTAAAATCTACCCGTAAGGTGAAAATTTTTGGAAAAAATCAAAAGAGAAATACTTAACAGAAAACACTCCCCACTTAAGGAAATGAAGGTAAAAGAACTTGAAAAATTAATCAACGAATATGATTCATTACTGATAGCAACTTATACAGGGTTCACTTCCAACTACTTTAAAGAAACAAGGAGAAGGTTAAAAGGTAAAGCTAGAATTAAGGTTTCAAAGAATACCCTGCTTCAAGTTGCGCTGTCCAAAGTTAAGCCTAATTATAAAGAAAAATTAAGTGAGTACATGCATGGGCAGAATGTTTTTTTCTTCACAAATCTGCACCCCACTAAACTCTACTCTTACTTGAAAGAAAAACCAATGTCAATGCCTGTCAAAGCTGGGGAAATAGCAACTGAAGACATCTCCGTGCCAGAAGGAATAACCGACCTTACACCCGGACCAATAATGACTAAACTAAGTGACCTAGGTGTAAAAACAAAAATTCAAGGGGGGAAAATATATGTTTTAGAGGAAAAAGTGATCGTGAGAAAGGGAGAAAAAGTTTCTAAGAATGCTGCAGATGTACTAGCTGCCCTGGGCATAAAGCCGGTGAAAGCTGTTTTTAAAGTTAAAGCAGCTATAGATAGAGAAGGAGTAATATATCCTCCTGAAGCAGTTGAAATAACCCCTGACTTGTTGAAGAAAAAAATACTGGAAGTTTTCAAAGAAAACTTAACTTTAGCTGTCTCTCAGGGAATACCCACCAAGTATTCAGCCCCTATACTAGTCTTCCAGGCATACCTTAAAAGCCTGAATCTTTCTGTCCAGCTTTCGATCCCTACAAAAAACAATGCTCCCTTCATAATAATGAAGGCGTTTGCCATAGCCAAAGAATTGGCTAGAAACATACCCAGAAAGGAGTGAATCACGTGTTTTCCTCTTTTACTAAAAATTTCTCCTTTTAAAATTTCTTCAAAGTGCCTTCTATAAAGAAAAGTTTTTAAATTCCTCTCCTGTGAAAGAAAAACAAGTAAGGAAATGGAGGTGAAAAAATGAAGCAAAGTTATATTTACGCAGCTCTGCTACTTCACGAAGAAAAAAAGGAAATAACTCCAGACTCTATAATGGCTGTTTTGAAAGCTGCAGGAGCTGACCCGGAGGAAGCACTAGCAAAATCTGTAGCTGAATCCTTAAAAGACGTAGATATAGACAAAATAATAACTGAAGCTGCAACATTCACCCCTGTACAAGCCACTATGGCGACAACACCACAAGCCAAACCTGAAAAAACCGAGGAAAAAGAGAAAAAAGAGGAAAAGAAGGCTGAAGAATCAGTAGAGGGGTTAGCTGCCCTATTCGGGTAAAAAAAGTAAATCCTGTTAATGGATTTCCAGCAAGGCTTGCCTTTCCAAAAATTATTTAGTTCTTCATCTTTGCTGCGCCTATGAAAAATGGGCCCGGCGGGATTTGAACCCGCGACCACCGGCTTTCCCCATTATTTAGAAGGCCGGTGCGCTATCCTGACTGCGCTACGAGCCCTTTGGTTCCTTTGCTTTTTACATTTCTCGAAAATACTCCCCTCCAGTAATAACTAAAAACCCTCTTTAAAATTTGTTTTGTTTTTAGGAGGAACTTTGTATTTTAAAATTTTTATGCAGGCGGTTTCGGGGGTTACATATTTCGTTGTCTATCGAAAATGAATTTTTCAATTCATTAAATAACCTTTAAAAAGAGAAAGCGATTGTAAAGGTAACAACTTCTCACAAAGTTTAGAAGTTAAGAGAATAGTTTTAAGGTGTTGTTGGGGAAGATGTACCTTTTTAAAAAAATGACGGTGTTTAGTAATGGTGTGCAATAAAAAACTATTTCTTTTCGTGATTGTCTTTATTTCCTTTTTTGCTTTTATGCCCTACGAAGTTAAACCCTTAAGGGTTGAAAAAAGGGTTAATTATTTGAATGGAAACTACCCTTTAGCTTTTAAAATAGAACCCAATAGTTCAGTCTCATTTTTCGGTTATCGTTTCACCTATGAAGCATACACCTCTCTTCCCAAATATTACTTGAAATATGGAGAAGAAGGAACAAGTTCTTTTCTCCAAATTGAATGGCCTTCAATGCAGTACAGTTTCCCTTGGCTAGAGGATAAATGGGTCCCCAGTCAAACAGCAACTTGTAGATTTCATTTCCAAATAGCGAAGAACATAACCCAAGTAGGTCCTGTCTACTCTATTTACATTTACAACATTTCATTTGTGGGCTGTGAGCCCCCTGTCTATGACGTAACCTTAACCGTGGATAAACCCTCTATAAATCTGAAAAACCCGGGTGACACAGAAACTGTGAAGTTTACAGTTACCAACACAGGTAACTTAAAAATTGAAAATGTAAAGTTTAATTTAGACTACACCCCACTAGGTTACATATTGGTTGAAGGGGAAAGTGACGCAACTAACGGCGTTATTTCTTCTCTTGATGCAGGAGCATCTAAAACCTTTAAATATACTTTTAAATGTATGGTGGAGACTCAGCAATTTGCTTCAGTTACTTTTAAAGTGACATATTCTGCTTATACAGAAACAGTCTCTGTTTTAAACCAAATGCTTGGGAAAGCTACTGTTTGTAAAATGCTGGGATCCACTTCTAAATCCAAAGACGTTTATATAGCTTTAGGTAAGGCTCCTCAGCCTTATGAAAGACCGAACATGCAAATAACAATTACTCCTGTACCTAACCTTAAACCTGGAGGTTCAGCCCAAGTCACTGCCACTTTTGAAAACGTAGGTAACGGTTCAGCTTACAATGCCAGCGTCTACGTTGACGCCGCCCCCTCTGAATTAACTTTTGAATGGCAGGGTGAAAAATCAAATGCTTTAGGTTACTCAACACCTATCAGAGTTCAAGGAAACACCCCAATACCTACCGCTTACACTCTCACTTTACCTTTCACTGTTTACGTCCCCGAATTCTTTGAAGGCAACTCTAAAACCTACACCATAAACGTGAAGATCCGTTACTACAATAATAGAGGAGACTTTTTTGAAAGCCAAAAAAACACAACAGTCACCGTTATAAAACCTGGAAAACCAATGATTACGGTTCAGAAATATTTGTCGGCTTCCCAAATAAGTCTAGGTTCAACTGTAACCGTCACAATAGAAGTAGATAATATCGGGGAGGGGCCGGCATTAAATGTTGAAGTTCTCGACTCGATTCCTGGCCAGTTCCAATTAACTTCAGGTAAATATCAGCAATCTTTCAGCAACATCCCTGCTGGAGGCAAGGAATCGTTCAGTTATGTTATTAAGGCTGTTGATGAGTTTGCAGGCCAAATCCCTTCTGCTGTAGTGAATTATAAAGATTCAGAGGGACATTCCGCTACAGCTAAATCTAACATTGCAACCATAAAAGTTGTTAAAGCATCCGTAACTGTAACTAAGCAATCTGCACCTAAAGAAATGGAAGTAGATGAAATATTTACTTTAGAATATGACATAACGAACAAAGGGTCTGGAGACGCCCGGGATGTAGTTCTACAAATAAATTACTCAAGAGGACTTGAGTTAATAAATATTGAGGGGCCGGGGGAAGAGGAATTAGGTAGAACCGTTAATTTAAGCCTTAAAAGACTTGAACCAAACCAGATAGTGACTCTTAAACTAAGGTTTAGAGGCATGTTACCTGGAAATCAAACAATATCTGTGGTTAAGAAAACATATAAAAGCCCTGACGGGTCTGTTCAGTTTTCAATGGTGGGTGAGAACCTAAACCACTATATCATAATAAAAACACCGTTCATGGTGCGAAGTATGCTGGTTTTGATGCTTGGATTCATGGTTATGGTTATCGAATATGCTGTGCTTTCAGCAACGTTCAAAATTACACAAGCAAAAGGGAAAAAGAAAAGGTTTAAATTAGGGTAAACCATTTCTATAAAAAAATTTTAAAAGGAATTAAGACGTTCCTTAGGTTAACTTTTGCCTTTGAATAAAGGTGATCTTTTGATAAAGAAACTCAAGCTTTTACATGTTTCCTTTTTCTTTTTAATGCCTCTCTGTCTAGTTCTTTTTATGGCTTCATCAATGGAACCTATCTATTCCCAAGCATCTCCGCAAAACATTGTACTGATTAAATTCACTTCTGGAAATAGTTATAAAGGAACACTTTACTATTATACAGAGAAACCTGAATCTCTCACTAAGCCTTTTTGGGAGCGGGTTTTAGAGTATCATTACTTGCATGCAAATGAAACATTAAATGGGGTGTTTCTGAAACTGGTAAACGTAACAGAAATAACAATTGTTTATTCACCTACCCCTCACGTAATAGTTTCATGGATTGCTTCAAACGGTTTAAATGTAACCCCTTCTGTTATTAAATGGAAACTAGGAACAAAAATACCTAGCTTAATGTCACTGCTCTCTTTAACTGAAGTATATCTTCCCCAAGAATACATACCTCTTAAACTGAATTTTTCCGCTGAAACCCAACCTGTGTTGTCTGAAAACAATACTTACCTTGTTAAGCTAAGTTGGGAAAAGGGGGTGCCGTTCACTCCTACAGCAAAGGCTTGTTTCGAGTTTATCAAAAGCTTAATTCTTCCTTCATTAAATGTCACAGCTTCCCAGAAAGAATTTCTCCTTCACTTCTCTTTCTTCAAATTATTTAAATGCGAAAAACAGGTCCTTCTACATTTAACATTAACCAGTTTCGCACCCTCCTACAAAGTATATTCCACAACTCTTTATTTGCCATGTGATACAGGTCAACCTTCTAAATGGGTTGTGAAAACATTTCCTGTAAAGGAACTTAACTTAAGCTTAGAACTTAACTACACCTGGGGTGGTGAAAAATACCACATAACTAAGAAATTTTTTCAAAGGGTTAAAGTAAACCTTCCACCTTACCTCACAGCTACTTTGACACCTAGCGTGATAAATGCTGAATCCCATTCGACAGTCTCTCTTATACTTAAAATTAAAAATGAAGGTTTAAGCGAAGCCAAATCAATTGATTTACAGCCTGTTCTACCTTCAGAAATAACTATTACCTACGGTACATCCCCTAAAACTAATTTGGGAGTTAATGAATCATCAACAGTTCCAATTAACTTACATCTTCCAGGTGAAGGAGTGTACAGTTTCTCAGTGAACGTAACTTACTTGGATAATATGAACAATCAATACTCTGTTGAATCTAACCAAGTAGTTTTGAATGTAACGTCTAGGTCTTTCATAAAATCCTTGCTAAACATGTTTTCAACCCTAAAAACTCTATTAGTTTTGCTTCTTTTGTTAATTGCAGCTATAATAGGTATTTACTTTTACAAAAAAGTGAAGGGGAAGCCTAAGCTGGGTTGAAAACAGAGGAGTCCCTAATTGATCAGAGTTGCTGTCCTTCACAGAGAACTTTGCAAACCTGAGAAATGTGGTAGAGAGTGCATAAAATATTGTCCAGATGTAAGAATAGGCAAGAAAACCATTGAATTCACAGACAAATATCCAGTAATCTCTGAAATTTTATGTTCAGGATGCGGTATATGTGTAAAAAAATGTCCATTCTCAGCTATTTCAATAGTTAACTTACCTGATGAACTAGAAACTCAATGTGTTCACTGCTTCGGTGAAAACATGTTTAAGCTTTACCGTTTACCAGTAATAAAGAAAGGTGCAGTTACTGGGTTAGTGGGTCAAAACGCTACAGGTAAAACTACAGCCTTAAAAATTCTTTCAGGCAAAATTAAACCTAATCTATGTGATTTAGAAAAGGGGGCAAGTAATGAAGACATAATCAACTTTTTCAGAGGAAGTGAACTGCAAAGTTATTTCCAAAAACTTTACAGAGAAGGCAAAGTTTCCCTTAAGCCACAATATATTTCGGATATCCCGAAAACGTTCAAAGGAACTGTTTTGGAACTGCTTAAAAAATTCAATGAAAGAAAATGCTTAGATAAAGTGGTGGAAGAATTTGAACTAGGAGAAGTCTTGGATAGGAAAATAAGTGTTTTAAGCGGTGGAGAGCTTCAGAAAGTAGCTATAGCAGTCTCTTTTTTGAGGAACGTTGATATTTACTTGTTTGATGAACCAAGTAGTTACCTAGATGTGAAAGAAAGGTTTAATGCAGCTAAAAAAATAAAGAAACTGGCGGGTGAAAACAAAAGCGTAGTTGTTGTGGAACACGACCTTTCAATCCTCGATTACCTAAGCGATTACATTTGTATATTTTACGGTAAACCAAACGTTTACGGAATAGTTTCTAATGTACATTCATCACGCACTGGTTTAAACATTTACTTGCACGGTTTTATTCCTGACGAAAACATAAGATTTAGAAGAGAGAAAGTAATCTTCTCTAAGAAAAGCTGGAAAGTTGAAGAAACTGGAAAGAAAGTGCTTGTTGAATACACGAACTTAAAGAAAAAACTAGGTTCTTTTGGACTTAAAGTGAACAATGGAAGTTTTTTTGAGGGGGAAGTAATAGGGGTTATGGGTAGAAACGCTACTGGTAAAACAACTTTCTTGAAAATACTTGCAGGCTTAATTAAGCAAGATGAGGGGGAAGTAAAAGGGAACATAAAGGTAAGCTATAAACCTCAATACTTAAAGGCTGAAAGTGAAGATACTGTTCAAGTCTTCCTTAAGGAAACGTTAGGGAGGGAATTTAGATCTAAAACTTTCCATGACCAAGCAATTATCCCTTTAAACCTGGAGAAACTGTTTGACTTTAAATTATCTGAGTTAAGCGGTGGAGAGCTTCAGAAAGTAGCTGTTGTCGCGGCTTTATTTAGAGAAGTAGATGTTGTGCTTTTAGATGAGCCAAGTGCTTACCTTGATTCAGAAATCCGTTTAAAGTTAGCGAAAACAGTTAGAAAAATTATTGAAAACAGCCGTAAAGCAGCAGTGGTGATTGACCATGACATCCTGTTCCTTGACTCAATTAGCGACCGATTAATTGTCTTTTCAGGTATACCTGCCAGGCGAGGAGTTGCTTCTTCGCCTCTGCCTTTAGAAGAAGGAATGAATAAATTTCTTGCCTCCCTTGAAATAACTTTTCGGAGAGATTTGGATACTAACAGGCCTAGAATAAACAAACCAGGGAGTAAACTGGACAGGTTGCAAAAGAAGCAAGGTAGGTATTACTACTAAACCGGAAAATTTTTTAAGGAAAAAGGGGGGACTCTCAAAAAAGGGGAACCTTTTAAGGAAAAAAGAAACCTTATTTCCAGCTAAAATTTTGGAAAGAGAGAAAAGATTTTATTGTTTTCATAAAGCCAATAAAAACGAAGGTTGAAAAAGATGAGTAAATGGATCCTTTTAATGATTGGGTTAATAATCTTAGGGTCTGCATTTACCTCCTACTTTTTACTCTTATTCACTGAAGACATAGCTAAACAAATATTCTATTTCGGGTTGTTTATAATAGGTTTAGTGGTGGGGTTAGGTTTTTCGATATATGCTTTACACAAGGAAGAGTACTGAAGGTTTCTTCTTGAAGCCACTGCCCTTTAAAAAACCTTAATCAAACTATGTAAAGTAACTATTTCCTCTATTTTTAAGAAAGCAGCGGAATAAATCATTACCGCCAACGCTATACCCATCCCTATGGAGAATAAGTAATCCAATTTGCTAAATTTTAATTTCTTTGAATATGTTCTTTTGTTACTGGCGCCGAAAGCTCTTGATTCAAGGGATTCTGCCAACTCTAAACTTCTTTGAACAGCGTTTACAATTAAAGGTATAAGGATAGGGATGTAGTTTTTTATTCTTTTAAGAAAACCCCCTTTATCAAGTTCAAGTCCCCTTGACCTCTGTGCATCAATTATTTCTTGAGCTTCTAAAGCAATTGTTGGAATAAATCTGGAGGCGGTTTCTAAAGCGAATGATAAACTGTACGGTAACTTGAAATAGTTAAAAATTAGCCCTAAATCTTCAGGAGGTGTTGAAGCAAAGAAAATAGAGGAAGAAACCATAAGAACCAAAAAACGTAAACCCATACCCAGTGACACATCAACGTCGCTGTAATAAAAATAATTTATTACAACAATTAAGGATGTGAAAATTAAGCTTCCTTTAACCATATCCTTAATTTTCTCTTTAAATCCAGAAATTAAACCTATCAAAACTAGGGAAGTGAAAAGGATAATTTGAATGATCATTCGGTTAAAGAGAAGCGTGGAAACCCAAAAGAAAGTAAGAAAAATAATTTTTGTGCGTGGGTCAAGTTTTGAAAATGTTTTAGTTTCTGGTTCGAAAAGGAAGGCTTTAACAAATGACATCTCCCCTCCTTACCCCCTGACTCCATTTATGAATTTGCGGCCCAAATCTTCCACATTATTTACCCAAACAGGCCTCCCAAATACTTTAGTGGATATTTCAATTAGTTGAGGGAAAAGTAAAGATGCCTTGTTAAGTATTTCCTCTTGACAAAGAATATCTTCTCTGTTCCCTTCAGCTATTTTTATTCCGTTATGTAGCACCACTACTCTGCATGGGATATCCATTAAAAAATCTAAATCGTGAGTAACTATCAAAACAGTTTTTCCCTCATTTTTCAGCCTCTTAATTAAATCAACTAATTTAAGGCGTTGTAAGTAATCTTGCCCTATTGTTGGTTCATCAAGAACCAAAATTTTTGGGTCCATAGCAACTACAGAGGCTATAGTTAACTTTTTCTTCTCTCCCCCACTTAAACTGTGAGGCGAAGTTGTTCTATAAACTTCTAGTTCGAATTCTTTCAAGATTCTGTCTACTACCTCATTTCTAGCTCTTTCATCTAGTCCCAAGTTTTCTAATCCGAAATTTATCTCTTTTTCGACTGTTTCAGCAAAAATTTGATGATCAGGGTTTTGGAAAACTAGTCCGACGATTTTGGAGAGTTCAGCTACAGAATGTTTCTCCGTATCTTTTCCATATATGAACACTTTCCCTTTTGTCGGCTTTAAAAGCCCATTTAAATGTTTAATAAGCGTGGTTTTTCCAGCCCCATTAGAACCTATTATTGCTAATATTTCCCCCTCTTCAACCTCTAAATTTAACCCTTTAATTACTTCCCCTCCAAAAGAATATTTAAAATGTAAATTTATGACTTGGATAACTTTTCCCGGCATCGTTGCTTCCTCTTAACAACTTAAAAGTTTCTTCTGCAGTAAGGGGTACAGTTGAGATGGGTTTCCAATTTAACGTTAGAAACTTATAAAGTTTCACGGGGAAGGGAACGAAAACACCAACCTCCTCTATTATTTCCTTCAGAAAAACTTCCCTCGGTGAGCCTTCAGAAATTTTTTCTCCCTTACTCATTACAACAACCCTGTTTGCATACCTTGCAGCGTAATATGTCCTATGCTCCACTAAAATAATTGTTTTTCCCTTCTCTTTATTGATAATATGAAGCAAATCAATTATTTTTCTTGCGTTGAATGGGTCTAGATTTGCTGTTGGTTCATCTAAAACTAGAATGTCCGGGTTCATTGCTAAAATAGCTGCTATTATAACTTTCTGTTTTTCTCCTCCTGAAAGTGCGTAGGGGGGTTTATCTTTGATCTTTTCAAGGTTGAACTCTTTTATGGTTTCCCTAACAATTCCCCTTATTTCTTCCTCGGCAAGTCCTAGGTTTTCAAGTCCAAAAGATATTTCCCTTTCCACATTGAGTGTTATGAATTGATTGTCAGGATTTTGGAAAACTAAACCCACTTTTTGAGCTAGTTCAGATGTTTTTACGTCTTTTGTGTTTACCCCTTCCACGTAAACGTCTCCTGTCATGTCTCCTTCGTAAAAATGGGGGATTAATCCATTCATCGTCCTTAGCAACGTTGTTTTCCCGCATCCAGTTGGTCCAATTATTAAAACAAAATCTCCTCTTTTTACTTTCAAATCTATGTTTTTTAAACTGGGCTTCTTGCTGCCTTTATATTTGAAAGTAACATTTCTTACTTCAATTTGTTCCATTTCCTTCCACAGACTTGTCTTTTTTCAGTTCTTAAACAGGTTGAGGAGTTCTCATTCTCCTTTGCTCAGCCATTATTCTTTCTTCTAACTGTTTTATTCGTGTCTGTAATTTTTTTATTACTGACTCGTTTTCTTTGTGTCGGATTTTTAAGGCATGTATGCGGTCTTTTAACTCGTTTATAGTTTCCTCCTTCCCTTTCTTAACCATTATGTTTCCCACCACCTTATACACTGAACCTCCCTCTTCTAAGTTTTCGGTTTCCTCTATTGCGTTTTCAGTTTCCTTTATTTCCCTTTCAAGTTGAATCTTTGAAATTAACGCGTTTTCAAGTAGGTTCCTATTTTTCTCCAATTCGATAATTAACTCCCTTAAAACCTGTGAAGCACTACCTTTATTTACTTGGTTAGGAATTGGCATTTAATTCATCCTCTATAACTTCCAAACAACTGTAAACAGTGTATATGTACCTTAAAAAGGATAATGTGAAAGTTTGAAGCGAAACTAAATCCTTGGCTTCTACTCTCAAGAAAAATTTATTTTTCCTCTTCATTAATTTCACTTGAGCTCTTTTTGACCTATCAATATCTCCCTCTACGTTTAAAACTTCAAAAATGAGGGATATAATTTCCTCTTTATCAACGACTTCTATTTCACTGAAAAAATTAGGTTTCATTTTTTCTTTTTCCATTGAAGAATACCTTTAATTTTTATCCTAGGCCCTATCTCCTTTAAGGTTTCACTATCGTGAAAACTAATTCTAACCTCTGCATCCTTTTTCACTAATAAACATGACGTTCTAAAATCTAAATTTTTCAGTTCAGTTAATGACTCAATTACTTTGTAGGGTATATTAAAAGCTGTTGAAATAAGATTTAACTCCTCAAATAAACCCTGTTTTTTAAAGGAAAAAAGTAAAAAAGATTCAATCTCTTCTTTATCAATTTGAATTCTTCTACTAACAGGGATTTCCCTGTAAAGCTGAACTCCCTTCACTAAAATGGTGAAGGGTAAATAAGACAATTCTCCATTGCATAGTTTTAAGAAGTTTATTTTGCCAGGGTTCCCTTTGTACTTGCTTATAACCATTACACGCGATAAACCATATTTATAACTTAATTCAGTTAAGTCCTTAATTCCCTTTTTTCCTCTTGAAACCCTCACTGAAAAAGGGATTGCTTTGTTCAGGTCTTTGGTGAAGGAGCGAATTCTTCTAGTGGGGTAACGGGAAGTAGTAATTATGCAAACCATGATCAGCTTTCTCTCGACAACACTTCCCTAAAGGAGAAAGAAAAATTCTCTATACTTCAGGGTTATAAGCTTCACCTGCAAAGGTGAAGTTGCATTTAGGGCATTTCCATATTCCTAAGGAGACTTTCTTCATTTTTGTTTTTTTTCCACAATTTGGGCACTCATATTTCTTTGTTTTGTACCTTAAAACCACTTCTCCATATTTTCTCCTCAGTTTAAACCCGTATCTTGGTCCAAAAGATTTTGTTATCCTTGAGCTTGATTTCTTTTTCACTATTCATCCCCTCCCTTGGTAATTTCCAGTATTTCCTCCCTAATTTTTTTAGATTTCTTTTCAGCTAATGAAATTGCTTCCTCTATTTCTCGTTCCGTGAATAAGCCCATTACTTTCTGGATAGCGCAGATGTTGCCTTCCTCCTCAAAGGTTATGCAAATCTTTGCGTCTAATACGTTTTCTTCCTCTAAATTCGGGTCGATCAGCAGTTTATCTCCTATTTTACCTACTGTAACAGGGATAGGGACTCTTTCAATGGGTAGGGGAGCCCATTCGTCAATTACTTCTATTTTCTCTTCATTAATTACTGCTTTAGGCATCTTCGCAGTTAAAAGAGCAGTGATTGCACCATAAGCTGATGCATCGATTAGGTTTCCGTCATGATCCAAAACATGGATATCTATAAAAACTATCCACACCGTTTCCCCTTCTTTCACCACTAACTTGCTTAGATTGATCGCTTCTGATTCCCTTATTCCCCTATCAACGAATCTAGCTAATTCTACTGAGTTTTCATCCGGTGGCCCTGGCTCAAATTCGGGAGAAGCTAAAGGAACAAGTTCAGCATTGGTTATTAAAACCCCTTTGTCCGGAGTATCTTTGAAAGGTTCCCCTAAATCTAGTTTCACACCTACAAGTACTTTCGTTTTTCCAAGCTGAACCATTGCTGACCCTTCGGCCTTTGAAATAAAATTAGGGGTTATTTCGAGGTTTCTGTACTGATTCAATTTTCTCCCATCTATTCTTTTGTTTTTCTCTGCTAAATTTCTAATATATACCTTTTGCAAGGTGGCAGCTATTCCTGACATTTTCTTTTAACACCTTTCTTTTCCTTTAAATTAAATTTTATATCTTTCCAGCAGCGCCCTTTTCTGCATTTCGTAAATCTGTTGACAAGCTTCTATTGCCTTGCCTAAAGCTAGTCTCAGCTCTTGGGGAGTCATTTTTCCATCCATTTGGATAAGTGTTATTTCTTTTCTTCTAGGCATTATTGCTATAGGCAAATCAGCTTCTCCGTACATGTCTTCAGCTGAGTCCAGGTCTAAAACAATTTTGCCGTCTATTTTGCCAGCTGCTACAGCTGTTACCAGATCTTTCATAGGTAACCCTGAATCTGCTAATGCTAACGAGGCAGCAGTTATTGACGCTACCCTAGTTCCACCCTCTGACTCCAAAACCTCTATAAATACATCTATTACTGTTTTCGGGAATTTCTCAAGCAGTAAAGCAGGTACTAAAGCTTCTCTTATAACCTTTGAAAGCTCTATTGACCTTCTATCTGGGCCTGGCTTCTTCCTTTCAGATGTTGAGAAGGCAGCCATGTTGTATCTGCATCTTAACCTAGCTTGGGTTGGAATAGCCATGTGTTTAGGATGTATCTCCCTAGGCCCGTAAACAGCTACTATTATTTTATTTTTTCCCCATTCAATAAATGCTGATCCATCCGCGTTTTCTAATATCCCTACTTTCATTTTTATTGGCCGTAATTCAAATAAATCTCGGCCGCTTAGTCTTTTACCATCGTCTCTAAATAATTTTTCAGGTTTCTTCTCCAGCATATAGCTCATTTCTTCATTCACTTCATTTTCTCTTCTAAAAATGTATTTATTCTGTCAGTTAATCCTTTAATGTGGCTCTCCCTTTCAATCTTTTTCAAAGCCTCATAAACAATTAATTCTTTATTTGCGTCATTACAATTAACTAGAATAAATCCGTTCTTTCCAACAGTTACTTCACAATTGGTTTTCTTCATTATTAAACTTATCATTGACCCTTTTCTCCCAATCACTCTGGGAATTTTGGTTGGGTTTATAACTACAAGTCTGCCCCCTCTTTTCTTTCCTAAACCTGCACCTAAGGTTGTTAAGATAGGGTTTATTCCGTACTTAAAAATTTCAACTTTAGCAGCTATCAAATCTCCCACTTTGAACATTTTCTCTGTAATTATTTTTTCTGACTCGTTTCTTGTGGAGGTGGTTTTTGAAAATGGTAGAAGTGCTGTGTAGGGAGAATTAATGTCAACTACCCACGTCATAGGCATTATATCCTTTATCACCCCTAAAACAACATCTCCTTCTTTAGGAAGATATTTCCCTTTTAAAGGTACAATCTCTACCTTATTATTTTCCACGTTTAAAAGCCCTATTCTTTCTGCGTAAATCTCCCCGTTTTCAATAAATAAGTTTTCATCTATTCTCCTTGCTTTCTGATTAATCTTCTGTCCAGGTATTACTATAACTCTGCTCTCTAACTCTATATTTTCTTTTAAAGTTTTTCTACTCATTTCTCACTCACTTTAACAGATCCTAACGTTCTTTTACTTATTTCAGCTATGAACTCCCCTTTCAAGGCTGTGTTAATCTGTATCTCAACCAGTAATGAACCGTCATTTAACCATTTTTCTGAAATTATTTCTGTTGAATTTTTCAGGTAGCCGTAACTTTTCCCTACATACTTTGCAGGGATTGACAATACCAAATTCTTTTTTTCAGTTTTTAAAGGAATAACCCTTTTTAATTGTGAAACAATTTGTTTAACTTGCTCCTCAGGTTGTTTAAACGGGTCTATTCTAACCTTCGCTTCCTTTAAAGCTAATTCCACCCTTAAAGGTGGGTGGGGTCTACCAGTGCGTGGATCAACATAGCTCCGAGAAATTATGTCAATTATTCGTCTTCTTTTACCTTCAATCATTTCCTTTCTTTGTTTTTCAGTTAACTGTATGTTTCCTTCCTTTAGTATCTTGTCAGCTATTTCTTCAAAGTTCGATGTTCCAAAAAATTCTTTTAAGTCCGATTCGGGTGGCTTTTCCCCTTTTCTGGCATCTGAAAAAACTTCCCTATACCTCACAACTGATGTAATATCTTTTATTTTCCCATTTTTGTAGGCGTAAGCCTTAACTGGATCAATTATTATCTCGAATTTTTTCCCTTCCCTTTGCAATCTAGCTAAAGATATTTCGCTTCTTTTCATTTTTAATAAACATCTCTTCATGAACCTTTCTAATGTTTTGTTTCTCTTTCTTCTATTCTTTTCAGTAACGAAGCTAATTCTTTTATTTTTTTCTTTTCAGCATAGGTTAATATTTCTTCCACTTCACTCAAGGATAACTTAACAAATCTTTTACTTCTTTTGCTCACAATTCCCATTTCAATAGCTTCAGGTTGCAGCTCTTCTTTTTTATCAGTTTTTAGACATCGGACCCCAAGCTCTACTGCTTCAGGTAGAGACATGTTCCCTTTATATGTTTTCTCCAAGTAATCACGTATCGAATCACTTCTTTCACCAACTGCTACAGCTTTATAACCATAAAAGGCGCCGCTTGGGTGGGTAATATAAAGCTCTAACTTATTATCTATTCCTCCTATTATTAACATTACACCGAAAGGCCTAACTCCTCCTGTTTGAGTGTATAACTGAATATAGTCACATAATCTTTTAGTGAGTAATAAGGTACTAATCGGTTCACCAAAAGTTAACTTGTTGGATTGTGCTTCTTCCCTGGCTCTAGTAATTAGTGCTCTTGCATCACCATAAAGTCCGCACATCACTGCACCGATATGGTCATCTATCACAAATATTTTTTCTATGCTTTCAGGCTCCATTAACTTATCTATTTGCTTTTCAGCCAATAACACGATCCCTTCTGGAGTTTTTATCCCAATTGCAGAGGGAGCTCTTTTAACAGCTTTTTCTGCATAATCAACTTGGTACAGTTTTCCCTCCGGACTGAAAATGGTTATTGCTCTATCATAACCTGTTTGAGCTGGGAACATGGTACATTACCTCCTTTCCTTTATTTTTTTAACTTTTCCCTCAAGGACTTTATTGTCCCACTTAGTAGAAGAGGTATTAAGTTTATTCTTTTTCCTTTATAGGAGAAAATTAAGGATAGTACTCCCATTATTTGATATTTATATTTTGCGTTAAATTGAATTACTCCCAAGTTTTCCAGGTTATTCCATTCAATCAGCCACAAACCGGAGTCAGCTACTTTAATTTCTCCTAATAAATTGATGGCAGCTTCCCAAATTATTTTTTCAACTTCTTTTTTAGTAAACTTAACAGGTTCTTGAGTTGCCAACTTGAATGCTAAATACCTCCTTCTTTCTCGGTACTTAATTGGGATTTTTATTTTAGGCAGAAAGAAACACCTAACCGGATTTTTTCTTCGAGTTTTTGCTGATTATTTCAGCTGGGAAGAGGGAAACTGTTTTTTTTGCGTAGTTGTAATCTAAACCTAGTAAAACAGCCGTGGACATAAATTGCAAGGGTGTTTTCATTTCAATTAAATTTTTTGCATCGGAGGAGAAGATTATCTTGTTACCGTAATGTTTAACTATTTTCATTTCAAGCATCAGCCTCCTAAGCACAGTAGCTTTTCTCCTAGCCCTTAAGTAACCTAAGAAACTGGTTTTTACTTCGTAGGAGGTATCTCCTTCTAACATGAACCTAGAAGTGATTTTGTCAACCATTACCTCTCTTTTCGTTGAAGTAATTGCTAATCCATCAATCAAAGGGGATTTAGCCGCCCATCTGGCAACTGTTAAATTTTCTGTGGAAAGTGAAATATAATCGACGTGTCTTCTAACCCTCACCACCTCTCTTTTTGCCTCTTTTAAACTGTTTTCAAATAAGTCTGCTGCTAAATGGATTCGGTAATTTAAAACCTTTCTTTTGATCTTTATTTCCTTTTGAAGCTCTCCAGCCTTTTTTATGTTATCTTTAGTGACATCTGCTAGGGCTATGTTTGAAAAACCTAATTTTTTCGCGTTTTCAACAATTTCCTCCACGGTGTTTTCACCTACTGAAAGGTTTGAATGGATGTGTAGATCAATCCATGTAGATTTAATTGGTAGAGGTGTTTTCATTTTCTGTTTAACCTCTCTTCAAGTTCTTTCCTGTTCAACTTATCATAGTGTATTTCAATTTTAACAGTATCCCCCTCCTCTCTTATAACGAATTCTTTTCTAAATGCTTTTTGCTTATCTAAACGTAAAAACAATGTATTATGGCTTACTCTTCTCGAAAGAGTATTTTTTAATGTCTTAATACCACTGCTTCCTAATCTCCTGAACAAATTCTCCTCAATAGAAGCTAATTGTTCCTGTTGATCTCTATCCTTTATTTCCACTGTTAGAACTGTTATTGGGTTATGGTATAACCCGTAAACTCTTTCCTTTTTTGCTGGGAGAGACTGTTGAAAAGGTTGCAAAATATTCTTTAACGCCTGCAAAACTTTGTTCTCATCCTCTGTTGCATGGACGTGTGCTCTCACTCTAATTTTAACAGGTTTCAATTTAGCTCTTACTTCCCTTTATGGCTGTGGCTTCTTGTGCTAGGTCTTATTTTCTCGCTTCCTTTCCCCTTCCTCCTTAACCCCCTCATTTTCTTGCCTGCGCTAGTCAATCCTCTGTACACTCTCCCCTTGTGGCAAGGTCTATTTATCCAATTAAAGCCTTTCTTACTTTTTATTACTGGATGATGAGGGTCTATGAGTATAACTTCATAGTACTTGTATTGGCCATCCTCACCAACCCAGTAGCTGTTTAACACTTCCAGATTGGGGTACTTTCTATTGGCTTTTTCTTCCGCTATCATTGCTAAGTTTTTCTTCGGCTTTATTTGTTTTATACCCATTCTTTTATTTTTTCTCCCCATTCTTGGCCTTGCTTTGCGCAGGTTGCCACGTCTAACCCGGACTCTCACTACCACTATTCCTTGAATGCTTTTGTATCCAAGTCTTCTCGCCCTGTCTATTCTTGTAGGCTTATCTAGCCGAGTAACTACAGGCTCTTTTCTCCATGCCCTAACTCTCTCTTTATAAAGATTTATCATAGGTTCTTCTTTGAAATTTTTCCATGCTTCATTTAAGTAACTATAGAAACCCACTTTTCCTCTCCTCTTTTCTTTTAGTGAAACTTTTATTGCTCTGAATTTTTCCTTTCTTCTCCTCCATCACTTTAAAGGAGAAACTTTTTCAATAATGTTGCCTCCTCTTCTAAATATAAATTTTTTTGTTAAGGAAATGAAAAGGGGAGGTAATTAATGTTAGTGGGTTTATGTGGCAAAACAAACGTGGGAAAAACCACTTTTTTTAATGCTTTAACACTCGCAAATGCAAAGGTGGCTCCCCATCCATTCACCACCATTAACGCAAATGAGGGGGTGGGGTATGTAAAAATAAAGTGCGTATGTAAAGAGTATGGTGTGAAATGTAACCCAAAAACAGGTTTCTGCTTAAATAATTACAGGTTTATCCCTGTTAAAATCCTCGACGTGGCAGGGTTAGTAAGGGATGCTCATAAGGGCAGGGGATTGGGAAACAAGTTTCTTGATGACCTTCGAAAAGCTGACGTGAACATTTTAGTGGTGGATGCATCTGGCCGAACCGATGAAGAAGGAAAACCTTGTAAAAAAGGAACTTATGATCCTATTGAAGATGTAAACTTAGTAATGAATGAGTTCACCTTCTGGATTAGGGATTTACTGATTAAAAACTGGAGGAAAATACTTGGGAAACTGCTTAAAGACCCAACTAAATTTGAAGAAATCCTGTTACAGGAACTTTCAGGTTTAGGGTTGAAACGCGCCTCGCTTAAATCTAGTTTAGATGAAACAGGTTTAAGAAATAAGAAACCTAGGGACTGGACCTCCCAAGATCTAATGAATTTTGCACGGAAACTACTTGAACACGGGAAGCCTTTCATCGTAGCAGCTAACAAAATCGATGTGGAAAACTCCAGTGTGAACGTGGAAAAAATAATGGATAAAGGGTACACTGTCATCCCCACCTCAGCCGAAGCTGAGTTAGCTTTGAGAAAAGCCTCGGAGAAAGGGATAATTTCCTATGTTCCAGGTGAGGAAAAGTTTAAGTTAATTAAACAAGAAGTTCCTACTGAAATAAAGAAAGCGTTAGAGTTGATAGATAAGAGGGTGCTGAGGAAATGGGGCAGTACAGGTGTTCAACAATGTTTAAACAAGGCAGTGTTTGAAACAGCCCACTACATAGCAATTTTTCCTGTAGAAAACGAAAAAACTTTAACAGATCATCAAGGTAATGTTTTACCTGATGTATACTTGGTTCCAAAAGGTACAACAGTGAAACAGTTCGCAGGGTTAATCCATACTGACTTAGAAAAAACGTTCCTTTTCGCTTTGCTGGTCAATGAGAATAACAAAAGAGTAGGAGCTGACTACGCTTTAAAGCACCGGGATATAGTAAAAATTGTCTCAGCTAAAGGGAGAAAATAGACTAAAAACTTTTCAGTTTTTCACAACTCTCTCTTTCCCTCGTAAATGAAGAACAAAGTTTAAAAGTGGAGAAGCTCTCTTTTTTAATCGTTCCCCCCATTTCCAAAAAGTTTGTTTAATTTATAAAGATTGCCTTCAAAACCTGAAACTTTCCTTGTGTGAATGGGAATGACATCGGAGAAGAAATATTCCTTCTGGCTAGATAAAATAGCTGATGACATAATAACTAAAAGACATGACATTACTAGACTTAAAGTTTTACGGGTTGAATGTGGAATAGGAGCTTCAGGAATCCCTCACATAGGAAGTGTAAGCGATGCTTTGAGATCTTATGGTGTAAAACTGGCTTTGGAGGATAAAGGATACAAGTCTGAGTTGATAGTTTATGCTGATGATAGAGATGGGTTAAGGAAGGTTCCTTCTGGTTTGCCTTCCTCCCTAAACAAATATTTAGGTTTTCCAGTTACAGACATTCCTGACCCTTTCCATTGCCACGATTCCTTCGGGGAACATATAGAGAGTTTATTCTTGGATGCACTGGACAAGTTAGGTATAGAATATATCTTCAAGTCTGGGACAGCTGTTTACAAAAGCGGTTACCTAGATAAATTCATTGAGAAAATTTTGTTAAATGCGGAAAAAGTGAGAGAAATAGATGTAGCCTTAACAAAAGCTAAAAGAGAGAAAAACTGGGTTTACTACTGGCCTGTTTGTGAAAACTGTGGAAGAATCTATACTACATTCGCCTATAAAGTTTTGCCGAAGGAGAAAAAGGTTCTTTACAGATGCACAAATGAATTCAAAGGTGTAAAAGGTTGCGGTTATGAAGGAGAAGCTAGTTATGTTGAGGGAAATGGTAAATTAGCTTGGAAAAGTGAATTTGCGGCGCGATGGGCTGCTTTCAACATAGTTTTCGAGGCTAGGGGGAAAGATATAGAGGACTCCTTTATCGTAAATCAAAAGATAGCTGAGGAAATCTTAGGAATAGAGCCTCCAAATTCGATAAGATATGAACTATTCCTTAGCAAATCCGGCCAAAAAATTTCTAAATCGATAGGTAATGTATTTACTCCACAAGTTTGGTTCAGGTACGGTTCCCCTGAATCTTTAAGGCTCATTATGTTTAAACGCTATCAAGGAACCAGGAAACTAGGGATTGAAGACATCCCAACTTACATGGATGAATTTGATGAATTAGAAGAACTGTATTTTAACCTTTCACAAATCAAAAATGAAAGAGAGAAGGTGAGAATAAAAAGACTTTATGAGTACACTAACCTTCTCAAACCTCCCCCTAAACAAAGGGTCCACATTCCCTATTTGACAGGAGTAGAACTAATTGCCTCTATACCCAGTGGACTAAGTCAAAAAAATAAATTTAAATTGTTCCTTCAATTAATTTCGTCACAATTCAATATAGAAATTTTTAGGCTTTATTCTAAAGAAAACCCTGAAATCAAAACTAGGTTCAATTTCTTCTTGAACTGGTATGAAGACCTTGTAAGGAAAGAAGTTCCTCCAAAGAAGTTAAGTGAAACCGAAATAAATTTCTTAAAGGACCTGCTTCAAAGAATCAATGAAAGGGTTTCACCAGAAAAGGTTCAAGAGTTAATTTTTGAAATTGCACGTCAATACAGTTTACAAATTTCTAAAGCTTTTAAGGTTATCTACATAGTTCTAATAGGTCGAAATAGGGGACCTAAAATAAGCACCTACGTTAAAGTTTTAGGAGTTAAGGATTTTATTGAAATCCTGAAAAAGAATCTTAAACTTTATGAAGCAGCTTGAGTTTCTTCCTTTCCTAAAACAACTACCTTACGGATCTCAAACCTGTTCATCCTTGCTATCTTATCCACTTTCTTTCTTAACTCATTTATAAACGTGTCAGGTTCTTTTATGAAAAGCTGTGAAAAAACATCATTTATTGTTGAGTTTGAAACAAACTTTAT
This sequence comes from Thermoproteota archaeon, assembly GCA_027492035.1. GTDB lineage: Archaea > Korarchaeota > JAOZGF01 > JAOZGF01 > JAOZFZ01 > JAOZFT01. The sequence continues at coordinate 385,360 of JAOZFT010000004.1, forward strand.
TAATTCATCCTTCATCAGCATCCTAATAGCGTGTTTAATCGAGTTAATTACTCTCTTCTCTGTAAAAACCACCCCAAACATATGTAAAAAGTATCCATCTTTCGTTTTTGCCTTTATCTCAGCGTCTATTCTAGAAGTACCTCTCCTGACAAGGCTTTTAAGGTAAGCATTGGTTATGTATTCCTTGCTGAACTCTGTTTTAGCTTTACTGTCTAAAACATCTGTGATTTTGAAAATTATCTTTATTTGGTCGTGCTGGTAGTCCCCTGTTAATTCAAACAATGAGATCTCCACTCTTCTCCCTACAAGTTTCTCAGGTTTATCCGCTAAAGTTTCTCCTATTTTCATATTTTTGAAAAGATTTTCAGGTGCGTAAATCTCATACCATTTCTTCAGTTTCCAAGTGTCAACTTTCCTTCTCCTGCCAGGCATTACTCCACCAACTCCTCCTTCTCTCTTAATGAAGTAAAGAAGTTATTTAAGAAAGTTATTGTTTCAGGTTCAATTTTTAGAAAATAAAGGTTTATTTCTGCGAATTCGGAAGTTTCCGAAAAATTTATTTCTATACCTTTAATCTTCTCTATATCAACCTTCTTCATCCGCTCTCCGCGTGGTAGAATTAACTTCACCCTTACCTTTCCTTTAACCAATTCTCTTTCCTCTTTTCCTTAAAAATGTTGGAATTGATTTATTTCCTTCATTAATTCGTTTAAAAAGATACCTATTTTCTCTTTCTTTATTTCTGCTCCTGCTGCTTTCCTGTGACCTCCTCCAAAGCAACTTATCTTTTTAGTAATTTCTCTCACAACTTTCCCGAGCTCCAATTTTTCTAGTTCAGGTTTAGCCCTAATTGAAACTTTATATGTTTCGTTATTCATTTCAGCTATACCTATTACAACTCCCTTATCCTTTAGGGAAGTTAAAAGAATGGATGAAACTGTGCCTATCATTGTATCCTTTATATTAGCTTGAGGTTTAATGACTGCTATTCCGTTTCTAGAATCCACTAATTTGCTATTTTTTAATTTGTTTAAGTAACCAGCTAATTCCTTCCTGTATTTAACCATTAACTTGTCTGCTTCCTCTAATACCTCCCTTTTTCTACTTAAACCAAGTAAAACCCCTATCTCAGGCTTGCCTAATCTTCCACATCCATTCAAAATGGTTGAAAACTCCCTTGCATCCTTAAGTCTCTCTTCTTTCTCCACTAAATTTATGTAGTGGGTAGCTATTATATCTAAAGGTTTTGAAGGAGTTTCTCCTTCAGCAATCCTCCTTATTATCTCTTCAGTTAATTTTTTCTTTTCTTCAGCAGTTAAGTCCACTAACCTTCTCCAATTACCCTCTTCATCTTTTAATCTGATCCCCAGCTTTTTTAATAAAGCCACAGCTTCTGTCTCATCTCCGGAAACACCAGGAATATAAGGGTGGAAAGTATATTCTAAAGACTTGTGCAAGGGTCGAGAGTATCTTCCGAATAGATTTAAATCCAGCTCTTCTTTTATTTTTCTGGTTTTTTCTCCTTGGCGTACAATTTCCCTGTTTAAACCGATTAAACTGTTTCTTTCTCCCTTATCCTGCCTGTCCCCTACTGCTCCAACCACTACTAGCCATTCATTACTGTTTTCAGGGGGAAGTAATTCTTTTATTACAAAGTAAGTAACTCCTACTCCACTTATCTCCTTTTCTCCGTCTATTCCAAAAAAATGAGGATTCACTTGCCTAATTTTTTCACTTTCTTTTTCAGGAAGGTGGTGGTCTAAAACAAAAACTTTTTTCCCCTTAAGTCTCTCCTCTAATTGACTTATCTGTCCACTTCCTAAATCGGTGAAAATATATGTTTCGTATTTTTCCTTTGTAAGGGCACCTATTACTTCAATGCTTAACTGCTTCACAATTGAAAGGTGGAAGTCGGCTTTCTTATTAAGTAATGCATGAGATAGTATACAAGCAGATGATAAACCGTCTGAATCTAGATGAGATACACACCTTACCATCTTCCCTTCTTCTATTTCCTCCTCTATCTCCTTTCTTACATCCCTAGAAAGAACTATGAAGTTTTTTCTATCGCTCAAATACGTGACACCATGACTGAAGCCTGCTCTCGGCTGTATCTCCAGTTAGCAGGTAGCACTCCTCTTCTTTTATAGTACTTGGCAAGTCTCTGTATTTTTGACTCTACAAGTTGAAGTCCCCTTTTGTTATGTAAGTCTTTCCTGTGCTTTTTTAAGTGGTCGTTTAAATGTACAGCTTTCTTTAATAGATTCATTAAGTCCTCCGGGATTTGAGGTGCTAAATTTTTCTCTTCCAGCACCTTTTTCAATTTCTTTCCATAAATAGCTCTAACTAAAGGCACACCATACTTGTCCCTAAGTATCAAGCCTATCTTGCTTGGGGGAGTGCCTTTTTTAGCAAGTTCTGTTATGATTTGGTCAATTTCCTCCTTTATGCCAGGTCTATCTTTTAACCATTTAGGTAAAGCAATATTTACTGGTCTTGTTGAATGAGATTTACCCTTCCTTCTTATATGCATCCTAGCCATTTCTAATTTACCTCCTTGTCCCTCCGTTTAAACCTAACTTTAAGGGTGAAAAACGGAATTTTTTTAACTTCCCCTCTTCAGGTTTCTTTCTTCTCTTAACCATTCAGCAAGTTTCCTTGCAGCTCTTCCTCGGTGGGAAAAAATATTCTTTTCATGTGTTGTCATTTCTCCATATGTTTTATCGGATTTTAAGGGTTTAAAAATGGGGTCGTAACCCCATCCTTTCCCTCTTATTTTAGTTGTTATTTCACCCTCCACTACCCCTTTAAAAAGCTTTATTTTAATTTGTTGATCCCAGTACCCGATCACGGTAACGAATTTACTTCTCCTATTCTCTTTATTTTTTAACAACTTAAGTATTCCTTTTAAACCTATCTTCTGGAATACAAAGGATGCATATGGGCCTGGGAAACCATTTAAACCTTCTATAAATAAACCTGTATCTTCTAGAAACCCAGGTTCCGGATGTTTCATCCTTGCTACTGCTACACAGTATTCAACTATCTCTTCCAATTTTTCACTTTGAATTTCTTTTGGTTTTTCATTTATTTTGATAAGTTCTATACCGTAAGGAGCTAATACTTGCTTTATTTCAATAAATTTCCCGTAGTTACTGGTGAAAAAATTTATTTTGTACGTTTTTGATATCTTCCCCGCCTCCATATTTTCTCCATTCCAAAAATGACTTTATCACCTTTTTTAAAACTCTTTTTATAACTTCCCATTATCTCTTTAAATGTTTCTTCAGAAATTTTCCAGTGGTTATTTTCCAAAGATTTCTTTAAAACAAAGAGGTCGGTTGAGAAATCCTCAATGTTGTTTGAGTGTTTACCTAAACCGAAATCTATCATAAAAATCGTTCCATTTTGCAAGATTACATTAGATGTAGTTAAATCACCATGAATTAACCCTTTACTGTGAAGTTTAGCAACGTATTCCCCTAATTTTTTTGAAACTTTAGCTCTGGCTGTCCTATTTAACTGTTCTAAAACTTTACTTAGGGGAGGTCCCTCCAGATACTCCATTGTTAAAGTGCATCTCCTCAAATCTACGTCGTAAATGGTTGGTGTATGTATACCTAGAAGTTTGGCCTTATGGAGCAGAATGGCTTCTTCACGTGTCCTTGCTTTTCTCAGTTTCGCATCTAATGCTGAGTCTCTGTAATCTTTCTTCAACCTAACCTTCTTTATTGCTTCTAAACCGAGCCATTTAGTCCGGTAAATAACCGCTTCTGCACCTACATCTATTATTTCTCCCTTTTTCTTTTTAAGCTGTGTTTCTCTTTCATTGCTCCACTTTATTTCCACCTGATCTACTCTCCATTTTTGTTTTATTCTGCTTTTATCTAAGGTTATCCCCCCAGAAAATAAATATTTTAGTATTCCTGTCCAAGCTATCATGGCGCCGTTGTCGACGCAATACTCTCTTTTCGGGACAAAGAAGCTGATTTCCCGTGCTTCACACATTTCTTTCAACATTTTCTGTAACCTTCTTGCTGAAGCTACTCCTCCGGTTAAGAGAAGTTCCTCCTTTTTTGTGTATGCTAATGCTCTTTCAGAAGCTTCTGTAACCATTGCGAAGCAGTTATGTTCGAAAGAGAAACATACATCGTGAACTTTTTCGCCATTCTTTATTTTTCTCTCAGCTTCTGTTAATAAACCGCTAAAGCTGAAATCCATCCCTTTTACAACATAAGGAAGATCAATCCATTTTCCTTTTTCTGCTAATTCATCTATCTTTGGCCCTGCTGGAAATTCTAGTCCTAAAATCCTGCCTAAACTGTCTATGGCATTCCCTAAAGCCACATCCAAAGTTTCACCAAAAACTTTGTATTTCCTTTCACTACAAGCTATTATTTGAGTGTTCCCTCCCGACACATAAACTATTAAAGGGTCTACGGCTCCAGTAGTTAACTTACCTATCTCTATGTGCGCTACTGCATGATTAACTCCAACTAGCGGCTTCTTTAGATTAGAGGCTAATGTCCTAGCAGCTATTGCCCCTATTCTTAAGCAGGGAGGAAGTCCTGGTCCCTGTGAAAATGCTATTAGGTCAATATCTTCAATTCCTTTCTTACTTACTTGCAAAGCTTTTTGCAGTAAAATTTTTAAATTTAACAAATGATTTTCAGCAGCTTTCCTGGGATGGATCCCCTCTCCCCTATAAGAAGTTTTCACATTTGCAAGTATTTTTCCTTGGGAGGACACTACCCCTATCCCTAGAGTGTGGGCAGTTGACTCTATACCTAGACAAGTTATTTCAGGTTTCATTCTGCATCCTCTTTGTTTAAAACCTTAAGAATATCCTCCTTCTTTATTATCCCCTCTCGAATAACTTTTATCTCTCCCTTTGTTAAATCTACCACTGTAGATGGTTTCTTAATTTTTGTTTCGCCTCCATCAAGGATTAAACTTACCTCCCCCTTCAACATTTTAAATGCTGAATACGCGTCAGTGGGTGGAGGTTGTCCTGTGATGTTTGCACTTGTAATAATTAAGGGGGTTTTGGTCTTCTTTATTAAAAACAATGGAATCCAGTGATTAGGCACCCTCAAAGCGATGTTTGAAGGGTTCACGACATCTGGCACATTTTTCTTTTTCTTTACAATTATTGTGAGGGGACCTGGTTGAAACCTTCTGAAGAGGGTTTTTGCGGTTTCAGTTAAGTAAGAATACTTTTCAGCCATTTCCATGTTCAAAACTCCTATTGGCAACCATTTATTCCTTGGTCTTTTCTTTACTTCATATATTTTCTCTACAGCTTCCTCATTTATGGCGTTTACACCTAAGCCGTACACTGTATCCGTAGGGAAAACTATTGGTTCCCCTTTTTTCAATAATTTAACAGCGTAATTTAATATCTTTTCATCCCTGCTTCCTACCCAGGCAACTATGGTGTCAATCCCCTTTTCCATTCTTTTCTCCCTTTTATGTAAAGAAGGAAAATATATAACCTTTCTTTGCTTTGGAGAAATACAAAGGAAAAAGTTTAAATAATTTATTTCGTAAAGAAAGAGAAGTTATGGCAATGATTCTCTTACATATAAGGAGAAAGGGGTTTCTTAATGGGTAAACATGAAAGTAAGGCATGGAAATTTTATAAAATTAAAAATGGTGAAATAGTGAGAAGGAAACCGAAATGTCCCAGGTGTGGTTCCTTTATGGCTGAACATAAAAACCGTAGGCACTGTGGAAAATGCGGCTATACAGAATTCACTGTTTCTTAGGAGGAGCCTCGTTTCTTTTAATTATATGCTTCTTCTCTATCTTTAATGCATCCTCTGCGGAGTTATATACATGGGCTAACGCTTTTGTTTCATGTTTGCCATATTCTGTTCTCATTTTCACAATGTATACTTGCTTAATGTCTTTTTTCAATGTTTCAGAAAGCTTAACTCTAGTTTCTTGTCTCTTTGGAGTACCTCCTCCGGGGTGGTAGATAGTCACATAAATTGTTTCTCTCTTCAGCAAAGGCTCCTCTTTCCTATCCTTTATTTCTAGTTTCAAACTGGTTTCACCTCACATGGATAGCGTAACACCCTGGAAATTTAATGTTTAACTGTTTAGCAGTTTCAGAATCTTCGATAGAAATCACAGCTATAATTCCACTCCAGTTGTCAGTTAAGTCTGTCTTTCCACAATTAGGGCACCTATTGCCATTTATTAATGCATGGCAAGTACGGCAGGCTTTATATCTTGGCATTTTCACTCTCCTCTTTCAACCAGTCAAGTTTACCTAAACCAGGTTGTCTCATTGTTAAGGCAACTTTTTGTTTGCTTAAGGTCATTAAACCTTTCAATTTACCCACTGAAACAACTCTTACTCTCACGTTGTCTCCCATTTCAACTATTCTTCCTTTCTCTCTACCTATTAATGCTCCTCTGACTTTATCATAGTCCACATAATCGTCCATTACCTGGCTTACATGTATTAACCCTTCTAAGGGCCCTACTCTCACGAAGACACCGAACTGCGTCACTTCAGTTACTTTACCATTTATTACTTCCTGAACCTCCGGTATAAAGCTTAGGATCCTAAATTTAACAGGATGTATTGTTGAAGGGTTTCTTTTAACTATTTTGCCAAGTCCTACTTCCTCTATGCTAATTACGGCTATTACGTAACCTAACTTGTCATCAATCGAGTCTTCATAGATGGATTTCAAAACTTCTAAAGCTGCTTTTTCCAGTTTCATGCCGAAAAATTTAGGAGGTATTTCCACATAATCTTTTATGGTAAAAAGCTTAAACAAACTTATTCACCACAGTCAAGTTCAAGGTGGTCTCCTTCCCTAATAAAAATGGTTCTAAGATTTTTCTTTTTCAGTTTTTTCCTCAGCTCTTTGTCATTGGTTGCAACTATCCCCTTTAACTTTTCAGCTGCGTAAATTAATGAGTCATCAGCTTTCCTTACATTTTCAACTCTAACTATTTCACATCTAGTTTTTACATACTCTAATCCTGCTTTAAATTTTTTCTTTTTCATCACTGTCCCCTTCGATGACGCGATTCCCTCTAATTCCTTCAAAACTTGTTCTGTAACGATTAATGTATAAGTGTCATTTAATACTCTGCTTATCTCTTCTTCAAAAGGTATTCTAGGTCTCTCAAACATTGATAAAACAAAGTTAGTGTCCAGGAGAACTCTTTTCATACCTAACCCTTTATCCTTCCATACCCGATTAATCTCCACCTTCCCTTAACTTTTCTTCCTAAAGCAACTCTCTGTCCTATTTCTGCACAAACAGGTGAAACAAGTTTCATTTTTACATATTTCTTTTTCTTTTCTACAACTCTTCCCAATGTAGCAGAGGTTCCAACTGTTAACATGAGATTTTCATTTAGTTCTATAGATTTCACTTCAACCTTCTCCGCTAAACCAACTATCTCCCTGAATAATTCGGTATCTATCTCTATTTCAAACCAGACAGGTGGTAACTTATTTTTTCTCCCTACAACATTACCCATTAAGTTATCTGCCTTAGTTAATGAAGGATCTAAACTTGTTTGAAAAGCTATTAATCCGCCAGGTTTAGCTTCAGTTATTTCTTCTCTTTCACTTCTTATTTTCCGTATAACTGAGTGGAGTACCGTGTATTTACCTGAAATCTCTATGCCAGGTTTTATCTCTATTTCATCTCCAATTTTGAACCTTCCCCTTACAACGGATCCCCCAATAACTCCTCCCTGAAGTTTTTCTGGAGTCGTTCCGGGTTTGTTTATGTCGAAAGACCTTGCAATATAGAGAAGAGGATCTAAACTTAAGTCTCTTTCAGGTGTAGGAATAACTCTCTCTATATGCTGGATAAGAACGTCTAGATTTGCTTTATGTAAAGCAGAAACAGGTATTATTGGAACATTTCCCAAATTGTTGTTTTCAAGAAATTGCTTTATCTCTTTAAAGTTTTCTACTGCTTCTTCATCATCTACTAACTCTATTTTATTCTGTACAACCACTATGTTTTTTATCCCTGAAATGAGTAGGGCTGCTAAGTGTTCTCGTGTCTGGGGTTGAGGACATGGTTCATCTGCAGCTATCACCAATATTGCACCATCCATTATTGTTGCACCTGCTAACATCACAGCCATTAAGCTTTCATGGCCTGGACAGTCAACAAAAGAAACCTTCCTTAAAACTTGCGTTTCTGAACCGCAGATTGGGCATTTCTTCTTAACAGTGTATGCTTGAGGTTCAGGACAGTTGGGACATTTTCTGAAAGTTGCGTTAGCATATCCAAGCTTAATCGTTATCCCCCTTTTCAATTCTTCACTATGGGTAGCTGGCCATTTTCCAGTTAAGGCTTCAACTAACGTGGATTTACCATGATCTACATGACCTGTCAATCCTATGTTCACTTCAGGTTGTCCATGTTCTCTTCTTTCTTTATTCACAACAACCTACTCTCCCTTCTTCTTCCCCTTTTCTTCAAAAAATTTTGTGAACAGAGATTCAAACCCTTTCCTGTCCCTCTTTTCAATTATTTTAACATTGATTTGTTGAACATCCTCGCTTATAACGTCTCCCCTTACAGTTTTTTTCTTTCGGTGTCCTTTCTCCCTTGGCCTAAATCCAGGCCCGGAGGCTAACAGAATCCTCTTTCTTCCAGGTCCATGTATGTCTCCCCTCATCGGGAAGCCATCTCTATCTGTGCCCCCTGTTATTTGAAGCATGGAGTCCGGTAAACCTAATTCTGTGCCCCTTATCTGGTCTCCTATCCTCTTCCCGATTAAGTTTTTCGCTTTCATGTCTGAAATTTTTTTCTGGATAGCCTTCCTGGTTTCAGGGTCTGAAATAACAAGTGTAAATTCAACCATTTTTAAGCCTCCTTTGTAAAAACTTTCTTTAATTTTATTTCTCTTATTTCACTTAAAACTTCTTTTTCCTCTGGTGTTAACTCCGTCTTTATTTCATTCTTTAAAACATATATCTTATTTAAAGGGATATCCGTATAAAGGATGTCTCCCTCCTTTATTTGTCTACCTACTGTTGGCCCCTTAACGCTGATAGCTACCCTCTCTCCTCTGGAGGCTGAAGGTATAGGTTTTCCTTCCTTTTGTATCTGTAAAATTACCCCAACTCTACTGCCTTTTAAGTTCATTAGCGGTGTTTCCGGCTTAATTTTCCCAGCTAAAACCTCTACACCAAAGATAGCTGGTTTGCTTCTTCTGAAAACATATCCTTTCAAAAACTGTATCCTGGAAGGTGAAGGTATCTTCCCAATTTTTTCCTCTCTTTTCCTTTCCTCGATTTCCAAAGCCTTTTTCTCATATTCTTCAATCAATTGGTAAATTACTTTGCTTGTTATTACCGGTATGTTCTGTATTCTTGCTTCTTCTTCCGCGTCAGGTGAAATTTTTACATTAAAACCCAGGACAAAGGCATATTTCTCTTCCTTTTCCCGAACTATTGAGGCCTCAATTATATTTTTCCTGGATATCCTCCCTATCCCTGCAAAACGTATGGGGATCCCCTTATTTCTTAAGTAACTAATCAAAGCCTCCAATGTCCCTATTGAATCCGACTTCACTATAACCCCTACCTTGCCGGTTTTTATCAATACTTTACTTATCTCCTTCTCTATTTCCCTCTTAACTTCCTCTGCTTCTTCTATGTTTTCAACTACTTGGACAGGTGCTCCTGCTATTAGGCCCTCAGTTTCTTGCAGAAGCACTTTCACACCTGAAGCGCTTTCTACTTCATTTACAGGTTCAAACTGGGCAGCCCCTCCCTTCTTAAATTGTTTAGGCAAGAAAAGGCCTTTCACTTTCGTAATTAATGCTTCTTTTAACCTACCCACTACCACTAAATCATTCATCTTTAGTTTACCATCATAAAGAATAACATCGATTGTTGTCCCAAGTCCTGGCTCTTCCTTCACTTCTAAAACGGTGCCCTTACCTTTCTCTCCTGAAATCATTAACCTCTCCATTAAAAACCTTTGAGCCAAACCAAGCAAAACCACTATCAAGTCAGGTATCCCTTCACCTGTTTTAGCGCTTAAAGGAACTATAGCAACTTTCTCCCTGAAATTTTTTACTCTAAAATAGTAATCACTGTCAAATCCCAGCTCTGAAAGCTGAGATATTAATTCATAAATTTTCTGCTCTAACAAGTTTCTTGCTAAACTAGATTGCTTCTCTAAACTCTCAATAAACACGTTATTCTCTGTTTGCCTCCATCCTCTTACTAAATCAATTTTGTTAGCTGCCACTAAAAAAGGAGTCTTTTTTGTTTGTAAAATATGGATTGACTCCACCGTTTGAGGTTTCACTCCGCTCATCACATCAATAACCAGTATCGCTATGTCTGCAATTGCCCCTCCCCTTCTTCTCAAATTAGTAAACAATTCATGTCCCGGCGTGTCAATTACAAGGAAACCAGGTATCTTAATTTCTATGTTGAACTTTTTAATTAAAGGCCCAGCTATCTTTTCAAGAACCCCTAAAGGTATATATGTAGCCCCTATGTGTTGAGTTATTTGTCCAGGTTCTTTCAAAGCCACAGTTGTGCCTCTAATTTTGTCGAGTAAGGTTGTTTTTCCATGATCCACATGTCCTAACACTATCACAATTAAGCTTCTAATTCTGTTTTGCATTTCTCAGTTTACCAGTTTCCTTTTATTAAAAACGTAGAGAGGTGTTTACTTTAACTTTCTCCAACTTCTGGGAAAATTATTTTCTTTTCCCTTAAATAATTTTCTTTACTGTCAGAAGCATGTATAACGTTATCTGTTAAATCTAAACCCAAGTCTCCTCTAATCGTCCCAGGCTGCGCCTTAACTGGGTCTGTAGCACCAATCATTCTCCTTACCACATTAACGGCGTCCCTTCCCTCCACAATTGCCGCAACAATTGGTCCTGAAGTGACGTAATTCACTAATTCCTTAAAGAACTTCTTTCCCTTATGAACGGAGTAAAGTTCTTCCGCTTCCTTTTGTGTCAATTCCACCATTTTTAAAGCAACTATTTTCAGTCCTTTCTTTTCTATTCTGGAGATTACTTCACCAACCAACTGCCTCTTAACAGCTCCTGGTTTAATAAAAAAGAACGTCCTCCCCATTTCAGATCTGTTCCTTACCATATTTCAAAGTCCATTTCAATTTTCTAGGATCTCTTTTCAGTTTTAAAGCGTTTTTTCGACATTTTGATGAACAAAAAAAGAGAACCTTGCCAGTTTTATCCACATACATTATTCCTGAACCTGGTTTAATTTTTCCGCCGCAAAAGAAACAAGTATACTCCTTAGGCATAGGCACCTTACCTGGCAGATATTTCTCTGTCCTCCCTCTCAGGGTTTCTTAGAACCAAAATATCCCCTACTCTAACAGGGCCTTTAACATTCCTTCTAATTACTCTTCCCTTGTCACGTCCAACAAGTATTCTTGCTCTCACCTGAATAACTTCACCAGTAACTCCTGTTCTGCCCCTAACTTCAACCACTTCGGCTGGGTAACCATATTTAGAAATTATTTCTTCCCCTTTTTCAAATATAGTTTTTCTTTTACTCAACCTTTAAGCACCTTTCCCTTCAAGTCCCTCTTTTTTCTTTTCTCAGTTTTTGTTCTGCTTCCTCACTCACCTTTTCTCCCCTGATTCTTTTCAGTTCCTCAATTATCTCCCTTAAAAGATTTTTCCCTTCACCCTCATCCTCTATACATGCTGAAGCAGCATTAACGTTTATACCTGAGGCTTCTCCCAACTCTTTCTTTGTTGAAACGTAAGTATAAGGAATTTTCTTTTCGTCACAAAGAATAGGTAAGTGCATAACTATTTCAGGAGGGTCTACATCCAGAGCTATTGCAACAAGTTTAGCTTTTTCCCTTTCGACAGATTTAGTTACTTCATTTGTTCCTCTTCTGACTTTACCAGAGTCTTTAGCTATTCTAAACAAATCTAAAGTTTTCTTCATAAGTTCTTCAGGAACTTCAAACTTGACATAAACTGACGTCATCCCATTCACCTCATCATTATGGTCATTGAAAATAAAGGCACTCAATTGACATTTAAAAACCTATTTAAATTTTTTTCATTAAAAAAATCCAGAAGAAACAGCGCTCCTTTTAGAAACCAGGAAGTAATTTAAAAAGTTTTTTGTTAAAATCTAAAAATAATCCAGGAAAAATATGCAAAAATGCTTCAAATTTTCAGTATTATCAACCATAAAATCCTTAAATGTTTAAGCTGTTTAAGTTTAGTGTTTGTAATAGACCTTTTTTCAAATACTTTTTTGGCAAAAAGGCATAATTACATGCTATTGTTGAGTCATATGCATATAATTATGCTTCACTTTTGCTGTTTTCTTTTTCTAAAGATCCTTGGGATAAAGAAGGGTGTACTCTTCTTATATTTTATGTACTCATCTCTAAACCTTTCCTCAAGCTCTTTTTCCTCCACTTTCTTAATATATACCAGGAGCACCATTACAAGCAGGGATACTAACATGACAAATGAGAAGGAACCAATTATAATGCCAATACCCACGTAATAAATAAAGGTTCCGAAAGCCATTGGATTTCGGCAGTAAGAGTAAGGACCGTTGGTTACCAGCTTCTGTGTGGCCATTATGGGGGCGGGTGTTCCCTTTCCTTCTGTAAATTGGATAATGACACTCCATAACCCAAATAAGAGGCCGCAAATCCCTAATAAGCTGCCAAAAACAAGAGTGAGAAAACTGTACGGAAAATAGGAAAAATGCAGAAAATCATCTATTAATTTAGACAAAAGGAATAGGGTGTAAGGAATAATAAACACAAAAATAATAAAGAGAGGTGTCAAAAAAATTATTCTTTGTTTAATTGTATGTTTCCTCCTTGACAACTTAACCACTTTATCTTTCATACCTAATCCCTCTCTATCCCCCCCATTTCATAAACATCGTCTAACAACAAGTACTTTTATTTTTTTAATTTTTCAACTACATACCTACTTATAACCTGTAAATAGGGTACTTGTTTTTTAGTATAGTCCATATGCTTTTTTTAGTTTCCACTTCACGCTTAGGCAAGTATGAATGGGAATACAAGCACTAAATTCAGAAATTGATGCGGGGGGTGGGATTTGAACCCACGCAGAGCTTCTCACCAGGTTTCTAATGCCATCCTCATCCTGGCGCCTTTGGTCGTGCAATTTCCCCTTTGACCTGGCTCGGCAACCCCCGCAGCTTCAAACTTTGTCTGAAGTTGTATTTAAAAATATTTTTTAAAGGGTTATTTTTAAAGGTTTATTTCTCCAGTTGTTCTTTAAATGTTGCAAGTTTATTTTTCAGTATCTTTATTGCTTCTTCAATTATTTCTTTTGGGGGTAAAGCGCCTGTGGATTCTATGTTGAAAACAAAGGATTTTTTGTCATAAGTTATTTGGATGCTTTTTTCTGGACATGTTTCAATACATAATTTGCACATGTTGCAATCTGAGGGGGTTTCAACTTTTACTTCTCCGTTTTGTTTAAACACGTGAAAAGGGCAGTTTTTTATGCATTCACCGCACCCGTTACATGTTTCTTCATTTATTTCTATTATTGGGAGGTAGCCGTAGGAGACTGTTGAAACCGGTTGCCATTTAGCATGTTCTTTGCCTTTACCTAACCGTGCTATTGCTTCTAAAACCAATTTTTGGTTTTTTATGACTTTAACTATTGGTATTTTAGGGTTCACTGGCTTTATTTCTGGGTCTATTGGTTTTAGGTCTCCTGAATAAATGATATCCTCTCCTCTTTGGCATGTGAAGTCCAATGTCAGCCGTGCAGTGTTCATTACTCTTTCCTCTTCGCTTGTCTCTTGAGTTATGTATTTATATCTTTTTAAGTCGGTTTTTAAAGGTATCAAACCTAATCTGTGTGCTATGTATTCGTCATAGAATGAAGTTGTGTTTTCTACAATTATTACTTCATCTATAGCCATTGTGGGCACTTCTGAAAGGATTGTGCGCCTAAGAGAGTTCACGAATGCAGGTGTAACTCCTGAAATTATAAATCTCAACAAGTTATCCTTTTCTTCGATAATTTTTATTTCCAATTTAGTTGCTCCTCCTTTTTTCGAAAAAGCCTTTTACAAGTGAGTGAAGAAAAACTTTATTTCAGATTCTTTTTCAACCAATTTTGCGAAACAGAACCTTTCAAATTGAACAGTTTGACCTTTTTCAGCCTTTTCTATGTTTTTCTCACCGTAACACTCAATTGTTTCCCCGTCTACATTTATTAGTTTAAATTTAATGTTTTGGGTAGCAGGAACCCAACTTATCTTTTTTATGTTTTTTGGTGCTGCATCTATGCTGAAACTATGGAACGTTGCTGTAGCGTGACCTATTCCCTTCTCTTTTATTGAAACATTCATTAAATCCTTCAATCTAATTGTCTCGTTAGGTTTCGTTCCTTCTAAATCCCTTTTTTCAATTAATAACTTAACTTTTCCATCCTTAACTTTTACCTTTATTTTCCTTTTTCCAAGTTCAGGTTTGCTTGGGTTTATTAGTGGTTGGGCCTCAACTTTTTCTTGAGGTATATTTTTTACAAGTAAGGTTGCTGGTTTGGATACTGCAAAAAATCTTTGTGAGTGCGGGTCAATTAGCCTCCTGTTTATGGCGTAAAGGTTCTCGGGACTGTACTCCACATCTGTTAAACTTAAACCTAAGCTAAGAATTGCTTCTCTTATTGCCTCCGGCTTTATTCCCCTCATCATTAATGATTGTAAACTCCACGTCCTTGGGTCATACCAACCCATATAAACTCCTTTCTCTATCATTTTCCTTGCTTCGGTTTTACTTAATTTTAAACCTCGGAATTTAATCATTCCATAATGTATGAATTCTGCCTCTTCCCAGTTCATTATTTTCCAAACAAAACTTTCTATTTTGTCCTCTTTTATTAAATCTTTTCCTCTTAAAATGTGGGTTATTCCCAGGTAGTGGTCGTCTACCGCCCAAGAAAACTCAAGTAAAGGCCATACAATATATTTACTGCCTACGCGGGGGTGTTCTTTTTCACTCACCCTCATTAACACAGGATCCCTAAGTGCAGGGTCTTTCTGTTGCATGCTTGTTTTCAAACGGGCAACAGCTTCTCCCTCCCTAAATTTTCCCTCCAACATTTCATTCCATAATTCCATGTTCTTTTCCACTGAGGCATCTCTATGGGGGCAGTTCCTTCTTTTTAGCTTGTATTTTTCCCTAAAAACTTTTTTTGGACATAAACAGATGTATGCAGCATTTTTTTCTATCAGTTCTTTTGTTACTTGGTAAAAAAGAGGCAGTCTATCCGATTTATAAACTTCTTTGTGCCATTTGACTCCTAGCCACTGTAAACCCTCCTTTATCAGGTCATATGCTTCTGGAAGCAAAACTTTTTCTTGAGACCCTATAGTGTCGTCGAAAACAAGCAGTAAAGAACCCTTATACCTCTTTACATACTCATCGTTTAGTATAACCATTCTTGCGTTGCCTATGTGGAGAGGACCTGAAGGGAAGGGTGCAAGCCTCATCACTACTCTACTGTACTTTTCTACATTAGGTAACTCAGGTAACTTTTTCTCTTCCTTTCTTTTTTCTACTAATTTTGAGAAAAGTTCAGGATCTATCTTTTCAAGTTCTTCCCTTTGCTGGTCTATAGTCATTTCATTAACTTCGTCAACTATTTTTTGGACCAGTTGCAGAATTTTTCTTGGGTCAATCTCTGTTTTTCCTTTGCTAACTACTTTTTTCATGACAAATTTAGCTGCTGCCTTACCTTTATGCTTTAAGGCGTTAAATAAAGCATTTTTCTTTATTAATTTCTCTAGTTCATCTACTTTTTTAGCCATTTCTCTAAATCCTTTCCTAAATAAATG
Organism: Thermoproteota archaeon; assembly: GCA_027492035.1. Lineage (GTDB taxonomy): Archaea > Korarchaeota > JAOZGF01 > JAOZGF01 > JAOZFZ01 > JAOZFT01. The sequence continues at coordinate 401,219 of JAOZFT010000004.1, forward strand.
TTAGGTAATTTCTTCCTTTAATATCCCTAACGACTCATTTGTTCTTTTGATTGATTCCTGTTTAGATGCTTTTTTGAGGGAGGCTCTTATAGCATCTATGTTTTCAGGTATAACTATTGCCTCTTGGTGGATACCTAACGTAAGATACACTGTTTTTTTGTTCAGCATAGTTAACGACTCTTTCCAGATTACTGTCTCATAAATGTCGTTTCTTAGTCTTCCTAGGTCGCGTGCAGCTTCAATGAGTTGTGATGTTGAATTAAATCCCTTTTCTGAAGATGCAAAAATGACTCTGGGTTCTTTTATTAATGTTTCAGTTATTTCCTCTTTACTTGCTTCTCTTTCTAAGCTAACTCTTAATGAATGAACATGCATGAGAGTTGTAGGTATTTTAAAAGCTACGGTTGTGATGTTTAATCCTTTAATTACTGTTTTCACATCTTCACTGTGGTGTGAAGGGAGGGTTACAGGGTCAAGAACTATTGAGTTTATTGGCCCCCTTTTGGTTTCTTTAGGATCTGCTGCTCTTCGAATGACAACTGCAAAGGCTTCTCTTATTCCAAAATCCCTATTTAGAGGATGTAGAACCCTTACTAAACCTGTAGTGTTGCAAGAAACGACTCTTATATAGTTTTTACCGTAAGCTTCGCCGTAGTTGCATGAAGCAGTAAAGGATACTTCAGCAACTGACGCCTTCTCTCCACCCTCAAAAATAGCCTTCTTTTTATTTTTTAAGTATATCTCCTTATTTTTTTCACCTATTCCACCTGGGGAGGCATCAACTATTATGTCTGCTTTTTTAACTAACTCTTCAAGTCCTCCTCTTTGTTCATTTAAGGCAACGACGTTTAAGCCCCTTTTTAAACCTATTTCCAAAGAATAATCTTTTGATTTTTTCACAACCCCAACCACCTTCATATCCCCTTGTAAATTAACTGCGTCAGCCACTCTTTTGCCAATAGTGCCGTAACCAATGATTCCAACCTTAATCATTCCTTTCACCCTTTTCTTTCTTAAAGATAGGAAGGGAGTAATTATCTTTGTAGAAAGTTAAAAAATAAAAATTTTCTTCCTTTTAAAAAAGGGAAGGAAAAAGTTTAAAAGAGAGAAATACTTATTATATTTGTTGTAAAAAATGAATCAAATTGTGCAAAGAAGTTCTCTCTATTTCAATAAAGCCTGCAGAAACTATGAACCCTCTTATTCTTTTTTAGAGAAGGGACATTTTCTCCTTCATAGTCTTTATTTTACAAAGTTAAAAGGGTGCTGAACCTTCCTTCTCTTTAGGGGTTGGGAAAGATGTATTTAGAAGTTACGGTTTCTGGAAAAGGTAAAATGTTTTTTAAATTAAACACTGTTCGTTCCCCTCGGACTTTAAGGAAATTTCTTATACACTTGCCTTTCTCCAGCGTGTTATATGAATCCAGTCCTCTCCTCTTCTGTGAGATGGATTTAAGTATAGCCCCTGAAAAGGCAGTTAATGAAGTTAGGAAGGGATATTTTGGTTACTGGCCCATGAATAAAGCATTATTTATTGCTAAGAATAATGGTTCAGTAAATTTCCCCCTGAATGTGCTTGGACACATAGAGAAAGGAGTAAATGTCCTGAATAAATTAAGTAAATATGATGTGGTTCATCTTAAAACTACAAATCGTATTTTTTAAGTGCCTTTTGTAGGTACGTAAATTTTAAGTTTGGAAGATGAAAATATTCTAGTTATCCTTTTTTTATTCTCCAGTTCTCTCAGAATCTTCTTAGCTTCACTTACCTTTATTCCATACTGTTTGGAAACAGAGGTTGGCGTAATTACCTTCTGTTGCATAATACTTTGCCTTAAATCTTCACCAGGGGCAACTATTTGTTCCTTTTTCTCTTTATTATAAACTTTCTTTTTTGTTTTCTCTTTTTTCTGGGCTTCAAGTCTCTTTAACACTCTTGAAATTGGTTTTTTCTTCTGTCCACCCAATACTTCCCACCTCCTTAAAAAGGGATCATCTATTTCCTTTTTTATGTTTCATTTTTCTTCTTTTTTAATATTTCCATCCAAGGGTTTGATTGTGCAAAGTCTGGTATTTCAGGGTTCTTTATCCATTTTTCCCAATTAAAGTCTTCTCTGTTAACTTCCTTTTGAGTTCTCTCCTCAACTTCTCTCTTCAAAAACTCTTTTTTTGAAGAAGTAACCCCTTCTTCCTTTACCAAGTTTTCAGTTGCTTTTCTCATCAATTCTTTTTTCAATGTCTCTATTTCCCTTTTTAAACTTGAAATTTGGCTTTTTAACTTCATTATTTCTAAATTAAGTTTGTTTTTTTCCTCGGTTCCATAAATGATGGGTGAAGAAATTTTTTCCTTCCTTTCTTCCTTACTTTCAATTAAGAGGTTTATTTTTTCCATTAAATTGCTCATTTGACGGGTTAACTCTGATATTTGTTTCTCCAAGTAAGTGTGGTCTCTTAAAGTTTTTTCCCTCATTTTAGCTAAAGAAATTTTTCTTTTAGGTCTTATGGATTCATGGACAAAGGAGTTATCGTAAACTAAAAATAAACCTATTCCCATTGTCCTTATCAAGTATAGGTTCAGCAATCCATAAAATTTGTCAGGTGTAGCTACGTAAAAGTAGTTCCCCTCCATCTTTTGAATTAATTCAGTTAAGTTTTCTTTTATGTTCCTTACATCCTCCAAATCAGTCACTACTTCCACAACTAGTGTTTCATCGCTACGGCGAAACGTGAGGATGTTATCAATTCTTTCCTGCAATATCCAGTCTCTTATTTTTAAGAAATGTTCAATGTTGGTGACTATTTCTTCTTTTTCTGAGAAAAGATCCACGTTATTTTTTCCTCCAAAGATGCAATTAAACAGAAAAAGGGGAGGGGTTGGAAGAAGCTGATGCTGCTCGGTTCTTAAACTCCCTTGGCTGCTAGCTTTACGTCTTCTTCTAAAACTGTTTTTCTGCCAGCGTGTTTAGCCAAATCTACAGCTCTCCGGCTTATTTTTTCTGCATAATCCTCTATGGCGTCTCTCAAGACAGTTTTAGCGGTTTCACTGACTCTTTCTGCACCAGCCTTCCTCATGATTCTATCAAGTGGTGCTAAAGGTAGAACTGCCATTTGAATCACCTGTTTAAGTACGTAATGTGTCCATTTACTATTTAAATCTTTCTATTTAAAGAAGGCAATAAATAAAAAAATGTTTTTTACTGATTTGAAATGAGGGTTTCGTTGCTATTGAATCTGCCAAAAATAAGTAAGGATTTATATTTAATTTGACATTTTAGATGTTCTCTGTAAAAAACTTTGCAAAATCTTTTTTTTGTCTTGCATGGGGTTGGTTGTAATGGAGAGAATCTGGGCTCCTTGGAGGGAAAAATATGTTTCGTCGCCTTCAGATAAATGCATTTTTTGCTCTTACAAGGAAAAAATCCCTGAAGAGAGAGATTTATCCATCCATTATGGAAAATTTTCCTTCATTATCCTAAACAAATATCCATATAATGGTGGCCATCTTTTAATTGCTCCTTATCGGCATATTACAGATTTCTTATCCCTTAGAAAGGAGGAAATAACTGAAATATTCTCTTTAATCCGTTTATCAGTTACTGTATTGAATAAAGTAATGAAACCTCAAGGTTATAATTTGGGGGCTAACATTGGGAAAGTGGCTGGTGCAGGTTTTGAGCATTTTCATTTCCACATTGTACCTCGATGGAAAGGAGACACGAATTTTCTGCCTGTCATTTCCGACACGAAAGTAGTTTCTGTAAACCTTTTTGCTTTAAGGGATAAATTGAGGAAGGAATTTAACAGGGTATTGAAGAAGGAATGAAGTGGAAAATTCTTTGTCACTTAAGCGGGACATACATCGAACTCTTGGTTGCACCTACCCCCGGTTTTCCATGTTTCACTATTTTATTGGTGATAGCGAACTCACCTAACCTGTGCCCTATCATCTGCGGCTTAATTTTTACGGGAACAAACTCTTTTCCGTTATGGATATGGATTGTTAACCCTACAAACTCAGGCAGAATAATCAATCCTCGACAATGTGTTTTTATTGTTTTCTTAGGTATTTTACCTTGAGTTATCTTTCTTATTTTTTCATAGAGCTTCCTTTCTTGAAGAGTTAAACCGTTCGATCTGCTTAACTTCCTTCTTGCCCGTGAAGGAAGCAAATCTATAAGGGTGTCCATAGGCATTTTCTTTAGTTCTTCAAGCGTATATCCCCTATATTTAAACTCTCTAACCATCTCTTATCTCTTCCTCCCAGTTCTACGGGCAGCTATATGCCCAACCTTTCTCCCTGGAGGGGTTCCTCTTGAAACAGTTGTTGAGGAACCCGGATGTTGATGAGAGCCTCCCCCATGGGGATGGTCAACAGGATTCATTGCAACTCCTCTCACTACTGGCCATTTCTTCCTTCTGCTTCTAGCATAATATTTCTTTGTTCCTGCTTTCAAGAAAGGTTTCTCTTTCACTCCTCCCGCAGCTGCTACCCCAACTGTAGCTAAACAATTTGCATTAAAAGTTTTTTCCTTTCCAGAGGGCAGCTTCACTCTAACCCAGTTTCCATCTTTACTTACAATTATTCCACAAGCACCTGCGCTTTTCGCAAATTTTCCCCCGTCAAAAGGTTCCTTTTCTATGTTAAAAACCCTCATTCCTTCAGGAATTTTAGCAAGGGGTAAAATATTCCCCACTTTAGGCTCTGCTTCATTCCCTATCTTTAATTGCTGCCCTACATAAGCCCCTTTAGGAGGTAAGTAAAGAATTTTTGGGCCAGTTTCTAATTTCACAATAGCCAAAGGGGCGCTCCTACCTCTTTCATGCCTAAATTCAATTATTTTACCTATTAAAACCTTGCTTTGCCTTAAGTAAGTACGAAATTGATTGTAGGTTATATCCCCTATTTTAAAATGTTTACAGGATTTATAAATAGGTCCTCCTTTACCTATCCTTTGTGCCCTAATTATTTTTCCCATTTCCTTCCTCTCTTTAATCAAACTTCAATAAAAAATAAAATTTTTAGTAAATGCCTAGTTTTGAAGCTAAATCTGATGCATTATACTCTTTTTTAAGTTTTATATAAGCTTTCTTCTTCCCACCTTTAACTATTAAAGTATTAATCTTTTCAATTTTTACTTTAAAATGGTTTTCAAAAAGAGTTTTTAACTGTTTCTTAGTTGTTTTTCGGTGGACAATGAATGTTAATTTGTTTTCGTTTTCAATCATCTTAATAGTTTTTTCAGAAACCACCGGATAAAGTATCACGTCAAATATTGTTGGCACTTCTTTCTCCCTCCCTACTTTTTAACCAATTAATAGCTGATTCAGACCAGACTGTAAGCCTTCCGGGTTTGCCTCCGGGTGCCAATTGTTCGCAGCTTAAATCCTTAGCTAACGTTACATCTACACCTGGAAGACATCTAGCACCTATCTTTATTCCTAAATCTTTATTAACAACTATCAAAGGACCTTTTGCATGTTTCCTTCTTCTCCCTCTCATTTTCCCTTTTCCAGCTCTCTCCTTTCGCCATCTTTTCTTACATCTTAAAACATCATCCCATAGCCCCAGTTTCTTAAATATCTCCCTTACTTCTGAAGTCTCCTTTACTTCCTGTATCTTATCCTCCACAACCAAAGGAAGAGACTTTTTTGGGTCCAGTAGATGTCCCCTCCCTGTTACTAGTTCTTTGGAGGCTGTTGCAGCTATGGCTGATTTTATGGCTTCCCTCCTTTCTTTTTTATTAATTTTTTCCCTTATCACCTTTTCTGGTTTAGGGGGATGAGCTCTTCTTCCACCTACGGCTCCAGGCACTTTAGCTGCCCTTGTTGAATTTTTTAACCTAGGTACTCTCGCCATCCCCCTTCCTGTACCTAAAGATTCAGCTATTCTTCTGTTACCCGCTAACGGGTTTCTTCCTTGGGGTTGTTTCTTTGCAGCTTGATGCGAAATGAAAGCTCTTAAAACAAGATGCTCTTTAATTTTAGTCTCAAAAACTGCCGGTAGATTTATTTCTTTTATTTTTTCACCCTCTAATGAATAAACATTGGTTTTTCTCATTTTTCTTCCCTTCCTTAATGCCCATGAACTATTTGAGTTAATTGTATGTTCTCCTTCCTACCTCCTCTTATGGCTCCTCTTAAAACAACCAATCTTTTAGGAGGTCCTTGAACAGACCCCTTAATTAGTACAAAGTCACTTTTCACTATTCCATAGTGTGGGAACCCTCCACTTGGGGTTATAGGCTGCTCTTCCCCAGAGTCTAAGACATACTCCCCCTCTTTGCCTATTAATAGAAGTAAATTATTGTATTGGGTTCGTTGATGGAAACCTGTTTGTCCAGGCCTAGGAACTGTCCAAAGCACTCTTGAAGGGTGCCAGGGACCAAGTGAACCTACTTCCCTTCTCCTCTTTCCAGCTTTATGGGGAAGTAACTTCACTCCCCATCTCTTTATTACTCCTTGAAACCCTTTACCTTTAGTTATGCCTATTACATCGATTTTCTGGTTTGGTTTAAATACTTCACTTATTCCTATTGTTTTCCCGAATTTCTCTTCAACATAGTTTCTTTGATCTTCTATGTTCCCCCCTCTAATAGGAATTTCAAGTATTTCAGGTTTTTTCTTATGTATTCCAGCTATTCTGGGTAGTGTATGAATAAGTAGCCTCAACTCTGCTTTTTCATCTAAATCCTGAAGCAGTTTATCTAATGAATGATTTATCCCCCTCTTTATTGTTAGTTTCCTCTTTAAGTCTTTATTTACTTCAGGTGTCCAACATTCCCCCTTACACATTAAACCATAAGGAGTTTTTTCATACCTTCTAACTCCAAAAACAGTTACTGGGGGTGTTTCTACAACTGTAGCAGCGGAAACGATTTCCTTTCCAAAATTCGGGCTATTCTTTGTTTGGTTTACATATAACACGGTTACCATTCCAACCTTGTACCCTGGAAAACCTGGAATCATCATTTCTTGGCTGCAATTCCAGCTTCTTATTCTCGGAACTAACCTACTTGCCCTTTTTCTTGGTGCATACCCTAAAGATCCCTTTCTGGGTCTGTGAGTTCTCCCCATTTTGTACCCCCTTCACTTTCAAATATCCAATAACACATTGGCAACATATTTCTGGCCTGTTTTTTCCACTTTAAAATTGTGATAAGTTATTGCCTTAACTTCATTCCCTATTTCATGCTTCTTAAGGTTTACTTTTTCTCCCCTAATAACTCCCTTTAAAAAATATTTCCCTTTCCTTCTTTTTATTTCTATTTGGAAATCCTTAAAAAAACAGTTAAGGGTTTCAAAGAGATAAATTAACTCATTTAACCAGTTGTAAAGCAAATCCTCTACATTGTCTCCTTCTATTTCAATTTTAGTTTCCGTCTCGGTACCGACCTTGCTTAGGTTCGTCATAACCCCAAAAAGAGCTTTACCTGAATTAATGAAGAGCTGGGTTAAGTTTTTCCCGTAAGCTCTGAACCCCACATCTGCTGTGTGTCCAAAGTATTCGTAATTCATTCCTTCAAATTCACCATGTGAAACCTAGCCTGCAGTTCTCAGGTCATCTGAAAAGGCTAAAAAACGCCGGGGGTGGGATTTTCCCCACGTGATTATGGATTTGAACCCACGCGGCTCCAAGAGCCACGGGCTTTCATTTTTAGACTCAAGGCCCGCGCCTTAATCCTGGCTCGGCAACCCCGGCTTCTTCAGGATAGCTCTATTTCGACCTTAACCTCAGCAGGTATTTGTATTCTTATTATTTGCCTTAAAGTTCTTTGTTCAGCGTCAATATCTATTATTCTTTTATGGATTCTTAATTCCCATTTATCCCAAGTATCTGTGCCTTCTCCACAAGGAGTTTTCCTTGTGACAATCTTCATTTTCTTTGTTGGTAAAGGAATGGGGCCTCTTATATGGGCCCCTGTTTTTTTAGCTATTTCTTTAATTTTCCTGCAAACCTCATCTAATTTCCTATGGTCTATACTTGCCAGTTTTATCCTTGCTTTGTTCACCATTACTTTTTCTCTCTCCTTACTTCTCCTTTGGTACGAAGTCTACAACTACTCCTGCGGCTATGGTTTTACCCATATCCCTTATTGCAAACCTTCCTAATGCAGGGATGAAACTGTATTTCTCTAAGCATATTGGTTGAACGGGTACAAACTTAACAACAGCTATATCCCCTGTTTTAAGGTACTTCGGGTTCTCTTCAACCACTGCCCCAGTTTTTGGGTCTAGTTTTTGCATTAATTTATCAAATTTGCATGCTGCATGAGCTGTATGGGCATGTAAAACTGGAGTGTATCCTTCAGCTATTGCTGTAGGGTGGCTTAAAATAGCTATTCTACCTGTAAACTCACTTACTACTTGAGGAGGAGTATCTAAGTGCCCTGCTACGTCACCCCTCTTTAGTTTCTTTATTGATACTCCTTTGACGTTGAAGCCTATGTTGTCTCCAGGTTCAGCTTTCTCCAGTCTTTCGTGGTGCATTTCAATTGATTTCACTTCACCTACTTCATCGATTGGTTTAAAAACTATTTTGTCTCCAGGTTTGAGTATCCCTGACTCAACCCTCCCCACAGGAACTACTCCAACTCCTCTAATATTGAAAACATCCTGGACAGGTATCCTGAGAGGCTTATCTGTTGGTTTAGGTGGTAGTTCAAACATGTCCAATGCTTCGAAAAGAGTTGGTCCATCATACCAAGGGGTTTTGTCACTTTTCTTCAGTAAATTGTCCCCCATCCATCCTGAAGTTGGGATAAAAGGTATCTTTTTAACATCGAATTTTAACTTTGTAAGCAAGTCTTCAACTTCCTTCTTCACTTCTTCGTATCTTTCCTTGCTGTAATTCACTGTTGAGTCATCCATTTTATTAATTGTCACAATTAGCTGTTTCACTCCAAGTATCCACAAGAGATATGCATGTTCTCTTGTTTGAGCCTGTACACCCTCACCTTTCTTGGCAGACACTACTAATATTGCTCCATCTGCTTGCGACGCCCCTGTTATCATATTTTTTACAAAGTCTCTATGTCCCGGTGCATCTATTACTGTAATATAATACTTCTTTGTTTCTATTTTTTCATGAAATAAATCAATTGTTAACCCCCTCTCTCTTTCTTCTTTTAACCTATCCATTAACCACGCAAATTTGAACGTTCCTGCTTCTTCAGGTATGTCTCTGTCACTGAATTTGCCTAATTCATAGAATAACCTTCCAAGTGTGGTGCTTTTTCCGTGATCCACATGCCCTACGAAAATAATATTCAAGTGTGGTTTTTTAGCTGACATATTTCTCCCTCTTTTCCTCCTTTTTATCCTCTATATCTCTCCTCTATTTCTTGACACTTCTAAAGGTTACTTTTTTTCTCTTTTTTATTTTTTTCTTTTTCTTTTAAAACTTAATGGTTATTTTTGATTTTCTTTTCAGGACTTAAATAATTTTCTTGGAAGCATTTTTCCTTGTTTATGCTGCAGAGTAGGCCCTCCTTTCTATTTCTGCTTTCTTCTTTACAGCTAAACTTCTTGAAGGGTCATTGCGGTATGTAGCTATTAAGACGTCAGCTAATATTTCTTCCATGTTTTTTATGTTATTAAAGGTTTCTTTTTTTACAGCTTCAACAATAAACCTCAAAGCTAAATCTACTCTTCTTAAGGGGGCTACATCTACAGCTTTGTGGTAAACAATTCCTCCATACATTATCCCCGTAACTTCTTCCCTTGGTGCAGCATTTTCAACTGCTCTCACGAGTACTTCTATGGGATTTTTTCCTGTTTTCAGGTGCACTATCTCAAAAGCCTTTCTAACTATATTTATTGCCCTTTGTTTTTTACCTGTCCCTTTTCTTGTCCTCATTAAATTATTTACAAGCCTCTCTACTAATGAAACTTTACTTTTACCGAATCTTTTCGAAGCATGCCTCCCTTTACTGTGGGGGATGAAGACAGGTTTTAAACTTATGACATTTTTTAATCCAGGGTCTTTTATTTCTATTCCTTCAAACCCCCATTTACCGAATAATTTTATTTCTGGCATTTTTCTCTTCTCTTTTAACGGAGAGGTTTCTCTTTCTTCCCTAGCCACAGCGCCTTTAAAGAAACACCATTTACTTGTATAACTCTCCATCTAACAGTTGGAATGTCTCCTAAAGATCTTCCTTTGCTTCCTCCTATCCCCTCTACCAATACTTCGTCATGTTCCTCTATAAAGTTTAGACCTCCATCAAGGGGAACATAGGCAGTGATTGTTTTACCATTTTTTATTAATTGGATTTTTACACATTTCCTTATGCTTGAATGTGGCTGCTTGGCTTCAAGCGCAACTTTCTCTAGTACTATCCCTCTTGCTTGAGGGGCTCCCTCTAGAGGGTCTGTTTTTTCTTTAAGCTTCAAAACCCTTCTTTTATAGCGTGTATCTTTCCATCTGAATTTTTTTCTCTTCTTAATTAGTTGCCTTGCCCCAAAAATTCCTCTCGGTGTCAAGCCCATTCTTCATCCCCCTATGTTATTCTAACATTTTTTACTCCAAAGTACCTTTTAAGCAGCAGCCTCATTTTCTTTATTTTCCTTCCTTTTTTACCTATAGCTATTCCTTTATCTTCGTAGTTCACTTCCACTATTACCGAATTTGACTGGTTCAATTTCCTAATTGCCTTAACTCTTGCGGGGAACAAAATGTTCCTTATAAATTCCTCTATGTTGTCAGAGTATTCATTTATTTCTATGTTTATGTTCATTACTTTTTTAAGTTTTCTTATGAGCTTTCCCCCTCTTCCCACTATTTTATATATTTCTCCCTTAGGAACAATCACTATCTCTCTTTGAAACTCGTCATCCCTTATACAATCCATCACATCTACTCCTGTAATGGAGGAAATTAAGCTGACCTTTTTTATTGTTTCGTTGTTCAAAGAAATTTTCCTATGCATTTACCCTTCTCCTTTTCCTTCATTAATCTTTAAAATTTCAGATAAGCCTGGGTCGATAACGCCTAAAGTTGAAATTCCATGTTGACGCCCACAATCTCTACCTAACTCTACATTATTTCCTTTATAAGTGTAAACTTTCGTTCCAGTTAATTTTGAGTAATACTTAACGTCTTCTCTGATTGATTCTGGACAGTTGCTTGCTAAAATGACAAGCTTCAATTTTCCTTTCTTTAAACTCTCTAAAGTTTTTTTTGCACCTAAAATTATTTTTCCAGTTTCTATTGTTAACCTTAAGTTATCTTTTAACTCTTTTGACATTTTTTTTCACTCCTCAGAAAGCTGCGTATAATTCAACAGCCCCTGTGCCAACCTGTATGGGAACACCTGCTATAACTCTCTCTACCACACCAGGTAATTCATCCTCTTCGCCTTTTATAGCCGCCTCTGCCAAGGTCTTTACGGTTATTTCATAACTTGCTCTTGCTAAGAAGCTCCCCTTCTCTCCGGTAACTCCGTACCTGCCAACTTGTTTAAGGTCCCCTGTAAAGGTTAAAGTGTCAGCTGCTAGCAAAATATGTCTGATGTTTATTTTTATTCCTTGATTTTCTAAAACTGACTTTATTTCGTTTATGATAGCTGCTCTAGCCGCCTCTATCCCAAGTTCGTTGTAGATTTCCAATATGTCATTAGTTGTTGTTCTATTCCTATCTACTCCTTCCATTTTTAAAACAACTTTTAAGTTTGATCCTTCGGTTTCGATCACATATTCTCCTGCCTTCTCTTTTATTAATGTTTTGGTTATTCCTTTGACACCGTAAACTGTTGTGTCTAAAAGTTTTGTGTAGGCTTCTTTAAATTTCCTATATGAATCTATTCCTGATTGTACAATTAACGAATTTCTTTCTTCTTTAACTTCTCCTTTCATTTTCTTAGAAATCATACTTTTTACTTTTTTCAAGTCTATTCCTTTTTGGTTGATTAACTCCTCTTTCAAGGTTAGAACCATTTCTCTACTCAAAGGTTCTATTTCGATTTTCTCTATTATATCCTTTAATGTTAAAGATCTTATCTTCTCTGCTATCTTTAAAGCTTTATCTCGACTTTTTCTGTGCTCTTCATCCAAGTAAATAGTCATTGAAGGAGTGCTTGGTTTCTTTCTCATGTCAAGGACTTCTTTCAGCCTTGGAAAGCCTAATGTTATGTTTTTTTCTGCCACTCCTGCAAAGTGGAAGGTTCTTAGGGTTAGTTGAGTACTGGGTTCTCCTATCGATTGGGCAGTTACTACTCCTATGGGTTCGAAGGGATCAACTAAGGCATGTAAGTAACTGTTTTTCACTGTTTTAAGGATTTTGGTTAATGTTTCTTTATTGATTTTGTGTTTGGTAACAATTTTTAGAGTTTCATTTCTTATTCTTTCCGGTAGATCTTTAAGCTCCTTTTCAACCAGTTTTTGTTTATTTTTGTTACTCATTCCCTTTTTCACTTTGTTTTCATCGTTTGCAATAGTTTCCTCTAATTCATTGAAAAGTACTGGTTCACCGTGGTAAGTTTTTGTCACATCCACTCCGTCGTCACCATAGAGGAAAGATATTATTTTTCCTTCTGAATCTCTTACTGTACCGTCATTTTCTATTCTTAAATCTTGGAAAGCATTCATCAACCTTCTTTGCAGGTATCCACTATCAGCAGTCCTTATCGCTTTGTCAACTAAACTTTCTCTTCCAGCCATGGCATGGAAATACAGTTCCGTAGGTGTTAATCCTCTTTTGTAGCTTGATTCAACAAAACCTCTGCTTTTTGCTCTCTTTTCGCCTTTTTTGAAGTGTGGAAGAGCTCTTCTGATATATCCTTCAGAGATACGTCTACCCCTTAACGATTGCTGCCCAACGCTTCCAGCCATTTGCCCTATATTTATAGCGCTTCCTTTAGCTTTTGTGGATGTCATTACAACTATTGAGTTATCCACATCTAAACTTTTCGACACCTCCTTACCTATTTTTTCACGGCAATTGGAAAGTATTCCTCCAACTTTAATCTCCAACGTTTCTTCTTTTGTCCTTCCAGGCAGAGGCTGAAATTCTCCTTTATTGAACAATTCTAGCAATTTCTCTATTTCTCTGTAACCCTCAAGAATTATTTCTTTAACTTTTTCTTTGATTTCAGGTGGCAAGTCTTCTTCATCAAGTCCTAAAGTGAATCCTCTTCCACTTAAAAACCTTAAAGTAACTTTTGTGTATTTATTTAGGAATTCTCTAGCTCTTTCTCCTCCATATTTGTTGGCTATCACATCCAGCAGTGTCAATCCACTTTCGACTATCGCCCCTATAGCTGCTGTGTCTATTACACCTGTCAATAATTCACCGTTCTTAACAATAACTACAGTATCCTCAATAAATTCTTCCCCTTCCTTTCCGGTTTCAGTTTTCGGGATGTAAACTGAAGCTTTAAGTTTAAAGTTTAAATCCTTTGGAAGAAGCAAGCTAAAGACTTGTTTACCTGTCCAATATTCTTTAGGCTCTAAAATGGCAGGTTCAGGTATTTCATCATAATCCACAAGGGATGAAAGGAGGAGCCCCAGCTCCTTTTTGGAGAGAAGAGTATCCCTCCTTGTTAGTAGGTAAGATCCTGTGATATGATCTAGAATTCCCCCTACTAATGCCCCTCCGAACCTTGGAGAAATTATGTTTTTTTCAACAAGCATTAATTCTTCTGCTTCCACTCTTGAATCTAAAGTTTGAAGAGCATGGAGGTTCATTTCATCTCCGTCGAAGTCTGCGTTGTAAGGTGGACAGACAGCAAGATTAAGTCTGAAAGTTTTATAGGGTAATACTTTAACTCGGTGACCCATCATCGATATTCTATGGAGAGAGGGTTGTCTATTGAACAAAACCACGTCTCCATCCATTAAATACCTTCCTATTTTGTAACCTGGGGAAATATTTTCTGCGAAGGCTGCCAGATCTGAAATAAACCGTAAATCCACCTTCGTCCCATCTGTCCTCTCTACATATTTGGCTCCTGGATGGTTTTTTGGCCCTAAAGCAACTAAAGTTTTAGCTTCTTCAATATTTAACTCGCTTACTGTCACAGGGATAGTCAATGTTTTAGCTATTTCAAAAGGGACCCCTACTTCATTTATGTCAAGTAGAGGGTCTGGAGAAATAACTGTTCTAGCGGAAAAGTCCACTCTCTTGGCTGCCAAATTAGATCTGAATCTTCCTTCTTTGCCCTCAAGTCTTTGAGCTATCCCTTTTATAGGTCTTTTTGTTCTATGCTTGGCTGACGGCACTCCTGAAAGATTGTTATCGAAATAAGTTGCTACATGGTACTGTAAAAGGTTCCATAAATCATCAATTATGTGCTGAGGTGTTCCACTGTCTATTGATTCCCTTAAGTTGTTGTTAACCCTTACTATGTCCACCAGTTTATGTGTTAAATCATCTTCTGCTCTTCCTCCTTTTTCAAGCACTATTGAGGGCCTAACGGGGAGCGGAGGAACTGGTAAATCTGTCAGAACCATCCACTCAGGCCGGTTGTTTTCGATGTCAAACCCTAACAAGTAAGCGTCTTCATCAGGTATTTCTTCCAGTCTTTCTCTCACATCTGAGGCAGTTAGGTTTATTGGCCCCTGCGGCGTAATTTCTCTGTAATGGTAAGGTGGAATAAACTTAATTTTGTTTTGTTTAGCTCCACAGTTTGGGCATTTCTGGGTTTTACTTACTGCCTTACTTTTTATTTCCTTTATTATTTCGTCCCTTTTATTCTGGTTTTTTGTAGTCTGCAACAACTTCAAATACTTTTCTCTTTCCTCCTTAGGTATCTTTACTTTATGGCATTCCTTGCAAGTAGCCTTTAAAATATTAGCTATTTCTCTTGCAAAAAGTACGTTTATGACGGGTTTCGCAAGCTCTATATACCCAAAATGACCTGGACATTTCTCTATTGACCCACCGCATGTTCTACATAAATATCTAGGCTCCAAGACCCCTAGTCTTGGATCCATTACACCTGATTCAACAGGCAAGCCGTCAGTGTCATATGTTTTCGGCAAAACAATTTTTGTTGCAGCCATTTTTCTTATATCTGTGGGGCTCAATAAACTTAACTTCAGCGATTTTATGTGCCGCTTGTGCAAAATCAAGTTTTACTCCCCCTCTTCACTTTTAATTTGGGGTTTTAACCCTAAACTCATTATTTCTTGTAAAAACAGCTTGAAAGCGTATGATGTTTCAATTAATACAACATCTGCATCTTTTCCATGGATTGGGCAAACAAATGACTTAGACTTCCTATCGTAATAACTCAGCATTCCGCATTTCTTGCAAACATAAATGTCGTACTTGTCTGAAGACTCCTGCAACCTTTCTAACAGAGTTGCAGAGGCACCATGGCCGACGATAGCGTCTTTTTCCATTTCACCTATTCTTAAACCCCCCTCCCTAGCTTTTCCCTCTGTTGGCTGCCGCACTAACATATTCACTGGACCTATTGCCCTAGCATGCATTTTATCTGCAACCATGTGGTAAAGACGCTGATAATAACTAATACCTATGAATATTTCAGCCTCCATTATTTCCCCTGTTTTTCCATTGTACATTACCTCTTTCCCTGTTGGTTTAAATCCTAACTTTTGGAGTTGTTTTCTTAATTCTTCCTCTTTCTCTCCCTCGAAAGGGGTTGCATTCACTCTTTCTCCTCTTAAAGCACCTACTTTACCGGCTAAGATTTCAAGTAACTGGCCCACTGTCATTCTGCTGGGTATGCTATGGGGGTTCATTATGATGTCTGGCGTTATTCCATCCTTTGTGAAAGGCATGTCTTCCTGGGGAACTATCAACCCTATGACTCCCTTTTGGCCATGTCTAGATGTGAATTTATCTCCTATTTCTGGGATCCTTAAATCCCTAACCTTTACCTTAACTATTCTGTTTCCTTCGTTATCAACTCCTATAAGTACTTTGTCAACATACCCTTTTTCCCCATATCTTAGCCTGACGGAAGCATCCTTTCTTTCCATCTCCCCCCCAAACCTTAACCGTGTATACGATGAAATAAATCTTGGAGGACTTGTTTTCCCTATCACTACTTCATCGTTTTCTAGATATATTTCAGGTTCAACTATTCCATCTTCTCCTATTTTATTATAGGCTTCAGGTGCAAATCTTCCCTTCACTTCTTCTCCGGGTATTTCTATTTTGTCCTCTTGCCCTCCAGCGTATCTTGCCTCAACAGTTTCATATCTTCGGTAAAAATAACTTCTCCCAAGTCCTCTTTCAATTGCTGCTTTATTAATTATTAATGCATCATGCATGTTGTATCCTTCATAAGTTAACACTGCTACTACAAGGTTTTGACCTGCAGGTCTTAAGTCGTAGTTTACAAGTTTCGAGATTTCTGTATAAACCATGGGGCGTTGAGGATAGAACAGAATGTAACTTCTGCTATCTACTCTCTCCCTGAAATTGGTCAAATATATCCCTAGCGCTTGCTTGACCATGTTAGCACCTATATTGTTTCTAGGGGCAGCATTGTATTCAATGAAAGGGATTATCCCTGCAGAAACACCGAAAATAGCACTTGGAGAAACTTCTAAATGTGTTGTTTCCTCTGTTACTTTATCTAAGGTTTCAGCGATTAAGGTCATTTCTTCTTCGTCAGCATCTAAAAATTCAAGAACTCCCTCTTTTGTCAGTGTTTCCCAGGTTATCTCTCCTTTCTTAAGTTTCTCAATATGTCTTTTTGTTAATTTAGGTTTTCCGTCTTCAACCACAATTAAAGGTCTTCTTGCTCTTCCTGGGTCGCAGTTTATTCTCACTTCCTCCCTGTCTTCGAAGTATACTGTATTGACTTCCTGTGAAACAAGGCCTTTCCTTCTTAATCTAATAATTCTTCTAACTAACTCAGTAGGTTGTTCAGTGTAGCCGATAAGTATATTATTAACGTAAACTCCTGCATAATTTTCATTCCTTACCTTAACTCTTTCAAGAGGGATAACTCCAAGTTCATAACATTTTGATTTTACGCTTTCTGGGTTTGTACCAACTGACACCTGGCATAAAATAGCCATGTTCTTAACTAATCCGCAATTCGGTCCTTCAGGCGTCTCAAAGACACAGATGCGACCGAAATTTGTTCCGTGAAGTGCTCTGGCTTCGAATTGGGGATAGCTTCTGCTGAGGGGAGAAACAACTCTTCTTATATTGGAGAGGGCGGCTAAATAATTTGCTCGTTCCAGTATCCTTGTTACACCAACTTGTGTACTGGTCCATTGGCCAGTTGCCATTGCACTCATTATTTTTGTCGTTATGATTGCTGGTTGAATTATTCTCTCAGTTTTTTCTTTCTCTATCTCTACCTGCTTTAAAGGTAGTTTTTCAAGTTGATAAAGGATATCTTTTACCATAGATGCGAAAGCCATTCGGAAAAGGTTTTCCAGTCTAGGCCCTACCAGCAACAGCCTTTTGTTTCCATAATGGTCCCTATCTATGGTTACAAATTTGCCTCTTTCGAAATTAATCATTTGTCTAATTATTTCCAACACAAATTTAGCCTTTTTTACTCTATCCTTAACCTCTACACCAACATCTGGCAAGAAATTCCGGTCTAAAGTTAATTCAGCTCTATTTATCCTTTGTTCTCTTGGATAAGCAGGAACTATCCTTCTCCCTATATAATCTAAAGCTTCTTCTTGATCCATGACGCCGGCTTCCGAGGCTTCCTCAATGCTTGGGAGAAGCTCGATGGCATACATTTCATCTGTACCTATCCCTTGAACTATTTCACGATCGCTTTTCAACCCTAAAGCTCTTAATAGAATAACAACTGGAATAGGGCCCCTCACTCCCAAGATATTAGTTAAGAACGTTCCATCTCTTTTCCTGTTTATTTCCAGTGAACTGTTAATTCCTTCTCTTCTGTAATACCTTTCAGCTTTAACCTTTTCCGATCCTTTACTTTGGAAGTTTATCACTAATTGCCCTGGTGCCCTATCCTCCTGGGCAGGTATCACTCTCTCAGATCCATTAATTATGAAGTACCCTCCTGGATCTAAGGGGTCTTCTTTAAGTTTTATAAGTTCTTCCCTGCTTTTGTCTTTAAGCACACAGAGTTTTGATTTCACCATTATTGGGATATCGCATAAATGAATTTCCTTCCTTTCAGTAGGGGAACCGTCCACTAGTTTTATAACTTCCACATAAACAGGAGCTGTGTAAGTTAAGTTTCTTTCTCTGCACTCATGAGGAGTTATTGGATGATAAGATCCATCTACTTCGACAAATTCAGGTTTACCTACTCTCACTTCTCCAAATTCCAAGGATAAATTTGTTGAAGAGGCTGTGATGCGTTTAGTTTGATTCATAACCCTTTGGATTCCCTCTTCAACGAATCTATTATAGGAATCAAGTTGTTGCTTAACTAATCCTTGGCTTTTAACTAAGACTTCCATTAAAGTTCTCAAGTCCTCGTTATCAATTTCTCCACTACTCCCCCTTTTCATTTTTCCTTCTCCATTCTTTTTCATGGGAAAACTACTCAATAACTACTCTATAAGATATTGCTTTTCCAGAAACAGGGCTTCGACGGGTAATTTTAATGATGTCTCCCTTCTTTACATTCATACCCCTCAAGGCAGGATCATCTACTCTTATTTTAGGCAATTTCTCTTTATCTGTATGAAATCTTTTAAGTACTTCTTTTGCTTCCCTTTCAGTAAGTACTTCATGTAAAGGAACAAGGACATGTTTAGAGATGATGCTACTTTCCTTTTTCTTCATTTTACACCCTTTTCTCTTACATCCTCTAAAACATATGGGAAATGGGCCCGGCGGGATTTTCAGATTCCTCCCTTTGAACCCGCGACACCCGGGTTAAAAGCCCGGTGCTCTAGCCTTGCTGAGCTACGGGCCCTAGCAAAGTATTCTCCTGCTCTTTTTTTTCTAGTTCATCGTAGTCATTGAAAAATAGGAAAAAATCCCGTCGGCAGGATTTGAACCTGCGAACCTGCCGGTTTCTGCATGGGCGACTGCTGTCGAAACCTCCTCCTCTAGAGGTTTCTACAGCCGGCCGCTCTACCAACTGAGCTACGACGGGGCTGAATTTACCTCTATTCCACCTATTACTTTCACTTATTTTTCCCTTTATATTCTTATTCGACTTGACTTTAAGGTAATGAATGTTTTTTTAAATTTTTCTCCATGTTACATAAGTTTTATATTCCTTTTTAAGGTTAGGTTTCTTGCCTGGATCCATTTGGCTAATTTATCCTTTATAATTACTTCTGTTTCTTTTAACTCCTTTATGCTTTTGCTTCCAGTCAAAAACATAACAGCTTTTAATTCATTTTTTAATTGTTCCATTTTTTTAATTACTTCCTCTCTTTTTAAGTTATATATCCATCTTAAAACAGGTAAAGCGGTGCCTGCTAGATCTGAACCTATAGCTAGAACCTTAGCTATTTCTAAACCTGTTCTTATCCCTCCACTTCCAATTATTTCTATTTTATCCTTTACAGCTGATTTCACTTCAAGCAACGTCGCAGCTGTAGGTATTCCCCAGTCCCATAGGAGGGAACCTAATTGCTCTTTCTCCCTTTCTCCATGTAATGTAGCTCTTACTTTTTCTACTGCACTCCAACTTGTTCCACCTGCGCCGGAAATATCTATTGCACTGACTCCTGCTTTTAAAAGTTTTTCAGCTAATTCTTTAGTTATTCCTGCTCCTGTCTCCTTTATAATAACTGGAACAGGTGAATAGCTGCAAACTTCCTCTATTTTCTTAAGTGCATATTTAAAATTAAGGGATCCTTTCATTTGAAGAATTTCTTGTAAGGGGTTTAAGTGAATAGCTAAGGCATCTGCCTCCACCATGTTAATGATTTCCTCTAATTCTTTACTGCCAAAGCCATTCAGAAACTGCGTTATCCCTATATTAGCCATTATAAAACTGTCTGGTGCCTCCCTTCTGATAACTTTGAAACTTTCTATATCTCCATTTTTTTCTAAAGCTGCTCTTTGGCTACCTACCCCTGCACCCACCCCGACCTCCTGGATTATTTCCCCTATTCTTGCGTTTATTTTCTTTGAGTAGGGATGTCCCCCAGTTATCCCTGTTATAACGAGTGGGAAACTGAATTTATAACCTAAAAAGGTTGTTTCTGTTTCTATTTCGTCGAAAGAAACTTCAGGCAGTGCTTGATGCAAAAACAGAACATCCTCTAGCCAAGTGGTTTTTTTTATTGCTTCAATATTGTACCCAACACATATTTGGAGATGTTCAAGTTTCCTGCTGGCTGTTTCAGATTCAAAAACTTTTTTTTCTGAAAAATTCAATTTTCCACCTTCCTTATCTCCTTTTAAAGCTTTATTTAACTTATTTCAATGGCAGCATAACCCACTATTGCTTCTGGATTTCTTGATATTTCATAGGATGTGTAGTATTTCAGTAACTTAACTTCTTTATAATTAAGTTTTTCAGCTAAGTTAAGTAAAGCAGAGACAGGTGAATAGCCACACATGGTTGTTCCTGTTTCCATAACTGTAGTTAATAGTTTCTCACCGTCTAAGTTGCGGATTATATTTATTAATTTCATATCGTTCTCTTTAATCCATTCTAGAATACTCTCTACATTTTCTGTTCCAGCTGGGCAATAGCCATACATTACACCATAATGGGTGAAATCAGAAGAGGCTATTACCGCAATTTCTTTTACCTCATCTTTCAAAACATCGGCTAAAGACTCAGCAAACTTTTTTATTTTAGGGTATGAGGTTTCAGAAACTATTACAGGAACTATCTTCACTTCAGGGTTTACGTACTGCAGAAAAGGGAGCTGGACTTCAATGGAGTGCTCATATAAATGTGGATTATTGCTAACCTTAGCAACTTCTACCTCCCCAACTATTTCTTCCCTTAACTCATTGTTAACTTCTATTTCACCTAAAGGTGTCTTCCAGTGGCTGAAGGAGTCTAAGAAAAACCCTCTATATCCTTCATGACTTGTGCCAAAAATTATTGCGGTATCAATATCTTCCTGCGTTGAAATAATTTTGTAAACCCATGCTGCAGCAGGGCCTGAGTATACATAGCCTGCATGTGGAGTCACAAAACCAAAACTTTTCCTCCTCTTCTCAATTTTTGCACCCCTAGGTCCCAAGGACGAATTGAAACATTCTTCTATTGTTTCAATTAAAGTTTTTTTTGATGCGGGGTAGAAGCCGATGGCTATAGGCTGTCTTACTTTCAAAATCTTCTCATCTCTCTAGCTCTCTCGTTGAGGAGTTCCCCTCGGGA
This sequence comes from Thermoproteota archaeon, assembly GCA_027492035.1. GTDB lineage: Archaea > Korarchaeota > JAOZGF01 > JAOZGF01 > JAOZFZ01 > JAOZFT01. The sequence continues at coordinate 422,437 of JAOZFT010000004.1, forward strand.
GGATGTGATCATGAGGGGTGAGAAATTTTAATTCTTCTTCTGTTGGGTAAGTTTGTGTAGGGCTGGGGTAGTCCAAAACCGCTCCTGTGGAGGCTGAAATCTCTACGGCCCGCCTTCCACACAGGTTGTAGAGAAGGAGTTCCACTTGCTGAAACCTCCATTGTGAATGGAGGAAAATCATGCTTGGTTGCTGAAGTAGAAAACCTTCTATGAAGGTTGGGTAATTCATACACTTACACCTACTTCTGTTTCAAAATCTTTGGCTGTTAAGTTAATCTCTCCATCGGGCGGTATCTCCCCTCTCTCCCTTAAAATTTGCCGCGCTAAAACCCAGTAAATTAATGCTAAAGATTTTCTGCCTTTGTTGTTAGCTGGAATTATGAAATCAACAAAAGTTGTTTGATTATTTGTGTCACAAAGGGCTATAACCATTATCCCTTCCTTAGCCGCTTCAATCATTACTCTTTTATCGAGTTTTGGATCTGAAATAAACACAACTTCTGGTTCTATGTAGTCCTCTGAAAGATAGTTAGTGAATTTTCCAGGTGGAGTTCTGCCAGCTACAGCTTGGAAACCTGTTATTTCACTGAATTTCTTCACAGGTTTTAAAGCATAAATTCTGGAGGAAGTTACAAATACTTCTCCTGGTTTAAATCTTGCTAAATATTTTGCAGCCACTCTAATTCTTTCATCTATCTTCCTTATATTTAAAACATAAAGGCCGTCTGGTCTTAAAGAGTAAATGAATTTTCGCATGGGTTTAGTAGCTATCTTTGTCCCTATATGTACCCCTGCCTTTAAATAAACACTTCTTTCCACTAAAAAGGTGTATCTTTCCTTTCTGCTTTCTGTAGGCATTTATTCACCTTCGTTTTCTTCTCTTTTTTCGTAGGCTAATATTTCATCTGCCAAGTCTAAATGTGTCAAAAACATCCTTCTGCAGCAGTATCTTTTTATTCCTAATTCATCTAAGGCTTCTTTTTTACTTTTCCCTTGCTTAAGTAATTTAAGGTAATCCTCCCAAAGATGACCTATAAGTTTTCCACAGGTGAAGCACCTTCCGCGTCATTCAACATGACTTTACGGGTATATGCATCCCTAAACCCCCTTTTTTATCTTTTCGATTTCTGGAACCTCGCTCTTGCTCCTCTCCCTCCGAATTTCTTGCTTTCTTTCAATCTTGCATCTTCAACTAACATAAACCTGTCATATTCTAAGAATTTATTTTTTAAGGTTTCTCTCGTTTTTTCATCCTTAATCCATTTAAGAAGAGCTCTTGAAATAGCTACTTGAACTGCTTCAGCTTGTCCCATGTAACCTCCCCCCTTGGCTTTAGCCTTTATGTCTATATTCTTTGTAATTTCCTCCCCAGCTAATAAAAGGGGCTCCATTATTTTCCATTTCGCAATTTCAGGTTGAAATATCTCAAGTGGGATATTGTTTATTTTTACCTTCCCTTTCCCTTTTTTAATCGTAACAGAAGCTCTTGCTGTCTTTCTTTTTGCACTTGCGAAAACAAATTCTCCGTTTACCATTCCTTAACTCATCCTCCAATCGCTCGTTAGCTCCGCTATCTCCCTTAAAGTTATCGTAGAACTTCTTACACTTAATTTTGAACTGGTTAATGAATCCACTTTCTCTTTTTTAACATTTTCAAGTTCTGCAGGTACCCCTAAAAAAACTCTTAACATTTTGTATGCCTGTCTCCCCTTCCCCTTTTTGTAAGGAAGCATTCCTCTAACTGTTCTCTTAAACAACCTATCTGGTCTTGCATAGTAAAATGGCCCTTTTCGAGGGTTAGCGAGGTTTTTTCTCCATTTCCTCTTTAAATACTCCCTTAAAACCTTTTGCCTCTTTCCACTCACTACTATTTTTTCTGCATTAACTACAGCCACTTTTTTACCGTTTAACAACTTTTTTGCTACATATGAAGCCAATCTGCCCAGTATTGTTTGCTCTCCATCCAGTACAATGTCGAAATTCACTTTGTTCACCTTAAAATTTTAATATTTGATCCCTTAGGGTTTAATTCGGCAATTTCTGTCAGTTTTAAAGCTCTTCCTTTTGCCTCCACTATTTTCTCAACTGCCCTTTTTGAGAAGGAGTAAGCTGCTACATTCACTTCATGTTTCAGGGTTCCCCCACCAAGTACCTTACCAGGCACTATCACATATTCTCCTTTACCAGTTAATCTATCTATTTTACTTAAGTTCACCACTATCCTCTTTCTTTTGCTCCTTGAAAGGAGTTCAGCTACTCTTCTCCAGATCTTAGCCTTTTCTTCCCTTGATTTCATTTTAAGGAATGTTATCAACTCTTTCAGTTCTTCACTGGCAGGTTCTTTCTTTACCAATTTCAGTTCCTCCTCTAAGTTTTTAGGGGGAAGAGGCTAGGCGAGGCTCAGTTTTCCAGGTTCTCATCATTTTTTTCAAGCTCTGCGTAGGTACTTCACAGCCTCCCCTTACAATGAAGATTTTATAAAACCTTACCTATTTTTCATTTATAAACCTATCCTTTAACTTTTTGAGAACCTGGGGTAATGTTGTGTATTCCATTTCGTGGGCGCTTAATCTGTGGGGCATAAAGGGGCCGTGTTTCCTTAAGTAGTCGCTGACAAAATTGGCCATATCTCTCGCGTTGTTAAAAGCTGGATCATCAAATAAATCAGCCGGGCCTATTAGTAAACCATTTGAAACTTGGAAACCCAATGCAACTATTCGTGGGGGGCCGTCAAATCTAGTGCATTTGGCATCTTTTAGCCCCACAGGCATTAAGGGACCTATATGGCTTCCTCGCATCCATCCAGCCACTAGATGGGGGAAACTGAAACCCTCCAGTATTTCCCCAATGGCTGGCAATCCATGCTGAGCCCTAACTATCGCTACTGGGTCATCTTTACCCACGTATTTCCCCGCTATCAAATTCACTTTATCTGTACTCACCGATGCAGCTACTGTTCCATCCTTCTTTGAAACCTCCTTTATAACATATTTACCTGTTGTTCCTATTAAAGCCAAAATGTCGTACATTTCCTCTGGACTGCTTAACTGAAGCATATCACCTGTGTAAACATCAGTTATTTTGAAATTGAAGCCCTCATGCATTTTTGGGTCTATAACCAAGCCTGCTGTACAGAAAGGGTCTGAAAAAATTCTGAAAAGAGGTAAATTGAAAGCTCCAGGTTCTGTTTTGTCAGCCATTAAAACTACGACAGGTTCTGATTTCCTCTCTTCAAATTCCAGCTCGGCTACACCTGGACCCATACCTCTGACGTTACCTGAAAAGGCTTCTTTGAGAATATCTTGCCCAGCAGCATAAAGGTGCATCTCTTGAGCTTTTTGTTTACATTTATTAAATGCTTCCCAGGCTAGGCTGTGCACTTCACTGCTATTTTTTCCTTTTCTATGACTCATCACCAGCTCTAAGTCGTCTCCGCAATTAGTTACAAAAAAATCTTTTATTATCCCCTCCTCTTTCCCCCTCTTTAAGTTCTCCTTAGCTGTGTCAAGCAGTGGCTTTGGCACTATGTGATGTCCTGCTAGTGACCCTACATCAGCCTTTATTACCGAAATTGTAACCTTCAATTATTTCCCCTCGACCAAATGCTTAAAATTGTTTTCTTAAATTGGTAAAAGGGACATTAGTTAAAAAAACTTTCTAAAGTTTTAGACCCTATTATTTCGTCGAAATCTAGGTTAAGGGCATCAAGTACTTGTTCAAAAGTTGTTTTTAATGTTTCAACATATTTATCAATGTCTATTTCGCTTTTCTTTGTGAGACTTAACGGTTTAACTCCTATTTTGCCTTTTGTTTTGATGAAATTTATTGTGTCTCCTGGTTCTATGTTTACTCCCTTCTTTTCAAGCATTCTTGCAGCTTTAACATGTTGAGGAGTTGTTTTAGTGTACCTGTTTAATGGCTTTGTCAAAGAAACTTTAAAGGAGAGATCCTCCAGGTTAAATGTTTTGTTTTTAAGTGCAAGATACTTTTCCTTAATTATTTTCTGTATTTCCTTCTTGGCTTCTTTAAATTCTTGTTCAGTTTTCACTTTCCCTAAAATCTCAACCATTTCATAAAAAGCGGTCTTTATGAAGGGGGGAGTGTTCTTCTTTTTCCCTATAAGACCCTTTATATCCACTGTGCCGTCAAGATAAACCCCTATGTAATTCTTTTTCCTTTTCGATAAGGCAACATATCGATAAATCTTGTCTATATCCATATCTATGCTGAATTTCTCCTCAACCCATCTCATAAGTTCCTCTATAACTTTTTTAGGTGGTTTTTCAAGAAAAACAGAATCTGTGTCACCATAAATTACTTTTATTCCCCTTCTTTGAGATTCCTTCATGACTTCTATGATCAAATGTCTACCATAAGCTGTTATGCTTTCTGCCACAGGTGGACAGTAGTAGCTGAATGTTTCAGCACCTAAAACACCATAAGATGCGTTCAATATGACCTTAAGAGCTTGCTGTATGACTTTATTTTTTTCTCTTTCTTTTACAGGTAAATCCTTGGCTTTGGATTTTGGTTTGAACCACCTCACTCTTACATCCCTTAAAGATCCCATCAAAACAGAAATTAAGCCTCTTCGCCTCGTACAAACCCAATGAGGTGTGTCAGGAACTTTGTTTCCTCTACACCCCGGATCGTTACAGTTAATTGTTTCGTAACTTAAGTTTCTACTTTTTATTAAGCTTGGATAAAGACTGGCGAAATCTAGCACTGTGACGTTGAAATGAACTCCTTCAGCCGGTGGAATAATCACAGCCCCCTTGTACTTTTTTCCCTGAATTACAGACTTTGTTTTTGCTTCTCCCTTCTTTTCAATAATGTCCTCAGAGTTTGGAATCAATAACCCCCTTTTTCGGTGTTCGTAGTTTAAAAGGTTTCTTATCCAAGCTGAAACTCCTGTCCTTGTCACATCTTCTAAACTTAATCTAGAAATTTTACTGATCAAAATGATTAAGTTCATAACTAGGCCGTCATTGAAAGTTGTTAACTCCATTGTCAATTCGGAATCTCTAAGACAGTATTTGGCGAGTTGCTCCAAAGTCAACTGTGAAATCTCTTCTTCTAATTCTATTTTCCCTTTAGAGAGTAAAGCTGTTGACACTTCATCAAGAGTTGCGTTTCTGTATCTTTCAGAGAAAGCGTAAACTTGGATTGACCTGTTATGAAAGAATTTATAAAGGTCTAAATGAAGCCCAGGCTCTATTTTAAACGAATCTTTTCCTTCCTTTAAAGGAATCTCCTTCCGGTTTATTCCAAGTTTTTCAGCTCTATGAGCCAAGTAGGGTAAATCAAAGTTGTCTCCGTTAAAAGTAACCAGTAAAGGAATATTTTTTATTTCATTAAATATCTCCCTGATCATTTCTTGTTCAGAATTGAAAAAGTAAACCTTCGCCCTCTCTTTCAAACTTTCCAAATTCCCCTCTTTTACAGAAACTCTCTTCAGTAGAAATATTTTCCGTTCTGACTTATTACTGACTAGAGTTGCAGCTATTACTGGGTAATTAGCTTCTTTTGCGTAAGGTATCCTCCCAACTTTTGGAGAGAAAACTTCTATGTCTAAAGCTGTTCTGGTGATATTAGGTATGGTAGCTGATAACAACTTAAACCAGTTAGCTGTTTCTTTATAAACTTCTGGGTCGAAAAGGAGCTCCTCCCTGAATAAGTTTTTCCATTTTTCATTTTTCCCGTTTTCTTTTTCAACCCTTTTTAAGGAGCCGCTTTCACTGATGAGATATTCCTCCCCAATTATAAGCTTATGATCATAAATATAATTGTTCCTGTATTTTATTTTATCCTCCCATAAGTGAGCGCTTAACTTTTTTCTTTCGAAAACTTCTCTTATGCTGTTTCTCCTTCCACTTATCCATAAAGGATCTTCAACCTCTATTTTTGTAAATTTCCTTTTCTTGTTTAGTAATGTATCGAAAAGAGTTACTTCTTTAAAGCTAAGAACAGCTTGTTGTATTTCTTTATCTAACACTTTCTGTACTTCTTCTTTGGTTAAATCCGTTAAACAATAAGGTCTATGACCGGTTGAATCAGCTACTTTCAAAATTATTTCTTTTTCAGGGTTATAGAATTTCATTATTGCCTTCTTTTCTTTTCCATCATAATTTACGCCAAGTAAAAAGCCTCTTTCCATTTATTTACCACTATAAAGGTTTTTGATTCCCTCTTTTCTTAGAAAAAGAGGAAACTTAAAAATTTTGGTGATCTTTCTTGTCAGCCCTTCTTTCTATGATAAAAGGAAGAATTTTTTAAATCTATTTTTGTGTATGAAGAGGGTATAGAAGAAATGAAAAGCAATGAAGGGTTAATTTCTTATTTCAAGCCATTCTAAAGGTATATCCTGATATACTCCACTTCCTCTTATCCTTCTTCTAATGATTAAAGGCAGGACTTTCTTTTTCAATTCAAGTTTGGCGATTTCAACGGGGTCAATTAAATTAGGAGGCAGTTCAATTAAAATAGGTGCTCCTACTTCAATCTGTAAAGCTCTAGCAGAAATTATTGCTACTCTTTCATATTTAGTTAAAAAGGGAGGTCCTATTTTCACCTTCCCGCTTAAGTTGGAAGAGTTTTTTTTAGGCAAAGATGATTAACCTCAAAAAATGAGGGAAGGTTTTTGTTTTTCACCTCTCAATAACTTATCCTTTAATAAGGTGGAGCTCCCCCTGGATAACTTTGAGGTAACGGCTGTGCACCTGCTCCCTTCCCTTTCTCCATTTTACCTGCAGCTATTACATCGTCTATTCTCAATATCATTTCTGCAGCTTCAGTAGCTGAAGCAATGGCTTGTTTTTTGACTCTGGTGGGTTCAATTACTCCTTCCTTTATCATATCCTTTATTTCTCCTGTATTTACTTCAAAACCTGTAGTGAGGTTACCTTGTTTATGTGCAGCTCTTAGCTCGGCTATTTTGTCTATTTGATCAAATCCCGCATTTGTAATTAGAACCTTAGGTATTACTTCCACTACGTCCGCAAATGCTTTTACTGCAAATTGTTCCCTTCCACCAAGAGTTTCTGCATATTCCCTTAATTTCCTTGACACCTCTATTTCTACTGCTCCCCCACCTGGCACAACTTTTCTGTCTTCCATCACATTTCTCACAACAGCTATCGCATCATGTATGCTTCTTTCAGCTTCCTCTACTACATGTTTTGCAGCTCCTCTGATAAGTATGGTTACGGCCTTCGGGTTTTTACAGTTTTCAACGAAGACCATTTTATCCTCTCCTACCTTCCTTTCTTCAACTAGCCCTGCATAGCCTAAATCTCCTTCTGAAAGTTCTTCTATATTGGTTATTATTCTTGCACCTGTTGCTTTAGCTAATTTTCCCATATCTGATTTCTTAACCCTTCTCACTGCTAAAATATCTGCTTTTGCAAGGAAGTGTTGGGCTACTTCATCTATCCCTTTTTGGCAAAAGACAACGTTTGCCTTTGCTTCTTTAATTTTGTCCACCATTTCTCTCAACAACTCTACTTCTTGGTCGAGAAATGCTTTCATTTGTTCAGGGTTTGAAATTCTGATTTTTGCATCTATTTCTGTTTTCTCTATCTCTAACGGGTTCTGGATTAAAGCTATCCTTGCATTCTCCACTTTTTTTGGCATATCTGAATGGACAACTTCTTTATCAATAACCATCCCCCTTATTAACTGCGTTTCAGCTATTGACTTACCTTCTTTCTTCTCAACTTTTATATTATCTATGTCAACTTTGACTTTTCCGTTCTGTTTTGTTTTTACTATGTCTGCTGCTTGCACTATTAGTTCAGCAAGTTCTTTTCTTGATCCTGCCACATCCTTTGAAGCCAAAGCCGTTTCAGCAACTTTCTTCAGGGTCTCCACATCTCCCTCTTTAACCTCTATTGCTAAACTGTCAATTATTTCAGCTGCTTTTCTAGCTGCCTTTTTGTATCCTTCAATTATCACTGTAGGATGTATCTCTTGGTCGACTAATTCTTCAGCTACTTTTAAGAGTTCACCTGCTAACACCACCACACTTGTAGTGCCGTCTCCTGTTTCGTCATCCTGAGCTTTAGCCACTTCAACCATCATTTTAGCTGCAGGATGTTCAACATCCATTTCTTTCAGCATAGTTGCTCCGTCACTAGTTATTACAATGTCCCCCAGTGAATCCACCAGCATTTTATCCATCCCCATTGGGCCAAGTGAGGTTTTCAAGGATTCAGCTATGGTTTTAGCCACTTCTATGTTTATTCTTAAAGCACTTCTTCCAACTTCTCTAGTCGTTCCTTCCTTAAGAATTAAAATAGGCTGACCACTTGGCGTCTGAGCTGCAATAGCCAATTAAATCACCTCAGAAAATGTGAAAGAAATTATTTCATCAAACAACAAAAGTGAAGAGTTAAATGTGTTTATGAAGATGCTTCTTCAGGGAAATTATTTTCTGGAAAGAAACACCTTAAAAATTTGTCCCACATTTATTCATATCTTTTTTAAAAATCCAATTTAAAAGTTTCGTTTTATAATGTTTCAGAAATACATTACTGGTTTATGTTTTTAAATTATTTGCCTCGAAAGAAATTGCTTTTTTTCAAAAATAAGTATCTGTTATTTTAATTTTTTAGAAACAGCAATCTTATAGTAAATAAAGCAGCAGCTACACTGAAGGGTACTGTAAAATTGTCGAAGGGTTTAGCTGGACCTACACTTATGAATTCAACCACTGTAGCTATAACCGACACAGCTAAAGAAATAATTAGTAATGTAGGTACAGAAAACTGGGTTGCTTGAAAGCTCTTAACCAATAATTCACCAGCCAATGCACCTATAAAACCAAAAATAAACATGGCTAGACTTCCTTCTAAACTCTTATCTTTACTTATCAACGTATGCCTCTTTTTCGCTCTTTTCCCAATTATTGCAGCGGCACCGTCACCCCAAGCCATTACAAAAGTTGAAACGATTGCTACATCTTTATAGGAGCTAAAAAACAATAGGACAAGAAGGAATATTGACACTATGTAGTAAAGGGGGCCATAAGCGTGGAGTTTACTTTTGCCATATTCTTCGCCGATCATGGCTTGAGAGAATATTCCCCTCTCTTTCTTAAGAAACTGGTAAGCTGTTAATAACCCTAACCCTCCTGCAACAACCAAGGGATAAACGACGTGGCTGAACCAAAGAATGAAAATCACACTCAATCCTGCAAACAAATGAATAGATTTACGAGTTATCTCTGTACTGAGTCCAAGTTTCCTCCTTAACCCTTCAGAAATCAAAATGATGAAAAATACATATAAATAAGCTAAAGCAACTAAAAAAATGTCCATCCACATAGACATCACTTAAAAAAGAAACATTTTCAAGTACACTTTCCCTAAAAAACTCCTTGTTCTTTAAAAAAGAATGCTTTTTTTAAAAACTAGGAGTTAGGAAAATGTTATATAGAAGAGTCCCAGAAACTTTGAGAAGGATGAACTCTTTAAAAAGCCACATTCATAAAGTAAGGGTTTTAACCGGTCTTTTTAGGGAAGCAAAACCTACTGAACTTCCCTGCCTGATTTCTCTCCTATCAAGGCAATTCTTCTTTCCTTGGGACACTAAGCGTTTTAGGCTCGGTATCTACCATCTTTCTAAGGCAGTAACTGAAATTTCAGTTGCTAACTTAGTTATGAGAGAGTTACAGGTCTCTAAGGAACTAATACATCTTTTCATTAAAGATTTCAATAAATTAAAGAAGCAAACTTCTCTAATTGGGGAACAGCCTTTGTCCATAACTGAAGTTTGTTCTCACTTAAAAAAAATACTTGAACTAAAGGGAAAAGGTAGTTTAAGGCAGAAAAAAAGTTTCCTGCAGGCTCTTTTTTTAAGGGCTAGTAAGGAAGAAGTTGAAAATTTGGTTAAAATAATCTTTCAGCAACCCATATCTATAAAACAGGAAGAACTAATGCTCTCAGCCCTTTCAAACTTTTTCTCCATGCCCCTCTCAACCATCAAAGAACTTTATTTCTATAATCCCCACTTCAAGAAATTAACAGAGGCCCTTATCCTCTTAAAAAACTCAGAAATGAAAGGAGTCCTTGGCATTACTCTTTTTAAACCTTTAAAACCTATGAACATGGTTACAGTTAAAGAAATAAATGAGGTTACAAAGAAAATTTCTAACCCTGCCTTCCTTAACTTCCTAAAAGGATTGGAAGTTCAAATTCATTGTTTAAAAAACAAGGAAATTAATTTCAAAATATATACGCATAACCTTGTCGATTTCTCCAACAGGTTAAAAAAAATCAAAGAAATATTACCGGCAATCAACCATAAAAACTTCATTTTAGAAGCTGAACTCTTAAGTAACGGGAAGCATCCTCTCAGAAGAAAAAATCAACCCTCCAAAGAATTAGCTTCAAAGATAAGTAATAAATCTGTTTCCAAAATCGAAATTCAACTGTTATTGGTTGACATTCTCTTTCTTGATGGATTAAACCTTGCTAAAGAACCAGGAGATATAAGGCTTTCCACTTTACAAAGACTAAAAGTTAAAGAAGGCTATGGAATCATTAAGCCAACAGTTTATTCTCTTCAAGAGTTCAAAAAAATGGATATAGGATTTGGGGACTACTTAGTAAAGGATAAAAATGCACCATATTACTTAAGCAATAAACTCCTCATTAGAGGAAAAAGAGGAAATTGTTAAACCGTATAGATTTCACTCTCCATGTGTCTTTGCGCCATGTAAAGATACAAAGGCTGTTTCATGAGGTGCATGTTGAAAAGGCTGAGGAAGTTGTTGAAAGAAAAACAAAAATCAAGGAAACGGTGAAAAACATAATTGGGAGGGTGGCATGCTATCTGTAGAATCTCCTGAAAAGGTTACGTTAAAAAATGAAAGAATCCGTGAGCAAAGAAGGGTCCACAGCCCTTTATCATATTTTAAAAGAATGAAAGTTATGTCAAAACACAATTTCTCATTACGCAAAAAAGGGTGTAATGAAGAAAGTTAAGTAATGCGTTAGACAAGCCTAATTATATAAGGAGGACGCCCCGGGCGGGATTTGAACCCACGTCAATGGCTCGACAGGCCATTATGCTCTCCGTTTTCGGTTTTAAAGCCGGGCTACACCACCGGGGCATTTAAGTAAGTAATGTGCTGTTTTTTAAAATATTCCCTTTTACCCCCTTAATAAATATTTCTCTTCTCTTTCTTATCATACTTTAATTTGTTTTTAGTTTTGTTTTTTAATGGGTTTAAGGAGTGAATATTATTTTTTACTTTTGTTGGTTAAAATGTTTTACTTTACCAGTTAATTCTTCCAGTTTCCCTTTTCCTGAAGTGGTAAGCAATTCTGTAAGCTTTAGATATTAAGTAATTGTATTTAAATTTACGTTTGACAGAGTCCAGGTCCTCTCCAACTATCTCATAATCCATTCTCCCCACCCCCTTATGGGAAGCTTTCCTTATGTGTCCTATCAAGTAGGGATGGAAGCCCATTACTTTTGCTGCGACAGTGTCTGTGGCTACAGGATCCTTGCCTCCAATTAATAAATTTAGGTGGAGGGGTTGACCATAGGTTGGCCCTCTTTCGCTTTCCATGGCTATTACTCCATCTATCAAACCGAAGTCAGGCTTCATAGCTATGTTTGCATCTACAATTGCCTCATCTAACTTGTCATGGAAATGTATTTTCATTCGGTATGGTATTGCTCCAAATTGGTTTTTTAATACACCTGTAACTTTAGTTAACAAGTGGGTTTTTAATTTTGCAAGTGAAATAAAGTAATTCGCTTCAGCTAAGGTTTTTGAAACTTTGATTTCCTTAAACCTTAACCCATCTATTTTCTTCTTAACAAGTTCGTCTTTTGACAGGTTCAGGAAAGATGCATTCCATTTCTCAATTACTTCAGGGTACCCTAACCATTTAAAGTAAAGGGTCGCATCTGTACCTGTGGCATTGCTTTCAGCCACTATAATTTTTAGGTTACGGTAATTTATTCTTAAATATTTCAGTAAAGCATTTAAAACCCTTCTGTCAGTTATTGAACCTGTTTCCTCTGTTCTTAAACTGTTAATATTTATTTTAATTAGGACTGTGTCATTGTCGTCGATTCCTAAACCGTTAACTAACTCTATAACTTTGGTTACACCTTTGAAAATAGAGGCAGGGTTGCCATGTTTAATTTTAACAATTGCAACCTTCTCTCTTCCTTGTCTACTGCTCCAATTCATTTTTCTCCACTCTCTTTTTTAAGGAAATATTTAAAGCCTTCCACAAACACTTCAAAACAATAGGTTTTACTATGTTTCTTTGAAAAATATTTTTGATTTAAAAGGTGAATGTATTAAAAAATCCCTGTAGAAACCTTAAAAACAGGTTTTAGGTGTCTCTCTTTGCAAAAACTGAAGGTAGGAATAGTAGGGTGTGGGGTTGTTTCTAGACGGGCTCACATTCCCGCTTGGTTGAATGAACCCAGGGTTAAAATTAAGGCATTGGCTGATGTTAATGAGAGGGCATTAATTAAAGCTAAAAAGTTAGTAGGTGAAGTAAAAACATATTCAAATTATTTTGAGCTTTTAAAGGAAGATTTGGACATTATAGATATTGCTACTCCTCCGGAAACACATAAAAAAATAATTCTTGATTCTTTAAAGGAAGGGAAACATGTGTTGGTTGAGAAACCTGCTGTTTTGGAAAGCAGAACCTGTAACTTAATTAATGAATTGGCTCAAAAGAAGGGGTTAGTTGTTGGGGTGATTCAGAATCACCGTTACATACCTGCCGTAATCAATGCAAAGGAAACCATAAAGGGGGGGTTAATAGGTAAACCTGTCAGTTTTAATGTTCAACTTTTTCAAGCAATACCGGGAAGCTGGGCTCATTCACTTTGGCAGTTCTCTTCAGAAAAAGGTGGAGGTTTACTTTTCAACACAGTAATACATGTAATTGATCTACTGATTTGGTTTTTCGGGGAAGTGACTGAGGTTTACTGCTTAGGAGGTAAATTCTTTGAAGGGCTAGATACTGAAATGTTTATTGAAGCCTTGGTTAAAACTGAAAAAACAGTGGGTTCAATAGAATCAGCATTAATAACTGGTTCTTTTTATCATTCAATGGATATAAGAGGCACAGCTGGTTCAATTAACATAGATTTGAGAAACAATTATTTAAGGGTTTCCCATTCCCACGTTACACCCTTAGAAGACTTTATACATAGCTCAAAAAAACTGTTTCAAACATTTTACTCATTGGTTAAAGGGAAATATATGGGAGGGTACCTAATTTTTCATCAACCTTTAATTAAAGATTTTGTTTCCTCTGTCATAGAAAGAAGTGAACCTCCAGTATCTATTCTGGAAGCAAAAAAATCTTTGAAAGCAATAGAAGCCATGTTCGCTTCACTAACTAAAGGTGAACCTGTTAAATTAAAAGATGAAACTTAACAGGTGGTGTTTAACTTTGGAAATCCGAATTTTATCCCATACGCCAAACCCTGAATTAATAGTTGCTTTGGCTGCGCGTCAAAGCTGGTCTTCAAAAAAAGTAGAGGATTTGAAAAAGGAGTTGACACCTGAAAAAGTTTCCAGCTTCTTGCGTAAACTCTACAAAATGCATCATCTTTCTCCCTTTGAACATGCAAACTTCACGTTTTTGGTGGAAGGAATTTCTAGGGTTACAAGCCATCAGCTTGTAAGGCATCGAATAGCCTCCTACACCCAACAAAGTCAGAGACATGTGGAGGTAACTGAGGGAAAATTTGTTGTACCTGAAACAATTAAAAACAAATCTTCAACACATAGCCTCTACACTAAAGCAGTGAAGTCTGCAGTTTCTATTTATAAGAAACTTATAAATGAGGGGGTACCTCTTGAAGATGCAAGATACGTTCTTCCTAGTTCCGTCACAACCAGAATAATTTTCACTATGAACGCGAGAGAACTGCTTCACTTTTTCAAATTAAGAACATGTATAGCTGCTCAATGGGAAATAAGGAAAGTAGCAGAAGAAATGCTGAAATTAGTCAAAGAAATAGCACCTAACCTCTTCTACTACGCCGGTCCACCATGTGTAGAAGGTATATGCCCAGAAAAAAAATTCTGTGAACTTTTCAAAAAATATTACAAGAAAAAGAGTTGAAATCTCCCGAAAAAGGGAGGGTCACATTTGAGGTTTGCAGTAAAAATTTTTTATGACGGAGAAAACTTTAAAGGGTTTCAAAAGCAACCTAATGTACCTACTGTAGAGGATGAAATCCTTAAAGCCCTTAAGGCATGTGGTTTAATTCGCGACGGAAAAGAAAGCATGTTCAACTATGCAGGGAGAACAGATGCTGGTGTCCACGCTTTAGGACAAGTTATTTCCTTCAACTCCATAAAGGATGAAATCGACATTTTCAGTCTAAATGATTACTTACCCTACGAAATAATAGCTTGGGCATATATTGAAGTTGATCCTGATTTTAACGCTAGAAAACATGCCTACTTAAGATGGTACAGGTATGTAACTCCTTATAATGGGGAAGAAATAAGCAAGATGAAGGAAGCTGCAAAACTGCTTATTGGCACCCACGACTTCTCCTATCTCTCCAAACCAGTGAAGGATCAAGTTCAAACGAGAAGAGAAATCAAAACTGCTGTTTTAAGGAAAGAGCATGAAAACATTGTTTTCGACATAACAGGCGCCAGTTTCCTTTGGAAAATGGTTAGGAAAATCTGGTCAGCCTTGCAAATGGTTGGAAGAAGAGAAATAAGTGTTGAAGACTTCAGAAAGTTACTTGACAAAGAAAAAAATATACCTTTAACACCTGCAGAGCCTGAAAACTTGGTTTTAATGGATGTTTTTTACGAAATCCCCTTCATAGTCAGTAGCTTTGCAGTTAAAGAAATAATTTATTACCTGAAAAAGAAACAAAAGAACCCTAAAGAGAGAAGGCCTGTTTTCCAATCTATTATTGAAGACTTACAAACAAGGATTAAGTAGGTAATGAAAGGCTTTTTGCAACAAAAACTTTTAAATTTTTGAAGAATGGATATAGGCTGAGAAAATTTTTCTTTCAAGGTGTTTCTAATTGATAGGTAAATACGACTTAATAGTTGTGGGTGCAGGACCTGCAGGCTTAGCTGCTGCTGGAAAAGCTGCTGAAGAAGGGCTAAAAACAATTATTTTAGAGAAACATAACGGCATAAAGGCTTGGAAACCATGTGCAGAGGGAGTAAGCAAACCAACATTTAAAACAGCAGATATAGAACCGGAAGAAAAAATTATCGATAACGTTACTTCAGCAAGAGTTTACGCTCCGAATGGCAAATATATAGATATAAATGAGGAAGGGTATAACATCAATAAATCAGCTTTCCTTTTTGAAATGGCTAAAAAAGCAGCTGAAGCAGGGGCTGAATTAAAAGTAAACACTCCTGTACACAGTGTATATTTCCAAGAAGGCAAAGTTTCAGGTGTCACTACCTCTAAAGGAAAAATATACGGGGAAATAGTAATTGGAGCTGATGGAATTTATTCAGTAATAGCTAAAACAGCTAATTTCAACAGGGAAGGATACGAGTTGATACCTGTTCAACAGTATAAACTAATTAATGCTTCTATTAAGGAACCAAACGTGGCTAGGATTTATTTAGGTAAAGAAATAGCTCCCTTAGGTTACGCTTGGATTTTCCCAAAAAGCAGTAAAGTGGCTAATGTTGGGTTAGGTGTCCGAGGCAAGCCCGTTACATTCTATATGAAAAAGCTCTTGAAAGACCATCGGGATGAATTTAAACACTCTCAAATAGTTGAAATTGCAGGTGGAGCTGTGCCAATAAGCGGTTTAACTAAAGAAGTAGTGAAGGATCGCATTATTCTTGTAGGAGATGCTTCTGGTACAGTTATACCTTTCACTGGAGCCGGTATTCATTCCTCAATAGCTGCAGGTATTACAGCAGCTGAAGTTTCAGCTGAAGCCATAAGTGAAGAGAACCCTTCCAAAGACAATTTAAAAAAGTTTATTGAACGTTACAACAAATACTGGGGAACTAGAATAAAGAAAAGCTATAGGGTAATGAAACTTTTCGAAAAATTATCTGACAACGACTTAAATGAATTAGCTGAGGTCTTAACTCAGCAAGATGTCATAGACTTAGCAAACGGGTTTAACCCTAGAAGAGTAGCTAAGAAATTGCTTAAAAAACCTATATTTGGTGCTAAGTTGGCATCCAAACTTTTCTCTGTTTAAAGAGGTGTTTCTATGGAGAAACTGAATAAGTTACTTTTGTTTGAATTACATAAAAACCTTAACGCTAAATTTTTTGAGTTTGCAGGTTGGAAGATGCCTTCCCAATATTATAAACCCAGTCAAGAACACCTAGCTGTTAGAAAAAGTGTTGGAATCTTTGATGTCTCCCACATGGGAAGATTCAGGTTCAAAGGAGGCAAGGTGAAGGAGTTCATTCAATATTTAACAACCAATGATGCAAGGCTTTTAGAAGAGAGAGCAATGTATACCTTAATTTGTCGTGAAAATGGCGGAATAATTGACGACGCAATCTTTTTTAAGGACAGCAAAGGTTTTGGGGTTGTTGTTAATGCTTCAAACAGAGAAAAGGACTATAATTGGTTCCTGAAAAACGCTAAAGATTTCAGTGTAGAAGTGAAGGACTTAACTTTTGATTCCGTAATGCTTGCTGTTCAAGGACCTAAAGCGGAGGCAACCTTGCAAAAATTAACAGATTTTGAACTTGTTAAAATGAAAAGATTCGGACAGGCTGAGATTAAACTAGTGAACTTACCAGTTAATATAACGCGAACTGGCTATACAGGCGAAGACGGTTTCGAAATAATATTTTGGAAAGCTTCAAAAAACATTAACCAAGCTTTTAACCTTTTTGAAGAGATACTGAACGCAGGGAAGGAATACGAAATTAAACCATGCGGTTTAATAGCTAGAGATACTTTGAGACTTGAAGCGGGAATGGTTCTTTACGATCACGATATTAACGAATCCATAACTCCTTTAGAAGCTAACTTAGGCTTTGTGGTTAAATTCAACTTTGGTTCTTTCATAGGGAAAGAGAAACTAATGGAGCAAAGTAAAAAGGGGGTTGAAAAAATAAGGGTAGGTTTTGAAATGATTGAAAGAGGATTTCCAAGGCCTGGAGACAAAATATATAGCAAAGAAAGGGTTGAAATAGGGGCGGTGACAAGTTCAGGCAAACCACCCACTTGTAAGAATCCCATAGGGATGGGTTATGTAAAACTGCGCTACAGCGAACCCGGCGAAAAAATATTTATTGAAACTAAGACAGGCGTTAAGAAAGCGAAAATAACTAAGCTCCCTTTCTGTGCACTTAAAAGAATTTAAAATAACTTAGAAAAAAGAAATTCAGAATTTTTTCCTTGAATTGAAAAATTCCTGTTTTAAATTTTTCATTAAACAAAGTTCAATTATTTCTCGATATCTACTCTTCTTCTTCATTTCTTCTTTGAAAAAATGTTCATTATAAAGGTTGTCTATTTTATTTTTTTATTTTTTTAGCGCTAAAATTAAATAATTTAAAAGAAAGGCTACAATTTGGTGCTCTAAGTGAAAATAAGGTTTCCGAAAATAGTTGTTACACCGCCAGGGCCACGTGCCAGAGAGCTTTTAAAAGCAGATAGGAAATATATCTCCCCGAGTTATGTAAGATGGTTCCCTTTAGTGGTGGAAACAGGTAAAGGAGCCATTATTAAAGATGTAGATGGAAATGAATACATAGACTTTAATGCAGGAATAGCTGTCTTAGCCTTAGGTCTATCCAATGAAGAAATCAATGAAGTAGTTTGTAAACAGGTGAAGAAGTTAATCCATTACTCTAACACTGACTTTTATTATGAACCATCAATAAGATTAGCTGAAAAATTGACTAAAATAACCCCCGGCTCCGCAGAAAAAAAGGTTTATTTCGGAAACAGTGGAACAGAAGCCGTTGAAGCTGCAATTAAGTTAGCTCGTTGGCATACTACTAAAAGCCGTATAATAGCTTTCATAGGTGCTTTTCACGGAAGGACTCTGGGATCCCTAAGTTTAACTGCCAGTAAGACTGTTCAAAGGGCCAGGTTCAGCCCTTTTATACCAAACGTAACACATGTCCCTTACCCTTACTGTTACAGGTGTCCCTTCAACTTAGAACCTGAAAGTTGCAACTACTACTGTGTCGATTTTATTGAGGAATGGGTTTTAGAAAAGTATGTACCACCCGAGGAAGTAGCAGCTATAATTTTTGAACCGATCCAAGGTGAAGGAGGATATATAGTTCCGCCAATCGGTTACTTTAGGAAATTGAAGAAACTTGCAGACAAGTACGGAATATTACTTATCGACGATGAAGTTCAAGCTGGAATGGGTAGGACAGGTAGATGGTGGGCTATTGAACATTACGATGTAATTCCTGACATTATTTGCAGCGCCAAAGCCTTAGCTAATGGCTTACCTTTAGGTGCAGCAATAGCTAAAGCTGAAATTATGGATTGGCCTGGAGGTTCTCATGCAAGTACATTTGGGGGTAACCCGGTGGCGTGCGCGGCGGGATTAAAGGTTTTAGAGATAATGGAGAAAGAAAATTTGCTTTCACATGTAAAGGAAATGGGGAATTATTTATTGGCAAGATTCAAAGAAATGAAGGAGAACTATGAAATAATCGGAGATGTGCGTGGTAAAGGGTTAATGATAGGGGTTGAGTTAGTTAGAGACAGGGAAAAAAAGACCTATGCAAAAAAGGAAGCTGAGGAAATAATAACTGAAAGTTGGAAAAGAGGACTGGCAATCATCACTGCAGGTGTGTCAACTTTAAGAATTTCACCTCCCTTGATAATATCTAAAGAACTTGTTGATACAGGACTTGAAATTTTGGAGGGCCAAATAAAGGAGGTAAACAAAAAAATCTTCCCTTAACTTTTTTTGAGCTCCTTTACTTTTAAAGGGTTTTCTTTTCCTATAGCCACCAGAAAATTTAATTGTGAGGTCTACTTTCTAATTTTTATGTATTGGTAGGCTTCAGCAGCTGTCTCGAAACAGTAATGTACCTCTTGGAAGCTTTTTTTGAATTCTTTTACATCATTTAATACTTTCTCAGGTTTCTCTTTGTCTATTATTACTCTTTTCATAAAGTCTGCAATTTCCTCCATGTCTTGTTCCTTCATCCCTAGCCTTGTAACTTCACTTGTACCTAGTCTTATTCCGCCTGGATGCTCGTAATGTCTCCCTTCCCGAATATCCCAGGGTAAAAGGTTTCTATTAACTATTATGTTTGCCTTTTCCAGTTCTTTTTCAATTGCTGCACCATCTCCATACTCCGAAATATCTACGAGTAATGTATGACTCTCAGTGAACCCTTTGTCAGCTGCTACCACCTTGAAGCCTCTCTCATAAAGTGATTCCCCAAGTTTTTTTGCGTTCCTAATTATTTGTTTTGCGTATTCTTTTCCAAACTTTAGGTGCTCAGTTAAAGCTATAGATAAAGCTGCTACGCAGTTTAAGTGGTGGTTACTCACTAGCCCAGGGAAAGTAGCTCTTTTAATTTCCTCGAAACACTCCTTTTTCCCTACAACCATCCCATGTTGAGGACCTGGTAAAGTCTTGTGGGTTGACATTGAAATCACGGCTGCTCCTTCCCGCAGAGGGTCCTGAAACAAACCTGCCCCTATTAAGCCCGCTACATGAGCTGCATCATAAGCCATAACTGAACCTACTTCTTGAGCTGTTTCGACGAACTCTTTCACTGGATGTGGAAACAAGAATACACTCCCTCCAAACATTAACAGTTTAGGTTTCTCCCTCTTTATCTTTTTTATGGATTTATCTACGTCAATGTTCATTTCTTCTTCATTGAATTCGAAGTATTCCACGTTTAATCCTTTCACAGCACCTGCTGTGCCTCCTATGAATGAACCAGTTTTTGATTTTAAAGGACCAGCTGAAATATGTCCCCCCTTACTTATAGGTAAGGCGAAAATTTTGTCTCCTGGTTCGGTGAAGGCCGTATAGACAACTAAATTGGCCACAACACCAGAAATAGGTCTTACGTCAGCAAATTCTGACCGGAAAAGTTCTTTAGCTAACTCAATAGTTATTTCTTCCACTTCATCTATATATTTGCAGCCTGCATAAACTCTCTCTCCGGGCCAACCCTGCAGAAGCCCTTAGTTTTCATCTAAGGACTTACTCTGCGTATCTGTGCCCGAAGTCAGAAACTAATGCCTCTCTGACAGCTGGACTCGTCACATTTTCACTGGCAATTAAAGGGATGGCATCTATAAACCATTCATGATGTTTCTTCAACAAATCGAAAATTCTTCTGTAACTTTCTTCAGGTTCCAAATTCCATCACCATCCTTTAAAAATCCTTCAAACTTAAATGATTCCCTTCAAAACCTTTATATTTTTATGTTTTCTAATAAGGATTGAGAAATTACCTAAATTCCTTCAATTTTTTTCTCTGAAAACCTATCTAAGCTTTGGAAAATATGTCAGAGGTTAAAAAAATGGCGGAAGCCGAAGTTACTTTAAGCGGTGAACTAAAAGGGAGAAAGGTATTCTTAGAAGGTCCAAAAAAGTCCATACAAGAGTACATAAATAAAGGCTTTGGTTATTGGGAGGCTGACTCTGAAACTTTAGAGCTTCACCTCATAGAAGCCCTTTATCTCCTAGAAAAAAATAAGATAAATCTTTATAAAGGGGAAAAACAGTTGGAAAGGAGCGATTTACTTAATGAATTGAAGGAGAACGAAAATGATTTCTTAAGATACCTTGTTTACAAAGATTTAAGGGATAGAGGGAGGATAGTAAAGATTGGACCCTTAGATTTCCTTAGGCTCTTTGTTGGCCAGTATAAACCTGAGGATTCTGTTTCAAGATATTTTATTTTCGCTTTATCTGAAGAAAAGCCTATGCTGTTTCAAACACTTACGAAGTTAATAAACGAAAGCTCGAAACTTAGGAAAGAACTACTGTTAGCCATAGTCAACGATGAAGGAATAATCTCTTACTATGTTACACGGAAAATAGATATTTTATCAATTGATGTTCCACATTTAGATTTTGAAAATGTTGAAGCTTACCTGTACGGTGACCGTTTAGTCATTTGGAACATAGAAAAAGCCAGAGAACTGTATGAGAAAGGTTTTTTCGGGCATCCGATAGGGATAAGGAAACCTAAATCCTTTGAGTTTGAACAACCATCTCTCCTGTCTCTCTACGAAGCCCATTACTTGCTGAAAAAGAAAAAAATAAAAGTCATCGACCCAAAAAACGGTAAAGAACTGGATCTGGAATCTTTCGTAGAGAAAGCTAAAAGTTTAAGGGAAAGGTTTGACATACGTTGTCAAGTATATGACTACTGGCGTGACAAGGGCTATGTGGTGAAAAGTGGTTCACTGTACGGTGTAGACTTTATAATCTATTTAAGAGGCCCTGGAATGGATGAACATTCAAAGTACATGAACCATGTTTATTCAGAAAGTTCAAGTTTCATACCCTTAGAAATTATTAGGGCGGGAAGAGTAGCTACTACTGTAAGGAAAAAACTAATCTTATCTTTATTAAACAAAAAGGGGGAGATAAACTTTTACAAGTTTTCTTGGCATAAACCTTAAAGAACGATTTCGGTGAGCAATCAAATTTTCAAAAGTTTATCCTCGTATTTCTTTAGGTAGAGGGCTGCTTCACCTACGTCCATAAAAAGCTTATCCACTTCCTCTACGTCGTCAACCTCCACTTTTTCGCGTTTCCTTATCTTGGCTTTCTGACCAGCTAAGCTAAGAAGCTGTACGGCGTAACGTAGAGAAGAATTTGCGCCTATTTCAACCAATTTATTAAGGGCATCCTCTTCAATTTTCACTTTTTCCTCTTCAGCTCTAATTTTAAGTATCTCTTTTATTTCTTCCGGATTGTACTCTTTCGTGCCAATGATTACAGATCTATCAATTAGATCTAAAGGGAACCCTAACGGGCTTGCCACATCTGTGCCTCTTATTTTGGTTACTCCCCTGTTAGTTGCAAGAATTATTATAGGTACTAACTCGCTCTCCATCGACCTACTGAGGAAACTAAAGGCTTCAAGATCCAGCAAATGGGAATCATCAATAAACAGAACTCCTGGGTGAATGAATGCCTTCCCTGAATCCACCCACTCTTTCACTTGTTTATCCACTTGCAGCCTTATTTCAGGGTCTATTTCCTTCTTTTCAACTCCTCCGAAGAACAAAGACAGGATTCCCCCACCTGCTCTTTGTTTAGCCACAATATTGTCTAAATCGTTCAAAGTCATTGTGTAAACGAACTCTTTTTCTTTCAGTATTTCTCCTGCAGGTCTAGGCACTTTTACTTCAGTATCTACATCCAGCTTCTTTCCTCTCTCACTATCGAGGGAAACACCTGCCTTTACTACCCTACCTGTCTCTGCGTCTATTTGAATAACATCCCCTTCAACTATCCCCTGTTGAATTATTTGTTCAGCTATGCTTGACCCTGCTTCTATTGTTTTTTCCTCCTCTAATGTTTTCAATTTGATTTTTACGCTATGAGGAACTTTTTGGTATGGATTGTAAGGGTGAGGCCTTGTCTCTATATCCACTGAAACAACTTCTCCTTCATATATCTTCCTCATTTCATGAATTTCGACTCCTATGCTTTTTCTTAAGGCTTCGATCAATATCTCTGTTTTCTTTCTTTCGCTACTATAAATTTCGCTTCCACTCATCTGGATAAAGGGTACATTTACTCCTAATTCTTTTGAAATTGCTATTGCGATTGCTGTTTTGCCTGTTCCTGGAGGACCTGCTAAAATTATTGTTTTCCCGCTTAACTTTCCCTCTTTGATCATGTTGACAATTATCCCTGCTGCTTCTCTAGCTTTCAACTGACCAACCATGCCATCTTTCTTAAAAATAGCTTTTAAGTTTTCATCTAAACCTAGGCCTTTGATATGAGTGTGCGCACCAATTCTTTCAAATCCTCTTGAGGTTTCTTTTACCTCTTTTATTAAGGACAAAATCTATCACCTCAGTAGCCGACGATCATCACTTTTCAAAACTTTATTAAGGGGCATAATTTTTCAGGGGAAGATAAAAAGGTTTCTCAAAACTTAAACTTGGAGAAGCTGCTTTTAAGAGAAAAATTATCTACTTAAATTAAAAAATGATCAACGAAAAATTTAAATATTCTCTTTTGCTTCAGAAAGAACATCTTCTTTTGAGGGATGAAGAGTGAAAGGCGGTCGTCAAACAAATAATTAAAGCTTCGTGCGATAACTCTCTACCTTTACTTGATAAATATAAGCAACTACAACTTATTTCTTCTTTCCTTCCCTATTCCCCTATTTCTTACTCCTTTAAACACTCTTTTATTTTGTATACCTATGTCTTCTTTTCATTTCTCCTTTCTAAGTTTCTTTATTTTCTTCAAACTTCACTCACATCCCAAACTACTTGAGTCATTTAGAAAGGTGCTTCATATAATGGTGAAAATAAAACTGCCAAACGGGGAAATAGCTAAAGGAAAAATTGGAGAAAGGATAATTGATTTTTTACCAGGAAAAATAGGTTTAGTGGCTAAAATAAACGGTAAACTCTTCGATTTAACAAATAAAATTCCTGAAAGCTGTAAAGAAGTAGAAGTACTTGATTTTAATAATAGGGAAGGTAAAGCGACATATTGGCATACAACCTCTCACATACTTGCACAGGCTGTTAAGGAACTATACCCTAAAGCATTACTTGGAATAGGTCCCTCAATTGAAACAGGATTCTATTACGACTTCGACCTTGGAAGTAAGGTTTTCACTCCCCAAGACCTTGAAAAAATAGAACGTAAAATGAAAGAAATAGTTAATAAAGACATCCCCCTAATAAGGAAGGAAATAAGTAAATCTAAAGCCCTGAAACTTTTTAAGGAAAGGAGAGAGAAATACAAAATAGAATTGATTAAGGAGTTAAAGGAAGAAAGGATAACTGTTTACTGGCAAAATAACTTCGTTGATTTATGTAAAGGGCCTCATTTACCATCAACAGGCTACGTTAAACACTTAAAATTAATTAATTCCTCCTCCTCTTATTGGAAAGGGAATGAAAGAGGGCCTACCCTGCAAAGAATATACGGTGTATCCTTCCCTTCAAAAGAGCTTCTTGAACAATACCTCTACAAACTTGAGGAAGCGAAAAAAAGAGACCACAGAATCATAGGAACTAAACTTGATCTATTCTCTATCCATGAAGTTTTAGGAGCCGGGTTAATTTGTTGGCACCCGAAAGGGGCCATTATAAGAAGGGAAGTAGAGAACTTTTGGGTTAAAGAACATCTAAAAAGGGGGTATCAACTCGTATATACCCCTCATATAGCGAAATCGGAACTTTGGAAGACGTCAGGCCACATGAGTTACTATAAAGAATACATGTACACACTAGAAAAGGAAAACGAGGAATATGTCTTGAAACCAATGAACTGCCCATTTCATGTGTTAATCTACAAATCTAAAACCAGAAGCTATAGAGACCTACCTATTAGATATTGTGAGTTAGGCACTGTGTACAGATATGAAAAGTCAGGGGTCCTACATGGCTTGTTAAGGGTAAGAGGCTTCACTCAGGATGATGCGCATATCTTTTGCACTCCAGACCAACTAAAAGAAGAAGTGATGGGGGTAATTGATTTGATGCAATTTATATTACAGGGTTTGGGTTTTAAGGAATATAAGGTAACTTTATCTACAAGAGATCCAACCAAGCCTGAAAAATACATGGGATCGGATGAGGATTGGTTTAATGCCCAAAGAGCGCTGTCTGAAGCCTTGAAGAAGAAGGGATTAGAGTTCATGGAGGCACCTGGAGAAGCCGTGTTTTACGGCCCAAAAATAGATGTTAAATTGATTGATTCCTTGGGAAGAGAATGGCAAGGCCCCACTATACAGGTTGATTTCAATCTCCCCAAGAGGTTTGATGTAACATATGTTGGACCAGATGGGAAAGAACATCTTGCTGTCATGGTTCATAGAGCTTTACTTGGCTCCTTTGAAAGGTTCTTTGGACTATTAATAGAACATTATGCTGGAGATTTTCCGCTATGGCTTGCTCCAGTGCAAGTTAAGGTTATTCCCGTCAGTGACAAAAACTTGAATTATGCAAGAGAAGTTTACAGAACCCTTTATAATGAAGGGTTCCGTGTTGAACTTGATGACAGAGCGGAAACGATGAATTACAAAGTAAGGGAAGCTGAAATGCAAAAAATAAGGTATATGGTAATAATTGGGGGAAAAGAAGAGAAAGGGAAAAACGTCTCAGTTAGGAAAAGAAAAGAGGGAAATATTGGCGTAATACCTCTAAATGCCTTCATAAAAATGTTAAAGAAAGAAATAACAGAGAAAATTTAGCTTTCTTAAAGGAATGGACCGGGTGGGATTTGAACCCACGACCTCCGCGAATCTGCTTTAAAGATTTAAATCGCCAACGCGGCGTTCATTCCAACTGAACTACCGGCCCTTCCACTATTCATATGCCCATTGTTACCTCTATTTCACTCTTACTTTATTAAATTTTTTGTTTTGCCAGTTGTATCTCCTAATTCTTTTTGATTTACCGAAACCGCATGCTGCACAGTACTTTCCCCTTACGTTGTAAGAGTGTCTTCCGCATCTTCTGCACCTTATGTGTGTTTTTCCTCTGGATCTTTTGCCCATTGACGGTGTTCCCTTACCCATATTTCTTCACTTCCGCTGCAGGTGAAACTATAACTACTGTATCCCCCCTGACAATGATTCTCCCTAACTTCCTGGTTTTCTCCTCCATTATTTCATCTGATTCACTTAAAACAAGGTTCATGTGTGAATCGAAACTCTCTAACACTCCCCTTATTTCGGAGCCGTTTCTCAATCTGATAAACACTACTCTCCCAACTGCTTTCGAAACATAATCTAAGGCTGTTTCTGTCTCGGTTTTCTCCAATACTTCTCCCCTATCACTTTTCCATTTAAAACTTATAAAATTTGCGTTATTTTTTTAATTTAAGAAGGGCAGTTTTACTTTCCAATTTACTGCAATTAAAAATTTTTCTCCTTCAAACCCTTTGAAGGAGGCTGCGTGTTACTTTTAAAAATTTCTTTTTAAAAAGAAACCTTTTTTCTTTCTTGGAAAGTTTATCCCTCAAAATTTAAATAGGTTATCTGGAAAAAGTGGTTACTTTTTAAAAGTTAATTCTTCTATTTTAAAAGCAAGAGTTTATGGAAATCTTTAACTTAAAAAACTTTATGTGCATGAAGAAAATGGAAGGGTGAACGCCCTTTCCTTTTTTTGGTGGAAAGGTGAGGATTTTTGTCTTTTTTTAAAAAATTATTTGGGAGAAGAGAAAGTGAAGAAGAGGAAAAACCAAGTGAACTTTCCAGTTTAATGTTAGACACTGAACAAGTTTCAGACAGTGAAATATCTCTTCCAGAAATCCCTGTTGAAGGTGAAGAAGTAATCTATATTAAACCTTATCGTTTAAGGTCTTTAGAAGACGTTGACACCGTCATCAAAGAAGTTATGGAGGAAAACAATATAGTGATACTTGATGTGACAACTTTGTCAAGGGACAGAGAAACTATAAGAAGAGTGATTGAGAGGTTAAGGGGGGCAGTGGCAACTAGAGGTGGAGACTTAGGCCGTATACCCAGCGAAAGATTGATTATAACACCTAAATTCGTTAAAATTTGGAAAAAGTGATAGTGAGGAGAGTTTCTTTCTTAGGTTTCCTCTTTTTCCTTAACACAACCTAACTCCTTCCAAATTAGTTGGTACTGTGGTTTCAATTTTTCTCATGGACCTTATGGCATGGGCTAACTCTTGAGATTTAGACTTCTCCCCATGCACTATTATTACTCTTGAAGGTTTAGGTTGTATTTTACCGGCATAAGATAAAAGCTGCATCCAGTCTGAATGTCCTGAAAAGCCTTCCACAGTGTAAACATCCATTTCTATTCTTATTATTTCTCCTCGTCCGTCGTTTGTCATGTAAACATTTCCTCCTTTACCTTGTCTCTGCACTTCCCTCCCTAATGTTCCATTTACTTGGTAACTGACAAAAATTATGCTGTTACGCTGGTCTGAAGCCATGTTTTTAAAGTATTCAACGGAAGGCCCTCCCGTGAGCATGCCTGAAGTAGCCAATATAATTGCTGAACCTTGCTGTAAAATATCTAATCTGGCCTCCCTACTCGAAATAGGTGTAAACAGTTCCGAAGTGAATGGATTCATTGATCTGTGAAGTATTTTATTCCTTAATGACTCCGACAAAAAGGAGGGATAAGTTGTATGAATGGCGTTTGCTTCAGCTATCATTCCGTCAACATAGACAGGTGCCTCAATCAATTTTTTCCTGTTGAAGTTTTTTTCAAGAATTAGAAGGATTTCTTGAGCTCTTCCTACACCTAGAACAGGTATCAAAACTGTTCCTTCCCTCCTCAAGGTTTTGTTAATGTATTCGATGAGTAATGCTTCAGATTTCTCCCTGGGGGGAAGAATATTTTTCACGGACCCGTAGGTTGATTCCATAATTAATGTTTCCAATCTTGGGAAACGGTATTCACTTCTTTCTAACAGGAGTGTCCTTTCAAACTTGAAGTCTCCAGTGTAAACGATATTATGCAGTCCCTCCCCAATATGGATATGGGTTATAGCTGAACCTAAAACATGTCCTGCATTGTAAAAAGTAATTTTCACTTCTGGTGAAATGTTAGTAACTGTTTCATATTCTAAGGGTATTGTGTGCAGAAGCTCCTCTTCTATGTCTTTAAAGGTGTAAATTAAAGGCCTTCCTTCTTTTCTGGCAACTTCTATATAATCCAGTTGTAGAAGCGCCATTAAATCTCTAGTTGGTTCTGTACAATAAACTGGTCCTCTGTAACCATACTTGAAAAGTAAAGGAACTGCTCCGCAATGGTCTAAATGTGCATGTGACACAACCACTGCATCTAACTCATCTATATCCAGCTCCGGTGCCCCTAAATAAGGAAGAAAATCCCTTTTTGAACCTAAGTTTATGCCACAGTCAAGTAAGATATTGCTTTCCTGCGTTTGAAGCAGGAAGCAGCTTCTACCCACCTCTTTTGACCCGCCTAAACTTATCATCCTAACCCAGCTGTTCTTAAACACAGGTATCCTATGGATTCTACCTCCAGCCTTAGTGTAGAAACTTAGTCTTTGAGCAGAGTTGCCATAAACTATGTGCCTAACTGCGTGAATAATGCTTGATTTCACAATTTTTGATTCAACTGGTTTCCTTATTACTTTAGGTGTCCATAATGTCCTTTCTTTTATTTTTTGTAAGTTTTCTCCTTTTTGTCCAATGACAAGTCCAGGTTTTCCAGCTTCAATTATTACTTCCCCGAAAACAGAGTCGAAGTAGTACCTTTCGATATTAGCTTCTTTCTGGACAATTTTCTCTATTTCTCCTTTAGCTTTTTTAGGATCAAGCAGAAGGCTTCTCTCAAGTCTGATGACTACTCTCTCCTTTAAAACCTTAGCTATTTCAGCAATGTAGTTGTCTGATTCTAAAAAGAAGGAGATATTGTCTGTATAAATCACGATGTAAGGGCCTTCATACCTTACTGAATTTATTTTAACAAAGTTTCCTGTTAAATCATAAATGACCCTACTTATTTTCTGCTGCAGCCCCTCTTCCTCCATCATGTCCCCTTTTTCCTTGAAAATTTTTAAGTGTAAATTTTCATATGTTGTCAAGAATCTTCTTCTTTTCTTCTTGAGTTAGTAAATGAACCCCCTTATTTGTTATTACTGCTACGTCTATGCCGTCTCCTGTAGCACTGTCTCGGGAGATGGCTGACGATAAAGCACTGACAGCTAATTTTTCAGCTTCTTCTATAGTCAAATCTTTACTGTACCTGCTCTCCAGAACTCCTATAGCTATAGGAGATCCTGAACCTGTAACTGTGTAGTCTTCGGAAGTTATTGAACCAAAAAATTCCACGTTGTAAAGGTGAGGTCCTTCTTCATCCACTCCCCCAACTAAGAACTGTGTTAGGAAAATGTTTGGTCTTGCATTAAATAATATGTTACCTAATAATGTAGCAAGTATCCTGATTTTTATTTCTTCATTTTTCTCTAATCCATAAATTTTAGATACTGATTTAATATATCGTGTAAGTACTTGTGCATCAGCCACTAAACCAGCAATTGTTGCAGCTGATTTATCTGTCACTTTAACTATTTTATTTGCGTTTTTGTGGATTATCAGGTTCTCTGCTGTAGCTCTTTTGTCAGCAACTAACAACACGAAGTTTTTACCCTTCAAACCTATAGTGGTGGTTCCCTTAACCTTTCTTAAGAAATTATCCACGTTTTTCTTCACAAATAAGTTCTGCAACTGATTCACCATTTTATTTAAAGAAATGGGACAGAACACGTTGGTAAAGGAAGTGGAAGCATTAACTTATTCATGGGAGGAGGAAGTGATTCTTGGAAAGAGGAAAGAACAAAAGTTTTTTATTTTATTAAGAAGTTCGTTTCACGAATTAACATAGAAAGATGGTATCAATTATTCTTAAATCTTTCCTTTTTTAGGAAGTATTTTTATGGAAACTTTATTTTCCCCTTTTCAAAGATGAGTGTAACATGACCGTTTACACTTTAATAGATGAAGGTTTAGCTAAGAAAGGATTTTCTTTTATCTTTAACGGGGGCACTAAAATATGTGAAACCTGTGGGTTAAAGTCTGTTTGTTTAAACAATTTAGAGAAGCAGCGGAGGTTTGTGGTTGTTTCGGTTGAAGATAAAAGCTTCCTTTGTCCATTAACAGGTAAAAAACAAAAACTTGTCCAAGTTGACTTTGAACCGGTTGAGGCTGCTGTAAACATGCAGAATATTTTTACAAATGTTCCTTTCAATTACCAAGGAATTAACTGTGAATTCGTTAACTGCGAAAACTATCTTTACTGTAATTCACCATACTTGAGAAATGGTGAAGTTTGTATTATTTTGGAAACAATAAAAGAAGTCCAGCGGTGCAGAAAGAATTACAAATTAACCCTTTGCAAAGTTTTGCCCAGGAAATATATGGAATAAGGTTTAGTTTCTTATTTCTTCCCCTCTTTTTCTCTCCCTTCCCTCTTTTCACCTAATTTAAAAACTTCTATTATTTTTGCTTTCCTGTATTTAGGTGTGTATTTTTTCACATAGTTAATGAATTGCAATTTTTTAAGCAGTAAGTCTTCAGACAATAAAATGTTTTCCGGTAACTCCACTTCCACTAACTCATTGTTCAAAGAAATTTTCTTTGGGGGTACACCAAAAACTTCCTTAAAAAGTGCTTTAATTTTTTCGTTAGGACTCCTTATAATCTCCTTTATTTTCACTTTATAGGTGACTTCATGGCCTGCTTGAGGGTGGTTAAAATCAACAATCACCCTCCCCGCATTTACAGCTTTAATTGTTCCTACCGCCCCTTCCAGTTGCACTTTCATTCCAGGTTTTGGGTTAATGTTTCTTTTCGTAAACCTTCTTAGAATATATGTTTTAACTAGGTTAGGGTCACGTTCTCCAAAAGCTTCTGAAGGCTTTAAAGTAATTGTTGTTTCTTCCCCTTCTTTCATCCCCACAAGTTTCTTTTCAAGTTTATCTAGTAACCATTTAGAACCTACAATGTCAAGTCTAGGCCCATATTTAACATGTTCATCAAAAATTTTGTTTTCTTCAGCTACTCTTCTACTGGTTGTGTCAAAAACTGACCCGTCTTCGATTCTGGCAGTATATTCCACCCGAATAAAATCTCCGAAATCAACTGTTTCCTCTTTACTCCTAACTATTCTTGCTTCTTTAACGCCACTCTTCACTGCAGACTTGCTCTCCTTAACTGTTTTAGACATCGCAAAACCCTCTAAACCCTTGAAGAATTCCTCAACGAATTTTATCCCTTTTTAAATGATTCTGTTTAGGTCCTAAAAATTTAGATGAAGTCTCTTTTCCTCTAGAAAATCTGTGAAGGAATTTTTCTTTTAAATCATTACGTTTTCTCACAGACTTATTTTTTAGAAAGGTTCTCTAAGGAAAATCATATTTAACCTTTCACAACCCCTACAGGTTTCATCCTGACTACTAACAGAGAAACTCCTGCTTTATGCATGGATAAAGTAACTTGATCGACATTTTTATAGCTTCCAGGTGCCTCTTCTGCAGCTACAGCGAAAGATGCAGGTTTTACATAGATCCCTCTGCTCTGGAGTTCACTTACTACCTGCCTACCTGAATACCTCCTCTTCGCTGCTGCTCTGCTTAAAGTCCTCCCGCTTCCATGACATGTTGAACCGAATGTTTCCTCCATTGCTTTCTTTGTTCCAATTAAAACATAAGATGCAGTGCCCATTGAACCGGGAATTAATACAGGTTGTCCAATTTCTCTATATTCTATAGGTATTTCTTTCCTCCCTGGCCCGAAAGCACGTGTAGCTCCTTTTCTATGCACATAAACCCTAATTTTTTCCCCATCCACTTCATGTTCTTCAAGTTTCGCGATGTTATGAGCAACATCATAAACTACCTTCATTCCAAGGTCTTCAGAGCTTGCGTTGAAGATTTTCTCAAAGGTTTCCCTTGTCCAATGTGAAATAAATTGTCGATTAGCGAAGGCATAATTTACTGCACATTTCATTGCTTTAATGTAATCCTCAGCCTCTCTCGACTTCACATATGCGCAGGCAAGCTGTTTATCCGGTAACTTAAAATCCAGTTTGTTTGAATAGCCAAGCATAACCTTTAAGTAATCTGTTGCTATTTGATGACCGAATCCCCTGCTTCCCGTGTGGAGCATGACAACAATTTGTCCAAGTTTTTGGAAACCAAGTTTCTCAGCTATTTCTTTATTGAAGATTTTGTCTACAACTTGAATTTCTAAGAAGTGATTACCTGACCCGAGGCTCCCCAATTGGGGGCAGCCTCTTTGTTTAGCTCTTGAGCTAACCTTAGCGGGGTCAGCTCCTTCCATCTTTCCGTTTTCTTCAATATATCTTTCATCACTCTCTAAACCGTAACCATGCTCAATAGCCCATTGGGCACCTTCAACACAGATTTCCTCTATCTCTCTAACCGTGAAACGGATTTTCCCTTTACTTCCCAAACCTGAAGGCACATTTTCAAACAATTTATCAATTAAATTTTTCAATTTAGGCTTCACATCCTCAAAAGTAAGAGAAGTAACCATTACCCTAACTCCGCAGTTAATATCGAAACCCACTCCTCCAGGGGAAATAATTCCCTCTTCAGTGTCAAAGGCAGCAACCCCGCCAATGGGAAAACCATAACCCCAATGTATGTCAGGTAAACCTATAGCATATTTCTGTATCCCAGGGAGCATGGTTATGTTAGCTAACTGATCTAAGGCTCCTTTCTCAACTCCTTGGAGCAAAGATTTTAAAGCAATAACTAAACCCTCTGTTTTCATGCCTTTCTTATAACTTTTAGGAAGTAACCATCGCACTTCATCTATTTGTTTCAGGAAAGACTCAACTCCCATTTTCTTACCTCCTCTCAACCCTTTTTTTTAACATTTGTGCCTTTAAAAAATCTAGGAGAACAAAATAAAAACAGAAACCTTTTAAATATTTCATAGGAAAAATAAAGCTTTAAAATGTAAAGTAAATAAATTTTCCTCAATAAAAGGAAATGGATGGTTGTTTTGATAGAAGATGAAATGAGAAAAGCTTTAGTTAAATTAAAAAAAATAAATGAAATGTTTGATTCATTAATTGTTTCAAGTTCAGACGGTCTCCCAGTAGCCTCTTTTGTTAAGAAAAAAGAGGATGAAGACAAATTATCAGCTATGACTGCAACTCTTCTTGCAATAGGGGAAAGGATAACAGATGAACTTGACGTTGGAGGAATGGAAGAAATCTGGATACGGGGGAAAAACAAGGATGTGTATTTTAAATCGATCGGTTATGATTTGATACTGGCAGCCACAATCAACAAACCAGCTAAACTAGGTGTAATCCTTTACGATGCAAAAAAGGCAGTTAATCAACTTAGGAAACTTGCTGAAGAAGCCCAGAAACAGTATGAAACACCAGAATTACAGGCAAATGTGAAAATAGAGGAAAGAATAGAGGGGGAGCTAGAAAAAACTGAGAGGGAAGGGGTAGAAGTAAAAACAGGAGAAGAATTGGAAGTATCTCCAGCTTCAGGTTCAATTGAAGAAATCGAACATGAACCATTAAAAGAAGAGAAACAGGAAGAAAAGGAGGGGAGAGTAGAAACCAAGAAGCCGGTGGAAGAGACTAAGGAAAAGAGGGAAGAGGAGGAAACAAGTGGAGAAGAGATCAGCTGGTTCTATTGAAACCCCCCCTGAAGCTTTTCTAAAAAGTGAAGACTCCTCTAAAAAAGTAAAAATTTTAGTTACAGGTCCTTTCAACGCAGGAAAAACAACCTTCATAAAAACTTTAAGTATAATTCCTCCTGTATTGACTGAAAAAAAGATTTACTTAGGCAATGCCAAATGTTCAACAACTTTAGCCCTTGACTTCGGGATAACTTATTTGCAAAACTATAAATTATATCTTTTCGGCACTCCTGGACAAGAGAGGTTTAATTTCCTCTTGGAAATCTTAAGCAAAGGAATTGATGGCTGTATAGTTCTGTTAGATGTTACGAACCGGGCTTTTGATGAGGACTTAAAAAAGTACTTGTCACTCTTTGGGAAGGGAAAAGTACCTATGCTAATAGCTTTGAACAAAACAGATCTGAAAGAAGTAAACATTGAGATCTTGAAAGAAAAGCTTCATGTAAACATTCCTCTCATAAGCATAACAGCTAAAGACAAAAGTTCCTCAATGAAAGCATTAGAAAAAATAATTTCACTTATTACGCAACCCTTTACTGAAAAACTTGGTGAAAAACAAGAAAAAGTTGTTGTATCAATCGATTAAAGCCTGTTCTTTCTCTTATTCATGTTTTCATTTTTCCTCTATCTTCTTAAGTTGTTTATTGTACATTTCAATTATTTCCTTCGTGGTAGTTGCTTGTTCAGCTGATTTATCGTCTCTGTACCTTCCAGTAAACCTCGGAAACCTAATTGCTAAGCCAGCATCTTCTCTAACTGAATTTTTGGCGCAAGTGTGTACAGGGCTTAACGTTATTTCATCACCAATTACTTCAATAACTTTACTTGGGACAAACCAGACGTCTGCATCCAACTCAGCCCTAACTCTGGCGTGTCTACTTTCCATTTTGAAAGGGTTCAAAATTTTTGGTAAATTCGATAAGTCCTCATCAGTGAAACCGGTACCGCACTTACAAACTGTTTCAAAAACATCCTCTTCAGAGTTGTAGGAAGCAAGCAAAAGCGCACCATAAATTCCTTTCCTTTTCCCTTTGCCGTAGTAAGCTCCAACAATCACTAGGTCAACTGGTTCAATCATTTTACTCATGTAAGAACGTTTAAGTTTAATCCATAGAAATTCTCTCTTCCCAGCTCTATAAATTGATTTTTCAGATATGTCCTTAGCTATTAATCCTTCACAACCATCCTCTATAGCCCTTAAAAAGAAGTTTTCCATTTCTTCAGGACTTGAAACAATTTCTGACTCAACAATTTTTGTTCTTTCCCCTTCAGAAAGAACTTTCCCTAAAACCTCTCTCCTCTCCAAATAACTCCTGTTTGTTAAGTCCTCACCATCAACGAATAAACACTCAAACACCATAAGGGAGACAGGGTACTCTCTTAAAGCTTCCTGAATTCCGTACTTTCTTCTCCTATGCATTAGTTCCTGGAAAGGCCTTAATTCCCCTGTTTCAGGTTCAACAGCTACACATTCAGCTTCAAATATTGCAGTATCAGCTTTAACATGTAGTTTAGTCAGTTTAACAACGTCAGGATAATGGAAAGTGATGTTTTCAAGTCTTCGAGAAAATATGGAAACGTTATCTCCAACTTTATGGATTTGCATCCTTTCTCCGTCATATTTATACTCAACAGCGCATTTTCCACCCATTTTCTCCAAAATTTCTTCTGGCGAAGCAAGCCTCTGAGCTAGCATAGGTCTTAAAGGAATACCTGGATGAACCCTAAACTCTTTCAATCCATCCAAACCCTTAGAGGCAACTGTTTCAGCTACAAGACCTAAGTCGCTGGAAATATTATAAGCTCTCTCTAAAACAATTCTTTGATCCCTTGAACCCAAGAAATGTAGAGCTAAAGCCTCTAGAATAGTGGCATCAGCTACTCCCAGCCTTAATCTACCAGTCACGATTCTGAGAATGTATTTACCCTCCAAAGGAGAAGCTTTCATTAATAAACCGGCTAAAATGTCTAATTTAATATCTTGAGATTTTTTACCTGAAGCCCTAGCTATCTTATCTAACCCATTATAAACCTCCTTAAGCTCCAAATCTTCTTCTTTACCAAGAAAAGACAAAAGAGAAGACTGAGTTTTAATTCTTAAAGCCTTTTCGCAAGTTAAACCTAAATCACCTGTTTCAACAAACCAACTACTCAATTTCTTCAAACTAATCCCTGTAGCTCTTTCTATACCTCTTAAAGCCAATTTATCAGCTATGCCAATCTCTAAACCAACATAGTCAGGATGAAGTTTTCCCTGCAATAAATTAACCAACCACTTTATTTCATTTACAGGAGTAACCTTAAACAAATCCACGATTAGATCAATCATTTCCAACCTTTTGGTAGTAGCTTCGATCCTGTTACAGAACTCAGCGAAAATCTTAAACTTCATGATACGCCCCCAAAAAAGGTCTCAAAATTCCTCCTATATATAAAAAAAGGGAATCCTTTAAAAATTTTGGAAGAGCCACTTACCATAAATTTTTCCATGGTTAAGAGTTAAGCAGCTGGCAATTTTAAGAAAGTTTCATTTAGTTATTAAAAAGCTCTCTTGCTTGTTACGAGGGAGTGGGTCATGGAAACAAGGGGACATTTAAGCCATCTGTTCCTTATCCTTCCTTTCCTCAAGTACATTTTGGTAACTGTAAACCTGTACAGCATTAAATTTTTAAATAACACTTTTGAAATATTCCTAAGAACAAGAACTTACCTCAAAAACATAGAAAATGCACCGGTAGTCTAGCCAGGAAGGACTCCAGCCTGCCAAATCAGGCACTTGCAGAACGCTGGTGACGCGGGTTCAAAATCTATAAAGAGTGAAATACTCTTTATGGATGAAATTCCCGCCCGGTGCATTTCTTTTTTCTTCTCTCTCGCTACTTCCATTTAACCTTTTTAATGGTTCCGCCAATAAATTTATCCTTGGAACCTTTGTATAGGCTGCTGAATTTTTCTGCATCCTTTTCCTTCCTTATAGTAAGAAAGAATAACTCCAAAAATATTGTTCATCTTATGCAAAGAAACTCAGTTGCGGTAGCTGAGTTCAGAGAAAGGTACAATTAATAAAGCAGTATAAGGTGAAATGTATAACATGACTGTTAAACAAGTAAGGTTCTTCCCGTAACATGTCTCCAATGAACTCTTAGGGTTATGCAACTTTTTGGAGGAGGAAATGTTGCGGAAGTTGTTTTTTTGAAGTTGATAAATCAATTCTTTTGGCACTACTTTTAAATAGTACTTGAATGGTTATGAAAGGGAAAGTTTTCTTATTTTCATAAGAGAAGTTAAAGGATTGGAGGTGTGATTACTCTATTTTTAAAAAGCTTCTTGAAAAGTCTCTACTTTCTTTGTTTCCAAAAGTGTTAAAATAGTTTTTGGAGGTGTTTTTATTGGGGGGAGAATCAAAGGTTGACGGTAATAGAAATGGTTACGTTATAGTTACAGCTGCTTTGCCCTATGCTAACGGTGAAATACATTTGGGCCATGTTACTTCTACTTATTTGCCTGCCGACATATTTAGCAGGTACCTTAAACTCAAGGGAAGGAAAGTGCTTTACATTTCTGGAACTGATGATCATGGCACTCCCATCCTGATTCAAGCTGAGAAAGAAGGAATTCCTCCTGAGGAATTAGTGAGGAAATGGCTTTCAAGGGATATTGAGGATTTTTCTAAACTTGGTATAGAATTCAGTATCTTCTATAAGACTCATTCACCCGAAAACATTGAGTTAACCCAACGTTTTTTTGAAAACATTTATAAGAAAGGATTTATTTTTAAACAAGAAATTGAGCAATGGTATTGTGGAAATTGTAAAAGGTTTCTTCCTGATCGTTACGTCGTAGGCACTTGTCCCTTCTGTGGTGCAGAGAATCAATACTCTGACGGTTGTGAAGTTTGTGGAAGGGCATTTCCTTCCTACATGATTAAGGAACCTAAATGTATTGTTTGTGGATCTACCCCTTTCCTTAAAGAAAGCATTCATTACTTTTTTAAATTGTCAAGTTTCTCAGACCAGTTGAGGGGGTGGTTGGTAAGTAATAGTAACTTGCAACCAGAAGTCAGAAATTATGTTCTAAAATGGATTGAGGACGGATTAAAAGATTGGGATATAACTCGAGACATCAGTTGGGGTGTTCCTATCCCTCTAAATGAAAAAGATGCTGAAGGTAAAGTTCTTTACGGCTGGTTTGACAACCATTTAGGGTACATAGCTTTCACTTACAAATACTTCCGTGACCATATGGGGGAAGAAGTAGATACTAGAAAGATTTGGAATTCTTCAGTTATTTACCACTTTATCGGAAAAGATATTGTTTATCACCATTACCTATTTCTTCCAGCTATGAGAATGGCTGAAGGGAGCTTTAAACTTCCAGATTACCTCCCTACCAGGGGGCATTTGCTCCTTCAAAACGAGAAATTCTCTAAAAGTAAGGGTTGGTACATTAGTTTAAGAAATTTCCTTGAAATCTTCCCGCCTGACTACCTAAGGTTTTACTTGGCTCTAACAACTCCCTACAGCCAAAAAGATGTAAATTTTGACTGGGACGATTTTCAATTAAAACTGAACAACGAGTTAATAGCTAACATAGGAAACTTCATTCATAGAGTTTTAACCTTTACATACTCATACTTTGAAGGAATAGTTCCTGAACCTTCAGAAATGGAAGAACTTGACTTAAAATTTGTTGATGACTTAAAACAGGCAGTGAGGGATGTTGGAGAATTAATGGATGAAATAAAACTTGATAAAGCTTTGAAGAGAATACTGGATTTCTCAACAAGTTGTAACCGTTACTTCCAATCCAGTGAACCATGGGGCAAGAGAGATAAAGGGAAAACATGTATTTATTTATCTATAAACGCTGTAAGGACACTTTCAATTCTACTTTGGCCCTTTATCCCTTTTACAATAGAAAAATTATGGAATACCTTAAACATTCCTAAATCCTTTAGAAACTCTAGTTTAATCAGTTGGAGCTCGGTTTCAGAACTAAAAATAAAGCCAGGCCATAAAATAAACAAACCTTCTGTGCTCTTTAAAAGGATGGATAAGGAAATAATGGAACAGAAAGAAAAATTCAAAAAGAAACATTAAATTATTCCTAAAAGTTCAAGATACATCCTTTTCTCTATTTTATTCCTCTCTAAACCAAGCATTTCAAAAACTCTATAGATTTCCTTCCTCCCCTTCTCTATATCCCTCCTTTCCTTGCTTTCAATTTCTAAGAAGAAACCTAATCTATCCACATAAACTATATCAACTATTGTGTTGTTTAATTCGTAGGTTCTCTGTTTCTTCTTTTTTATTCCTAACTCAATAAATCCAAGTCTCCGAAGGACTTTCTTCATCTTTTTAGGATCTGGAATTTCTAGTTCAACTTCCCTCTTAGCTTCATCAAATCCTTTACGCGGCTCTTT
Source organism: Thermoproteota archaeon (assembly GCA_027492035.1). Lineage (GTDB taxonomy): Archaea > Korarchaeota > JAOZGF01 > JAOZGF01 > JAOZFZ01 > JAOZFT01. The sequence goes on from JAOZFT010000004.1 coordinate 461,174, forward strand.
ATAAGTTAAAAAACTTTTCTTTACATCCCCAGCCTTAACTTTCCTAACCCTTATCTCTCTCTTATTAGCGGTTAAGTTTAGTTTAGGGTGGTCGTAGTAAGTATCTATAATCTCTTTTTCCCCTATTTTCTTCCCGTTTAAATTCTTTATTTTTTCTTCAACCTCTTCAGGGTTTTCAAGCCAAGCCTTAATTTCTATTTCGTACATTCTTCACCACTTAACAATGTTTGAAAAATATTTCTCCCCCTCCGAATAAATTTGATACTTGTCATATCTTGGCGACCTGTGGACGAGAATCAATTTTTTAACATTTGCTTCTGAAGCTATTTGTGCAGCGTCTTTAACAGTTAAATGTTTATACTCCTCTGCTTTATCTCTCCTATCCTCTAAATAAGTTGCTTCGCTGATTAAAATTTCAGCTCCTTCAGCAGCTTTTACCACATTTTCACAAGCCTCAGTATCCCCGGTGTAAACAACTTTTGAGCCAGGTGTTTCATAGAAATAATCCCTTATCTCTACTTCCCTTCCCCTTATTTTAACAGGTACCCCTTTCATTAATAGAGGAATGTACTCTTTAGGTATTCTATCTTCTTCAACTTTTTCCTTGTCAATGCACAGCATCTTTTTCTCCTCTATTATGTAGCCAAGGTTGAGTACTGTATGCTTCGTTTCAAAAGGTTTCACAACTACGTGTTTGAAGTTTATTTTTTCGTCAGGTTTAACTGTTTTCACTTCTACGTTCTCCCAAGTTTTTGTCTCTGCGATAAATAAAGTTACTTTGCCTTTAACTGTTTCGGGGCAAAAAATTTTGATTTTGTGATTTTTATAAGCCATTCCTATGTAGTAAAGTAAGGAACCTAAACCATAGAAATGATCAGGGTGGCTGTGGGTAATAAAGACAGCGTTGAGACGGGAAAAACTAAACTTTTTCTTAACTAAAGCAATTGTTGCCCCGTCTCCGACGTCAAAAAGGAAGTTTAAACCGGTTGTTCTATACAGTATTGAAGTGTTTACTCCAGCTATTGAGTCACCGACTACTTCCACATGCACCTTCTCCACCTTTCTCAAGCCAATATGGACAGAAAAACCTTTTAAAAAATAAGTCCTTGAGATAAAAAGGTTACAACTCTTTAATTTTATTTCCTCCTTCAATTCCCCATAAGTATTTTTGAGGCGTACGCTTATGAAGAAACAGGATTTCCTTTACCTTCCCCTTCTCCTTTTTATGGGTTCCATTTTATTTTATTTTGCCAGTTTCACAGGTTTAACCTATGACGGTGGATTGTATGCCTCGCTCGGCCTCAGTCTTTTTTCTGGGGAGGGATATGTTTTTAATGGTTTACCGGGTGATGTGCCGCCTCTTCTTCCTCTTCTTTTATGTTTAGGGTTTCTGTTGTTCGGAAGTGAAGGTTACCGCTATGTAGTTCCTTTCTTTTCCCTGATAGGGTTGATTTCTTTTTATTTAGTGCTTAGAGATAAAATGGATGAGAAAGCAATTTTGTTATGTGTTTTGATTTTCTTCTTTAACCCTGTTTTTCTTGAGGTAGCTACGAATGTTGCTACTGACTCCCTCATTTTAACTTTCGTTTTCTCAGCTTTACTTGTTGCCGAAAAATTTAAAGTTTCTTTTAAAAAGTACTTTTTAATGGGTTTACTCTTCAGTTTCGCTTTTTTAACCAAATATAGCGCCCTCCTTCTCTTTGCCCCTGTTTTTTTCCTAGTTTTAAGGGATAATGATAAGAAAATTCTGGTTTCGCTTCTTGTTTCAACCTCGTTTATTTCACCATGGATTTGGTGGTGTTTAGAAAATTGGGGAGTTCCTTTAAAGTCTCATTCAACCTACCTCCTAAATTATTTGTTTATGAACTTTCCAAGGTTTTATAGGGTCATAATCCCTTTACTTATCAAATATTCTCCAGAAACTGTTTTCATCCTTGGTTCTATATTTTTCTCCCTAGAAACTAAACGTTCATGGAGGAGGGTTTTGAGGAATGAATGGTTTCAATTCTTAATTCTTCCCTTGCTCGCTGTAGCTGTTTGGAAAGATAAAGAAATAAGGTACTTGTTACTTAGCTTTGCGGCATTAACCGTGGGAGCTTGCAAATTGGTTGACATCTTCAGGTTGAAAAAGAAAATTTACCTGTTCCTGATTTTGCTTTTGGTTGCTTCTTTGTTTTTTCAAGCTAATCAAGGATTAAAAATAACCTACGGTTGCGCTTTAGATTATAAACTTCTAGAAGATGCTGGTTTATGGCTTAAAAAGAATGTTCCGGGAAATGTCTCGGTTTTGACTCAGTCCTACCGCCAAATGCATTTCTTTTCAGGGAAAATAACTTATCAGTTCCCGAGAGATAAAAACAGGGTTTTCCGCTACATTAAAGAAAAGAATATCTCATACATAGTAGTTGACACCTACGAAAAAACAACCCCCTCTTACGCCTATTCCTTGTTTAAAAACTTTAAAGTAGCAGCTTCTTTCCAAGATAAACATGGGAAAGTAATTATTTACTGCCTAAATCCGTAAGAAAACCTTCATTTTTGTGCAAATAGGTATTTTGACCATTTCAGGTAATACCTCTTTATCACAGCATCCCCTGTGAAATCGTATAGTTCCTTTAAAAGTTTAACATGGTACTGATGGTAATGAGGCTTCGCAACATTTCCTTTTGCATCATAAAGGGTTGTATTGTTGGAGTCATATTCCTTCAAATGTTTCTTTGCTTCATTAAACCCTTTCAAGAATAAATCATAAGCTTTCATGTTCCCTGTTTCGTTATAGTAAATATAAAGCCCTTCCAAAGAAGTTAGAAAACCGTTTAAGACGTAATTTTTTGAACCTGGATACTCAGCAAACCACCATTCATGGTTTCTATCCGTCTCCCTTACCCCACCGTTCTCTGATTTAACATAAAAGCTGTTCAGCACCGAATCCCCTATCTCCAATAATTGTTCATACTTTGTTAACTTGTACGCATGCGCCAAAACTTCCAAATATAGACCTTGAGCCATTCCCGAAATCCATGGAGGATTTAAACCCGCATAAGGGAAACGGAAATAATACTCTAAGCAGGTAAAACTTAACCCTCTTTTCCCCACATCCAGTACTGTTTTATAATCCTTAGTTAAGGCCTCAACTTTATCTATAGTTAATTCATTGCCTGTTATACTTTTCAAAATTATAAACTGGTTTATATACTCCCCTTCCATGCTCCACTTCAAGAAATAACTTGGTAATTTGAATGAAACAGTAACCCATTGATTAGTTGAGTTACATCTGAAGAACCCTAAAGAACCGAATCCCCTGTTTGTTAATGTCTCAACTTCATATTCTCCGTTGCCTTCATCCAAGAAGTAAATTTTTATTTCATAACTTCTGTTCCGTCGAAGTTTTAAGTAAACTCCTCCTTCTCTTCCTTCGTCTAAAAACAGGGTTCTAACGGTTCTGTTCTGTAAAATGTAGGGTTCACTCCACCAATATCTTGGAAGGTTAAAAACTATGTGGTTCTCCCCTCCCAAATCATAGGCTTCCCACCTTAAAACTTGGTAATTTTTTAACCAGTCCAGCCCTTCAAAGAAAAAGGTTAGGTACTCCTTTCTATGCCTGTCGAGGTAGTCCTGGTAGCAACCTAGTGTAAACCAAGTAACTGTCTCCGGGTTGAATTCGAGTTTTTCCCTCCCTTCTAAATTATACAAAACGGCTAAAAAATTTTCATCATCTATTTTAACAACTTCTTTTGAACTAATTATTGCTAATCCATGCCCACTTAAAGATTTTTCCCTCCACTCCTCCAATATCCCCTTCTCTTCTTCAATAATTTTTGTTAAGTTGGTGTTTAAAGACTCAGTTTTTAAAATATTTATTTTTCTTTTTAAAGAGGCCATTCCTTCTTCTAAACAAATCATCTTATTGTTAACTCTTTTCTTCTCCACTTTAACCCTTAAATATTCCATTTCATTTTCAAGTTTATTTATCCTCCCTCCAAAAAAGTAAAGTATCAGAAAAAATTGTAAGAAATTAAGTGAGATAAGGGTGATCACAAGCATTAAGAGAAATTTCTTGTTTAGTTTCATTCAGAACCACTACTTTCTAGGAAGTAAATTTTTAAAAGGAAAGGCCTTTTCCCTGTTAAGGTTCTCACCAACAAAATTTTTGTGAATACCCCAATTCATTTAATTTAAAACTTATAAAGTCTACCTCTTTACGCCCCCCCCCTTATTTAAAAAAACTGAAGTAAAGATTTTAATTAAAAATATTAAAGAAAGGAGGAAAGGAACATTGCTTTCAACCAAACAAAATAAATTAATGGCTGTTTTGACAAAAAGAGGATTCATTTTCCCTTCTTTCGAAATATATGGTGGAGTAAGCGGCTTCTACGACTACGGAGACCTTGGAACGAAACTTAAAAGGAAAGTCCAAAACATTTGGTACAACTTATTTGTGGCAGAAGAAAATGCTTTCGAAATAGACACAAGGACCATTTTGCCGAAACCTGTGCTCCAAGCAAGTGGTCACCTTGAAAAATTCACAGACCCTGTTGTGCAGTGTCAAAAATGCAGAGGAGTTTTCAGGGCAGATCACATAATACAAGATAAACTGGGAATTATTGTGGAAGGGTTTCCTGCAGAAGAACTGGATAAAATAATTAAGAAAAACGATTTAAGATGCCCTAAGTGTTCAAGTCATTTATCTAAAGTGACAGAGTTTAATTTACTCTTTAAAACATTTATAGGGCCTGAGCAGAAAGAAAGAGAAGCCTTTTTAAGGCCTGAAACTTGTCAGGGACATTTCTTGCTTTTCAAAAGATTGTTTCAACTAAATGGGAATAAACTACCACTCTTTGTTGCTCAAATTGGGAGATCGTACAGAAATGAGATTTCGCCGCGGGGAGGCCTCATAAGACTTAGAGAGTTTGATCAAATGGAACTTGAAATATTTGTTGATCCAGAAAAAAAGACTCATCCCAACTTTAAAAAATATGAAAAAGTTAAATTGAAAGTTAAGCCTCTTGATTCAGAAGAGAAGGAAGTAACTTGTAAAGAATCTGTAGAAGGGGGAATTGTTTCGCATGAACTAATGGGTTACTCCTTAGCCAAATCCAAAGTTTTCTTCAGAGAAATAGGAGTACCTGAGAAACATATAAGGTTTATTGAACTGTCAAAGGATGAAAGGCCTTTTTACGCCTTAGAAACCTGGGATACACAAATTTGGAGCGAAACATTTGGTTGGGTAGAGGTTACAGCTAACAACGACCGCGGAGCACATGACCTAGAATCCCACATGAGGGGAAGCGGTGAAAAATTAACAGTTAGAAATGAAGAAGGAGAAGAATTTATCCCTCATGTGATAGAAATGAGTTATGGGTTAGACAGGCCCATCTACTGCTTACTTGAATCTGTTTTTGTTGAAAATGATGGAAGGAACTGGAGCTACCTTAAACTAAATGGGAAAGTTGCACCTATTGAAGTAGCTGTTCTTCCCGTGGTTAATAAAGAGGAAATGGTTAAGAAATCTCTTGGGATATACAATAAATTAAGAAAGAAATTTAATGTTAAACACTTGACAGGTTATGTTGGGAAGAATTACGCTAAAATGGATGAAATAGGTGTACTTTACTGTGTAACGGTTGACGGGGAAACTTTTAAAAACAACACAGTAACTATAAGGGATAGAGACTCAAGGAAACAAGTAAGAGTTGGAGTTGATGAGTTAAATCAAATATTGGAAGATTTAGTTTCAGGAAAGAAAAATTTCGAAGAACTATGAACCTTCACCCTTCAAGGGACGTGTAACCTTCCACAATTGAAACCTTTTTGGCAAGAAGTTCCATGTTAGGTACTTCCTTCTTGAAAATATTTAAAAGAAAGACTTAGAAAAGTTTTTTAGACCATTTACTTTTTTTAAAAAACTAAATGAGAGGAGAAGGAAAAGAAGCTGTTAAGCACGGTAGTGAAAAGGTTAAGAAGTGTTAATATGAGAAAGGCAGTGACCTGTTTCTTAAAAACAAACTTCCACGACCATACCTTTTACAAAACACAGTTAAACGAATTGAAGAAACTTGTTCAATCCCTGAATTACCAAGTAATTAATTCATTTACTCAAACGAGGAAATCCCCGAAATCTTCAACACTCTTCGGTAAAGGCAAGGTAAAGGAACTGAGAAACTATGTTGAGAAAAACCAAGTTGAACTTGTTGTTTTCTACAACCTTTTAACTTCTAAACAGAAATACAATTTAGAAGTAGAGATAGGGAAAGAAGTAATTGATAGGTACGAATTAACTTTAAGAATATTTAACAAAATGGCTTCAGATCGCCTTTCTAAACTGCAGATTGAGTTAGCTTCCATAAAGAAACTTTTTCCGTACTATAAACTGAAAGCTTCACAGAAATATTTTAAAGAAAGACCTGGGTATATGGGGGGAGGGGAATACATTTATCACAACGTGCTTTCCGGTTTAAGGAAACTGGAAAACAAAATAACTAAGGAAATAGAGGCTCACAAGGAAAGGAAAAAAGAAAGGATACTTAAAAGGAAAAGAAAGGGAACGAAAATAGTTTGTTTAGTAGGGTATTACAATGCAGGTAAAACAAGTATCTTCAATGCAATAACTAAGTGCAATAAACAAGTCAGCGACTTCCCTTTCACAACAATTGCAAGTAAATACTCAATGCGGTACAGTAAAGGAGAAAGTTTCCTTATTGTAGACACAATAGGATTTGTTTTAGACATTGACCCACAGCTCATATCCTCTTTTGAAATAAACTTACTTGATATGCAGCACGCTGATTTATTGCTTCATGTTATAGACGTAACTGACAATTTTGAAACAATTAAATTGAAGTATGAAACAACAAACCGGATTTTGGATGAAATAGGGTTGAAGGAAAGGAGCCAAATCTATGTATTGAACAAAATAGATTTGCTGCCTCAGGAATTAATTGAAGAAAGAACAAAAAAATTAAAAAAGTTAATTAAGGGACGGATTTACGCGGTTTCTGCCCTTAAAAGGAAGAATTTGCAAGAATTGATTGAAGGAATAATGCAAGTTCTTTACCGGAAGAGAAAAGAGAAACCTTTGGCGGTCGTGGCCAAAAACTTTCGAAATCAACCTGTGTAATGCTGGCCTTTCCAGAAATTTTAGATTATGTAGTTTCAACTGCCTCCCTCTCTCGTTAATAGGTCTTCAGCTGTCGCTTGGCCCTTCTCAAGAATTTCTTGTTCATTTAGTTTGGTGAATTCCCTGTTCTCCAGCAGAATTTCCCCGTCCACCATCACAGTAGTCACTTCACTACCCTTAACCGAGTAAACTATTTGTGAAATGATGTTGTGGACTGGAGTTAAACTCGGCTTGTCCAAGTCTAATATAATAAGGTCTGCTTTGCTGCCCTTTTCCAAAGAACCCACTTTTTTTAGCGATAAAGCCTCTGCACCTTTTAGAGTTGCAAGTTCCAAAACTTTCCAAGCAGGTAAAACTGTAGGGTTTAAGAAATACCCCTTATGGATTAAGGCAGTTACTTTCATTGTCTCAAACATGTTGAGAGAGTTATTGCTAGCTGCTCCATCTGTTCCTAAACTCACTGTTACTTCCTTGTTTAACATTTTAGGGATAGGTGCGAAACCGGAAGCTAACTTTAAATTGCTTACAGGGTTATGTGAAACCTTCACCCCCCTCCTTTTTAATGTGTTAATTTCTTCTTCAGTCACCCAAACCACATGTGCAGCTAATGTTTTCTTCCCTAAGATCTTTAACTTATCTAGGTATCCTACTACTCCCTCTGAGCCTATCTTTACGTGGAAAGCCTTTTTTATTTTTCCTATTTCATCCTTTGTCTCAGCAACATGAATATGTACTCCCACATTATATTCTTCAGCTAGTGCAGTTACTTCCTCCAAGAACTTAGGTGAACAAGTGTAGGGGGAATGTGGCCCCAAAAAAACTTTAAGTCTACCGTTTAAAGCCCCGTTAAATTTCTTTATTATTCTTTCAGACTCCTTTAACTCCTTTTTACCCTTTTCTTCCGAACCTAACTCGATCATTCCGTGAGAAATAACAGCTCTCAACCCTGTTTCTTTAACAGCCTTCACTACTTCATCCATGAAAAAGTACATATCTGAAAAGGTGGTTGTTCCTGTTTTTATCATTTCTAAACAAGCAAGTAAAGTACCAATGTATACATCGCTGCCTTTCAATTTAGCTTCCAAAGGCCATATTTTCTTAGTTAACCATAGATTAAGTTCCATATCATCAGCGTAGCCCCTGAACAAGGTCATAGCTGCGTGAGTGTGGGTGTTTATTAAACCAGGCATGATTACTTTCCTTTCACCCCCTAACTTCTCATACCCTCCATACCTCCTTCTCAACTGTGAAAAATCACCTACCTCAATTACTCTATCTCCTTCAACCACTAACCCTCCATCCTTAACTATTTTTTTAGGTGTTACAATTAAATATTTCCCATGAATAAGGTACTCCATCCCCTTCACCTTGTTATGAAATTCTCTCGACAAAAAAGAGAATTAATTAAAATCTTTTTCAAACTTTTCTTAAAAGGTGAAAAATTAATGAAGAGTTTAGTCAAAGACATGAACTTAAAAAGGAAAGGAAAAATTAAAATTGAATGGGCAGAAAACTTTATGCCTACCTTGAAAAGGATTTCTGAAAATTTGAAAAAGGAAAAGCCTTTTAAAAGTTTAAGAGTAGGGATGGCTCTACATTTAGAGGCAAAGACAGCAGTTTTGGTGAAAACTCTCCACGAAGGAGGAGCTGAAGTATACATAACTGGATGCAACCCGGAAACAACTCAAGATGACGTGGCGGCAGCAACCACTGAATTTGCACATGTCTATGCTTGGAGAGGAGAAACAAAAGAGGAGTACTATGAAAATTTAAACAGAGTCTTAGATAATAAACCGCACATAATTATTGATGACGGTGCAGATTTAATGGTGCTTTTACATACTGAAAGAAAGGAATTGCTTGACCTAGTTATTGGAGGATGCGAAGAGACGACGACAGGAGTAAAAAGGTTAAGGAATATGGAGAAAAGAGGAGTCTTGAGGTTTCCGGTGATAGATGTGAATGATGCTTATATGAAACATCTCTTTGACAACCGGTACGGGACAGGTGAGTCTGCCCTATTTGGTGTATTAAATGCTACAAATTTAACATTAGCCGGTAAAAATGTTGTGGTTGCAGGCTATGGTTGGTGTGGGAGAGGAATAGCTTTAAGGGCTAAGGGGTTAGGAGCTAAAGTGACGGTTACGGAAGTTGACCCAATTAAAGCTGTCGAAGCCTACATGGACGGTTTCAATGTTTCGCGCCTTATTGACGCCGTTAAAACAGCAGATATAGTGATAACTGCTACTGGAGTTAAAAAAATTGTTAAAGAGGAACATTTTAAGGCTGCAAAAAATAACTGTATATTCGCTAATGCAGGCCATTTCAATGTTGAAATATGGATTCCGGACTTGGAGAAAATGGCTAAAGAAAAGAGGAAGATCAGGTATTTTGGGTTACCTTATAACGATTTTCTTGTTGAAGAGTATGTTTTAAAGGATGGGAAGAAACTTTACTTACTTGGTAAAGGGAGGTTGGTGAACTTGGTTTGTGGGCAAGGGCATGCGACAGAAATAATGGATATGAGCTTCAGTTTACAGGCTGAATCAACTAAGTATCTAGTGTTAAACAAAGGGAAATTAGAGAAAAAGGTTTATTCTGTACCTAAAGAAATAGATGAGGCCGTTGCAAGGTTTAAGCTTGAAGCACTCAACATCAAAATAGATGAATTGACGCAGGAGCAAATGAGGTACATTAATGAATTCCTTTTGGGAACTTAAAATTTTATTAAACTTCTTTAAGTTCCTTCCTTCTCTCCTTTCCTAAACAGTCAATGTTTTTGTTAAGTAAATTTCTGCAGCTGATACAGGTTGTGTTAGTTCAAAGTTTTCTAGAACTTGAGGGTGAATTTCTCCTAAGTACCCTATACTTTTTTCACCCTCTAAAATTTCAGCTGTCCTACCTTCCAGGAAGGGAGGACGATTTTTTTCCTTTACTTCCCATCTCTTATTTAATATTTGTGAAAGGGTTTCTAACACTGCTTTTGCGTCTGTGTAGGTTGTTTCAGGTGAAGATATTAAATATGCAATATTTATTTCTTCACTAACTCCTGTTTCAGCTCCTTCGTCAGGTTTAATTACATACCCTATCTCAAAAATTTTCTGGGGATACTCATATCTTTTATTGTACTTAAGCACTTCAAGAAGTGAAGGAAGTAAAGTGTCTCTCAAAACATTATATTCAAGTGAAACAGGGTTTTCTATTTCGACAAGTTTTCTTTTTGGTAAAAGCATTTTCGCTGTTAATGTCTCAGAACTTGATTGAAGGAAAGTTAAGCATTCTATAAAACCCATTCCTGTCATTAACCTCCTCAACTCATTTATTTTCTCAATCTGTCGGTTTCTTTGAGGCGAAGTGAAAATCTTAGGTATTCTTAATTGAAACTTGTCGTAACCGTAGGTGATAGCTAAATCTTCAACGATGTCTATTTGATGCATTATGTCTGTTCTATAAGCTGGGACCAAAACTTCAATGTGGTTTTCAGTTACTCTTTCAACTCCAAATCTGGATTTTAGTAGTAACTTAATTATTTCTTCTTTTGAAAGAGTTACACCAAGTATTTTTTGGACATAATTAACATTTAATGTTACTTTTTCAGGTGTTAAATTAGGGAGCCATTTACTTGCTTTTGGATAAATCACTTCTACGCTTTCAATGGTTGCTCCTCTTTCAGCAAACATTGTACAGAGAATGTTCAAGGCTTTGTTTACAGCTCTGAAGCTTGTTCCGGTTACATCTATAAAAAGATTGGTTGTTTTTTCAGTGACTTCTGTCAATGTTGAATTTATTATCGGGGGGAAGGATAAAACTCTATCCATTTTATCAATTATTAACGGGTATTTTTCTTTCCCTTCCAAAATATAACCGTAAGTTCTTCCTTTTTCATTTTCTTTAAGTATCTGCTTCAGAGTCATCTCTCTTTCCTCATGTAGAGGAGTGAATGAGTATTGTTCAGGATCTGCTGGAATGTATGAAAAAGGAGGTTCAACTTTGTCTAAGTCATGTAAACCTATAGCCACTTTTCTCCTCTTTCTTCCATGTGTGTCATGGATTTTCTCCTGAATTTGCATTATTTGTTTGACAAAGTTGTCAGTTAATTCTAAGTCTCTCACCACCCCTGCAGCAATGTAAGGTCTCACTTCAGCCATTCCTTCTCCTACCTTCACTTGTACATATCCCCTCTCGACTGTATAGTTAGGCAGTCCTCTTTCAATGTTTAATAGCCCCCTTAAGTTTCTAGCTAACCCTTCAACCGACAACATATCGGGTCTATTTGGAAACACTTCAATATCTAGTTCTGACTCATGTTCCCTTTCTATGGGTGTTCCCTGCATAGCTAACCAGTAAATTAAGTTTTTCCTTGTTAATTTAACCCCTAATAAATTGTATAAATCTTCCTCATTTACTGTTATCACAGCCATTGAAGCCACCAACAATTTCTAGATAGGGTAGGTTCTCAACCACTTAATGTCGTTGAAGTAAGGGAATCTTATGTCCCCTAAATTATATTTCCTCATCGTTAAGCGATCAAGCCCTAAACCCCAAGCTAGGACAGGTATATCTTTCCCAAGCAGCGGAACCACTACTTCTGGCCTAAATATGCCTGCCCCACCTAACTCAATCCATTCTCCTCTTTCAGGGTCGTAAACTTCAGGTTCTACTGACAATTCGGTGTAAGGGAAGTAACCAGGCCTATATCTGGTTTTTGTGAAACCTAATCTTGAAAAATACTCATTTAAGTAACCTAACAAGTCCCTAAAGGTAACTGATTCACTTACAACTATTCCTTCCACTTGGTAAAACTCATGTAAATGGGTTGGATCCAAGTTTTCACGCCTAAAAACCTTCCCTATTGAAAAAATTTTCGCTGGAGGTTTAATTTTAGTTAAGAAACGTGCGGAGACGCTTGTAGTGTGGGTTCTTAAAACGATTTTTTTGGCTTCGCTTAAACTCCACTTATATCTCCAACCTGAAGAACCTGTTACCCATCCATTTTCATGGGTCTCTTTAACCTTTTTAATGAGTTGTCTTGGAGGCATTTTCTTCGTTTCAATGTTTTTTATGTATAATGTATCAGCTAATTCACGGGCTGGATGATCTTGAGGCTGGTAAAGAGCATCAAAACACCAGAAAGCAAGCTCCACTATAGGACCTATGGCTTCGGTGAAACCCATATCAAACCAGATTTCTCTGATTTTATCTGCAATTGAAAGGGTTGGGTGCAATCTACCTACCGCTGTAGGTGCAACAGGTGCGTAAACGTCGTACTTTTTCAGGGTGACTTCACGCCATTTACCAGTTTCTATAAGTCCAGGGGTTAGGTTTGAAACTGTTATTTTAAGAGGAATCTCATAATTAAGTAATTCTTTACCGAAAGAAGTTAGCTCAGCCCTCTCCTCCACAACTTCCTTCGTCACTAAAAGATTTCTTCTCTTCAAGGTTTTAATTAGTTCTTCTTCATTCTTTATGCCTAAAGGTAATTCAACCCATGTACCTTTCCTCCATAAGGTCTTAAGCACTGTTTCCTCAGGGAAAAACGGAAGAAATTCACTACCTCCATTCTTAAGCCTGACAAATGGTTCGTTGTTTCTCTTGACAATTTCTATCAGCCCTTTCCTTTTTAACCAACCTAATGACCTATTAAGTTCAACTGTGTTCTGGTCCAGGAAGTTTTTCAGTTCATCTAAAGATGCTTCACCACCAATTTTCTTTAGGTGCTCCAGCAACTTCTTTTCAGGTAAGTGTGTTTCAGCATACTTTATTCCTTCTCCTGTTAATTTAGCCTTCTTTATTCTTTCTTTGTGTAAGGTGATTATTCCATATTTTTGCAACCTAAGTAAACCTCTAACCACCGCAGATCTATCCATTTTCAATGTTTCAACTAATAAAGAAGTTGTTAAAGTATGTGGTTGTTGTTTAAAGGCTAAAAGAATTTTTTTATCTTGTAAGGAGAACTTCTCTCTAATTTCCTTTAAAACTTGTTTTAAATCAACCTCTAAATTATCCCTATACAAAGAAAACAGCCCTCCTTAACTTAGGTTTCTGAAGAAAAATATTCTGGTGAAGAAAAGGTGTTCTTAACTGCTTGTCTTAAGTTCATGGTTCTTATCATGTTTAAGTAAATTGGCAGAGCATCACATCCACCGAAAAAGGAAGTATAATGTCTCCTTTAAAACATTAAATTTAAGGAGGAAATGGTTAAGTGGAAGGATATTTATATCTTTAGGTTTTTCTAAGAAAAAGGGCGATCTGTTGTGAAAAAAATAGACTTGATTTCGGTAGGGAACTTAAACGTCGATATTACCTTGAAAGTTGATAAGTTCCCTGAACCTGACCAAGAAATAGAAATTAATTCTTCTTTAATTTCTCCTGGGGGATCGGCTTCAAACACCGCTGTTGCTGCATCAAGGTTAGGGTTGTCGGTTGGTTTCATAGGGAAAGTGGGAGACGATTTGATGGGTATCATGGCGTTGGAGGACTTAAAAAGAGAAAGAATAGATATTAGTCAAGTTAAAAAATTGAAGGGTATAGCTACAGGTTTAGTGGTTGTTTTTGTTTTTCCAGATGGACAGAGGGCCATGATTGCAAATCATGGTGCTAACTTACATATGGAGAAAAATGACCTAGAAAGTGAGTTTATAAAAGTAAGTGAGGCAGTTCATGTTGGAGGAGGGAAAATTGAAGTTGCTGAGGAAGCTTTGAAAATAGCTAAGGAACAGGGTAAGTTAACTTCCTTTGACCCAGGTTCAGTTCTTTCCTCTCTAGGTTTAGAAAAACTAAAGAAAATTTTGGAGAATGCAGACTTGGTTTTCCTAAACAGGAAAGAGTTACGAGCCATAACAGGCTTTGGAGATGAAAGGGGTTTAAAGAAAATTTTAGAAGCTGATGTGAAGCTAGTTATTTTAAAAATTGGTGAAGGTGGGTCCTTAGTTTTTAGTGAAGAAGGGAAAGTTGAAGCTAAGGCCTTCAGCGTCCCAGTTGTAGATACAACTGGAGCTGGAGACGCTTTCAATGCAGGTTTCTTAGCTTCATTTATAAAGGAAAGGGATGTTTTTAAAGCGTGCGTAGTTGGTAACGCTGTGGCCGCTTTAAAAATAACTGAAGTAGGAGCAAGATCCGGTTTACCTACTAAAAACGAACTTAACGAGTTTTTAAATAGTAAAGGATTTAAGTTCAACCTTTAATTTATTAATTGCTTCTTCAATCTCTGTTTGCTGCTCTCTAAGTAACGTTTCTTTGTTTATCAAGAAGTAGAAAGGAATCTCATCTACTTTTTTGAAAGCAAACTCTGCAGTATAGTGTGTTTCCAGAAGAATAGAGTCTAGGTATGTTAGCCCTATTTCAGCCTCTCCACTCCTTACTGCTTGGTAAACAAAATGCTCATTTTTTAAAAAAATTTTCTTCGAGGTCTTAAAATCCTCCAAGAAACCAACTGGTAATGTGATTGAGGAAGGTAAGGCGATTACTTTACCCTTTCTTGAAAGTAAAGCAATGGACTCTTCTTTGAAAGTGAAAAGCACAATTTTCCTGTTAAATTTTCCCAAAACCTTTATTTCAGGACTTGTAGGTTTCTCCTTTGAGAAGGCGATGTGGCATTCATTTCGAAGTAATGAATCTTTTGCGAAGAAACTTGAACCATAAATTTTCCTTAAATTAAAGGGGGCTAGTTCAGCCAGTTTTTCAGTAAATAAACTTTTCTCACCTATCAATGTAATTTTTTCCCCTTCAAACCAAGGAAAAAGATTAACCTCAACTTTTTCTCCTCTATACAGTTGCTGGACTTCTCTTTTAACAAAAACATATCCATCAGCAAGAGAAAAAAGAGTTAAGTGGCCTGATATCCTCGACACCGGACACGCATAGGAACTATTCTTAAATTTAACAAGGTAAACATATAATATTTCATCCCTCTCAGGCCTCCTAAAAATTTTTCTTGAGAGCACAGCTGATTCTTTTCTTGTTTTTATTCTTTTACCTGAAAGTTTAGAAATGAAGGGAGCTGCTAACAAACTGTAAATTGTGAAGGAAGAGGTTGGTTGCCCAGGTAACCCCAAAATTAATTTGTTTTCTTTTACAGCTACAATTGTGGGTTTACCTGGCTTAGAAGAAAGACCATGGATAAGTAATTCAGGTTTTATGAAAGATTCTACAGCCTTTAAAGTTACATCCCCTTCCCCTTTAGAGGAGCCTCCAATAACAAGGATCATGTCGCTACTGCCCCATATGTCGAGAAGGGTTTCGCCTAAAAAGTTTTCATTATCTTCCCTAACTGAGAAATACTTAACTTCTCCTCCTAAACTCTCTACTAACGCTCCTAAGGTGTAAGAGTTTATATTGTATACTTTCCCTTCCGACAGCGGTTCCCCAGGTTCCAAAATTTCAGGTCCTGTCGACACAATGGCAACTCTTGGCTTCTTATAAACTTTCACTATTTTCCTTCCTATAGAAGCCAATAAACCTACCTCCACAGGCCCTATTTCAACTCCTTCACGTAAAACAAGTTCACCCTCACTTATATCTGAACCAGCTTTCAAAATATTCTCTCCAGGATAAGTTGGGCGGAAAACACTGACTTCAGAGTCCTTAACTGAAGTGTACTCTACCATTACTACGGAATCAGATCCTCTTGGTATCATTGACCCTGTTGCGACGTAAACACAAGTCTTAGGTTTCAAAGAGAAGAGGCATTTCTCACCTACATTTACTTTACCTACCAACAACAACTTAACAGGGCTCTCTTCTTCAGCATTCAATGTATCTAAAGAACGTACAGCGTACCCGTCAACCGTAGATCTATTGAAGGGTGGAACGTCGAAGGGAGAATAAATTTTTTCTGCTAACACTCTCCCAAAGGATTTCTCTAGGTTAATTTCTTCAACTTTCTTCTCCGCTGTAAGCTTGTTCCTTATTATTTTCTTGCATTCGTCAATGGTTAAGAGCGAGAGAAACTTCAAAAACTCATCACCTAAAGTCTTAATCTACAAATTGAAGTTCTCCTCTGTGCTTAGAGAAATTGAGTAGGAAATTGTTAAATTTAAAAATGGGTACGATAGAAACTCCGGAATACTTCTTTAAAACTTGCTCGAATGAAGTAACAAACACAGGAAACACATTCACAGGTTTCGGGTTATCTTTCTCAAGGTAATTTTTTAACTGTTCCACTTTAAAATGGAAATTTGAAACTCCTTTCTTAACTGAACTAAGCCTGCTTTTCCTCCACACGCTCCAATGTTTACATTCTATAGCAAGAAAAACGTTTCTTCTTTTTCCTAGTACATCTATTTCATATTTTCTGTGGTTCCATTTAAAAAGGAAATGTTTCCTTGTTTCAAATGAAAACTTCTCCAAACCTGCAGCTACAATTTCTTCAAATTCTTTCCAAGTGAGGGAAAAAACAACATCCTCCTTTCTCTCACTTAAAGAGAAAAGTAGAACAGCTAATTTACTTCTTGAAAGAAATAAACTTTTTCCTTTATCTCTTAAAAATTTACTTTTTACTATTGATAACTCAAGTAATTTCTCAATAGTTTCATTTCCTACAGCTTTTAGCAAATCATGGTTCAACGGTTGGTTAGGTATCGAGAACTTTAAAAGTTTAAAACAGCCATCTAGGAAACGTTGGCGATTGAAACTAATACTCATTTAACTTGAACCTCTTTTAAAAGAAAGAAACTTCCCCAAAAAAAGTTAATATTAAAGTGGGTGTATAGCAATAAAAAATTAGCTTTACATGGGAAGGTAGGTGGAGAATGTGGATCTTAGTTTTCTTCGGAGTCTTCAGTTTTCACGTATACTAGTAACTGGTGGAGCAGGTTTTATAGGCAGTCATTTAGTGGAGGAATTGGTTAGACAAGGGTTTCATGTAAGAGCCGTAGATAATTTATCCACGGGTAAAATTCGAAATTTAAAGAAGGTTTTGGGAAGCAGTAACTTTGAATTTTTAAAAGGAGACTTAACGGATTTAAGAGAAGCTGAACAGGCTTTAAAAAACATTGACATGGTTTTTCATTTAGCTGCTGAGCCCTCAGTTTTAGAAAGCTACCATGAACGCGCGAAACACTTCAAAAATAACTTTTTCTCAACATTTAATGTGTTAGAAGCTGCTAAACAAAATAGAACAGTTAAATGGATAATTTTCTCATCCTCTTCTACAGTATATGGGGAAGCAGGGGTTCTGCCTACTCCGGAAAATTACGGCCCTTTACTTCCAATTTCTATTTATGGAGCCTCTAAATTGTCATGTGAAGCTTTGCTCTCAACCTATAGCCATTACTTCGGTTTTAAAGTCACAATTTTCAGGTTAGCTAATATAATTGGGTCTAGATTGACACATGGAGTAATACTTGATTTCATAAATAAGTTAAGTATAGATAAGAAAAAATTGGAGATATTGGGGAATGGGAGACAAGAGAAGTCTTATTTATACATCAAAGATGCAATTGAAGGTTTTTTTTACGGCATAAGAAGTCAAGAAAGCAAAGAGACTAGTTTAGAAGTGTTTAATCTTGGTTCAAGTGACAGAATCACTGTAAATGAAATAGCTGAAATAGTAGTTAAGGAAATGGGACTAGAGAATGTGAGGTTCATTTATAGAGATGATGTGGGTGATGGGAGAGGGTGGCTCGGTGACGTGAGGAAAATGCATATTTCAATAATGAAGCTGCTGAAAACAGGTTGGAAGCCTAAACATACAAGTAGAGAAGCTGTTGAACACACAGTAAGGGAAATTTTGGAAGAAATTCAGAAATAATTACTTTCTTCTATTTTTCTTCAGAACTTTGTTAACTTCCTGCTCAACCAGTCGGTAAACTGTTTCACCAGGCACTTTTCCCCTAAATTCCTGCATTACTATACCCATTATTTTATTTATGCTTTTTTCTTTGAAGGAAAGAATTAAATCCTTCTTTTCACTCACCGTTTTCTCCACCGCCTTTTTAACATCTTCTTCTGAAACTTTTTTCAAGTTAAGTTGTTTAACAGCTTCTTCAGTTGTTAATTTGGGTGTTTCAGCTATTTTTTGCAGGATTAAGGGGATAGCTTCTTTACTTATTTTCCCTTTCTTGAAAAGGGATAATGTTTCAATTATTTCCTTTTTTTTCAAGTTTTTAATGGGGATTCCTTCTCTTTTCAGCGATTTCAAAGTGTTTAAAATCGTGAAAGCAACTGTTTTAGGTTCTGCACCTGAATACTCTACT
This sequence comes from Thermoproteota archaeon, assembly GCA_027492035.1. Classification (GTDB taxonomy): domain Archaea; phylum Korarchaeota; class JAOZGF01; order JAOZGF01; family JAOZFZ01; genus JAOZFT01. The sequence goes on from JAOZFT010000004.1 coordinate 479,486, forward strand.
GCTTCCCTAAACAATTCATCCTTATCCTCGATAAGCAGTTGTTTTGCTGTTTCTTCTCTTATTGAGTACCTTCTAGACAATTCTTTAACTAGTTCATCGGGTGAGGAAGGTATCTTTCTCCTTATTTCATTAATGTATTCCTCCCTTAATTTAATTGGAGATATATCTGTCTCAGGGTACATTCTTGAGGGACCTGGTAGTGGTCTTAAGTATTCTGTAGTCCCATCTTCTAAAGGCTTTCTTGTTTCAGAGGGTACTCCTATAAGGGCTTGTTTAGCCCGGTCAACAACTGCCTCCAAGGCTTTTTTAGCTTTTTTTAAGTCATCCACCACTAACACTGCAGCATCTTTCTCTCGGCAATTTAATTGTTTTAATAATCCCTCTGTTTCCTCCACCGAGATACCATAACTTGGTAACTCGTCACTGTGGAAAATTCCCCCAACTCCAGCTATCTTTTTTGCATAAGTGGAAAGTTCGTAACCGAATGTTTTTCCTTCTTGAATTTCTAAACTGAGTAAATTTCTGAATTTAGGAAGTTTCACCGCTAAAGCTACTCCCCCCCTTCTTATTTGGTTCCTTACTATTTTGGAGGCTGTGTTCTTAAAGATGTTTGTTACCTCTATATAATTCATGGAAATTTCCTCCATGGTTAAGCCCCTCTTTCTTAATTCTTTCCGGATTTTGATAAGTCCTAGTTGCCTTCTTACTTCATTTTTCAGTATTTTAGGTATCAGTTCAAGCCTTTGAACTCCCTTTATTTCCTGTCTTGCCCCCTCCTTTATGCTCACGTTTATGTCTTGCCTTATACTCCCTAATCCCCTTTGAACCTTATGTGTTGCTCTGAAAATTAATCCCACCTTTTGAGCCACTTCTTTGGCATGTTCAGGGGTTTTTATGTCTGCGGCTGTAGCTACCTCAACTAAAGGTATACCTAACCTATCTAACCTATATTCTGCTTTAGTGGGGGATGAGGAAATTATGAATGCAGATTCTTCCTCTAAAGTTAATGTTTCCAGTTTTACATTTCCCTGTTCTGTATTAATTTTAGACCTTTCTGTACCTAGAGCTATTAATGCTGTCCTTTGGAACCCTGTTGTATTGCTTCCGTCAATAACTGTTTTTCTCATTACATGTATTTCATCTACAGGTTCCATTTGAAGCATCAAAGAAATCATTAAAGCTATTTCTAATGCTTCCTTGTTAAGCTCATACGGGGGGCATTCATCAGCTTCCACTTCACAATTAACATCTGAATAAACATGGTAAATGAATTCCCTGTTCCTTACCTTTTCGAATTCAGCGGCAGGGTCTATTTCCCCCAGTTCACTCTTGGTAAGTGTCAACTTTCTCAGGAGCTTTATTTCAGCTTCGCGTGTTTGTAACTTTGAAGGACAATTACAGAAAAGTTTAGAAGTGTTAAGTCTCTGATGCCACTCTAAGCCAACCTTTAAACCAATTTTTTCATAATCTATTTGCATCTCTCCATTTTCCCTCTATTTCGCCATTTTATGTATTTATTTGTTGGTTGGAGGGAAATAGCTTAGGGATAAGTGGGAATTTATTTCTCCTGCAACATTCTTTAAAAGATAGCTCTTAACCTCCTCTATGTTTTGGAAGCGACCTAATCCAATCATTAACTTAACAAGGGCAACTTCTGGCAACATGTCTTCCCCAGGTATAACTCCCAACTTAAGCAGTTCTCTCCCCCTTCGGTAAACCCTTAAGTTCACTCTGCCATAAAGGCATTGGGAAGTTAGAACCACCACAGTTTTTTCATCTATTGCTCTCTTTATAGGTTGCAGTAGCTGTTTAGGTACATGCCCTAAACCTGTTCCAGCTATGACTAATCCCCTATAGTTTTTGTCCAGGTAGAAATCTATTATTTCAGGGTTTATCCCTGGATGTGCCTGGATTAAACCCACTTTTGTTTCGACTCTAGTATCAGCTTGAGTTTCTTTTTGAGACGCTTGCCGGTAGTTTGTTAAGAAAACCAATTTTTCCTGGTTTACTAGCCCCAAAATAGATGAATTAACAGGTAAGAATGCATCTCTTCTTGAAGTATGCATCTTTCTTACTTTTGTACCTCTATGAATGACGCAGAAGTTATCTGAAGGGGTTTGATGCATCACCACCACTACTTCCCCTAACTTGTGGTAAGAAGCAACTCTTACGGATGAGAGGAAGTTTAAGTATGCATCTGTCGATCCTCTATCTGAGGACCTCTGCGCACCTGTTAAAACCACAGGGCCGCTTAATGTTTCCAGCATGAAACTTAAAGCGGCTGCAGTGTAATGAAGGGTGTCTGTCCCATGTGTCACTACCACCCCTTTAACTCCGGAATTTAATTCTTGAGATACCGTTTCAGCTATTTTAACCCATAAATGGGGGTCCATATCTTCACTCAGTATGTTAAATAGAAGTTTAGTTCTTATTTTAGCTATTCCCTTAACTTCAGGATACTTAAGGAGTAAATCTTTAGCAGTGAATTGGGGATAAACTGCTCCAGTGCTGTAATCAACTCTTGAGGCTATTGTGCCTCCTGTACCGATCACAGTCACTTCTGCATTTTCTATGTATTCCTCTCGATATTTTTTGATTTTTTCAACGGTTCTTTTAATTCCTTGCTTCTTCAAAACCTTGATTTTCTTAATTTTTTGAAGTCTAACACCTAAATTGTAGCCATTACTCAGTTTAATCACAACGTGATTATCATCTTCAAGCTCAGGTCGAGGAATCAGTATCCCTTCAAGGGTTTGTGTAGAAGTAATTATTTCAATTAAATCAAAATCTTCAATGTTGTTTTGCTTCAGTAATTTCCTAGCTCTTCCATGATAGTGAAGAGTCATTCCCAAAACCTTTTTTGAAGGGCAATACTTAACTAAAAAATAATAATCTTTTCTTTTTTTTAAGCTTGAAACAGCTTTTTTAAAGCAAAATTAACGTTAAAATTTAATTTTCCCTCCCTGTCTATGTAAGGAACGTGGAGAAGAATTTTTAAACTTATGTTTTTATATTTTGTTCATGATTAAAAATGTACAAGCCAATTTTCGTGTTCCTTTGCTTAAATGGAAACCTGTGTGCGGAAGTAACATATAATACATTGAAAGAATTCTCAAAAAATTACTCTCTTGGAGATTATTACTCAGTTATGGATTTAGATTTCACAAGTCAACTACTTACCAAAAAAATATACCCTAAGTTAACGATAAAGAATTTGGTGAACCCTGAGAAATATCCCTCATTAATTAATTACTTAATGGGTAGTTGCGAAGTTGAAGATATTGTTTACTTTTTAAAAGACAGGTTTATAGAGTCAACTTATTCAAACATTCTCTATGTGTTTCCGGGTTTTCTAAATTTAGACTCATTTCAATTAATCAAGAATAGGAAAGATCTTTCAAAGAAATTAGAGAAATTAGTTGGTTTCCTTTCTTTAGAAAGTGAAGTTATTTTTGTCAATCAGCCTATCTTCCTTTCAGAACTTATTTTAAATACTCCACTGCACAATTTTGTTTATCTAATACCTGTAATTGATGGAACGGTTGAGTTAAAGATTTTAGAAATGGAAATGGAAGAAAATGAAACTTTTAAACAGGAACACTTCACGTTACTAGGTTTAGTTTCTTTTTCATCTAATAAAGATGAAGAAAAAAATATGGGGCATACATTGTCTCCCCCTGCCGCCGAATTAGAGAAGACAGGGCTTTTCCCAGTAATCAACCATAAAAACCCATATTCATCACTTCTTGCGAGAGAAGTGAAAAATTGTATTGAGAAACCGTTCAAGGAAAAATTGAAGGTTATGGATTTTCTGTATAAACTAAAAATTTTAGAAATGGAAAACATTCCTCCCCATAAACCTGCTAAATTAGAGAAGTTTGAAAGTGACTTAATTAAAGAAATAAATACTTTAGAAGAGATGCTTTCTCGATGAATAGGAAAAGATTTAATGAATTGTTCATTTATCAAGCCTTAGCTAATTCAGTAAGGCTAGAAATAGTTAAAGAATTGAGAAAAGGTGCCAAAACCAAGAAAAACTTAGTAAACAGTTTAGCTAAACATAATCTGAACTACTCGAAATTGACTCATCACCTAAGCAAACTAAAGAAAGCAGGTATAGTAGGTGAAACCTCCTTTATAAGGAACGGTAAAGAAGAGAATTTTGTTTATCTCAAAAAAGATATAAAATTGACTCTGCAACCCTTAGAAGAGCCCCTAATTAATTTACCTCTACTCAAGACAATAAACGAAATGTTGTTAGTGGTTAAGAAAATAAGGGAACAACTTGAAAAAGGTACTTTACCCAAAGAGGTAGGCAGAGTTAACTTAAATAAAATCAAGAAAATGTATATTCGTTTAAGAGAAGGCTTATGTTAAATTCTCGTTAAAACTATAAAAAAGGGCTGAAGCTTAAAAGGCAATTGTAAAAATGTATGGGATTGCAATAAACAACTTAAAAATTGACTTCCTCATCAGGAAATAAGGAGAAAAAGACTTCTTAAATAAGTGAAACAAAAGTTTCTCTTGTGAATCAATATCCCATAAATTAATGATTTCACTTTCTGATTCCTTGATCCTCTGAAAAAAGCGTTCCAGCTCATTGGGTAAATAGTTCTCGAAAACTGTCCTTCCAATTAGTCCAATTCTTATTTTGTTCAACAAAAATTTCCTCCATTCTTTCTCATAAAGTGTTAATCTCTTGTTTTCTTCTAAAAACATAACTATATTTTTTGCAGCAATTTTTGCAGCACTTACCCCAAAAAAAATCCCCCCAAAACTTAATGGCTTATTTTGACCAGCAGCGTCACCTACTAACAACGTTCTACCTTTTACTGTTTTTCTCCTAGGTTTTGTTGGTAAAAACCATGTAGAGAAACGTCTTGTCGTTAATTTCTTGTTTAAAGCCTCCTTTCTCAATAAATTCCTAACTGAACCAAAATTTATGTTTAAAGGGAAAACAATACCCACTTTAACTTCCTTGGGGGAAGGGATAATCCAATAAAAAGTGTTTATTGAACCCAGCCTTAAAAAATGGACTTCGACGGAATCAAGGTCAGAAACGGGCCCTGCAATTAATTGCAAACCGAAACGAACAGGTAAAGGGGGAAAACCAAAAATTTTAGCTACTTTCGATAACGCACCATCAGCCCCGACTATAACTCTCCCTCTAAACCTTCTTCTGAGACCTGAGTAGGTTTTACAAATTATCTCTGGAGGCTGAAGTTTCGAGTAAGCTACACACCTAGTTGATTTATATGGAGAGACACCTGTTTCCACTGCTGAAGCACATATTCCTTTGTCAAATACCGACCTGTCAACCACGTACCCTGTGAATTTAGGAATTTCAATTTCTTCCCCTTTAAATGAAAAAATTTTGAAGGAAGAAACCTTTTCAATAATTGAATGGGAAGGTTTAATAGGTAAAGAATCCCAGGCCCTTTTTCCAAGCAATCCCGCACAATGGACAGGGATCCCTATCTCCCTATGTTCCTCAATCAAAGCTACATTGTATCCTTTCTTAGAAAGCAAATAAGATAATGTGGAACCTACTGGTCCCCCTCCTACAATCACTATATCAAAAGAATCCGGCAAGTTCCATCACAGGTAATAATGTTAATCCCAAGGTGAGGAAATAAAAATTACCTTAAACGGTGAAAACGCCTTATTCTTTCTTAAATAGCCCTCTTTCTCTAGTTCCTTAATTTTTTTAGACACGGTTCCTGGACTTACATTTAGTTTAAAAGCTATTTCAGCGACAGTCATTGGTTTTTCTTTCACTAAATCAAGAATTTTGAACTTTACATCCTTTACCTCTTGAGTTAGAAAGTGATGGATAAAGTTATTTTTTTCAACAAGTTTTTTTGTTAACAACTGAACATCTCTACTTTTCAACAAATCTTTAGTATCAATTGATACTTTGATAGGCTTAATTTCATTCCTTAATTCAGATGCTTCTTTTAGAGATTTAATTTCCTCTTTTAACTTTTTATTTGATAATTCATAATCTTCAATTGTTAGACTTATTATTTCGGTTAATTTTTCACTTATTTCATCCAAGATTTCGTCAATAAAGGCGAATAGCACCTTCTTTAGAATTTCCCATTCATTCTTCGATAACCCTATCCTTCTCCTCAAAATTTTTAATTTGTCGCTGAAACTTTCTTTCTCTTCAGATCTAAGTTTCAAAAGTAAATTATCTAACCTTGCAAAGGCTTTCCCGGACTCTGTTAATTTAGACACTTTCTTAATCCCCACTCTTTTTAATCTTCACTAACTCATTACATTCTTCACAAAAAAAGTTCTTTTCAAATTTGTTTTCACTCACCAATTTTTTTAAAGGATGCCCCAGACGGCAAACATAACCCACTAACCTGGCAGGGTTACCTATGACTAAACCGTTAGCAGGAATGTTTTTAGTCACTACTGAACCTGCTCCCACCATGCTGTAACTACCTATCTCCACGCCACAAACCAAAACTGAACCTGCACCTATGGAAGCTCCCTTCTTAATTCTTGTCGGAATAATTCTCCACTCTTTATTAAATGCCCTGGGGTACTTGTCGTTGGTTGAAACAACATGTGGACCTATGAACACATCATCATCAACAATTACTCCTCTATAAAGAGAAACAAAATTTTGGATCTTAACGTTATTCCCTATTTTCACGTCACAATCTATGTACACTCCCTTACCTATGTTACAGTTCTTACCGATTTCAGCTCCTTCCCTTACATGGGCAAAGTGCCAAATCCTTGTTCCCTCCCCTATTTTAACATTCTCCTCTACCACTGCGGTAGGATGTACATAAATTCTGGACTTATTAAACTTAGACGTAGTCCCCACCTACTAAAACACTTAAATCTTCCAGTAACTTACGTTTTAAAACCAATGCAATAACTAAACCTGCTAAAAAGCCTCCTATGTGTGCCCAATAAGCTACTCCCGATTGTTCACCTAAAAGAATCAAAATAAACTGGTAGAAAAACCAGAACAGAATAAATGTTTTTGCACTTACTCTGGTGAAAGTGTAACCCCACCCTAAGTAAACTAGTGAAACTATTCTTGCGCGGGGATAAAGGACAAGATAAGCACCTAAAACACCACTTATAGCTCCACTTGCTCCAATAGTAGGTATTTTTGATGAAACATTAAGTATAAAATGAGTTAAAGCAGCTAGCACTCCACAAAACAGATAAAAAACTAGAAAAGGAATTCTTCTAAAAGCCGCTTCCACGTTGTCGCCGAAAATGTAAAGGTAAACCATGTTCCCCATTATGTGAAAAAAGCCTCCATGAAGAAACATACTAGTTACTAAAGAATACAAATGCTCAAAAGGAGCTTCTGAAAATAAATAAGGGACAAAGCCAAACAGGTAAACAAAATATAAATTTTTTGGAGGCTGCAAAAGCAACTGATAAATAAACACAACCACATTAATAACTATCAAAGAAAGAGTAACAACTGGTTTAATACCTGTTCTGTTCTCATCATATATAGGGATCACTCCCCTTTCCCTCTAACTTACCTCCCAAACAAGTTCTCTAAGGAGTTTCTTTGCTAAATTCTTTCACCTTTCTTGGTTGCGATACTTTTAAAAGATTATTCTTCCTTAAAAATAATTAGTTATTTCATGTTTAAAGGTTTTCAATATATCTTTAACTGAGAAAGGTTAGACCCCTTATAAATGCTAAAGTGCATAAGCTATGCTCTCAAGCATGGAAAAAAATGTAAGAGAAATACAGGAAAAATACGGTGTTGTAGGAAGAAGTAAAGAATTGAAAGCTGCACTGCTTACTATCCTGAAAGGGAAACATTTATTAATAGAGGGAGATGTAGGGGTTGGTAAAACCACTCTCGCAATGGCTATTTCAAACTACTTAAAAAGGCCTCTCTACAGGATTGACGCTTCAGAAGTTTTCGATTCAACAAAATTAATTGGGTGGTTTGATCCTCCCCTCGTTCTAAAGAAGGGATACTGCTGGGAAAGCTTTATTAAAGGCCCCTTAACTGAAGCAATGCTTAAAGGAGGCATCCTTTTCATAAATGAAATAAATAGGTTACCTGAGGATACCCAAAATGTTTTATTGCCTGTGATGGATGAAAAGAAACTGGTTATTCCTAAACTTGGAGATATTGAATCCAAGAAAGGCTTTGTAGTGGTTGCTACACAAAACCCTGAAGCCTATATCGGAGCTACTTTGATAGGGGAGGCTTTAAAGGATAGGTTTGTTTGGTTAAAGCTTAATTACCAAAGTGAAGATGAGGAGGTGGAAATAGTTAAACAGAAAGTAAGTAAACAAGGCGAGCCATTCAATGAGGAAGTGGTAAGAACAGCTGTACGGATAGTTAGAAAAACAAGGGAACATAAAGGCATTGAAAGAGGTTCTTCAATTAGAGGAGCTATAGACTTAGCTGAAATAGTTCTTGATGAATTCAAGAATGGACCGTTAACCATCGATCAATGGGTGGAAGCAAGCGTAATGGCTTTGTCAACCAAAATCGAAATAAAGGAGTCCTTGAACAAGTCTGCCGCTGACTTAATAAAAGAAATCGTGTTGGATGAATTAGGGCTTAAGAAACAAGAAACCCGTTTTTTATGGAAAAACCCTTAAAGAAAACTGTAGAGGAAGAAGTCTCGACCCGTAACTATTTAGGTTCAGTACTGGAAACAAAAAGTTTATTGCAAGAAAGTGTGTTATCAAGTACCTCCTTTCCAAGGCTAAATTTCAGTGAAGCAAAGGAACTAGCTGAAAACTATCTGAAAAATCTGGAGATAAAGAACCTTATAGAAGTGACAAAGCTTAATATGTTTGCAGTGTCAAAGATTTTTGAGGAAGATGCTTCATTCACCTTCCTGGAGAAAGAAGCTGAAAAAGGAAACTTAGACATAGTTACTCTCTTCTTACTTTTAAGGAGTGAATTAAGGGGTGACTTGCTTGAAAAATTCAGAAACATAGCTGTTAAAACAGTGATCCAAGGTTCTTTTAAAGTTTTGTGCAAAGAAAGAGGTAAAATAAAGAAAAATGTTAAATACAAGCCAGGCAAAACAGATTTTGATGAAGAGAAAACGCTAGAGAATGCATTAGTTAAGGAAGTGTTAGGTTACGAAGACATAGTGGGCTTAGATAAAAGGAAGAAAATAAGTGGCGGAGTTGTTCTCTTGGATGTAAGCGGCTCTATGCATGGAAACAAAATAGTTAACGCTGCCTTAATAGCTTCTGTAGTAACCCATCAACTTAAATCAAGTGAATTAGGGCTTGTTGTTTTCAGTGAAAAAAGCGAAGTTGTTAAGGGGGTGAAAGAGAAAAAGCCCCTAATCAAAATTATCTCTGAAATTTTAAGTTTGAAACCTATAGGTTACACTAACATAGAAAATGTACTCTTAACCGGTCTAGTTGAACTTAGTAAGATTAAAAAAAGAGATAAGTGGGGCCTTTTAATCACTGATGGGCTTTATAACCGAGGAAAGCCTCCTTACAGCGTTGCGAAACAATACCCTAAGCTCCACGTAATTTACACTCATGGTAAACAAGACTGGGGAAGAAAAACATGTATACGCTTGGCAAACTTAGGCAAAGGAAAATTTGCGTCAGTAACTAAAACCAACGAAATAGTTAAAGAAATAAGGAAAATGTTTAAGTAATTATTCCTCCTAGCCTCACTAAAACTTTTTCAGAAAATTTTTGACTTTTTCTGCGATGAAGAGAACCTGCTCCTTTGAAACTTCAGGATGTACAGGCAACTGCAAAATTCTTGAAGAGACATTTACTGTGTTTTTTAATTCCTTAGGAATCTTAGATCTTTTTTTAAAGAAATCAATTGTGTGAAGGGGTTTCTCATAATATTTGCCTACCCCTACCCCCTCTCCTCTTAACTTTTTAAAGAGGAAATCTCTTAATCGGTTATCTTTAACTTTTAGGGTGTAAAGGTACCATGCGTGAGAAATATAGCTTGGAACAAAGGGAACATCAAGAGCTTCGGTTTCTTCCAACTCTTCAGTAAAAAGTGAAGCGTTTTCTCTTCTGCGACTTAATATTTTAGGGAGTTTAAGTGTTTGTACATAACCTAAAGCTGCAGATAACTCACTTAAATGGTAATTATGACCGATCATTACAGTTAAATAAGGTTCCTTTTCTCCATGGGACCTAATCATTTTTATCTTCTCAAAATATTCTTCACGGTTGGTAATACACATTCCTCCTTCGCCGCAAGTAATATTTTTTGTTGCATAGAAACTGAAGCATTCGATGTCTGCAGTATTGCCTATTTTAACCCCCCTATACTCTGCTCCATGGGCCTGTGCAGCATCTCCAATAACTACTAAATTATTTTCTTCAGCAAATTCCCTTATTTCATTCATTTCAGATGGTAAACCATAAAGATGGACTGGTATAACAGCCTTAGTTTTCTTTGTAACAAGTTCTTTAAGTTGTGAAGGGTCTATACAGTAGGTTTTGGGGTTGATATCTGCAAAGATGGGCGTAGCACCGGTAAGGAGCACCGCCTCAGCTGTAGCTGAAAAAGTAAAGGATGGCACAATTACTTCGTCTCCTCTCTTGATTCCTGCACTTAACAAAGCTGCGTGAAGGGCTGATGTTCCTGAATTCAATGCAACAGCGTATTTTGCTCCCACAAACTTTCTAAAAGCCTCCTCAAATTTTTGGACATAAGGGCCGCTTCCTGTTTTATGTGTTAATATTTTGCTTTCGAGGACTTTAATTACTTCCTTCTTTTCTTCATCTCCTATGACGGGAATGTTTATGGGTATCTCTTTCACTTTTTCCCACTCCTTCCTGGAAGATTTAAGGGAGGATGGTATCCACCTATTTAAAAGTATTCCTTAATTATTTCTGAAACAAGAGGGACTGCATCTTCTAATTTGTTAAGAAAGCCATATAAGTTGTTCTTTCCTTTTCTAATCCTAGGTTCTAAATTTAAGTTATTTTCATCAATTTCCATATAGCCCCAAACAGGAAGACCTGTTTTTCTTAATGAACTAAGTAAGGGGCCCCTTTCTCTATTTAGTGTAAGGAATACTGCTACTTTGTTAAGTATGGCTGATTCTAAACAGATTTTGAAATCGACGCTTAGAACCAAATCAGAAGAAATTAATTGTTTTAAATAATCTCTTCTTTTAATGTAAGAAAGTGTTGTGTTTTTTCCTTTAAAAATTGGAAGAAGAATTTCAGTTCCTTTTCTGGGGTAAATATTAATTTTTAACTTTCTTGGGTTGATCTTTACCTGAAGGAAATGGAAAAGTTTACTGTAAAGGAAATAAGGAAATGAATTTTTTCCTGTTAAAGGAAAGAGAGGGTTGTGGAAGAGAGATACTTCAAAGTAATCATTTTCAAGTTGGGTAGGTAGTAATTCAGCAGAAACCAAGTTCCTTAATTCCCTTTTTAGCCAAGATACTTCGTAAAGCCCTTTGAAACAAGCTGTTTTGTTCAAATAGATCCCTAAATGTTTGTCGAGAGGAGAGAAAATGCTTTTCACTAGATGGTCAGCTAGTGAAAGAGAAATTTGGGTGAACGGTTTCCCATTAATTTGGTAAGGTATTAACCCAACGACGGGTTTAGATAACCCTGAAGCACATCTGAAAGCTGAAGGTGAAAGGAAAGAGACATGAATAACATCTCCTTCAAGTTCCTTCTTGATGGATTCGTAAAGATTAATTACTCTACTGGTGAAAAGGGCGAGTTCATTTTGGCCTGTTGAAATCTGTTTACCAACTACCTTAAAAAATATTCCGCTCCTAGACAGTTCTTCTTTCACTTCTTTTGTATCTACAGCTGTCACAACTAAATTAAAACCCTCCTTTTTCAGTTTCGAGTAAAGGGTACTTATAAAACCTACGTGGTAAGGGTTAGTTACATCAAACCAAATGAACATAGGAAAACGTTACCTCTTCCCTAACCTTGAAATTGTGTAGTCAAAAGTTTTGATGTTTAGTTCTAAATTTTCGCCCTTAAACATTTCCTTCATCGTCTCCTTTAAAGAGTCTTCACCTAAAGGTAAAAACTTAAATGCAGTAGCAGCAGCCACTAGAGCTACATTGGCTGATACGCTACTACCTGCCTCCTTAGCCATCTTTGTTGCATCAATAACTTCCATTCTCTCAAATTTATTCCTCAAATACTTCAAAACAGTCTCTGAACTCATTTCAATTTTGCTTAATGGAGGTTTAAGGAAGAAGTTGTTTAGGACTGCGTAGCAGTCATTATTTAGAACCCTGTAAGAGTACCTCAACGCTTCAAACAATTCCAAGGCTAAATAAAGACTGTTTCTATGAAAAGGAATTATTGGGCTTAAAATTTCCTCTCCAAACCTTACTTCAGCAATCACCGATCCCCCCCTTTGAGCCATCCCATGTATTTCACCTATCAGGGCTTTGCTGAAACCTTGCTTCAGAGCAGTTCGAGCAAGTAACTGTGCAGTTGTCAAAACACCCATCCCTCCAACTCCTACAACTAATACGTTATACTCCTTCATTCCTTAACCCCTTTAACCCTTAACTCGTTTCCTAACTTCTTTTATAGCGTCAAAAGGACAAACTTGGGCACATAAACTACATCCGCGACATAGATTACCCAAAATGAAAACTCTTCCATTTTTTAAAGTTAATGCAGGGCATCCTAGTGAATTTATACAAATCTGGCAACCTGTACATTTATCGGTAACCTCAAAAATTTTTGAAACAGGCCTTATTAAGGCGCATTTCTGCCTGAAAACAATTAAAGCTGGCCCCTCCCCCTTCCTTTTGAGTAACTCCTTCACTAATTTTATGCTTCGATTTATTTCATAAGGATCAACCGTAACAAAAGGAATGCCTAATGCTTCAGCTATAAATTCAGGAGTTAATACTTTCGTGGTTTCACCCCGAGCGGTTTTGCCTGTGCCTGGATTGACTTGGTGCCCAGTCATTGCTGTGGTTAAATTGTCAAGTACAACCACGAGCACATCATGTTTATTATAAACTGCGTTAACCAACTCAGGAAGACCTGCATGCCAAAAAGTAGAGTCACCAATGAAGGCTACAGCTTTAGAACCTGTTTTAGCAATTCCTGAAGCTGCACCTATGCTTGAACCCATGCAGTAAAGTATGTCCGCCATTTTAAAAGGTTCATTCATACCTAAACTGTAACATCCTATATCTGAAGACCAAATGGTTTTAGGGGGGAGAAGTCTCTTTATTATGTGATAACTTCCCATGTGTGGACATCCAGGGCATAAAACAGGAGGCCTGTTAGGTACTATGCTTCTAACCTCCTCCATACTTTCCCTCATTTTTGCCAAATCTATTTCTTTTCCCAGATTCAAGGCTGCACTTAAACCATTTAATACATACACTACATTTAACTCTGAAACTCGAGGAAAGAATCCCTCATTTTTACCGACTATTTCAGTTCCTAACTTGTTTCTTTGTGCAATAGCTCTTATTTGTGTCTCTAAAATAGGTTCAAGCTCTTCCACTATCACTACCTTGTCTTTATTTTTCAGAAAATCAACTATCTTTCTCTCTGGAAGTGGATGAGTCATTCCAAGCTTTAAGACAGGTATTTCAACGTCTAAGTTTTTTAACGCCTCCAAAGTATAAGAGTAAGCTGCTCCACAAGCAACTACGCCGTAAATGTTTTCCTTATTACTTTCTACAAAGTTGAAAATTGATTTTTCAGAAAGTTCCTTTGCTTCAGACATTTTCTTAAGTAAAATTTTATGTCTTCCTCTTGCTACAGCTGGGACAGGAACAAACCTTGTTGGGTTCTTAACAAATTTTTTTGTAGGGATGTTTTCGATTCCCCCCAGAAACACCACTCCTCTTGTGTGAGAAACCCTTGTCGTAGATCTTACCAACACCGGTACTTCTAGTTTTTCCGAGATACTAAACGCTTCTTTAGTCATGTCCTTTGCCTCTTGGGGGTTACTTGGTTCAAGCAATGGTAAATTAGCTAAGTAAGCATAAAAACGATTATCCTGCTCGTTTTGAGAAGACCAACAGTTTGGGTCGTCGCAAGTTATCACCACAAAACCTGAAGTGACACCTATATAAGCTGAAGTCATTAAAGCATCGGAAGCAACGTTTAATCCCACATGTTTCATGAAGGTTGCTGATCTATAGCCTGCAGCAGCAGCTGAAGCAGCTACTTCAAAAGCTACTTTTTCATTTACAGAAAATTCGAAATAGTACGGTTTATCATATAATCTTGAAGTGACAGCTAAAGTGTTTCCGATCTCACTTGAAGGGGTGCCTGGGTAAGTAGTCACTATTTGGGCATCGGCTTCTATTATCCCCCTGGCTATTGCTTCATTCCCCAAAAGAAAAAGTTTCTCTCCTTTCTCCCCTAAAGCTATCCTTTCATATAGGTTCATGAAACATCAGCCTTCCTTTTTTACTTTAAACTTTTCTTCTTAAAGTATTTAAGTTCCTGTTAAATTTATTTTAAAACAAGAATCTTAACCTTTAGTTATTGCCCTTTTCTTAGTTATCCTCCCCTCCAAATTTTTCTTTTTAAAAACATGGGAAGGGAAAGTAAAAAGTTAAGTTTAAAGGTTGGAAGAAGGAATTGAACCCAACTAACCCGTCAAACAAGGAGTATAGGATTCTGATTACGGGCACACCCGGTACAGGTAAGTCCACAGTTTCTAAACTTTTAGCTTCAAAACTGAAAGTCAAGTATATAAACATAAATGATTTAGCTGAAAAAAATAACTGGTTCCTAGGTTTTGATGAAGAGAGAAAATCAAAGATTTTGGATGTTGAAAAAATCTCAAATTACCTTTCCCAGGTAAGTGGCAGTTTAGTTATTGACACCCATGTTCCTGAAGCAGCTCCAAAAAACATAACTCATGTTTTTGTTCTCAGAAAACACCCTAAGCTTCTGTTTGAAGCTTTGAAAAAGAAAAAGTTTCCTGAAAAGAAAATATTAGAAAATGTGGAAGCTGAAATAATAGATTCATGCTTAACTTCTTCCATTGAGAGGTTTAGTGAAGAAAAAATTTATCAATTAAATGTAACCAATCTAACACCAAAAGAAACAGTTAAAGAGATTATTTTGATTCTGAAAGGAGGGATGAAAAAGGGAAATATAGTCATTGATTGGGTAAGGGAGTTAGAAGAGAAAGGAGAAATAGAGAAGTACTTAAGTTTCAAGTGATTTTTTATGAAAGAAAGGAATATTTTTCTGGGAATAACAGGGGCAAGTGGAGTAATTTACGGAGTTAACATCTTGAAGGAACTGCACAAAAAGGGTTGCAAAACTTACTTGTCTATTTCCGAATGGGGGAAAGAATTGTTGAAATATGAAACAGGGTTGACAATAGAAGAACTGAAAAAGTTTTCCCACCAATATTTTGAAAACAAGAATTTAGCGGCACCTGTTTCAAGTGGTTCCTTCAAGTTAGAGGCTGTAATTGTAGCTCCTTGCTCAATGGCTACTTTGGCTGAAATTGCTTCAGGTTACTCAAAAAGCTTAATAGGTAGAGTGGCTGATGTAGCCTTGAAAGAGGGGAGGAAACTCATTCTTGTTCCAAGAGAAACTCCCTTAAACGCCATTCATCTTCAAAATATGTTGAAACTTTCTAAATTGGGGGCAGTAATTTTAGTTGCTTCTCCAGCTTTTTATCATAAACCATCTGAGATCCAAGATCTGGTTAATTTTATTGTAGGGAAGGTGTTAGACCAATTGGATATTAAGAATGACTTATTTAAAAGATGGTATGGATCCCGCTGCTCCATAAAGTAAACTTAACTCAATATATATTTCCCTTAACTTCCCCTTTCACAGGTAAAAGCTGTTTTTCGAAAAGCATTTAAAAATGAGGTCATGTCTTTTCTCTAACTCATCTTCCTAATCTATTAATTGTTGAGGTGTTCTTAAGTGAATAAAAAGTTTGTTTCAGCTGAAAAACCAGAAACTGTTGAAAGGATGCAGTACCACATTTCAGTAAAGCCGGGAGAAATTGCAAGGTATGTACTCCTCCCTGGAGACCCTGAAAGAGTTGAAAAAATAATTAAACTATGGGATCAAAACAGGTTCGTGGCTAAACATAGAGAATATTTAACTTATACTGGAACTTTTAAAGGAGCTCCTATATCAGTTACTTCAACAGGAATAGGTTCTCCTGCCGCTGCAATAGCTGTTGAAGAACTAGCTAATGTGGGAGCTGACACGTTCATTAGGGTAGGAAGCACAGGTGTAATTCGTAAAGAAATAAATATTGGGGACCTAGTAATTACTACTGCAGCTATTAGGCTTGAAGGTACCACTAAGCAATATGTTTTTCCAGAGTATCCAGCAACTGCTCATTATGAAGTGGTTTTAGCCCTCATTGAAGCAGCTGAATCATTAGGTTACAGGTATTTTGTAGGAGTAACAGCTACAACTGATTCCTTCTACCCTGGACAAGCTAGGCCGGGTTTCAAAAATTACTTCCCAAGCATGGCAGCTTCCCTGCTTTCAGATTTAATGAAGGCTAATGTTATAAATTTCGAAATGGAGGCTTCCTCCATATTTACATTGGCAAGTATCTACGGGTTAAGGGCTGGGGCAGTTTGTGCCGTTTATGCGAACCGGGTTACCAATGAATTCGGTGTTGAAGGAGAGAAAGAGGCGGCTGAAACAGCTTCTACAGCTGTAAAAATACTTTATGAATGGGATCAATTAAAAGAGGAAAAGGGGAAGAAACATTTCTTCCCTTCTCTACTTAAATAGCTGCCTATAAGGCTAATACTTTGGGATGGGGTGAACTTTCACAATTTCTCCCTTTTCCAAACCCTCTTTTTTTTCAGGAATAAAAACTATGCCATCTGCTTTCTTTATTGAGGACAGCAAACTTGCCCCCTTTATTCTTATAGGTTCGGCGTAAATTTTTCCCTTAACATTTTTCAGTTTTACCCTTAACGCGTCCATTCTTCCCAGTCTTGAAGGGTAGTTGCTAATCATTTCAGCTTCCAGCGCCTCTTCTTTTGCTTTATTACAAGTCATCTTCGAAATTATTGGGATTGCAAAGTAGATAAAGGCTATTAAGCACGCAGCTGGTGAACCTGGTAAACCTAAAACTACTTTTTTATTTATGACTGCACCTAAGCTAGGTGTTCCGGGCCTTATAGTTACTCCGTGAAACAGTATTCTACCTAATTCTTCAATAGCTTTGTGAGTATGATCCCTTCTCCCAGCTGACATTCCTCCACTTGTTATTATTAAGTCACACTTTAAGTTGCTTCTTATCTTCCTCTTTATTTCATTTAAATCGTCCGGGACAACTTCTGCTTTTTCCACTATGCACCCATAGAACTTAGCTAAGTTTGAAAGTAATGTAGTGTTTGATTCAAAGATTTTCCCAGGTTTCAATCCTCTATCTGGGCTTACTAACTCTGACCCTGTGACTAGAACCGCCACCTTAGGTTTTTTAGAAACTTTGATTTTTCCAATTCCAAGCGAGGAAAGCAGGGAAGCTGTTGCAATAGTTACTCTTTCTCCCTTTTCTAAAACAACATCTCCCTTCTTGATATCTTCTCCTACACGTGAAACATTTCCCCATTTTGAAACAGGCTGAAAAACCTTTATAAAACACCCCTCTTTTTCTACTTCTTCGTATTTTAGGACAGTGTCGATGTTTTCTGGGAGTGTAGCTCCTGTCATAACTTGAACAGCTTCTCCCCTCTTTATTTTCCCCCTAAAAATTTCTTCAGCATGAATTAAACCCTTTACTCTTAATTTAATAGGTGACTGGATAGAAGCATTTTTTATATCCTCAAAACTTACTCCGTAACCGTCCATCATTGCTTTATTTGTATTTGGTTTGTTTATTTGGGAAACAATTTTTTGAGAAGATACCCTGCCTACTGAATGAATCACTTCTATTTCTTCAACCTCTAAAGGTTTCACTTCTTTCAAAATCCTCTTTAATGCTTCAGAGGCTGGGGTTAGGTGTTTAAATCCTTCTCCTTCTAGCTTAGCCATATTCATTACCGATTTAATACTATCTTCACGACTTCTTTCAAATTATTAATTACGAAATCAGGTTTCACCTTCAAGTTAAAACTGAACTGTCCACTCAAGAAACTGGGTGTGGTGTGTTTAAAGTAAACCCCGGTCATTCCAATTCTTTTCGCCCCATAAATGTCAGTAAATAATGAATCCCCCACCATTACGGCTTCTGTAGGTTTGGTTTCCTTTAAGTTTAGGACGTGTTTAAATATTTTTTCGGCAGGTTTGTAACTTTTTGCAGAGTCTGAAGTAACTAACTCCTCCTTGCTGAAGTACCGGTTTAAACTCCATTTCTCTACATTGGCTACAAGGGTTTCTTCTAACCCGTTAGAGACTACTGCCATTCTTAAACCGTTACTTTTAAGCAGATTCAGTGTTTCATAAACTTCAGGGTAAAGTGTGGATTCTTCTTTAAAGATATTTAACGATTTAATTACATATTTTTTCACTTCTTTTTCACTAGTTTTTAACCCGTATTTCTTGATTGCTGACAGAAAAGCTTTCATGTTTAAGCTGTAAAAATCTTCAAATTCATTTTTTTGAACCTTCTCGTTTATTAACCGATTTAATTCAATGTCTACGTGTTTATGAAAATCAATAGCCATGTTTAGGCTATGTTTCTTTCCTAGAAACTCATTTATAACTTTCTGGTGACATCCCTCGCATTTAAACAATGTCCCAAATGCATCGAACACGACAAGTTTGTATTTTATGTTTCCTTCATTCATTCCTGAGTTTCCCCCAATTTTCCTCCAAGCCCTTTTCTTTCTTTAATTTAATTCAATCCCTCCTTATTGAGCAGGTGCGCCTCTCTGTTTTTAATTGTGAAATGGAAAAGGGTTTTTCTAGTGATGCTTCCACAAACTTCTACAAAATTATTTATAATTGATTCCCCTTTTACTTCCGGGTGGAATTGGACACTGTACTGGTTCTTCCCTGCAACTTTTAAAGCCTGTATCTTACATTTGTCGCTACTTGCATAATTCTTCAATTTCTTCGGAAGCTTAAAAAGTCCGTAGTCGTGATCTTCATAAACTGTCATCTCCTTCACTCCACTTGCTAAAGGGTATTCCTCATGAAACTTTATTTTAACTATTCCCCTTTCATGGATTTTCAATATTTTTGCTCCATAACAGTAACCGAGGATTTTATGTCCTAAACATATTCCCAAAAAAGGTTTCTTCAATTTACTTAGAAAGACTTTGTACCATCTCAAGATTTCATGGTGGCCCTTTCTCGGTAAAACTCCTCCAGACGCTATTACACAGTCAAAAGCTGAAAAATTCTCCCTAGGTTTCTTTATGTCTATTCCCACCCTTTTCCTCTTAAGCAATTTAATTAAATCTTCAAGGTACTCGCTTCCATGGTCAAGGATTAAAACTTTCAATTTTTCATGCTCCCCGTGAACGGCTTCAGCTGTGGAAAAATAAATTAAAAAGGTGCAGGTTAAAAGGTAAAGATGGAAAATAGTAAAATAGTAAAAAGTTTTTGTTTTTCTATTTTTGGTTAAGCAGGCTTAAAATTATTCTTTTTTAAGGGTGGTTTCTTGAGTTCCATGGACGAAATAAGGGTGGTTGTTGACCACAGAGAGTCAAGAACACTTGTATCTAAGTACCTAATGGAGCTACAGATTAATTTAACGTTTCAATCTTTAACAGTTGCCGATTACGTGGTTTCAAACAAAGTAGCTGTTGAAAGGAAGGAAGTAAATGACTTCATCAACTCCATTTTTTCAGGTAGGTTATTTAGTCAATGTCAACGTTTGAGAGAAGCTTACGAGAAACCTATCCTTGTTGTGGAAGGAGACTTGAAAAAGGCCTTGCTTCTAAGGAACATAAAACTTTCTTCACTCTACGGAACCCTTTCAAGTGTTGTTTTGGACTACGGAATACCTGTTGTGCCTTCACCCACCAGTAAAGCAACAGCTATTTTCATTTATAGGTTAGCTTATAGGGAGCAAGTGTTGAGAGATGAAGTTTTAAGGGTTAGGTCTAAACCTAAACTCATAGATTTAGAGAAGAAACAAGTTTTCTTTCTTTCAGGCCTTCCTAGGGTGGGAAATAAATTGGCTTTAGAACTATTGAAAAGTTTCAGTAACCCCTACAACGCTTTGAAATCAATCGTTGAAACAAAAATTATTCAATCCTCCTCAGGAAAAACTTTGAAAGTTGAGGGTCCAGTGAACAAAGTCAAGGGGTTTGGTCCTCTTAAAATAAAGGAAATAAAAAAAGTGTTATTGGGAAGCGATGAAAAATAATCTAGGAAATTTAAAAATTTAAATTTTTAAAGAACATTCAAACATGTAAAAAATGTTTTAAGAATTTTTAATTACTATTCACTTCACCTTTCTAGGATTAATGGGGTTTTTGATGAAGAAATTTTTTCGGTTTATGATAATTTGTGGTACAATAACTCTGTTGACTCTATCCCTCCTTAATTCAAACTTGGTAAGCAAAGGATTCCCTCAACCTGCTAGTTACCCTACTGGTTCATGGCCTCTAGCTGGATGCGATGCTCAAAATTCCAGATTTCAGAAAAGCCCTGGAAGAATCTCAGTCCCTACTGTTTATTTAGACAAATACTTGGGTGAAAAGATTTGCAGTATACCTTTAATTGGGGACGTGGATTGCGACGGCGACCCTGAAATACTTATAACTACATTAAATGGCAGCCTGTTTGTGGTTGATGGTGAATGCAAAGACATAAAATGGAGTGTGTCCTTCAGTTCTCCTATTTACTCAAGCCCAGCATTCGGGAAATTATTCTCTGGAAATGGTTTCGGAATAGTTGTAACTTTATACTCGGGTGAAATATACTGTTTATCAAGCTCAGGGGAAACTGTTTGGAAGTATTCAACACACTCATTAATTAAGGCGTCACCGGTTTTAGCTGATATAAACAATGATTACTGGCCTGAAGTCATAGTTGGTGGAGAAGACGGGGTCCTTTACATTCTATCTCATTCAGGGACCTTAATTAAGGAAATGCATTTAAACCACTCCATCGAAACCCGGGTGGTTGTTGGGGATGTTGACATGGACGGTGGACTTGACACCATTTTTGTTACTCTAAAAAATTACGCAGTTTATAGTGTAGACAGCCAAAATTTTTCCATCAACTGGAAAACCTATTTCAACGTAATTGAGAAGCCGCCTTTCTTTGGTGACGTGAACACTTCAAACCCGGGGATGGAATTGCTTGTTTCAGCTGGGCCTTTGACCATTTTAAATGCAAGCAATGGAGTTAAGCTTTGGAGAAGCAGCATAGCTTGGAGTGAATTAGTTTCTCCATCTCTTTCTAACCTTGACAGGTTTTATCCTTTAGAAATTATTTCAGTAGATTCTTCAAGTATTTTCTGTTTAAAAAGCACAGATGGCGGGTTAAACTGGATATTCAGTGGCCTCAGCCCCTTCTCTAACGAGTTCTCAACTGTAGATATAGATGGCGACGGCTATTTAGAAATAGTTGCTGTAACTGTCAATGGAGAAGTTTGCAGTATTAACTGTACAGGCAAAGCTGACTGGGTTTATAATTCTTCACGGGAAGTAAGTGGTGGGTTATCGGTCGGAGACGTAAATGGTGACTCTCTTTCTGAAATTGTTTTCGGAACATTGGATGGTCACTTAATTGTTCTCACTGGAGCTAAGGGATGGGTTACCCCCGCTCCAGACCTGGCAGTTTCGCAAGTTGAATGCCCAGATGTCTTCTTAGTAGGGGAAAAGGCAACTTTTCAGGTCACTGTTTCTAATCTTGGATCAAAGGATGCTTATAACTTCAATGTTTCTCTTTTCCAGAACGGAAATGAAGTATCGTTTCAAAAAATTAATCACTTACCCAGCGGCTCCTTTAAAGACATCACTTTATCCTGGGTCCCTAACTCCACTGAACAAGTTTCTTTAAGAATAGTTACTGACCCGGAAAACGTAGTTATCGAACGTTTCAAATGGAATAATGAATGGGTTCTAACTGTTACACCGGAAGAATTAACTCTTTCCCTTTTAAAGAAAATCAAACATTTCGTTGTGATCGTCAATTTTAATTCTTCTGATCTTGATTCTTCAAGCTATCTCTACCCCACTTTAACTACAGAGTTAAAGGATGCAACCTATAATAACTTTAAGGAGTCCCTTAATGTTTTCTTTGTGGGAGGCCCTCTCTCAAACCCCTTAATTAATAAATATAACCTGTTAAAGGGGTTTAAATTTGAATTCTTTAAGGAGAAAATTGTTTTCTTAACTAAGAAAAGCAAGGTGGAACTGAATAGAAGCCTCTTTAAAAGTGAGGATTACGGCGTTATTTCTGTCTGTTTTGACAGAAACAAACTCATAGTGTTAATTGAAGGTATAACAAGGTATGGTACTGCAGCTGCTTGTAAATACCTTATGGAGAACTTCAATTCTCTGCCAGACTCCCAAACCATAATTTTGAAATGGATTGATGTTGACAGCAGCAGAAGCGTTACACCAACTGATTCAATTGAGGTCTACAAAACAGAAAAATGAATTCTTTACTTTTATATTAAACATAACCCTAAAACGTTAAATTTTTGAAGAGTTAAAAGAGAAATCATTTATTTAGAGATGATTAAACCGACCTGCACTGAGTTCTGCTATGATGCTATGCACCACCACTGATCTATTTTTAAACTACTTCCCGGCTCCAGGTCTTTGTTCCCCCTATCTTCTTTATTTCCTCCAAAGAAGTTGTATATTTTTTCAAAGCTTCTTCGGTGACGCTTTTGTTTACAACTTTCATTGCTTCCTCGAAATGCCTCAAATGAACCTTTTTTATTTCTAAATTTTCTCTTAAAGCTGCTAATCCAGCTTCCATGCACATTGCTTCTATATCTGCTCCTGTGTATCCCTCTGTTCTTTTAGCTAACTCCCTCAAGTCTACGTCTCCAGCTAAAGGCATGTTTCTTGTGTGAATTTTAAGAATTTCGTACCTTGCTTCTTCATCGGGAGGAGGGACAAAAAGGATTTCATCGAACCTGCCAGGCCTAAGTAAAGCCGGGTCAAGTATATCTGGTCTGTTTGTTGCCCCTATAACCACAACTTCGTCTAAACTCTCCATTCCATCTATTTCAGAGAGGAGTTGATTAACTAATCTCTCTGATACCCTTGAATCAGCTATTCCAGCAGTTCTTATTGGGGCTATAGCGTCTATTTCATCAAAAAATATTATTGTAGGAGCTGTTTGTCTTGCTTTCTTGAACACTTCTCTTATAGCTTTCTCTGATTCGCCAACCCATTTACTCAACATTTCAGGCCCTTTAACAGAGATAAAGTTGGCTTTACTTTCTGTTGCTACTGCCTTGGCCAAAAGCGTTTTTCCACAGCCGGAAGGACCAAACAAAAGTATTCCTTTCGGTGGTCTTATGCCTATCCTTTTAAATGACTCTTTATAAACTAAAGGCCATTCAACAGCCTCCCTAAGTTTCTGTTTTATTTCTTTAAGTCCTCCTATGTCACTCCAATGAACCTTAGGTACTTCAACAATTATTTCTCTTAAAGCTGAAGCTTCTACAGATTTTAAAGCCTCAGTGAAATCTTTCATTGTAACTTCTAAGTCTTCAAGAACATCCATGGGTATCTCCTCTTTCTCTAAATCTATTCTAGGCAAAACCCTTCTTAATGCATGCATAGCAGCTTCTCTGCACAATGCAGCTAAATCAGCCCCTACAAACCCGTAGGTTACATCAGCTATTTTATCTAAATCAACGTCACTGGATAAAGGCATGTTTCTGGTATGTATCTCAAGTATTTCTTTTCTTCCGTCTCTGTCAGGTACCCCAATAACTATCTCACGGTCAAATCTTCCTGGTCTTCGCAAAGCAGGATCCAGTGCATTGGGTCTGTTTGTTGCCCCTATAACAATAACTTTTCCTCTTTGCCTTAAACCATCCATTAAGCTTAAAAGCTGGGCCACTACTCTTCTCTCAACTTCTCCTGTGACCTCTTCCCTTTTAGGTGCTATAGCGTCTATTTCGTCTATAAATATTATACTTGGAGCATCTCTTTCTGCGTTGGCAAATATTTCTCTCAACCTTCTTTCGCTTTCACCATAGAACTTACTCATTATCTCAGGTCCATTTACTGGTATGAACGTTGCGTTTGTTTCGTTTGCTACTGCTCTTGCAATTAATGTTTTACCTGATCCTGGAGGACCATGAAGTAGTACTCCTTTCGGGGGATCTATGCCAAGTCTCTTAAATAGTTCAGGGTGTTTAAGAGGTAACTCTATTATTTCTCTGACTCTCTGCAGCTCCTCTTCCAGCCCCCCTATGTCTTCATAGGTAACCTCAGGAACTATTAATTCTCTTTCCTCTATAGGTTTCTCCCTTATCCTAACTTCCGTCCTTTCATTTATTATTACATTGCCGGGTGGCACAGTGTTTAAAACAACAAGGGAAACATAGGTGCCAACTATAGGTATTATTACACTGTTCGTTTTCGTTACTGCTTGACCTAAAATTTTTCTTTTCACATGTTCTTCAAAACCTGGGCCGAACCTTATTCTGTCCACAGGAGCAAATGAGACACGTATTGCTGGGTACGTCACAGCCTTTTTTACTAAAACATAGTCCCCCACTGTCACTCCTGCATTGTGACGTAAGATACCGTCAATTCTTACAATGTCTTCATTTTCATCTTCGCTGGATGCAGCCCAGACCTTAGCTAGAGCTTTTTGATTACCATGAATTTCTATTACGTCTCCAACTCTTAAATCCAAATAAGCTCTTACTTTGCTGTTTATACGGGCTATTCCTCTGCCAACATCCCTTTTATCAGCATCAACAACTCTTAATCTTACTGATTTCTCTCTTCTAGCCATTAATTATCCCTTAAACATAACAAATTAAGTTAGGGCTTCATTAAGACCTGAATTTCCTCTCTCCCCCATTTTCAAGCTTAATGATATCTTTCAATTGTTTGCTTAAAAAACTTTCCCCAAAAACTTGAAACCCCTTTTTCTAAAAAACTATTCTCCCTCACATTTTTTCAGGTGCTGGAATGCCTAATAAGTTAAGTCCATTCTCCAAAACCTGCTTAACTCCCTTAACCAACTCTAACCTGAATCTTTTATTTCCCCCCTTTTCAGCTTTTAAAACAGGTATATTTTGGTAAAACTTGTTGAAGGTAAGAGAAAGTTCTGTTAAGAATTGACAAATCACTTGGGGTGAAAGGGTTTCTCCGGCTTTTTTAACTATGGAGGGGAACTCATAAAGCTTCTTCAAAACCTCCTTTTCCATATCCTTCAACTCTTCAAATTCATTTGACTCCTCTATTTCTTGTTCCTTTGCTTTTTCAATTATCCTATTAGCTCTGGCGTAGGTGTACTGGATGTAAGGGCCTGTGTTTTCTTTTAACTCCAGTGCTTTCTTAATATCAAAGACAACCCATTTCTCCCTTGAGGTTTTAAGCAGCTCAAACTTTAAAGCACCTACAGCCACTTCCTCAGCTTTTTCTTCAACCCATTCATCAGGTTCATCTCTATTCCTCCTCCTTGTTTCAATTCTTGTTAATTTTTTAAGTTCATCTAACACATCGTCAGCGTTCACAACTAGCCCCTTTCTGCCAGACATTTTCACAGCTTTCTTTAAATCTTTCCTCTCCTTCTGTTCGTTCTCCAACAGTTCTTCAACTGTTTCTCGGCTTAAAGTTAACAAGCCGTAACTGTAATGTAAGTACTTTTTTTTACACCCTATCAAATTAAGAGATGTTTTCACCACTCTCTGCGCATGTTTCTGTTCAGAACCTATAACTGCGATAGTGTAGTCAGCATCGCTCCATAGATATTTACCTGTTTCTCTAGGTACGGTAGTGAATAACGAAACCTTGTTTGGTTGTAAACAAAATTCTTTAATGAAAAATTTATGCTTCTCCCTTAAGCAGTTAAGTTTCCACATTGCAAAGGCTATATCTTTAGCCACATACACTGATGTTCCATCGCTCCTAACCAAAACTTCTTCTGCATCCTTTTGCTTGGAAAAGAAGGGGTCTTTTGACAAATCAAGAATCCAGCACCCCTTTTTCTCACCTTCATTTTTTTTAATTATTTTACCCGTTTCTTTTAATTCATTAAAAGCTTTCTCCCATAAACCAGACTTTAAAATATCTGTCTCCCATATTAAATAATTAAAGTATACCTTTATCCTCCAGCAGGTTTCAAGTTGGGATTTAACAACTTTTTCAGCTAATTCTCTAGCAAATTTCGAATAAGTATTGTTTCCCTCCTCAATTTTAGCAATTATTTCCCTAAGTTTCTTCTCAAATTCAGGTTTCTCTTCCACTATCTTAAAAACTTGGGAATAAACTTTTCCGCAATAATGGTCAAATTTCTCTTTCTTTTTCGACTGCAGAGGAAAACCTAGTTCTGTGTGGGCGAGGACGTTGTAAGCCATTTGGACGCCGCTATCATCAATGTAGTTAACAACCGTTACATTGTAACCTGTAAATTTCATTATCCTTGCTAAGGCATCTCCCAAACAAGTGTTTCTAAGTATTCCTACATGTAAAGGTTTATTAGGGTTGGCGCTTGTATGTTCAAGTAAAACTTTCTCTCCCTTACCTAAATTAACCTCGCCATACCTCCCTTTCTTACTGGAAATTTCACTAAAAACAAATTTAGAAACTTCTCTCCAGTTAAGAAAGAAATTTAAGTAGCCATTTACCGCCTCCACTTTCTGAATAATTTTTGAAGGCTTGATTTTTTCTGCTAGTTCTTCAGCTATTCCTCTAGGATCTTTTTTTTCTCTTTTTGCTACTTGAAAAGCTATTGTGGAGGTGTAGTCTCCATGCTGCGGAGAGTCAGGTTTTCTCACAGTTTTTTCGATATCTTCTCGGGGATAAAACCGGGAAAGTACTTCAACAATTTCTTTCTTAAGGTCCATCATAGTCCTTCCCTTACCTTGAAAGATTTAGGTAGAGATACTGGAAACCATCTTAAATTGGAAAGGTTTCTAAATCTTTTTCCTCCTACATTCTTTCATTTACCGAAAAAAGGAGTGAATTATATAAGTGTTAAAATAAAAATTTTTTAAACCTTTTAAATTTAAGCTCCCCTCTAAAGTCAAAATAGATTTTGAAGAGTAAAGGGAAGGTGGATTTTTAAAGATGTTTAACCAAAAAATCCTTTTGTTAATATGCGACGGGATGGCTGACAGGCCTTTAAGGGCATTCAATAATAGAACTCCATTGGAAAAAGCTGAATCGCCTAACCTCGACTTTCTTGCAAAGAAAGGAGTTACAGGGTTAATGGATCCTATTTCTCCAGGTGTCTCCCCTCCCAGCGACTCATCTCACCTCTTCATTTTCGGTTATGAAAGTAAAGATCATCCTGGAAGAGGTGTAATAGAAGCTTTGGGGGCCTCAATACCTTTAAATAGGGAATCTGTGGCTTTCAGGTGCAACATAGCTACAGTTGAAAGAAAAAGTAACCAATTAATTGTGAAAGATAGGAGAGCTGGAAGAATAAAAGGGAAAGATGCGGAGGAAGCCGCTAAAATAGTTAATGAAATAGGAGAAATCGACGGTGTGAAAGTTAAATTCTTTCATACGTTAGAGCATAGGGGCGTTCTGGTTTTAGAGGGTAACTTGTCAAGTCAAGTGACAGACATGGATCCTCAAGTCACAAATTTGCCCGTGGCTAAAGCTAAACCCAAAATTGAAGCTGGGAAAGATTTGAAAGCAATTAAAACCGCTGAAGTATTGAACAAATTCGTTTTAAAAACATTCACTTTGCTTAATGAGGCGTCTTTTAATGTCGAAAGGACAAGTAAAGGGTTGCCTCCTGGAAACATAATTCTACTCAGGGGAGCAGGCAAATTGACTTTTGCAAAGAGTTTTAGTGAAAAATGGGGGTTAAAGTCGGCAGCAGTTGCCGGGGCTCCGCTCTACAAAGGGTTAGCTAAATTTGCAGGTATGCAGCTCCATGAAACACCTGGTGCGACAGGTTTAGTAGATACAGATTACAAGGGAAAAATAAATAAAGCCTTAGATTTACTTGGAGAATATGATTTCGTCTTTGTCCATATAAAGGCTTCAGATGTGGCAAGCCATAAAAAGGATTGCTTGTTGAAAAAGAAAGTCATTGAAAAAATTGATGAAGCTGTTGAACCGTTGGTTGAAACAAAGGATGTGTTAAAGATTATAACAGCTGATCATACAACCTCTTCAGAGCTAGGTATCCATACAGGTGAACCTGTCCCTCTACTAATTAATGGTTTATCTGTCAGAGTGGATAAAGTAGAAAAATTCGGTGAAAGAGAAGCAGCTAATGGTGGATTAAACAGAATTAAGGGACTAGATTTAATGCCTATTTTAATAAGTTTATCGAATCGTTCAATTGAGTACGGAGTAAGGGTTACTCCAGAAGAGAAGTTGTTTCTTGACACTAATTATGAACCTCTTAAGCTGTGAAAAAGGTTTGAGGGAAAATGGAGGAATATGACGTTGTGGTTGTAGGGGCAGGGCCAGCTGGATGTACAGCAGCTTATTATTCCTCACGTCAAGGATTAAAAACGTTGTTGGTTGAAAGAAAGAAAAGAGTAGGGTTTCCTGTCCAATGTGGTGAACTTATGCCTACTCTTGAGCTTGTTAAGAAAATATTTAAAAACCTTCCAAACCCTGAAGAGCTCTTCATTTATCCAGAAAATGTAGTTGAACAGGAAATAAATGAATTAGCTGTTGGAGACTCTGAAAAAATACATTTTACAATTGAAATGAGTCTTTGTTCAATTGATAGGGAAAAATTCGATAATTACCTATTTAGGAAAGCTAAGGAATCAGGGGCCTATACAATGACATCAACTTACTTCTCAGACATGAAAAATGATGGAACCATCCTTTTAAAAAGAAGAAACGAGGAATTCAAAGTTAAAACGAAACTGGTCATAGGTGCAGATGGTATCTTCTCAACAGTAGCTAAAAAAAACAATCTTTCAAGAAATGAAAAAGCTTATCCTACTCTTCAGTACACTTTACAAAATACGAAATTAGAGGATGACAGAGTTTACATGTTTTTTGATAGGATGAACTCCCCTGACGGATTTGTTTGGTTGATTCCGAAAAAATCAAGAAGAGTAAACGCTGGTTTAGGGTTCCCGAAATATGCAGCAGAACTCACCAAACTAAAAACTCAACTTGACAACTTCATTTCAAATCATCCTGCTACGAAGTCAAGCTTAGAAGGTGCAGAGGTTGAAAAAGTCACAGCTGGATGGGTTCCTGTTGGGGGGCCGCTGAAAAAAACATGGTCTGAAACAAAGGAGGTCAAAGTAGTCTTGATTGGTGACGCAGGGGGTTTTGTAGCTGCCCACAATGGTGCAGGCGTACCTGGCGCCTTAATAACTGGAAAAATCGCTGGTGAAATTGCTTATTTAAATATAAAAGAGCATAAAAGTATTTCTTTATATGAGAGAAAATGGAGAAGAGAAGTAGGTAAACCACTCTTCAATTCATTGAAAATTTTGAATATGGTTTTGCCTCTCTACCAAAACAAAGAGAAATTTGAAAAACTTTTATCGAGGGTAAATAAAAAATTGATCGAGAAAGCTTTTTATACAGAGATTCCTTGGCAGTTTCATTTATTCCCATTACTTAAAATAATACTCTAGTATGGTGGTAATTCCCCTCTTCTTCTTAAGGATAAATTCTCATCTATGCTTTTTGCAGCAATTATTTCTATCAGTTTAGCTTTTCTTCCCTTTTTACGCATTATCCGCCCAAGTCTTTGCAAATATTGCCTTGTGGAGCCTGTGCCGCTGAGTATAATTCCGACTAAAGCGTCAGGAACATCTATTCCTTCATCTAAAACTTCACCTGAACAAATAACATTTATCTCTCCCCTCGAAAACATTTCTAAAATTTTTCTCCTTTCATCTCTCGGGGTTTCATGGGTGATTTCAGGTATAAGGAAGGTTCTAGATATTTTCTTCACTAAATCTACATACCTCGAAAAAATAATTACCTTCTCCCCCCTGAATTTCTCAAGAAGCTTCTCTAAAACATCTATTTTTCTTTCAGCATTTAAAGCTATTTGATTGGCTTTATTTTTAGCTCTTAAGGCTTCTAAAGCTTGTTTATTATATTTAGCCTTTCTCAAAACTAAATTGAAGGCTTCAATCGGACTTTTCACTTGTGGAAAATTTTGCCTAACAAAGCTCCAGTAGTGGTTCATCAATTTTCTATATTCCCTTTTCTCCTTTTCAGTTAAGTCTACAAAGATTTTCTCTTCTTCAAACTCTTCTATATATCCCTTCCTTTGCAACTCAGTTGTTTCTGCAGCGACAATGAAGGGACCTATTAACTTAGGCATTTCTAAATGGAGAACATCCTTTCTTACAGGCGTAGCTGTTAATCCTAACCTAAAAGGTGAAATTGTGAATTTTAAAGCTGTACTGTAACTTGGTGAAACAGAATGGTGGCATTCATCCGCAATTATTAAACCAAATTTATCAGTTATTCTTCGGACATATTTAGAAGCAGATTTGTAGGTTGCAACAGTTATTTCATTTACATTTCTTTCTCCTCCACCCAAAATACCTATTTCACATTCCTCTACTGCCAAATATTTCACTATCCTTTCTTTCCATTGATGAAGCAAGTCGATTGTGGGAACTAAGACAATTGTCTTCATTTTCAAATCATAAATTGCTTTTAAGGCTATGAATGTTTTGCCACTGGCCACTGGACTTACAATTACCCCCCTACAGCCCTCCCCTTTCCACTGATTGTAAGCTTTTATTTGGTAGTCTCTAAGCTTAAATTTAGGTTCATTACTTAATGGAAAGGAGAGTTTAAAGTTTAATTTAGAGTTTGTTTTGGTTTTAAAACCTAATTTCTCCAGTTTACTTTTTAGCTGAGGAAATAAGTAAGGATAGGTCCGGAAGGTGTTTGAAGCTATTTCATAAACTAGAGGATTTATCCCTGAATTTCTTAGTTTAGTTACTGCGTTGCGGAATTCAGGTGAAGAAATAATTAAATCAGAACCCTGTAGTTTTATATAGATAACGTGTTTACCTCTTTCTCTCTCCTCAATGTACCTCTTTAATTCCTTACTAAGATAGAAACCATTTTCTTGAAGAATTTCTTCCAATAATTCTGTTTTACCTACGCATTTTTCCAGGTTCAACTTGAAAATATAACCTTCTCCATCGAAACCAACTGAATCAGAAAAACTTAACAATTTCGTGAGTTTGTTGCTTGTTAACTCCCTAACTTTAAAATATTTATTTTTTAAAGTTAATACTTTACTGTCACTTTTACTCATTTATGTGAAGACCTTTTATTTTCCAGTTTCTAAAACTAGATGAGACCTTTTTCCTTGTATATCTCTATTAATTTTTCTGCTGTGAAATTTAAGTTTGTTATCTTTACCCCTAAAGGACCTGTTTTCAAAGTAATTACGTGGTTTACTAGTAAAGGAGTAATAACCTCTGGGATTACAGAGTTTTCTAATGGACCTCCATCAATAGGTCTTAATCCGGGAATTAATCTGACAAGTTCCATAACAACTTTCTTAGCTTCTTTCTCACCGCAAACAATTATATCGCAGTTTATCTCCCTCCTGTTTAAGTCTTGAACAGCTGCTGCACCTACATTATGGAAAGCTGAAGCTACTCTAACATGAGTTGGTGTAACTTTCCTTATTTCGTTTGCTACTGATCCCTCTTTTGAAAGGACAGGCTTTAAACCATACTTTCCCTTCACCATAGGTACAATGGTTGAAACCAGTATACTCCCTTCCTTAAAGTTTTCTTTCAATCCCTCCACTGTTTTTGTATGATAAGGGTAAGGGACTGTTAAGAATGAAACATCCGCCACCTTTACTGCTTCATTGTTCACCATGCCTTTCACCCTGTTTTTAGTGTACTTCTTCAAAATCTCATTTGCATCGTTTGCTCTCCTTAAAGCTTTCTCTTGCTTTCTTGAACCTATTATAACTTCTTCTCCAGCTACAGCAAATCTCAAAACAAGTCCAAAACCTAAGTCGCCAGTGCCTCCCAACACGGCAATTTTTCTTTTCAATTTTAAGCACCTTTAATCAAATTTAAATTCTTAAAAAGGAAGACATTTCTTAAGAAATGTTTTTAACTTGTCCTTTAACAAACTCTCATTTGATTTTTTTCCTTTATAAATTGTTCATTCACCGAAGGCCCGGTCACCTGCATCACCTAAACCTGGGACAATATACCCTTTACTGTTAAGCTCAGGATCTATTGCTAAAGTGTAGATTTCCACGAAGGGGAATCTGTCAAGTATCCTCTTTACCCCTGTCTCTGCAGAAACAACACAAGCAACTATTAACCTCTTAGGTTTCTTTATTTTTATGATTTTCTCTATTACTGCTTCTAAAGTGGATCCTGTAGCCAGCATGGGGTCAGAAATAATAACTACGGTGTCTTCATGGATGCTTGGAATTTTTACGTAGTTTATTTCAATGTCGAACTTCTCTCCACCCCTGTAGCTTTCCTCCATCCTTCTTGCACTAATTATTCCTTGTCTTGAAAGGGGAAAAATCCTTATTAACCCCTCTGTTAAAGGTATAGCTGCCCTTAAAACAGTTATTATCAAAACTTTATCTATCCCCTCTATTTTCACGCCTTTGGTTTTGGCTAAAGGAGTTTCCACTAAAACCTCTCTTTTTTTAAAGGATTTAAGTATTTCGTAACCCATGTACCTCCCTATTCTTACCAAACTTCTCCTGAACTCTATCTGGCTTAAGTTCTTGTCGCGGACTCTAGTTAATTCTTGTTGCAGGAAAGGATGGTTTAAAACATGTACTCTTCCATTAACACCCACTTAAAACCTCCTCTTTCAAATATTTAGCTATAAAATATATTTCAGCGCTTCTAGCTCTGGAAGCCTTAGGTTTAAACCTTTTAACTTGTTTAAAATAGTTTTTAACTTCCTTAAAAAAACTTTCTGATGAGGAACCCTGAAACACCTTCACAACAAATTTTCCATTTCTTTTCAAAACTTTTCTAGAAATGTTTAATGCTCTCTTTGCTAAAAGAATTTGTTTTAGGTGATCTAGTTCCCAGTGACCAGAAACATTTGGTGCTAAATCGGACAATACCACATCTGCTTTTTGAGGAAGTGCTAACTGAATTTTTTCAACTGCGTTAGGGTTGTTGATGTCCGTTAACAAGAATTTTATGTTTTTATACGGAAAAACCGTGACAGGTTTAATATCTACAGCTAAAATGAATCCTTCATCACCTGAAAGCTTTCTTGCTACTTCAGTCCAGCCGCCTGGGGCTGCACCTAAATCAACTACTACATCTCCTTTTCTGAAAATACGGAACTTCCTGTCTATTTGGAGGAGTTTAAACGCTGCTCTACTTCTAAAATTTTTTTTCTTAGCTAGCCTGTAATAGTAATCCCTCCTTATGTAGGGCCTACTCCCCATCTTCTCTCCCTTCTTTTTAAAGAAACAAGGAACTAACTCTAAGAGCCTCCACCAACAGGAGGGAAAATAGCTATCCTCTCTCCTCCCTTGAGTTTCGTTTCCAAACCTTTAAGAAAAATAATGTTCCTTCCATTAACAAAAACTCTAAAATGTTCACTAACCCCCCCTTTTCTTTCATCCAAGATTTTACGCGTTAATTCCTTCCCGTACTTTTCTCCAAGTTTAAAGATAGCTTCCTTAACAGTTGAACTTTCAGGTAACTCTAAAACAGCTTCTTTACACTTAGCTATCTCTCTAAGAGAGGCAAAAAGTGCAAAGGTAACTTTTACTTTTTTCATTTAATCCCCTTCCCTACTTTTTTTTCTTTCCTCTAAAAACTAATTACATCTTGTTACTAGAGAGAAAAGGCTAGAGTTACTTTTTTCTTCCAGTTTTTTTGGAGGAGGTGCACCCCAATCTAATTTGTTATTTTTTGAAAACTTGATTACTTGTTTTTATTTTAAAAGGAAAATTTAAAAATAAATTTTTCATTATTTTAATATAGGTAAATATAGGCAAGGACATTATCCCTTCTCCTACATTCTTCAATTCAATAAATGTCCTTTACTGTTTAAGTTCTTTCCTACCGTATTCTATATAATCCGCTAAAAATTATCTTTTATTATTTCCCCTAAAAAACTAAGAGGTGTTTTGCAATGAATAAAATAAAAGTAGCAATAGCTGGAATAGGAAATTGTGCCTCATCCCTTATACAAGGCGTTTATTATTATAGAAACAAGAAAGAGGGAGATTGTTTCATTCCAGGATTAATGCACTTAGATTTTGGCGGGTACAAAATAGGAGATATCGAATTCGTAGCTGCTTTTGATGTTGATGAGAGAAAAATAGGAAAAGATTTAAGTGAAGCGATTTTATCAAAACCTAACTGCGTACCTAAGTTCGCTGAAGTGCCAAAATTAAACGTGGAAGTTTTGAAAGCGCCAGTGCTTGACGGTGTAGCTCCCCACATGAAAACTTTAAAATACGGAGAAGGATTCCTTGTTAATGACGAAAACGACCCTGTTGACGTAGTCTCTGTACTGAAAGAAACAGATGCTGAAATGTTAATCAATTTCACGCCTGTGGGTTCTCGTGAAGCAACAAGGTTTTTTGCTGATGCAGCTTTAAAAGCTAAAGTGGCTTTCATAAACGGAATACCTGAGTTCATAGCTTCAAACCCTGAATGGGCATCCAAATTTGAAAAAAACAAGTTACCGGTAGCTGGTGACGATATAAAAAGCCAAATTGGAGCCACGATCTTGCACAGAGTAATAACGCAGCTTTTAAAGGATAGAGGAATAAAAATAGATGAAACCTACCAATTAAATATAGGAGGGAACATGGACTTCTTAAACATGATAGAAGAAGATAGGCTAAAAACTAAAAGGATAAGTAAAACAGAGGCAGTGACAAGCTTACTCGACTATGAAGTTCCAGTAAGGATCGGACCCAGTGACTATGTTGGTTTTCTAGGGGATAGAAAAATTTGTTACATTTGGGTGAAGGGAAGGAACTTCGGTGAGTTCCCTGTCTACATAGATATTAAACTAAATGTTGCAGACTCCCCAAACTCTGCAGGTGTAATGATAGATGTTGTAAGAGCTGTCAAAATAGCGTTGGACAGAGGAGTAGCAGGTCCTCTCATAAGTATCTCTTCTTACGCCTTTAAACACCCACCCTTGCAATACCCCGACGACATAGCTAAAAGAATGGTTCAGGAGTTTATTGAAGGGAAGAGAGAGCGTTAATTCAAAGCGACTCCCCCCTATTTTTTAGCAGCAATTGAAAACTTTTTTCATTGCTTCAAGGAATCCCTCACCAAATTTATTTCTTGTCACATAATTTGCTCTCTTCCTCAACTCTATTGGAGAATTAGCTAAAGCTATAGAGTATCCAACTGCTTTAAACATTGGTAAATCCATTAGTGAATCCCCTATTGCAACTGCTTCTTCAGGTTTCACCCTTATAAGGTTTAAAGCTTTAATCAAGGCTTTTCCTTTATCTGTCCTTTTATCTAATAAGTGAATAGCGAATTTACTGTCAAGAACCCTAACAGGGTAATCCTCCAGGGCTAACCTCAATTTTTCAATATCCACCTTCCTCTTAATAGCTAAATCACTAACCCTAAATCTGTTGGAGAAATGTTCCTCAATTAACCCACTAAATCTTTCATTTAAAGCTTTCAAGGCCTGTGCAACAGCTTCTAAATTTCCTAACCTGTACATTTTATTCCGATAATAAACTACACCTCCAGATTCAGCGATAACAGGGCCGCTTGTTCCAATATACCTTTTTAAACAAATAAGAAAGGGTAAAGCATTGCCTGAACTTAAAATAAACTTCACACCCTTCTCCTCAAGCTTACGTATAGCAATAATTGCCTTAGGTTCTATCCTTAAACTCGTATCTGTTAGTGTTCCATCTATGTCTGTGGCAACAACCTTAAATTTATTCATTTCCTTCACTCTTCTAAATTGTTTTTAAACTTTCCCCTGTTTTGTTTCCAGTTCTTTCTTAATAACTGAATCAATTACGTGTTTGCATCTTAAACAAAAGTTAGGTCCTTTAAAGTCAGTGTCAAAAATGGTGTTGCTAAAATACATAACACATTTCCTGTTAATGCAATGTCTTAAGCCTAAAGTGTGCCCTAACTCATGTAAAGCCTCCTTTAAAGCCCTTTCTAATAACAGGTTTTCATCATATTCTAAGCCGTAAAAGGTTTGGTTTAATCTAGCAAGAGAAATTAAAGACAAAGGACCGTTAAACAGGGCTTCACCGAAAACAAAGTTTAAGTTATTAGAGTAAGTGTCTTCACTCACTACAATTAAAGTTCTCCAATATCTTTTCAAGGTTTGTAGCATAGAGAAATGATTTATTATTAAACTTGAATTGTATTGTTTCCTGTGAGGGTTAAAAGCTGAAGGGGGAATATTAAACCTTTCCCCGATCTTCACTTTTACCTCTACAAGAAACAAAGGAAGTTCTGTTTTTAAGTATTCCAAAACCGAACTAGGCACTTCTCCTATAGGCAAAATAAGAATTACAGGCTTCATACAAACCTCAACGCATCCTCTTTAACACTTAACAAATTCATTCTAGCTTTTTTTAAACTTCTATTTCCAAAGCATAAATTGGTCAAAATTTAAGTGGATAGTTTTATCCTGCCTCTTTTCGTTTTTCTCCATTATCTCTGCTTATTAACTCTCGTAAGCTTTTTAATATTCAATAGCTTAACAGAACCTTTAATCCATACTTTAAAGAAGAACATTTAATTCTTTAATAAAATTAAATAACAATTTTTACTTAGAAAAATAGTCCTCTTTCAGTAATTTTTTAATTACTTTAAAAAAAAGAAAATAAAACAGTAAAATTTTTAATCAAAAAAGAAACAATTAAATTATTGAAAAAGAAAATGCTATAAATATGTAAAGGCTTTTTCTCTGTTTCATTTTTAAAACTTAACTTTTAAACTAGAGTCAAGGTTTTAAGAAAAAAGGGGAGAAAAGCAATGAAGGAGTTAAATCTAGAAAAATTAAGAGAAATCTTGAAAAACCCCACAAAAAGAAAAATAGTTGAGTACCTCTGTTTAAAGGGAAAAGGGGACTTTGCAGAAATTACCAGAAGTATACCTACCTCCAAAAGAGTAGATTACCATGTTAGATTCCTATTCTTGGAAAGGGTACTGGAAAAGTTAGGCCGCGGAACCTACACTGTAAACCCAACAATTCTCTGCATGGTTAGGTCAATATTGGCAATACAGAAACCGTTAATGATTGTAGGGGGAATAAAAGATGAAATGGAGTATAATCTAGATGTGTATTCGTCTCTAGAACCTTATGGTTATAAACCGGACAAAATAACCTATTTTGCGCCTTCAGAAACACGGAAGAAGCTAACAGGAAAAATTAAGAAAGGAGTGGAATTTAAGACATACCCTGAAGAAGTTCTTAAAAATGACTTAAGGAAAGTTTCAAGGGAAGTGGAAGAATTTATCCTGGAAAACCTTCAGAACTATGAACTCTTAATAGATTTAACGAGTGGAACAAAGCCTGTCATTATTTCTTTATTGCAAGATTCCATAAAGTACAACTTAAAGGCGCTTTACTTTAGTGGACGTCGTGTTGACTGGGTTAACCAACCCTATTAATTAGCTCTGTCTCTCTATTTAACCCGAGTTCTTATAATTTAGTGTTAATAATAAAATACTTCAATAAATTTATAAACACAAACATTCGTAACTTAACTATAACTCACCTATACTTGTTATATACTTCTGGAATTATATCCAAAAATAAAATAAACACAAAGGAGTCACCCTGCCTGCTGATTTAAATCAGTTTAGGGAATTCAATATTAAAGGCCTTTTACTCTTGAAAAGAAGCTTAAGGAGCTGGAAGGAAATAACAACAGGTGAAAACGTTAGGATGCTGTGAGAAGGTCGAAACTTATTTTTCAGCTTTCAAAAGCAATAAAAATTTTCTCTCTTAAAATGTGGCCGATAACCAGCAAAGCAGCTTTCTGACTTATTTGTACCAAGATAAAAAAGTTAATGATTCTTTTTGGATTTCACCAATTTTCGACAAGTCAAAAATGGAAGTGTAGGAGTTTCCAAGTTAAATCCAGCCCCTAATTTTGAAAGAAGAAACAAAGTAAAAATCCTTCGAGGGTCGAGGGATCTAGGACCAAAGACGCCTAATGAACTTTCAACTTTTTGATAAAACCCCTGCACTTCTTAGTAGAGTTTTTGTTGATTCCTCAAATTAAAATTTTAGTGCAGAGAGTTTTCTTTTCTTCCAAGACTTTCAAAACTCTTTCGGGATACATACCGTTAACTATAAAGCATTGTGTAACAAAACGTCTTAAAAGAAGTTTTGGAAGGTAATTATCTACACATGAACATATCTTGGAAAGGGTTTCGCAACTGATTTCATGTAACAATTTAGCATTTCTCTTCTTCTTTGGGTCTTTCTCAAAGATTCCATCTACATCTTTAACGAGGACAAGTTTCGGTGCACAAAGTAAACTTGCGATGTAGCAAGAGATGGAGTCGGAGGTTACTTCCCATGAATGTTTTAACGCGTCTGTAGAAAAAATAAGATTTGAAGGAAGTAGAATAGGTAATTTACCTCTTGAACTTATTTTTTTTACTTCCATAAGGGTTCTGCATAAAACAGCTTCAGGGTACAAGCTGTTTAAAAGAAAACCGTATTGATCCATGGCTAGAACAGCCATTTTATGCGCCGCAGAATCTGTCAACTTTAATTCCTCACTAACCTTTCTAACAGTGTCCGCGAAAACGCCTCCTCCAGGTATGACCAACACTTTCTTTCCTGTTTCAGCCAGTAACTCTAAGATTCTCCTTATCTTTTCAGGATGTTTCAGTAAACTTCCCCCTATTTTCACAACTGCCTCCAAATTGCCTCCCTTTCTGGGAAAAAAAGTTTTAAAAAAAATATAAAGTGAAAGTTTTTTTAAAAGGTAAAAAATAGTTTTCTTTATTTCTTTTTGTATATTTCCGCTATTTTAAGG
The DNA here is from genome assembly GCA_027492035.1 of Thermoproteota archaeon. Taxonomy (GTDB): domain Archaea; phylum Korarchaeota; class JAOZGF01; order JAOZGF01; family JAOZFZ01; genus JAOZFT01. The sequence continues at coordinate 518,456 of JAOZFT010000004.1, forward strand.
TACTTCTCCCAGTTCTCATTAATTAATTCTTGGTAATATTCAATTTTCTCCTTTGACTTAATTATTTCTTTAAACCTCCCCTGTAGTTTTAAGTAACTTTCCACAGGTTTCTTTTTAGCTTTTCCCTCAGCTATCATTTTGCTGAAACCAGTAAACTGGAAAACTCCATCTTCAAATTCCCAAAGAATCCATGCTCCTGTTTGAACAGCTAATTTACCTATTTCTATCGTGAACCCAGGGTCATATCTCCAACCAGGTGGGCAGGGGCTTAAATCTATTACTACTCTACTTCCTTTCCTCTCTTTAGCTTTCTGAAATTTACTGTAGAAATCCATTAAGTAGGAAGGCGTGACAGTGGCCACATACCTTGCACCATTCGCAATCATAATAAAACCCAAATCCTTTCTTTTCTCTGTTTTGCCTTTAGGTGTAGTAGTTGTCCAAGCCCCGTAAGGAGTAGCTCCACTTCTCTGTATTCCAGTATTCATGTAAGCTTGATTATCATAGACAAGATAAATTATGTCTTCATTTCTTTCAACAGCACCACTTAATGCCTGTATACCTATGTCATATGTTCCCCCATCCCCCGCTATTGCTATCACGTTGACATTCTTACCTTGAACTCTGTACCCTGCCTTTATGCCGCTTGCCATTGCCGCAGCTGAAGCGAAAGCTGTGTTTTTAAGAGGAACATCAACAGCTGTTTTCGGGAAAATACCTTGAATAACGGAAAGGCAGCAAGCCGGAACTGTCACTGTAGTATTTCTCCCTAAAATTTTAAGTACATGTCTAACTGCTAAAGCCATTGCACATCCTGCACAGGCCGCATGTCCAGGCATTAAGTACTCTTGCAAAGGTATATCTTTGATAGACTTGACTTTACTCATCTTTTTCACACCTTTAACTGTACGAAAATAGGTTCTGTTACTTTCTTTCCTTCTGTTACTTTCTTCTTAGCTATTTTGTGGAATGAAACTATATCCTTAAAAGTTACGTCTCTTCCGCCTAAACCTACTATGAAGTTCAAAACTGGGGGTCTGTTTTCACTTGGGTAAAGAGTTGACTTAACTTCTATTGAAAGAGGGCCTTCATGTCCATAAGAAACACTTCTATCCATAACCACTACAAGAGATTTATTTTCTAAGGCTTCACGTATTTCCTTGTTAGGGAAGGGCCTGAACATTTTAACCTTTACTAGACCAACTTTTTCACCTTCTGCTCTTAACCTGTCTACTGCAACCCTTGTTTCTTCGGCCATTGTCCCAAGTGCTAAAATAACTGATTCAGCGTCTTCAACTCTATACTTCTCAATTTTCCCAGTTTGCAGCAAACCTGAAACTTTCTCGTACTCTCTACTTATTTCATCAAAAATTTCACCGGCATTTCTATGGGCTTGATCCATCATTTCTGAAAATTCGTAATAATGCTCAGCTGTGGTTATTCCTCCAACTGAAAACGGGTTTTCGGGGTCTAATTTCCATAAAGGCTTGTAAGGTGGTAGAAAAGAGTCTGTTTCCTCGGGTGTTAAAATTTTCACAGGTGCAAATGTATGCGACAAAAGGAAGGCATCCATGCAAATCATTACAGGCATTGAAACTTTCCTGTCTTCACCTAACCTGTAACCCTGTAGAACCATATCGTAAGCTTCTTGGTTGTTTGAAACATAAATTTGGATCCATCCAGTATCTCTATGGCTCATGGTATCTGTGTGGTCCACCCAAATAGACCATGGTGGAGCTAAAGCCCTATTTACTACAGGCATAACGATTGGAAGCCGTGCCCTTGCAACCCAGTGCACCATTTCACTCATGTAAAGTAAACCATGGGAACTAGTGGCTGTAAAGCTTCTTACACCTGTTGATTCAGCCCCTGTAACAGCTGCCAAAGCTGAATGTTCAGATTCAACAGTCATAAATTCAGCATCCATCTTTTTGCTTGAGATGAATTCAGATAACATTTCCACGATTGTTGTTTGAGGGGTAATAGGGTAAGCTGCAACGAATTTAACTCTGCTTGACCATGCCCCGTAAGAGACAGCATGATTAGCTGTTAAAATTAAGGTTTCCATCTTCTACTCACCAAATTCCTCCACAACTTTATCAATAGCTTTAACAGGGCATTCATGGAAACAAATTAAGCATCCTTTACACCATACATAATCAACTTCAACTTTTCCATCATCTCGAAGTTTTATCGCTCTGTCTGGGCAGTAAGCCCAGCAAATTCTGCACCCTGTACATTTGTTTAAATCTACAACTGGCCTATATGTTCTCCAAAGACCTGTTTTACCACCAGCTCCTTCAGCGGGTTTAGATAATGGAGCAGGTGGGTATTCCTTCACTGATTTCAAACCCATTTCTTTATCTACCTCTACCTTCCTCAACTTAACTTTCTCGTTTCGTCATATGCTCTTTCAGCAGCTTCAATATTAAGTTTAAGGGCTTTAGGATTAAGTTTTTCACTAAAGTATTCCTCTATTCCTTTCGTTACACTTTCTAAACTGACAAGCTTAGAAGACTTAGCGACTGCGCCTGTCATGGGCATATTTACCACAGGGAAACCTGCAACTTGAAGGTTTAGATCTAAACAAATCTTAGTTGCATCTACAACCCATGTCTCCACTTCCCCTAATCCAAACTTTTCCTTCAAAATTTTTTCAGATAAATTGGTGTTAATTGTTAAAACTCCTCTCTCTTTCAAATTCTCGAACACATTAACCATTTTCAGAAGCCTTTGATCCAAAATAACAACGTAATCTGCTTTATAGATTAAACTGTGTATATAAATTTGGTTATTAGAAATCCTGGTAAAAGCCTTTATAGGTGCACCTCTCCGTTCAGCGCCAAACAATGGAAAGGCTGTTGCATACTTACCTTCTAGAAAAGAGGCTAAAGCCAGAATTCTAGATGCTGTGACTCCTCCTTGACCTCCCCTTCCTAACCACATTATTTCTATTAAGTCATTCATTTTTTTCCCCTTCTTCAAATTCTTTTTGGCCTAAATAAGAAAAAGGGATTGATTTTTTCCCAAATGAAGGGGTTTACCTTATATTTTAAAGTTTTTGTAAAAGAAATTTTCTTACCTCCGAGGCTAATGTTTTTCTATTTTCCCTTTATGGAAAGGGTTTCCGAATGATTCATTCAGAAAATATTTAAACATAATTTTTTTTTTCCTTCTTTGGTGAACTTGAGCGATGCTTGGTGCTCTACGTTTAGATTTGATTCTGGAATTAATCAGTGCAACTGTGAGTTTTTTAGTTGGTTATTTTTCTCTGAAAGCCTATAAAACAGTTGGAAACAAAAACTTACTCTACCTTTACTTCGGATTTATTATATTGGGTTTAGGTATGCTTTTCCGTGTAGTGTCACTAACTTTCCTTTTCGGAACTTTTAAGGCTTCAGAATTGTCTATTCCAGCCGTTAAAACACTCATAAATTACATGTCCCTAATTTACATTTTGTTGAAAATAATTTCGTACTGTTTTTTTGCATTTGTAGCGGTTGAACAAATAAAGGAGTCAAGTTTCTTACCCTTTGTTTTTTCACTCGCACCTGTCTTCATTTACCATGCACAATTAGAGCTTATTTCTTTTGTTTTAATTTGTTTCGTTGCTATTCAGTACCTTTTCAATTTCTTAAATAAGAGAAGCATGGATAGATTACTTGTGTTTCTAGGTTTTGCTTTCATCACTATAAGCCACGTCTTCTTTGTTTTTACACCGGTAAGGACTAGTTTATTCATTTTTGGGCATGTATCCCAGTTTGTTGGTTTTATTTGTTTATTGATAATGCTTTTTAGGATAAGTGGAGTGGAAAAGGGTGCCTAACAAAGCCAGATACCGTTCTAAGATAAGGATAATGGTTGACATCTTAAGGGTAGTACAGAAGGAAGGCGAAACAAGGGTTACAAAGATTCTTTATGGTGCAAATTTGTCTCATGACAGATTAAACAAGTACTTGGGTGAACTAATGAGCAGAGGATTAGTAACTTCTTTTGATCAGGAGGGATTAACCTTCTACTCCTTAACTGATAAAGGAAAAAGGTTTCTTTTTGAGTTTAGAAAATTTGAAAGATTTGCTGAAGCATTCGGTTTAGAAATATAGTTTGTTCAGAAAGGCCTTTATTTTTTCAATAGGTTTCAACCTTTTTCCTCATCCACAAACCTTATTAAAGGTTTTTTCTCCAGCCCAATGATTTTTGCTCCAGGGTACTGCTTCTCAATGGCTTCCCTTAACTTCTCTTTATCAATGTTTCCTTGCGTTTTAACGTGAACTACTGGTTTACCCGTGCCGTCATAAGTTACAGAGATTGAGTAGCTTCCTCCCCCTTCAGTTAACTCTCCAATGCCCATATCTGAATCAAAGAATTCATCAAAACCGAAAAAATTGAGGAAACCCTTCCTTTTCTTCTTTCCCTCCATTACATCACCCTCCTTCCATCGGGAAAGGGAGGTAAAACTTTCTTCTTTTAAATATGGGTTAAAGTTTTTACTTTATGTAAAGAATACTCTCTACCAATTAAAATTTTTTGTCTCCATTTATTTGCAGCCCTATCTCTGTGAAGAGTTTGTGGGGTATTGGTGGTGTGTCCAGTGATTAAAACTTTAACATTCGATTTATGGCAAACCTTATTTCTTTTCACGAGGGAATACGGGGATAAACTGCGGAGATTACGTTCAAAAAATTTACAAATAACTTTGGGTAGGTATGGTTTCTCTGCCTCGGAAGCAGAAACAGTTTATAATTTGTTTAGGAAAGAAATGGAGAATAAGTGGCTTCTTGGTTTAGATTTAGCATCGGAGGAGAGATTCAACCTTTTTCTAAAGATTTTGAAGGGAAGGAAAGCTATAATTTGTGAAGAAGGACTATTTCAGGAGTTAGAGGGGGACATTGCACTTCCCTTTATCCAAAATCCTCCTGAAATAGAAGAGAAAGCTGTATTTGTTTTGGAAAAATTGAAAAAGGAAAACTTCAAAATAGGTTTAGTTTCCAACACTGGTGAAACTGTTGGAAAAGCAATAAAGGAAGTTCTTGACGAAAAAGGCTTAATTAACTTCTTTGATGCCCTGATTTTCTCCGATGAAGTTAAGTATAGGAAACCTAAGAAAGAAATCTTTCTGTATGCATTGAAAAAATTAAATGTTTCACCTGAAGAAACTCTTCATGTAGGAGATGATTTAGGAACAGACATAGTTGGTGCAAAAAGTGTAGGCATGCAAACATGTCTTTTAAGAAGAAATAAAAATGTAGAAGCTGACCTCTTGAACATAAAACCTGATTTTACGATAGAAAAATTGGCAGAGATTTTGGAAATTGTGGAAGTAACATGATAAAGGCGTTAACCATGAAAAATAACAATTCAGGCTTATTTAAAAGATTTAAAGGCTTTAAAAACCACGAAATATTCCAAGACTTAAAAATACCTGGAAACATTTACTTCTTTGTTCGATGTGACGGAAGGAACTTCAAAAAACTCCTTAATGAATTAGGTTTCAGAAAACCTTTTGATGAAGATTTTATGAGAAAAATGGTTGAAACAGCTAAGGAAGTTTTCAGGGCAGGCTTCAACCCCCTCATAACTTATTTATTCTCTGACGAAATAAATTTCCTTTTCTACAACCCCCCTTTCAAGGGGAGGCTTGAGAAATTAAACTCAATTATTCCAAGCATTTTGAGTAGCAAATTAGCCCTTCTTCTGAAAGAAAGAAATAATGAACCAATAGCTTTTGATGCGCGCCTAATCTTACTTGATAAAACAGAAATTATTAAGTACCTAAATTGGAGACAGAAAGAAGCATGGAGAAACCATAACAATAGTTACGCATTTTATCTCCTTCTTAGAAAGGGGTACACTAAAAAAGATGCCTCGAAAAAACTTCACAAACTAAAAACAGCTCAACTTCATGAACTTGTTTTTAATGAAGGGATAAACCTTGCAGAAACTCCGACTTGGCAACGGAAAGGGGTTTTAATTTACAAAAGAAAAGTAAGGAAGCAAGGTTTCAATCCTCTACTAAGAAAAAAGGTGGAGGTTGAACGTAAAATTGTATATGTAGAATTCAATCCTCCCCTTTTCGGCAGCGAAGAAGGATCAAACTTAATAAATTCAATTGTTTCATCTCCTTAACTTCAAAATCTAAAAAAGGGTGGAGGAAGGAGGTTTTGAGCATTAAAACAAGAATTATCGATTACTATCTCACCTTTTTACATCAGTTTCAACCTAGGAGAACGGTTAAAATTTTGGGGAGAAAATTTATTGTATGCCCAAAAGTTTTCAGTCCCACAGGAGTAGTTTCTACAAGTTTCTTCATTAAACACATGAGAATAAAGGAGACAGATGTAGTAGCGGAAATAGGTTGCGGAGCAGGTGTCCTTTCAGTTTTTGCAGCCTTAAAAGCAAGAAAAGTTTTCGCTACGGACATAAATCCCTACGCTGTAAAATGCACGAAAATAAATGCTGAAATAAACTTTGTTAATGTTCATGTGAAACTCGGAGACCTGTTTACCCCCCTCCCTTCAAAGCTTAGATTCACCGTAGTAATAACCAATCCCCCTTATCTCCCACTTAGGCCGTTAACCTTGTTAGAGAAAGCATGGTGCGGTGGGGAAAAACTAAATTTCTTAGAAAAATTTTTTAAGGAGGCACCTAAACATTTAAGCAAAAACGGAAACATACAATTTACAGCTTCAACTCTTTCCGGCATAGAAAGAGTTAAGGAATTACTGAGGAAGAGAAACTTTTCATATTCCATAATAGCTAAAACAAAAACACCTATCGATGAAATATACTTTTTTAAAGCATGGAGGAAATAAAGAAGTTTTAAAGCTTTGCAGTGGAAGTATGGTACATTTAAAAACTTAAAATTTAAAAGAAGTAAAGAAGGGTGTGCGTGGCTGAAAATGGAAAAATATGAAATAATAAGTATTCCCATTATAGTTGCTTTAACAATGCTTGGTTCACCTTTTCTAGGCGTCTTTGCAGCAGGTTTCTTAATAGGTTTCGCCGGAAGAAGAGAAAATAAAATAAAAAACATCTTCTCTTCAATGTATCGTTCCTTTTTCTTCAGCACAATAGGTGCTGTTTGTTCAGTAGCTGTAGTGGGTGGTGCACTGTACATCAGTTTATTCATAATTGAAACAGTGAGGCTTTACCTCAGCATACCCCCCATTACTTTAGGGACTTTACCTCTAACAAAATTTTTCCTTGTTTCCTTTTTATCAGTGTCTATTATTTTAATGCTTCTGTCAGGAATAATTGGAGGACTAGGTGGAGCATTAGGTTTTTATGCCTCCAATTACCTACTTTCACCTATCGAACACAATCCGGAAAAGGAAGAAAACACCTCAGACTAAAAACTTAATAATGCAGAGAAGTTTTCCTTTTTTTAAAAAAAGAAGAAGTGTAAATGAATGGAGTAAAGTAAAATGTTAGTTTCTGATTTCCCAAAAAGAAAAGTACATAGAATAAATGGAAATAACACAGTTTCTGAAGCTATAAGTTTAATGGAGAAAACGAGCCCAAGGGCACTTTTTGTTTTCGAAAACAAAACATTTAAGGGAGTTGTGACTCAAAAAGAACTTTTGGGGATAGTTAAACCCCATAAAACAAAAATTTCAGCTGTTTATAGGTCATCTCCAAAACTAAGCCCCTCCACCACGGTAGAAGAAGCAGCAAGGCTAATGGTGGAAAACGACTTAGAGGTCTTACCATTAATGAAAAATAAACAAATAACTGGTGCAGTAGTCATTGATGACGTCTTAAAAGCCTTGGTGAAAGGAGAATTCCAAAGAGTGAAAATAAAGGAAATAGGGGAAAAAGAAGTTGTAACGGTAAATCCTCAAGATAAACTAATGAAGGCTTATGAAATGTTTAAAAAGTACCATTTCTCATGTTTACCGGTCACAAAAAACAAAAAATTAGTTGGGATCATAATCTACGACACTATTGCTCAAATATTCGGCAAGCCTCAATCAAGGCTTTCCTTCGGTGAATTTACAGGAGAAAAAATAAAACCTCTAGAAACACCTATCTTTTCAATTATAGATCCTGTCACAGCAACTAGTACAGGAGAATCCACTTTGAAAGAAGCAATAGATACAATGTTAAAAAATCACATTTCCCATTTAGTAATCACAGACACAAAGGGGAAAGTGCAAGGTATATTAACGAAAAAGGACGTGCTACGTTACATCTTAGCTAAGAAAGAAAAAAGGAAACTGAGAATCCAGTTTTCAGGGGACGTTGATAAAATAGAAGATTTACAAAAAGAAGAAGCGAAGTCTCTAGTGGAAAAATTAAATACGAAAATAGGTGTCGAGCCAGGGAGCACAATGTTTGTAAATGTTAAAGTTAGAGGAACAAATGAAAACCCGCAATTCATTGTTAAACTAAGGCTTTCAACACCTAAATCAAGAATATCGGCCGAAGAAGTAAATTGGGCTTTTGACACAGCTTTTGAAACAGCTTTAAGCCGTATTGAAAGACAAGTACTGAAAAAATTAGGGAAGGAAAGAACTCTACATAGGCAAGAAACAAAAAGATATGTTTAACAACCCAAAACTTAGGAGGAAGGTGTTTCCCACTTGTCAAGTAAAGAAAACTATGAATTGAAACTTTTAAGTAAACTTGTTGAGTTTGACACAAACTCCATAGAAAAAAATTATGTTGAATGCTCTAAATTTATTGCTAAAGAGCTTGAAAGAATAGATTTAGAGACAGAAGTGATAGATCCACGTGAAAAGGGGGAAAGCAAGGTAACTATCCCAAACATTGTTTCAAGAATAAATGTTGGAGCTGAAAAAACAGTGGCAATAGCGGTACATTACGACGTGGTTCCAGCTGAAGGAAAATGGAAATATCCCCCCTTTAAATTAACAGTGGAAAACGGAAAAGCTTATGGAAGAGGTGCTTCAGATGATAAAGGATCAATTGCCGCTTTGATTGCAGCCATTAAAGAAATAAACTTAAAGAAACTAAAATATAACGTGGTAATGTTAGTAACAGCTGAAGAAGAAGTTGGAGGGAAACTGGGTTTAGGTTACACACTAAAAAACTTGAAAGAAAAAATAGATTACGCCATTATACTTGACGCAAGTCCCTTATTCGTCAGTGTAGGAGCCAGTGGAATAATATGGGGCAAAATATTGGTTAAAGGTAGAGGAGGACATGCCGGTTATCCCTTCAAAGCCGACAATCCAATAATGAAGGCTTCAAAAATAATTCTTAAACTTGAAAAATACAGAGAAAAAATTGCTAAAAAGAAAAGTAAAATCAAAGCTCCACCTGGTACCCCATCCAGAAACCTTTACCCTAGATTCACCGTAACAATGGTTAAGGCATGGGAGAAAGAGAATGTTATTCCTTCAACATGTGAACTTCGATTTGACAGGAGATTAATACCTGAAGAAAGGAAAGAAGAAGTAGTTAAGGAATTAGAGCAAGAAATAAATAAAATAGGCAATGAATTAAATGTTGAGGCAGAATTCACAGTTTTAAGCAAAGGAAACGGTTACGCTACAGACCCAAACCTTTCTTTCGTTAAAGAATTTAAGGGAGTAGTGGAAAAGGTAACAGGTGAAAAAATTCCACTTTGCGGTGAACTAGGGGGAAATGATGGACATTTCTTTGCTAAAAGGAAGATTCCAGTGATATGTTTTGGAAACATTAGGCCCAGCAATAACATTCACACAGTGAACGAACACGTAAACCTTTCTGATCTTAAACTCGTGAAAAACGTGATCATAAACTTCCTTCAGCTAAAAACACTTTAATTTGGTACATTTCAACATTTATGTGTCATGAGCACTTAAGAATTCATACATCCTTTACACTCTCTCTTAATTAACCTATGTCCCCCTTTGTTTCAATTCTCCCTTGAACTTTTCGCTTCTTGCCCACATCTGGAGATATCTGGCACTAGCGCTAAAGACTCATAACTCCCTTTTTTCCGTAATCCTCTTCATCAAAAAATCAATATAAGCCAATATAAATCCACCATGAAACACCTGCAGAAACTTACTAATTCTGAAACTGTTTCTTTGCCCTTCTCACTTGCACTCCATCCACTTTTAAAGTTTTTGAAACATTCCTCCTTGATTACTTGATGTTACAGGATGGTTTGTGTTTAAAAAGATCTGCAGAAAACATTCTAAATTTACGAAAAATTGAAAAACATGTTCATTCTACTTAAGAAGAATAATTTCTTAGAGAAATGCAAAGAAGAAGTAAGAAGTGATGTTATGTCCTATGCAATAGAGGTCAGGGATCTAACAAGGAAATATGGGGAACTTGTGGCGGTTGATCATATCAGCTTTCAAGTTGAAGAAGGGGAGCTGTTCGGTTTTCTAGGTCCTAATGGGGCAGGGAAAACCACAACCATTAAAATACTTACGGGCATCATAAAACCCACTTCTGGCTCCGCCAAAATCTACGGTTATGATTTATTAGAAAACCCGTTGAAAGTAAAGAGTATCATAGGTTACACACCAGAATACCCAATCCTCTACGATACATTAACAGCTAGGGAGTTCCTAGATTTCGTGGCAGCTCTTCACAATGTGCCTCGAACACATAGAGCTGAGAGGGTTCAGGAGATAATCGACCTCTTTGGGTTAACAGATGAGGCGGATCAACAATTGAAAAGTTTCTCAAAGGGGATGAAGAGAAAAGTAACTTTAGCAGCTGCTTTCATTCATAGACCCAAGCTTGTTTTTTTGGATGAACCAACAATGGGTCTAGATGCCAAAACAGCTCGCTTTATTAAGGATTTATTGAAGGAATTTGTAAAGCTGGGTAAAACCGTCTTTATGACCACTCATGTGTTAGAGATAGCTGAAAAAATTTGTGAAAAAGTTGCAATAATAAATAGGGGGAAGATAATCGCTATAGGCACCCTAAATGAGCTTAGAGCAAAAGAAAAACTTTATAGTTTGGAAGATATATTCCTTAAATTGACTGGAAGCCTTGAAGAGAAAGACTTAGCTAAATATCTTTAAAAAAAGGCGCAGGCGGGATAAATGATCAATTGGGAAACAGTTTTTAATTTGGTAAACGTTGAAGCTAAATTTCTTCTCAGGCAAAATCCTTACGGGAGAAAGATGAGTGTTTTTTTAATAATGTTTATGAACGCAATTTTTTCTTTTCTACTTGGTTTGGCGGGTTTAGGCGTCAATTTCTTGTTGAAAGCGGGGATTCTTCCCAAGGAGCTGATTTCAAACATGGTTTTAGTAGCCATGAACATTTTACTATTTGTGGTGTTTTTCTTCGGTGTTATTGAATCTTTAGCTGTTTTTTCAAGGGATTCCGACCTTTACATCCTCACACCTTCCCCTGTCAATGTAAGCGACATAGTATTGGGGAAAACCCTGTGGATTTATTTCTCTTTCCTAATTTATGTTTTAGCATCTGTTTCTGTTTTTTTCGCTTTTTTAACTGAATTCCTTGGTTATTTATGGTTTTTGGGGGTTTTTCTAAGTTCTTTAACAGTTATTTTTATAGGGTCCTGTTTCTCTGTTTTAGTTGGAATCTTACTTCTAAAACTTATAACCCCGAAAAAATTGAAAAATAAGCTTTACGTTCTGATTTCCTTCCTTTCTATATTTACCTATTTTATTTTTCAATTTTCTATCGGTAAATTTGCTGAGAAACCTCATGAATTAATTAGTTTTCTCACTTTTAATCCGAAAAGCTTGTTTCTTTACTTATCTCCGGCTTCTTGGAGTTACTTATTTACAAATGGGCTACTGAGCTTTTCGTTAACAGCTTTGACAGGTTTCCTGGGTTTAACGTTTTTCGCACTCCTTTCCTTCGAAATAAGTTACCTCTTCTCCACTAAAAATTATCAATCAATCCTTTATGGTTTAGATTTGGTTCCTGTAAAAACTTTAAAGAAAAAGCAAGTGGTAAAGTATCCTCTACACTTTTTAAAATATTTAATAAACGAAAAAACATATTTTTTCTTCCTTAATGAAGCGAAGTTCACGAAAAGAGACGTTTACCGCCTAATGAATCTTTTAATGTCAACCATATGGATAATTTTCGCTTTAATCCCTATTTTTTCAAGTGGGCCAACTTCAACGAACACATCTTTTGCTACTCATAAGTTGCCCATGTCCTTTTTTTTGGGAATGATTGGTCTTGTTTCGTTAGTTGTGGGGATCCTTGCTGCTCAAAGTATAGGGTTTGAAGGAGACGCCTTCCAAGTAATTAAATCCTTACCAGTAAAAGGTAAAAACGTAGTTGTAGGTAAATGGCTATTTTATTTATTTTCAGCCCTAATTCTTTTAGTTATAAATTTCCTCCTCATCTCAGTGATTTTTTCAAAAGTTTTTTCAGTAACCTTTAAATTATCTGTTACTCTTTTAACGTTTATATCTTTAGTTATAGGGTCAATAGGGGTTGTTTCATTTAACATGTTTGTAGCTGTTTCTTTTCCTAACTTTAAAGGAGTCACCACTTCCTTTTTCGGTTCAAGAAGGCAAGGTGTAACGTTTATAGGAGGCTTACTTTCCACCTTCCTCCCAATGGCTCTCTTTTTCTTTCCTTTCCTCCTTTACCCCCTCATAACCACATTTATTAATTTACCTGAGTGGTTACTGCTTTTGCCAGGGTTTATCATGTTTATTATTGGTTTAATAGCTTTTAAAGCAGCCTTTAAAAGAGTGGAAGAGTTAGAAGTCAAATAGCAACTTTTTCAAGGGAAAGAGGAAGAAAATAAGATGAGTAAAGGAGTAGATATAACGTTTTTGAAGGGGGAAAAAATCAAGAGATCTTGTGAAGCAAACTTTTATTCAAAACCTAATTTCTTCGCACAAACAGGGATAGGAAGGGTCTATTTAACAAATAAAAGACTAATTTTAGCAATGAGGAAATCAAGTTTGAAAAGGTGGTTAGTGATGGGTTTCTTGACATTGTTGTTCAAAAAGGTAATTTATATCCCCCATAGCGACATAGTTAATGTTTCTCTAATCAAATCTTTCAAAACAAGTTTGATAGGTCTGACTTTTATAGGTGAAGGAGGGGGGAAAGAAAAAATTTACCTAGAACTCTCTCTACAGAGTTCAAGAAACAACTTGGAAAAGAAAAGAAAGGAATGGTTTAGGGAATTAAAGAAGATTTCGAAGAATTAAAAATAGCTCTTAAAGACTCCTTTTTTAACTAATTTTTTTAAATGCTTCCCCAAACTTGTTTGAAATACTCCTCTTCAATTTCTCCTACTTTTTTACTTATGAGTAAAAGGCTTGCCTCATGGTTCCTAGTCATTGCGTAATAACTAAAATTATGGGAACCTACAATTACAATATACCCGTCAATTATTATTAGTTTATCATGTGTAATTTTTGATTTTTCATCCCACTTTACATTTACCCCCTCCTTTTCTAACCAATTGTAAGTGTCTTTATTTGGAGCGACAGACCCCTCAAGTATCACTTTAACATCCAACCCCTCTTCTGATTTATTAATTAAGTACCCAGCCACTATATCTGGTGGTCTTTCAGGGGGTCCAGCTTCGTTGTATGTCTTAAATTCGTAAATAATTATGTGTATGGACTTGTTTGCTTTGGAAAGCCAATGTGTTAAATTCAAGAAATAACTTTGGTCATTTAAAACCTTGACTGTAGCGTTTCCGCTGCAGCGTAAGTATTTGTTTCTGTAACTTAAAGCCTCCTTTTTGAACTCTATAGATTTCTCATAAAAGTAAGCAGTAGTGAACAATAAGAAAAAAACAATCATCAGAAGGAATGAATTAAAGGTTTTCCTTCTTGCCAAAGAAACCCCCCTTTTCCTTAAAAGCTCCAGTAATCAGCCAACTTGTTTTTTAATTCATTAAAAACTCTTTCAGCTTTATTTAAAACATTTTCAGAAGAAAAAGTTTCCTTTTCAGGAACATTGTAAGGTATGTCTGCCATCACTGACACAGAAGCAAGTAAAGAAGATTTTAAACCTTTACCGTAACCTCCCTCCAGAGTAGCTGCAAATCTTCCGCTACATTTCTCAACTGCTATTTCCAAACCTTTCTTAAAAGCTAGTTTGTAACCATTCGCTGACAAATTCATGTCTGTTATTGGATCAGCTTTATGTGCGTCAAAACCTGCAGAAACAAGTACAAATTGGGGTGAAAACTGTTCAGCAACTGGCAAAATTATTTCCTCTAAGGCCCTCTCATAAACATCATCTCCTGTCTTTGGTGGGAGAGGTATGTTTATGTTGAATCCCTCCCCCTCATTGGACCCTATTTCGTCTGTGAAGCCTGTGCCGGGGTAAAGGGTTCTTGGATCTTGGTGAAGACTTATGAATAGAACATCTGGTCGATTATAGAATATTTCCTCGGTTCCATTACCGTGGTGGCAGTCCACATCCAAAATTAAAACCCTTTTAATTCCTCTATTCCTCACTAAATTCTCAGCAGCTATTGCAATGTTGTTAAATACGCAGAAACCGGCTGTAGGGGCGTGTAAAGCCTTTCCATTAAAGCCTGCATGATGACCTGGTGGCCTAACTAAAGCAAAACCATTTAAGAACTTCTTTTTCAATATTAAATCCGTTAACCCAGTCAATCCCCCTGCTGCATATAATGCAGCTTCAAAACTTCCTGGAGAGACAGGAGTGTCACCGTCAAGATATCCTCCTCTTTCTGTCGTAAATTTTACAAATTCTACGTAATCTTCCTCATGTACAAGAAGAATATCTTTTAAAGAAGCCTTTTCAGGTTTTTGTAAAGTGCACCCTTTCTCAAAAAAATTTTGGCTTCCTAATGCATCTAAAGCGTCTATGAGCCTCTTTGGTGATTCAGGGTGAAATGAGCCTGTCTCATGTTTCAGGTAAATTTCATCATAAACTATAGCTGTTTTTTCCATGTTTAAAAACACCAGGTAAGAGAAGAAAAATTTTCAGCAACACTCATTTGTGAAAACTAAGGGGTTTTTAAAAATTTTTATCCTCGGGACTTCTTATAATAGGGGAGGACTTTTAATTTTAAATGTGCCTAATCCGAGTGGGAAAACCTGTTTTCGGTTTATAAGGTTATGTTGATGACTAGTCTCAGAGGAAACATTAACTTTTCCTTATGGTTAAGGTATTCTCTCCTCTATAACTGAGCCGGTTAATGCAGGCTGGGTTTCATAAACAGGATAATTTAAACTTTTTATTCTTTCTAAAACATATTCTTTATTCTTAGGGTCTGTTAATATAAGTACACATCCTCCTCCGCCCCCTCCCGTTAATTTAGCACCTAAGGCACCTACTTTAGAAGCTGTTTGAACTATTTCGTCAAGTTCTTTCGTGGAAACCCCTATCGACGAAAGTAAACCGTGACTGATAAACATTAACTCACCTAGTTTGCTCCAGTCTCTTTTCTTTAAAGCTTTCTCACCTTGTAAAGTTGTTTCTTCAATTGCTTCCATTACCTTACCAATTATTTCAGTGTTTCTTTCAAACCTCTCCCTTACTTTCCTAATCATTTCTTTTGTTGAGGTTTTCTTCTTTGTCCAAGCTATCAGTAAAGGCATATCTACCCCTTCCTCCAATTTTTTTGTCTCCATTACGTCCCCGCTCCAAAAAACTTTCACTAATCCGCCATATACTGCACACGCTGGCCCTGTTTTTGAGGCTTTTCCATGAATTTTCTCCTCCACTTCATAAACCCTCTCCAGTAACTCTTTATTTCTTAGTTCTTTCCCGGTTATGGCTGAAACAGCTTTAAAAATACTTGCAGAAACTGAGGCAGAGCTAGCCATTCCACTACCTACAGGCACCTCTGAGGTTATTTTCAAGTTTAGCCCTTTCTTGTACCCTGTTTCATCCAAAAACTTAAGCAATGGGTTTATAAAAACCTTTAAGTCTTTTAAACCCTTTATTTCAACTTCTCCATTTCTTTCGTTCGCTTCAATAAATCCTTTAAAATTAACTGAGTAAATTCTTACTTTCTTTTCACTTATTTCTTCAGCTTCTACTTTAGACCTAATATTTACGCTACAAGCTAAAGCTGGTTTTCTATAAAGTACGGCGTGTTCACCGAAAAGAAAAGCTTGAGAAGGTGAAGAAGCTACAACCTTCATTTTTCCTTGCCCCTTTGCTCATGAAAAATAGGAGAAAATTAATTTTTAAAACCACGCTACCCTCCAAAAACTTATGAGTCTAAAAAATATTAAAATAAAATTTAAAGTTTGGCTTGAGTACGAAGGTGAAGCAGTGCTTGGGAAGGGGGGAGCTTCGTTGCTTAACGCTGTTAAAAAATACAGAAACTTGGTGAAAGCCGCTAAATATACAGGGATGTCTTACCGTAAGGCATGGTTTTACCTTAAAAGAATGGCTGAAGTACTCCATGAACCTGTGGTTGAAACACGTCACGGAGGGTCGGGAGGGGGTGGTGAAACTAAACTTACTGCATTGGGTGAATTTATTCTTCAAAAATATCAGAAATTTGAGAGTTTCATAAAATACGCTTTAAAGAATTCTTTTCTGTGGACAGGTGTAAGTTTGAGAAGCGAAAAAGTAAACGTTGTTGAGGGTGAAGTTTCTTTTGTGAAAGAGGGGAAGGATGCTGTGATGGTTGAGGTGGAGACAAAGTCCCCTGTAACAATTTCATCAATTATAACTGTTGAAGCTGTTGAAGAATTAAAGTTGGAAGTGGGCAGTGAAGTCCAGGCTTTCTTGAAAGCTACTGAGGTGAACATTACAACTTGAAAGATAGAAAAGTTAGTGCAAGAAACATATTCAATGTAAAGGTAAAAAATATTGAAAAAGGGGATAACTTGGCTTTAGTAACCTTAAAAACAAAGGAAAAAATTAAAATAAGAGCTTTAATCGACTCCGAAGCCTTTAAAACATTTATTTTAGAGAAAGGTCAGAAAGTAAAAGTTGTTTTTAAAGCAACTGAAGTTCTTCTTCAATCTTAATTTCTTCAAAATTTCCTTTACGACATTAAGCCACTTTCTCAAGCTCTATTTTTCCCTTTACTTCAGAAACCCAGTATTCTCCTTTCTCAGTTGTTTCTTTCTTCCATATTGGGGTTTCGTTCTTTATTTCGTCAATTATTTCTTCAGCCACTTTGAAAGCCTCTTTCCTACATTCAGCCGCAACCAGTATATAAACTATGTCTTCACCGGGGGATAAATCATCTACAACATGTGTAATAAGTATTTCTTTCACTCCGTTCCTTAAATGTTTCTTCCTTATTTCTTCCAAGCTTTTACTGGCTGACTCCCTATCTGTCTCATAATGGATGCTTTTTAATGGTGAACCATCATGTCCAATTCCTCTTACAACCCCCAAAAAAATAACTACTGCTCCACATTTCTTGAAATCTTCCCCCCTTTTTATTTTGTTAAATAGAAGGGTTAAGTTAACTTCACCCTTCTTAACTACCTTAACTTTCTCCTCTATTCCTCCATTACCCTTACTCATCTTTCTCTTGCTCTCTCTTAATTTTACTTAAAACTCTTAAATTAGTTATTCTGGTTTCAGGGTATTGTCCCTTTTCATCTTTCTCGTACTTTTTCACCATATCCCAGACGGTGAGCAAACCGATTGAGACGCCTACTAGGGCTTCCATTTCAACACCTGTTTTCGCTACGCCTTTAACCCTAACTTTAACAATTACTTCCTTATCTTCCACCTCCACTTCTGTATGGACGTTTGTCACGGGGATCGGGTGGCAGAGAGGAATAAGTTCAGGTGTTTTCTTAACTGCTAAAATAGAAGCTATCTGAACCGAGGACTTTATATTTCCCTTCTCCACTTTCCTAGATTTTATTCTTTCAATTGTTTCTTTTTTCAGCCTTATCCTTCCCGTTGCCTCTGCTTCACGGTAAATTTCCTTTTTAGAACTTATGTCAACCATTCTTACTTCCTCAATCAACTTAAAAACACCTCTCCAGTAACTTCCTTTATTTAAAGAATGGTTCTCTCCTACTTACTGCTTTTAAAAAAATCATTTTAACCCTTTCTGTATCTCCTCTCCTTAATTCGTCAATAAACTTAACGTGGTTGTCGTTTCTCATTAAACAAGGTTTAAAGCTTCCGTCACTCGTAACTCTTATTCTTTTACAGTATTTGCAGAAACTTGTGTTATGCATAGGTCTAACAATTTCTACAGTTGCTCCATCAGGTAAATAATATTGCTTCCTGTTCTGCATTTCTCTATTCACAACCTTCTCGGCTTTCTTCATTAACTCCATTTCAATTTCTTCCATGTCCCAGTGGTATTTCTTAAAGAATTCATTGTTAACATTTATAGATTGAAGTTCTATTAGTTGAAGAATCACTCCCATATCATGTGAAAACTTTATTGCTTCCTTTATTTCCTTCTCATTTAATCCTTTCAAAACCACCATGTTCACTTTTACAGGTTTTAACCCAGCTTCAATAGCTTTTCTTATTCCCCTTTTAACTTTCTCGACATCACTGACTGGGTTAAGGCTTCCAGTTATCACTCCATAAACTTTAGGATCTAAACTAGGCAAACTGACATTAACTCTATCCAACCCATTCCTTTTCAACTCATAAGCTAATTTTTCCAGCAGTAAACCATTTGACACTAATGAGACATCCTTTACTTCCTTAACCGATTTCACTTCCTTAATTATTTCGCAAATGTCCTTCCTTAACAGAGGCTCCCCTCCCGTTATTTTCACTTTATTTATTCCATATCCTGCAGCAATTTTAACTATTTCATGGATTTCCTTGGGTGTCAAGTAAGCGTCTTTTGCGTTTAACTGGTCCCCTTCCATGTGACAGTAGATACAGTTTAAGTTGCATCTCTTGTTTACTGAAATCCTTATATTTGTTAATGGTCTCCCGTAGGGATCTACTAAAACCAATACCTCCACTTCCTTCTTGTAGAAAATTCCAGAGAAACTCGGTTTGTAAGGGACATAATTTATTTGTTACAAAAGCTTATCAAGTCTTTCAAAGCTTATAAAAATTTCTCTAACCTCACATGGAGAGATAAGGAAAGACAGAAAATTTATAAAAAAGATTTGATGTGGAACCTAGTTTTAAATTTTCAAGGAAAAGACACAAGTCGAGCTATTGTTTACTTCAGGGATTAAAAATGAATTTTAAAGGTTATAAGGGGTCCTTTTTAAAGGTTGATTTATCAAGGGGCAAAGTAATTAAAGAAAATCTTGACAAAAAATTTGCGCAACTGTATCTTGGTGGTAGAGGATTTAACTCCAAACTTCTTTTCGACAAAGTTAATCCTGCCATAAAGCCTTTCCACCCAGAGAACTTAATAGTTTTAAGTGTAGGTCCTCTTACTGGAACATTGGCTCCTACATCAGGTAGGTACCACATTTCAGCCAAGTCTCCCTTGACAGGAATAATGGGGTACGGCAACGCTGGAGGTTTTTTTGGTTCAGAGCTTAAGTATGCAGGGTTTGATGGTTTACTGATCACTGGAAAATCCAAGAACCCTGTTTACCTCTCTATTTGCGACGGTGAAGCTGAAATAAGGGATGCATCCTTTATTTGGAGCAGAAACACGTTTGAAACCGAGAAACTGGTCAAGGAAAACTTAAGTGACAAAGAAGTCCGGGTTCTTTCAATAGGACAAGCTGGAGAGAACCTTGTCAAGTTCGCAGCAGTAATAAATGACAATTTCAGAGCTGCGGCAAGAACAGGTGTAGGTGCAGTGATGGGTTCAAAAAAACTTAAAGCAATAGCTGTGAAGGGAACAGGTAAAGTGGAAGTAGCCTACCCTGAAAAATTCATTCAAACAGTTGAAGAAACATTTCAAAAAATTTATGAGGATCCTGCCTACCCCTCTCTTTCAACTTATGGAACCCCTTTCCTGGTTGACTTGGCTCAAGAAAGCGGGGGTTTAGCAACTAGAAACAATCAAACAGGAGTATTTGAAAAATATGAAGAAATCTCTTCCCACCTTTTCAGAGAAAAAAATGTTGTTAAGTCTGAAGCTTGCTCCGCTTGCCCTATACACTGCGGTAAATACGCTAGTGTCAGGGAAGGAAAATATGCAGGAGTTAAGGGTGGAGGGCCTGAATATGAAACAGTGGTTTGTTTAGGTTCTAAAATAGGAGTTGGAAATCTTGAGGCAATAATGTACTTCAATTTACTGGCTAACATGTATGGTTTAGATACTATTTCACTAGGTGACTCCATCGCCTTTGCGATGGAACTTTTCGAGAAAGGAATAATCGACGAAAAAGACACTGAAGGTTTAAAACTTACTTGGGGAAACGAAGAAGCAGTTACTGAATTAATAAAGCAAATAGTTTCTAGGGAAAAATTCGGGAATATACTGGCTGAAGGAGTGAAGAAAGCAGCTTCAATAATAGGTAGAGGGGCTGAAAAATATGCCTTACATGTTAAAGGTTTAGAGCCTCCAGCTTACGAAATAAGAACAGCTAAAGCATTTGGTCTAGGTTGGGCTGTAGCTACAAGAGGGGCTGACCATTTAGCAGCCTTGCCTAATTTTGAACTTCTAGGGTACCCCCCAGAAGTAGGGATTAAATGGTTTGGTACACCAAAAGTGGTAGATCCCTACGCTATTGAGGGAAAACCCTTAATGGTTGTGTGGCATGAAAACTTCGCTGCTGCAATTGATTCAGCTATCCTCTGTAAATACTCCACTTTTTCGACTTACGCAGTGAAACCTAAAGACTTAGCTAACCTTTTAACCTTTTCAACAGGTTGGAAATACACTGGAAACTTGGTTTTAGAAATAGGGGAAAGAATCTACAATATTGAGAAACTCTTCAATTTAAGGGAAGGTGTAGGGAAGGAAGAAGATAAATTGCCTTCCCGTTTCACCCATGAACCCCTTCCTGAAGGACCTGGTAAGGGACAAGTTGTTGAACTTGATGAAATGCTGCCCGAATACTACAAAATAAGAGGTTGGAATCCTGAAACAAGCTACCCAACACCTGAAAAACTTCGGCAATTAAAATTAATGAAGGAAGGTAGCTTTCTAAACAAAGAAAGGATGGAAGTAAAGGAATGAAAAAGAAAATTCTTGTTGTACAACCGAAAAAATGTGACGGCTGCAAAATTTGTGAATTAATTTGTTCATTTACGCATGAAGGCTTCTTTTCACCTTCAACATCCAGAATAAAAGTGGTTACTGAAAGGGAGAAAGGATTAGATAACCCCTTTTTCTGTTTACAATGTGAAGAACTTTTTTGCGCCGAAAAATGCCCCACGGAAGCAATAGTGAGAGATGAAGAAACAGGATTAATTGTTACATTAAAAGAGAAATGTGTAAGATGTGGAGTATGTGTCCAATCATGCCCATTCCTGGCTGTTTCTCTTCATCCAGACAAAAAAATTCCTATTAGATGTGACCTTTGTGGAGGGGATCCTCAATGCGTCAAGTGGTGCCCAGAAAAAGCACTCTACTACGTGGATTTCGAAACAAGCTTGTTAGCTGAGAAAAGGAAAAATAAAGATTTTATAGGATACATGAACTTCATTTTTGAAAGGCTTAAGGGTGCTAGATAAAAAATTCTATTATTAGACTGAAACTTTCCCTTCAAAGGGTTTAAACCAGTTTATGGAGGAGGAAATTTGAGAGTGTTAAAAAATTTAAAAGTAAATAAGGGTTCTCATTTTTTACGGATTTTTCCAGTAAAGGGGCTTAGCATTGGATAAACTGAAAATTGAAGAAGTTCTTTCTAAATTAAGAAAAAGTCCGTATGTTGAAGAATTTAAGCCTGAAAACGAGTTTGTTTTAGCCTTCTTTAGAGGAAAGGGGGGGAAAGTAAGCAAGAAATGGAACGTGAAGATTTACGTGAATAAGGAGAGTGAACCAACAAAAATAGTAACAAACGATTGGGTAACCCTTAAAAGAATAATAAGTGGCGCAATAAATGAAGAAGTAGAAAAGGAAAAAGTCATTTTCATTGATGACGCAGGTGTAGGGTTTCCAGTTGGAGGGGTGGTTTTAGGAGTTTATGAGGAGCCGTCTAAACGTTTCCTTTTCAAAAGAATCCCTGTCAAATACTTTCAAGGAGAGTATTGGAAACAAAAAAAGTACCTAGAGTTTGCCGCTGAAAAAGTAAACGAAATGATCACTCAACTTAAGGCTTCACCTGAAGACACCAAAATAGTGATTTGTCCAGGAAATATACATAGAAAAACAAAGCTAAAACTTCGTAAAGAAGGATTTCATGTCGAAATAGATGAAATCAAGGACCCTCTCCAGTCTCTGATTGAAGAAAAATTCCGAAGTTACCTTGTTTCAGAATTTAATGTTCCAGAAAACCTCTTTTTCGACCCCAAGCTCCAGGATCCAAGGAAAGGATTTAGGAAAGTTATTAAATGGCTTAAAGAAAAACCTGAAAGGATGAAATTTGCAAAAACTGGTTGGAAATACTTCAACAAATTCAGTAGAGAAGGGTATGGAAAGGAAAGAAGTATTACATGGTGATTCATTGCCTAAACCTGGATTCAGTTTTTTAAAAAAATTAAGCTTAGAAAGAGGGTTAGTTATAGTTGGAGCTGCTAACCTGTTAAACAGTTTATTTGGGGGAGTGTTCTGGCTCTACGCTGCCTCGTTAGTAAAGACCGTGAACGAATACGGTTACCTAAACTATTTGGTTTCAATAGCTAACATTCTAAAAATTTTTATTTTGTTGGGGTTAAACACCACCGTCACAACATTGCTTGCTAAAGGAAGGGAAGAAATTGTTCAGGAATCAAACCTGGTGGTTTTAGCAGCCTTCATCCTCCTTTCCATGGTAGTCAGTTTAAACAATTGGGTCATCATCTTGCTCCTCACTGAAGCATTTCTTTTAATGAGTGTGGCAGAAATACTTGGAAGAAAAAGTTACAAAGAATATTTTTTAGTCATGGCAGGGTACAGGGCTACTCAAATAGTTTTAGGTTACCTCTTTTTTATTTATCAAGGGGCACTGGGGCTCCTTATAGGCTACTCTTCAGCCTTCATTTTCTTCAGTTACAGATTCATCTCCTCCCTAAAACAGTGCTCCCTCCACCTTAACATTTTAAAACAAAATTTCTCTTTCACCTTCTTCACTTTCCTTTCTCAACTTTCAGCCACCATAGTAACTTTCCTAGACAAAGTAATCATCCCCTCCCTATTCCAAGATGTCTCCTTCGGATTCAAAGTGTTAGGCTTCTTCCAATTGGCAAATCAATTCTTTTGGCTGCTAAATGTCGTTCCCCTAAGCATCTTCAACTATTTACTGCCTGAAGAAGCAAGTGGGGCTAAAAAGAAAAACATCTTCACAGTAGGAGCCCTAACTTCAATCCTCCTTGCACTGGTTAACCTATCCCTCTCCCCGATTGTAATTAAACACTTATTTCCAAACTTCACAGAAGCAATTCCTTTGACACAACTTCTTGGATTTGCAGTTGTCCCCGCCACTATAGCTTATGTTTACAGGGCGAAGTTTTTCAGTAAGCTTTGGAGTTTAGACGTATTAATAGGAAACCTAATTTTTGTAGTGGCTGAAGTAGGAGGACTATATTTAGTCAGATATAGGCTTGGTTTAATGGGCCTAGGTTATATTTTACTTGGTAGTCAGGCGTTAACTGCTTTATACTACACTTTTCGTGGAATGAATAAAGGGGAAATTTAAATATCCCCCCCTGTTAAGTTAAAGAGAAGGGTTTAATGGAAACTTTTTAGAGGGTTGTTCCTGTCATGCTTGTTTCGCCTGAAATAACTCAACTATACTTTAAACAAGCCTATAGAATAGTGGGGAAACATAAGCATGCAGCTGTGAAAATCTGTCACTGGACTAAGGAGAGCTTAAGGTGGGATCGAGTCTGTTACAAGGAACTTTGGTATCCTCCGGTTGAGTCTCATCGCTGCATGGAGATGACACCATATGTTGGCTGTAATCATCATTGTCTTTTTTGTTGGAGAATCCATTCAGGGGATAGACCTAATTTAAGATGGAAAGAACTACCTTCAGCGGACACAAAGTTTGATAACCCTGAAACAATTGTCACCGAGTCCATTGAAGCCAGAAAGCAGTTACTGGTGGGGTTCAAAGGCAATCCTTTAACCGATAATAGGAAATATGAAAAGGCTTTGAAACCAACCATGATGACAATGAGCCTGACAGGTGAACCTACTCTCTACCCTGACCTTTCAGGACTTATTTCCGCTGCAAAGAAACACGGGATGGTAACGTTTCTGGTAACTAATGGGACCCTCCCTGAAAGACTAGAAGAAATGGATCCTCTCCCCTTCCAACTTTACGTTACCCTTCCAGCTCCAGATAAAAAAACCTATTTGAAAACAACTAAACCGCTGATTAAAAACGGTTGGGGGAAACTGAATGAAACACTGGGCCTTTTTCCAAGCCTAAACACCAGGAAAGTAATTAGGTTAACTCTCGTCAAAGGTTTGAACATGTTCGACTCTGAAAAATACGCTAAGTTAATTGAAAAAGCTGAACCCGACTTTGTTGAACCTAAAGGTTTCATGTGGGTTGGAGAAGCAAGGAACAGGTTACCTAAGGAAGCAATGCCCTCTCATGAAGAAATTAAAAAGTTTGGAAAGGAACTTTCCAATTACTTAGGGTACGAAATAGTTGATGAATTTAAACCGAGCAGAGTTGTACTTTTGAAGAAATAAGGAATGGTTAAGAATTTACTTCCCATGAATTATTTTTATTAAGTTCTTGAATAAAGTTTTTTGGGAAAGTGAAATAAGAAGGGAAACAACAGCTAAACAAGAGAAAAGTGCAGCTTCAAAAGCGTAAAAACTGAACCAGCCTCTCAAAGATAAATCAATGTAATACATGCTTACAGTTTCAAACATGAAGGCAAGAGTTATTCCTAAAACAGGGAAGAAATTCCTCATCTCTTACACCCCTTACATAATTTTTAACAAAATTTTTTAAATGAAAAACATCCAAAAAACTGTATAGGAATATTAACATCCCAATTTATATTTGTTTGCTTTCTATACTTTTCAGAAACGTTTCTGAATGTTCATAAATGGTTTCGAAAAGGTAAAAACCCTCAATAGGGCTCGGTTCAGCAACCCATACAAGAAAACATCATGTTGACACAACCTATTTTCATGTAACTTCAGAGGTTCATAACTTCTGTAATTCTTCAGGCTGCGTAAGAAAAAGGTGTAAACTAGAGTTTAGGGTTATAAAATGAAAAGGATTTTTCCTATCACTTACTTTGCTTATATCCCCTATCTTCAATATTTTTCTTTAATTAATGATTGTCCTTAAGAATTTAGATGTTTGCTGTGGAATTAACGGATTCGGAATTTCAAGTATGAACCCTTTCACTTCCTTATATTTTCCGGAGGACAATATAAAACTCATTAGTTCTTGACTTAAAGTTTCTGGTGATTCAATTCTTGATTTTGAAAGGTCTATCTGTACATAGAAAGGTTTCTTTAATGGTTTTAAAAGTTTTAGGTCCTTTTCAATCAAGCCATAAATAAACTCCACTTGTAAAGCAGTATGCCTAACTACGTAATCGCTGTTTTCAACTATTCTTTTCAAATTCCCAGAAGTTTTTCTTGTTTGTTGGAGGAGTGGGCCAATTATTCCTACACCGAATCTTAACCCCTTCCTTTTCACGATGTTTGAAGCTTCTTCAATGTTTATGGAGAAAATTTTAGGCCCCATCACTCTTAAACTATTAATTTGCGGTTTCTTCGACAAAAAGGTTTCAATATCCCTTATTATTGTTTCGGTTTCTTCAACAAAGACAGTTACCTCTAGCTTTTCAATTTTTGTTTCTTTTCTTAACTGCATTAGGAAATCTAGGAATGTTTTTGATGTCGCAATTTGTTGGGAAACCCCTATAGACAAGTTTGGAGGGTTCAGGTACTTCACGGTTTTAATCCATTCATTAAGAAGTTTATTATTCTCTATGTCTCCCTTCTTCAGTAAAATGTTTAATCCTTCAATTTCTCCCTTCATTTCTTCAATGGAAGGTTTAGTGATGTTTTGTGCAGCTTCAATAATTACGTATTTACCGTACACTGCTAAAACCTTGAATCTGAAATTAATAAAGGGTTTATAGCGTAAAAACTCATTTTTACCTAAAACAAAGACGCCACTTTTCTTTCCTTTCTTTAATGCTTGGAACATTTCTTCTGTCTGAACTTCCCTGTACATACCTGTATCTGTTCTTCTACCACTCATTAAGCAAATATAGTCACCAACGGGTCCTGTCCTTACGTGGATTATTTCATTCTCTGAAGTGTTTTCCTTGATCCACGCAATAACTTTTTGGAGATCTTGGTCATGGAATAACCCAATCATGAGTATTCCTTCACTAGAGAAAAGGGATCCCTCTTTTAAACCTCTAAACTCTGAAGCTAAGGGTGTTTGAAGTAAATTGAACAATGAAGTTTTTTTAGGTCCAAGGAATTGTCCTTTATTTCTCCTGCCACCTGCAAAACCAATTTTTAAATTGAAGAACAAACTAAACATAAAAACTGCAAGAATTACCCCTGAAAACAAAACTCTTTTTTTGCCTTCGCTTAACCTCACCATTTTGCTAATTAAAATTTTAAGGAAAAAAACAAGTCCAACAGCGGCAACTAAAGAATTTATTATTGGGGAATGAAGAAAATACCTTGCACCATAAGTGAACAAGATTGAAAAGAAACCTAAAAAGGCAGCTAAAAACAGTTTATCCTTAACTCTTCTCTTCCTTAAGAGAAAAAAGAACCCAGCGATGCTGAAAACCAGAATTAAAAGATTCATACTCAAGAACCCTATTAAAGGAATTCTTGAACGAACCAAATGGGCAGATAACGAATCCAAGTTTGTTAGTATGTGGTAAATCCAGGGAGAAAAAAGGAGGAAGGATAAACCTGTAACTTTCCCGAAAAACCCTAAATAAGACTTATTTCTCCTGTATATTAGTAGGCAAAAGATAAAAAGGCCTAAAATAATTACGTAAGGTAAACCTAAGTGTGAATAAAGAAAAACAGTTAATAAAATAGTTGAAAAAAGGAAATTTTTCTTGTAAAAAGAGTAAAGAAAAAGGGGAAGGAGTGCAATTATCAAAGCAGTGGGTGCAACAGAGCATTGCCACATCCAAAACTCTGGACAAGCAGAAAGTAAGCTAAGTGTTAAAGCTGAAACATGTTCGTTGTAAATTAGCCTCGTAACCAGCCAAGCACTAAACAATGTTAAAGGGTATTGAATAATTCCTATAACTCTTCCCACATCTAAAAAATTTAAGTTAAAAGCATCGTGTAAAAACCAAATCAAAACATGTTCAAGGGGAGGGTAGAGATTAGGTCTCCCTATAGGGGCGAATTCGTAATAATCCCATAAACAAACAGTGTGGAAGTCGGAAAACATTTTTCCCATTAATAAATGATAAGGTGAATCAATACCTATGGGGAAGCTTTCCCAATTTAAAAGAAGTAAAACTCCATGTAAGGAAATTATGAGCATGGACAAGAAATCAAAAAGAGTTGCTTTCTCCCAAAAAGCTTCTTTTATTCCCATTTGTTTCCTTTACCTCTCTTTCAAGCCCTTAACTCCACCTTAAACTATCTTTACTTCCTTTTCCTCCATCTTTAATGTATCGCTCATTTGGAAAAAGCAGAATTTTACTCATTTAAAATTTTTATTTCTACATAATCTAAAGAAAAACTGGGCTGTTAATCAGGTACTATCAGGTTTTCACGAGTCCTTTATATATCCTGACAGGAATAACTCTAACAGTTTTGAGTAAATGGAGAAGAACGATGGGGAGAAATTAAAGTTTCGGGAATCTGTAATTCAGCTTGATAACTTTTCCTGTCTTTGCTGATTCAAGCATTTTCTCTGCAATATAAAGGGCAATTAAGCCATCTTTTCCTGAAGCCTTAGGTTCCATCTTTTCCCTTATACACCTCAAAAAATGTTTAAGTTCCTCTTTCAAAGGTTCATTCCATTTCAGATTCGGATATATTTCCCTTCGTCCTTCACTTGAATACTTTTCTATTTTTAACTGTTTCCAAGCGTCATCAAAATGTATTATTCCTTCCTCACCCGTTACTATTAATTCCCTAACTTTGCTGGGTGAAAGCCAGTTATTTTCCAAAAAACAAGAGATATTTCCATTTACTTTTAATAAGGCGGTGGAATAATCCTCATTCACATGTTTAACTCGGCCTGTATAAGCGAATACTTCAATGGGGTCCTTGTTTAAAAGAAACCTTATTAAGTCAATGTCGTGAATGGCTAAATCCTTCACAACCCCTATATCTGAAACCCTTGTAAACATCATCCCTAACCTTTTAAATGACAAAACTAATGGTTTACCCACTACTCCTTGCTTAAGTAACTCTTTAACTTTAACAACGCCAGAGTTATATCTCATTATGTGGCCAACGGCTAAAGTAAGGTTTCTCTTCTTAGCCTCCTTAACTATCTCCAAAGCTTCCTTTATACTTGTTGCAAAAGGTTTTTCAATTAAAACATTCACATTTCTTCTTAAAACTTTTAAAGCAAGTTCAGCATGGGTCTTTGTCGGTGTAACTACACTTATCGCTTCCACTTTTTCTTTTTTAATCATTTTATCGACATCACGATAAGTTTCAACCCCATATTCTCTCTTAACCCTTTTTAATTTTTCGTTATCTAAATCCACGGCAGCCATTAAGTCAGCTTCTCTTAATTCACTATAAACCCTTAAATGGTTCATTCCCCAATTACCAACCCCAGCTACAGCAACTTTAATTTTATCCATTTCTTCACCCTGCACCTCTGGAAAAAGAGACTTGTGAAGGGAGATGTAATAACTTAACTCTCAACTTAAACCTAGTTCCTTTGAAGAAATTTTTCAAAAAGAAGCCTAATAAATATCTTTTTAAATTCTACACTTCGTGTCTCCTCAAAAAATAAACGTTTTTGAAAATATGGAGGAAAAGTGTTGAAATGGAGCTGTTAGAAACCAATGCAGGGAGTAAATTTGTTAAAGGAAAAAGTATCTTAATATATGGCGCCTGCACCGAACTAGAACACCCAAAAATTCTTGAAGAAGCATCTAAAGGAAAGACGAAGCTTTCTCTTTGCTTAGAAAAGGAGCACATGAACATGGTTGTTTATAAACTAGCTACCATGCTTAATTTAACGAAACCCCCTAAAGATGTAACTGTACTAACTATTGACGGATCCCCTCATTGTGTACAGCTGCATTACGCAGTTGAGGAAGCTAAAAAATTAACGCATTCAACTATTCCAGTTAAGCATTTAGTCATAATCAATAAAAGAGTGGTTGAGGTCTCTCCTGAAAAAGTTAAATTGTCTAGGTACTTAAGTAAAATTTAAAAAAAGAAATAAATATAACTAGATATATCTAATTATCGAAAAAAGTGAATGAAAAATGGTAAAGCAACCAATTAATTTTAAACCGGGAAATTTCTTGCCTAGGAAACCTATTCTGTTCAAGAAGGGATTCTTTAAAATCCTTCTGCTGTATTATTTGAATGAAAAACCAATGCATGGCTACGAAATTATCAACAAAATCCGTAAAGAGTTCCTAGGTTTCTATGCCCCGAGTCCAGGTGTGGTTTACCCAACCTTGTTTTATCTTGAAGATTTAGGTTATGTTTACCATGAAAAAGAGGACGGCAGAAAGATTTATCATTTGACAGAGAAAGGAAAGAAATTTCTATCAACTAAAGAAGCGCAAATAAAGTTTTTTCTTAAGAAAAAGGAAGAAATAAAAAAATTCGTCTGTAAAGGTTTTTTTAAAAAACTATTTGAAATATTCAAACTTTTAACCCTTCATTACCAAGAAATAAGTGAAAGAAAAGCTTCTGAAATAGTGAAAGTTATTGAGGACTCTCATAGCAAAATCCAAGAAATAATTTTCAAAGGTGAACAGTGAAAAAATGAAGGAAATAGTTGTTACTGAAAATTTAACAAAAATTTACAATAAAAAGGTTTTAGCAGTTGACCATGTAAACCTTAGAATCTATAAGGGAGAAATTTTCGGTTTCTTAGGCCCTAATGGAGCAGGCAAAACCACAACAATTAAAATGTTAGTTACTCTGCTTCAACCCACAGAAGGAACTGCTTTCGTTAACGGGTTCAATATATTAACTGAGCCCCACGAAGTAAGGAAAAATATTGGCATAGTTTTCCAAGAGCCTGCCTTAGATTTACAATTAACAGGAAAAGAAAACCTTGACTTCCACGCTAGAATTTATGGTTTGAAAAGGGATGAACGTAAAAAAAGGATAAATGAAGTTCTGGAACTTGTTAATTTAAAAGATAAAGCTGATATTTTAGTTAAAAATTACTCTGGAGGCATGAAAAGAAGATTAGAAATAGCTAGGGGATTAATGCATTACCCAAATGTTTTATTTCTTGACGAACCAACTCTAGGGCTTGATCCACAAAGTAGGAGAGCTATCTGGGACTATATCAAAGAAATAAATAAGCGCGAAAACGTCACAGTCTTCCTTACAACTCATTATATGGATGAAGCCGAATACCTTTGTGACAGGGTAGCAATCATAGATCACGGAAAAATTTTGGTTTTAAACAGCCCGGCAGCTCTCAAGAATTCATTAGGAAACGACTTAATAACCTTAAGCTGCAACTCGACCGAAAAACTTTACAATGCACTAAAAAGTGAACACTGGGTTAAGAATTTGAAAATTCATGGTGAAGAATTATTCTTAGGGGTTAAGTCAGGTGAAAAAAGATTGGTGCAAATAATAAATTTAGCTTCTGAACTGAATGTGAAAGTAAACTTTGTGAACTTACGTAAGCCAACCCTAGAAGATGTATTCCTCCATTACACAGGTAGAAAAATAAGGGATGAAAAAAGAGATTTCAGAAGAGAAATAACCATTCGCAGAATGAGGCGTTAAAGGGTGAGGTGTCTGAAATGAGGTTTCTTGAATTACAAGCTATCTACATAATGTGGCTTAGACAGTTAAAAGGTTTCGTTAGAGCAAGAAGCAGATTAATAGCGAACATCATACAACCCTTCTTCTTTTTAGCTTTTCTAGGAATAGGTTTCAGCACTGCAAAGTTTGCAACTATTCCCATTAACTACTCATATTTAGACTTCTTAGCTCCCGGAATGATAGTTATGTCAGTTCTCTTCTCCTCCATGTTTGCTGGGGTTTCAGTGCTTTGGGATAAACAATTCGGCTTTTTACAAGAGGTTTTAGTTGCGCCTGTAAGTAGGTTATCTATTGTGATTGGTAGGACATTAGGTGGCTCAACCACTGCTTTAATTCAAGGCTTTGTAGTGTTATTTGCCTCCTTGGTTTTAGGTGTCAAAATTTCTCTTTCAGGAGTTTTTCTAGCAGTTATTTTCTTGGTTCTTCTTTCATTCTTTGCTGTTGGTTTCGGTTTAGCTGTAGCTTCGAAAATGGAAGACATACATGGTTTCCAACTAATAATGAACCTAGTGATTTTTCCATTGTTCTTCCTTTCGTCAGCCTTCTTCCCAATTGAGGGGCTGCCTTCTCAATTTAAAATGCTTGTTTACTTAGATCCCTTAACTTATGGAGTGGATGGGGTCAGGGGGAGCCTTGTAGGAATGAATTATTTCTTCCTTCAACTGGATTTATTAGTTTGTTTAGTCCTTGCAGTAGCTGTACTCTTGGTTGGTGCATATTTTTTCAAGAAAAGCGAAGTTTAATTGTGGAAAATTGAATAAACTGTTTTTCTCCAAGCTTCATGTTTTCAAAGAACAACTGCTCCTGTTTTAGTTACCACTACGTCATCCTCAATTCTTATTCCAAAATTTTCCTCTAAATAAATACCTGGTTCTATTGTGAAAGTCATGTTCTCCTTCAGAACAGTTTTTTCAGTCCCTTTATACTTCTTATAAGAAACAATAGGTTCCTCATGCACTTCTAAACCTATTCCATGCCCTGTCCCGTGAATTAATTTGTAACCGTACTCTTCTATAACTTTCCTCGCTGCAGCGTCCACTTCAAAATTGGTAACTCCCGGTTTAATTTTTTTAATTGCTTCCTTTCTTGCTTCTTTAACTATCCCCTGCACTTCCTCCTGTTTTAAAGATAATTCTCCATCAACCACTATTACGCGGGTGATGTCACCACAGTAATTCTCATACTTTGCTCCACAGTCTATGAGCAGTAACTCATTCCTTTTTATTCTCTTTTGTGAAGGGACCCCGTGAGGGTTGGCTGTTTTTTTACCTGAAACAGTTATTGTTGGGAACGATAAGTCATCAGCTCCCAACTTTTTCATGGCGTATCCTATTTTTGCAGCTACTTCTTTTTCACTTAAACCTGGCTTAACAATGGTAAAGACCTCGTTGATAGCTTTTTTGGTTATTTCAACAGCTTTCTTTAACTTCTTCAGTTCCTCACTGTCTTTTACCGCCCTTAAATTATATATTTCTTTTGAAATGTCTGTAATTTCAACTTTGCCCTTCAGTTTTTGAAGTGTTTCATAGGTTAAGAATCTACCGTTAACTGCAAGTTTTCTAACCTTAAACTCTCTTAAGATGCTGCTTAAGTCTTCAATAACGTTTTCAGTTTTCCTTACATCTGAAATGAATGTTTCTTCTTTTGCCCTATGGTAATCAAGTTCAGCTGTCAAAATTACTGGTTCTTTATGGACATGTATCAACAACGCTGCATGAGTTAAGTAATTTATGTTTGAAAAATAGAAAAGTGTAGGATCTAGAATTGAAGCCCTGAAATTTGCTATTAAACAGGCATCTAACTTCTTTCTTTCCAAAATTAATTTAAGTTTACTTACTCTCTTTTTCATGGTTAAACATCTTTTTCTAAAAACCTTTTTAAGGGTGTAAAGTTGGTTATGTCTTAAAACCTTGTGCGAAAACTTGTAGAAATGTTTTTTTATGAATTACTTAAGTTATTTGTCCCTGCTCCAAGTTGTTATTGCGTTAACGTTCTCTTCATTAACTCAGCTATTTGGGATGGTATTTCAGCTACTGGGACTCCTGCTTCTTTCAAAGCTTCAAGTTTACTTTCTGCACTTCCCTTACCCATAGCAACTATTGCTCCAGCGTGACCCATCCTTTTACCCGGTGGTGCAGTTCTCCCTGCTATGTAAGCAACAACAGGTTTCGTCACTCCCTTTTTTGTTATATACTCAGCAAGTTTCTCCTCCATGTCTCCCCCTATCTCTCCAATAATTACCACTCCTTTTGTTTCAGGGTCTTTTTCAAACATTTTAATTACTTCAATGAAATCTAGCCCTATTATTGGGTCACCTCCTATTCCTACACATGTTGACTGGCCTAGTTTTGCTTTTGTTATTGCGTCAGCTATTTCATAAGTTAAAGTGCCGCTTCTGGAAACAATCCCAACTCCTCCTTTTGTGAAAAGCTTAGCTGGTAAAATTCCAACTTTTGTTTTTCCTGGACTTATTGCACCTGGACAGTTTGGGCCTATAATTTTTATTCCTTTCATTCTGGCATAATTTACAAACTCAAGTGAATCAGAAACCGGTATGTGTTCCGTTATCACGACTATTGGGTTCAGTTTTGCTTCTATTGCTTCGAAAACAGCATCTGCAGCGAATTTAGCTGGGACAAAAACAATTGATGAATTTATTTCAGGATGTTCCTCAACAGCTTCTTCAACAAAGTTGTAAACAGGCACTCCATACACTTTCTCTCCCCCCTTCCCGGGTGTAACCCCTGCAACTACTTTTGTTCCATAATCAAGCATAACTTTAGTGTGAAATCTACCTTCACTTCCAGTTATTCCCTGCACAAGAACCCTTGTTGATTCATCAACTAATATAGCCAATTCTTTTCACCTTCCTAATCACTTACTCCCTTCACTACTTCCACTATCTTTTTTGCAGCTTCTTCCATTGTGTCTAAATAACTTATTCCTGCTTCCTTAAGGATTTTTCTCCCCTCTTCTTCCCTTGTTCCCTGCATCCTTATAATAATTGGTTTCTGGATTTTAACTTCTTCCAGTGCTTCAATTAATCCTTTAGCCACTTCATCGCATCTAGTTATTCCACCCAATATGTTCACCAGTACCCCTCTCACTTTAGGGTTTCTTAACTGTATTTCAACAGCTTTCCTTACTCTTTCAGCACTTGCTCCCCCTCCTATGTCTAAGAAATTAGCTGGTTTACCTCCAAACTTAGCTACTAAATCCATGCTGGCCATCGTCAACCCTGCGCCATTGGCAATAACCCCTACGCTCCCTTCAAGGTCAACATAACTAAATCCCTCTTTTAAAGCAGTTAATTCAAGCTGAGTCATTTCTCCTCTCTCTTCCTCAAACCTTCTCTGGAATTGTTGATGTCTAAACAAGGAGTTATCATCAATAATTATTCGGGCATCAGCTGCAACAATTTCTCTTTCCTCCGTTAAAACTAAAGGATTGCTTTCTACAAGTTCACAGTCGTATCTGGAAGCTATTTCTTTAAAGGCTTTAATTATTCCCCTGACTTGTTTAAAGTATTCCTGTAACCCCATCCTTTGAATTATTTTTCTAACTTGGAATTCTTTAATGCCTACAAGAGGATTAATAGCTACTTTAACTATTTTTTCAGGTTTTTCAGCTGCTAACTTCTCTATTTCCATTCCTCCTTCGCTTGAAGCCAAAAAAACGTATTTTCTGGCTGAACGGTCCACTGTTAAACTTAAATAAAGTTCTTTAGTTATTTTCAGTTCCTCTTCTACAAGTAATTTTTTAACTTGTAAACCTTTAATTTTCATTCCGAAAAGTTTTTTTGCGGTAGTGTATGCTCCCTCAGGGTTTTTCACTTTTATTATTCCTCCAGCTTTCCCTCTTCCCGCAACAAGAACTTGGGATTTAAGCATTACAGGTTTACCTATTTCTCTAGCTATTTCTTCAGTCTCTTCAGGGTTTGAAGCAACTTTGCCATTAGGGACAGGTATTCCATGTTCGGAGAAAATTTTTTTAGCTTCAAATTCATGCAGTTTCAAGTCCTACACCTTCTCTTCCCAATTTATTCACTTCCCAAAGTTGAATAAGCAATTGCTATGAAGAAGTTAGGGAATTAACCCTCTTTTTTAAAAATTACTGAAACATCGTGTAACGTTCCACAGTTGTATGTAAATCAGAGAGGCAAGCTATAGCCTTTATTAAATCCCCTTTTTTTAATTTTTGAAAAGGGATCGGAACCAATTATGAATGATTGGAAGCTGTATTTGGAACGAGTTTTTTAAACTAGTTAATGGAAAAGTTAATATGTTTAAGGCAACAAAATCTTTTTAGTACACAGGAACATTTTTTAAAAGACAAATGAATGTTTTATGGGGTTTCCTTTGTTGAAATGTGTTAAATGTGGAGGAGAAGCAGTTGTTAATTTGAAACCTTACGGGTTAGTTCTTTGTAACGAACACTTTACAGAATTTTACGAAAAGAAAGTTAAGGAGTTCATAATCAAAAATAAACTTATTAAACCAAAAGAAAAAGTTTCTGTAGCAGTATCTGGTGGAAAAGACAGTTTAGCTTGCTTAATTGCTCTTGATAATTTATCTAACGAATTAAATTTTCAATTAACGGCTTATCACATAAACTTAGAGATAGGAAAATTTTCCAAGCAGTCACAAAAAACAGTGAGGGAAGCAACGAAAAAATTAGATGTTCCTTTAGAAATAACTGATTTAAAGAAAGAAACAGGTTTTACATTACCTGAATTAATTAAAATCAACAGGAGGCCTCCCTGTTCAGTTTGTGGAACAGTTAAAAGGTATTTAATGAATAAAGTTCCCCGAGAGCTTGGCAATGAAAAATTAGCTACTGGACACAACTTAGACGATATTCTAGAATTTACAGTTAAAAACTTTCTTAACAACAACTTTTTTTGGCTCAGCAAATTGAAGCCTCTTCTTCCTTCTGTAAACAGCAAAGTATTAACCAAAATTAAGCCGTTGTTTGAAAGGACAGAGAAAGAGAATGCAGTTTATGTTTTAAGTAAAGGCTTTAATCTTCCCCATCTAACTTGTCCTTTCAGCCGCTCCTCAGAATGGAAAGAAATCATTGCTAAAATTGAGGAATGGAAACCAGGTTTCAAATTAAGATTCATCAAATCTTTTCAAAAAATAAATTTTCCTGTTGAAAAACTGAATTATAAGCGGTGTAGAATTTGCGGGGAGTTGTCTTCATCTGAAATCTGCAGTTTCTGCAGAGTAACAAGGAAACAAACTGGAAATCTTCAGGAACTTAAGAATAGAAAATAAGTTGGAACGTATCATTGGAAGTTACATTGCCTGAACCATCTGAGTCAAGCCAATGAATCACCACAGTTTTCAAGCCTTGTAATGAGTACTTATAATTAATTAAATATAAAGCTGCGGCTGCTGTTCCATAACGTGTACACCCCTCTAAAAGCCAAGAAGTAAAGTTTCCTGTATCATCCACAGCTAAAACACTGTAATCTTCCTTTCCAAATAAATTTAAGCTGTAATGAAAAATAACAGAACCAACTTGTAAAACAATTTCATTCCCTATTTTCTCAAACAAAATATTAAGGTGTTGGTTAAAGGAGGAAGTGCATCTGTTCCTTAACGGCCCGCCAATTACAAAGTAATCTTTGCCAGGGTGAGGAGCAAAGTTTCGGTCTAAACACCCAGTTTCCAGTTTGAAATTATCCATTAAAACTTTTATGGTTTCAGAGTCATAAATAGTTCCTTTTTCTCCGAAAACAAAACCAAACTCCCTAATTTCTGATACCTCGCTTAAATGTTTTTCAACAGGTTTAGTAGGTGGTGGAGGCGGTGATGAAGGTAGTGTTTCGACCCTGAAACTGAAATCGTCAAAGTTATCTATTGGATTAATTTCTTTTACATGTGG
The DNA here is from genome assembly GCA_027492035.1 of Thermoproteota archaeon. Taxonomy (GTDB): domain Archaea; phylum Korarchaeota; class JAOZGF01; order JAOZGF01; family JAOZFZ01; genus JAOZFT01. The sequence continues at coordinate 555,174 of JAOZFT010000004.1, forward strand.
TGGCAGAGAAACTGAAACAGTTAATTCATAATGGCCCTCCTCTTCAGGAACCCAGTCAAAATAAACAAGCTGGGTTTCATTAGGGTAAAGAGTTAAAACTCTCCTTTCCTCACGTATTCCATATGGTTCAGTGTAGGATGTAATATAAAAGTTTAAAACAAAACCCGAAGCTATGTTCAAACCCCAATTGCTTACCTCAACCACAGCTTCAAAAACCTCATTTACAAAAATTTTTTCGGGGGCATTCAGTATTTTAACGAAAATATCAACTTGATTAACGTTATTTAGATAAGTTGGGTTTAAAGGAACTTTGGTTTCAGAAAAAAATTTCTTGTTGAGGCTTGAAACACTCAAAACCTGTGAATTAAAACTTAAAAGCAGAAAAAGCAACATGAAAACTGAAAAATTTTTTTCCGTATTCATTTAAACACCTTCTTGTCTCTCTCGCTTTTCCTCTTTTAAAAATCTTTTCCATTCTCTTTTTAACTTTTAAACATTTACTCAAAAAAACTGGAATTTCTTGTTTCACTCATAAAATTTCCTTTAACTTTTCAATCATGAACCTGTTTTCTTCTTTTTTCCCAACTGTAACCCTGAAAAACTTGCCTTTTAACCCTGGTTTGTTCGTGTAGTCTCTTAAAATAATTCCTTCATTAATTAATTCATCCACTAGGGAGGAAGCAGAAACTTTTCTTCTCTCTACTTCCACCAATATAAAATTTGTTTTTGAAGGATAGGGTTTAAACCCTTCTATTTCTTTGAATTCATTAAAAAGCCACTTTCTTTCATTCACTGTTTTCCTAACAACTTCCCTCATGTAACTTAAGTCATTTAAAGCTGCACAAGCAGCCTTTAAAGCTAAAACATGAACATGGAAATTCACTTCTCCATGCCAAAGATAATTTACGAGTTCCTCTGAAGCAACACCGTAACCTATCCTTAAACCAGCCAACCCGAAAGCTTTAGAGAAAGTTCTTAAAACTATCAAATTAGTATAGTTGCGGATAAGATCTACACAACTCTTTCCGCAGTATTCGAAGTATGCTTCATCTACTACAACAACTACATTTTCCTCTAGTAATTCCTCGATTACTTTTTTACTGGGGCAGTTTCCTACAGGGTTGTTAGGGTTCCCTACAAAAACAACTTTGGTTTTTTCAGTTATTGCAGGAATTATTTTTTCAATGTTCCACTCAAACCTAGGCTTAACTCTTTTAACTTCTTTGATAACTCCCCCATTTAAAGCAACTCTTTTAACGTAGTTTTCGTAAGTTGGAGGAGTAACTAAAGCTTCATCACCTAAATTAAGGAAGCTTTTACAAATGTTATCAATTAGTTCTAGGGAGCCATTTCCTAAAACTATGTTTTCAGTGTTTGTTGAAGTATATTCAGCAAGTTTGTTTTTCAGTTCAAAACATGTAGGGTCAGGGTACCTGTTCAACAGGTTTAAATTATTAATTATTGCTTCCTTAACTTTAGGTGAAGGACCGTAAGGATTTTCGTTAGCCATAAGTCTAACAGCTTCTTCACTTCCCCAAAAAGCACTAACCAACCTTAAACCATATTTTTGAATCACATCCGCCAAGTAAGGTTCTACCTTCAAAATATGCCCTTTAAATAATTTATTTATACTGCCTGAATCCCTTCTTGTGTACATTCCTTTCCCCCTTCCAAACAAGGCTTTAAAACGGATCCAAACCTTTCTTCATTTTTTCACTTTGCTTCTAAACCTTTACTTTCCTACTCAGCCATAAACTTCAACTCTGAATCCCATTACTGGTTTTTAGAATTTAAAAACTGCCATGGTTCGTAAAGGTTTAGAAAGTTTTGTGGAAGTTATGAATTTTCCCAAGAAAAAGAAGTAAATTATTGAGACCTTAAGCATCCTGTGTAATCAAGCAAATACAATGGTTCCCGTGCTTTTTGTTGAGTAGAAACTCAGTAAACTTAAGTTAATGAATCATGAACATAAGGCACTAAATCATTTCTTGAAAAATTCAGAAAAAAGGGAAGGATTCAAGTATTTACAGTAACGGATAAAACATTATTTGTTGGATCGCTTTCGAAAATTCCTGACCCGAAAACAACGACTTTTATGAGCCACGAACACTAGGTAAGTTAAGGGGGAAGTTGAAGGTGCACTCTTATAAACTAACCTATTCTTCCTTAAAGTTTCATTTAAATGCCAATTTCTTGTGTCAATTACGTAAACAAAAACCATAACACTCCCTACACCTGACCTTCCATTTAAATAACGATAACCAATATCTCACAGCTAATGCCCCGTTTTCAAAATGGACAGATGAAACATAAACATCGAAGTCGGGTGAAGGGTCAGGAGGGTCGGGTTTAGGAAGCTTTATTGGTTTTGGCATTGATTTTATCGGTAACTTTATTGGTTTTATTGGTACAATGATTGGGTTAGGTACAATTGGCAGTTTTGGCAGTTTTTGTGTAATTCGTGGAGTTTTTTGTGCAAAAGACGCAACTATAAATTGTGAAACCATGAAGCGAAGTATTAGCAGGAGAAATAACATCGTCCTCAATCAGTAACCTCAGTAAACCTTATTAAAAGCCAGGGAAAAGTTTTTATGTGGAAAGGAAAAATTTTTACTTTCCTTTTTTTCCTCTTGGGAAAGTGCAGAAATTTTAAATCTGTAACCTATATTTTTAATTTATTTCACAAAAAAGGGTGTTTTTCTGTGACTAGTTATTTTTTGGGGCATGATATAGGTACCGGGGAGCATAAAGCAGTAATTATGGATTGTGAAGGGAACATATTAGCTGTTTCAACAAGGAAATATGTGACTTACTACCCTAAACTTGGTTGGGCTGAACAGAAACCAGAAGATTGGTGGAAAACAATAATTGGAACCACAAGGGAACTGTTGAAGGAATCAAAAATTAACCCCTCCCAAATTAAGAGTTTAAGTTTCAGTACACACATGGTTGGGGTTTTACCTGTGGATAAAAACATTAAGCCTCTTCGTCATGCTATTATTTGGCTTGATTCAAGGGCTGAAGAGGAAGCTGATGAAATACTTGGCAAATTTGGTGTTGAAAACTTACTTAACTTGGTTGGAGGCTTACCTGGAGGAAAAGATGCGGTGTCAAAGATCTTGTGGCTGAAGAAAAATGAACCTGAAACCTACAGGAAAACCTACAAAATTTTGGATGTTAAAGACTACCTAATTTACCTTTTAACTGGGAAGATAGTTACAGACTACTCATGCGCCTCTGTACGTGGAACTTTCAACATGGGGAAGAGAGTTTGGAGTGAAGAAATAGCTGAAGCAATAGGTGTACCTGTTTCTAAATATCCTGAAATAAAAGAGTCAACAGAGACCGTAGGGACTTTAACACGTGAAGCAGCTGAAAAACTGGGCTTGAAAGAAGGTACCGTAGTGGTTAATGGAACAGGAGATGTTACAGCTGCCTGTGTAGGTTCAGGGGCTGTTGAACGAAACCGGTCGCACCTCTACCTTGGCTCATCTGGGTGGGTGGGAGTAATTTTAGGCAATAGATTAATGTATGCAGACAGAGGGATGGGAACGATTTGTTCAGCTGATCCTGAAAACTGGTTACTGGTTGCTGAAACAGAAAGTGCAGGGGCGTGTCTAAAATGGTTTATTGAACAGTTTGGGTTAGAGGAAAGAGTTGAGGCTGAGAAAAGGGGCGTAAGTGTTTACAAAGTTTTTGATGAAAAGGCAGCTAAAACAATGCCAGGTTCAGGGAAAGTAATTTTTCTACCTTGGCTTTACGGTGAAAGGTCCCCTATCCCTGACATTTATGCAAGAGGGGGGTTTTTGAACATAAGTTTAAGCAATAGAAAAGAGGAGTTGATGCGTTCCATACTTGAAGGGGTTGCTTTCAACTTTAAATGGATAATTGAAGGGTTAAGTGAAGTAAACATTGAACCTAAGGAATTAAACGCGGTAGGTGGGGGGGCGTTAAGTGACTTATGGCTTCAAATAATTGCAGATGTTACAGGTAAGGAAATAAAGAAAATGGTTGACCCGCAGCAAGCAAGTTCAAGAGGGGCGGCTTTAATAGCAGCTATGGGTATAAATGCCATTAAGGGATTCAATGAAGTTGCGAAAATAGTGAAAACAGAAAAGATTTTCAAACCAAGGGAGGAGTACATAGAAACTTATGAAAACCTTTATGAAAACTTTAAAGAATCTTATGAAGGATTAAGTGAAATATTTACGGCATTGAATTCTGAATAATTAGCTTCCTCCTTCCCTTTTTATCTTGGGCAGCAAGAGTGAAAAACATGTTTTGATAAATGGATCTTGGGAAATGTGGGGGCATTTACTTTTGGAAGTTCAGAAAAACGATAAATCAGTTTTTAACAAAGAAGGAAGAATATGTTAGCTTTGTCAAGGTTAAAATTTTTAACAGTTTTCTCATTCCTTCAACAACAAGCTCTTCCCTAAAGAAGGAAAGTGAAGATTTTAAATTAATTGTTTAGTGGGAAGAAGAATCCTTCCTATGTTTGCTGTAGTTCTCCATATTTATATTTCATTTCAGCATGGGCAGCTGCTAACCTAGCTACAGGTATCCGGTAAGGGGATGCACTAACATAATTTAACCCTAGCCTGTGGCAGAACTCTATAGATTTAGGGTCTCCTCCATGTTCTCCACAAATCCCTATTTCCAGTTTCTTGTTTGCTTTCCTCCCTTTCGTTACAGCTATTCTCATTACTTCACCGACCCCTTTCTCGTCAAGGGTTTGAAACGGGTTATGTGGCAGAATTCCCTTCTCTAAATAAATGTTCAGGAATCTCCTTTCAGCGTCATCCCTGCTCATGCCCATCACTGTTTGTGTTAAATCGTTTGTTCCAAAAGAAAAGAAATCTGTTACTTTAGCTATTTCATCAGCCGTTATTGCTGCTCTAGGCATCTCAATCATTGTTCCGTAGGTGTAATCAACCTCTACCCCCTCTCTCTTAAAAGTTTCCTCAGCTACTCTCTCAACCAGTTTCTTTAGTTCAACTAATTCGTTCTTGTGGATTGTTCCAGGAATCATTATGGCAGGTCTAGGGTCTAAACCTTCTTTTTTAAGTTCAGTAGCTGCTTCAAGTATAGCTCTTACTTGTGTCTCATAAATTTCAGGATAAACAATTCCCAACCTGCAAACTCTGAAACCCAACATTGGATTAAACTCATACAGGTCCTGAACTTTCTGTAAAAGTTTTCTTTTCTCTTCGAACTTTTTTCCCTTCCTTCCTTCAGCTTCCATTTTTGTTATTTCAACTAGAAGCTCAGTTAATTCCGGGAGAAATTCATGTAAAGGAGGGTCTAGGAGCCTAATTATTGTCTTCTTTCCATTAGTTATTCTGAGTATTTCTTTGAAATCTTCCTTCTGTCTAGGTAAAAGCTCGTTCATTAAAACTTTTCTTCTTTTGCTTTCGTTATCTGCAAGGATTGTTCTTTGGAATATGGGAAGTCTGTCAGCCAAAAACATATGTTCAGTTCTAGCTAAGCCTATTCCTTCAGCTCCTAACTCAACAGCTTTAGCTATGTCTTTTGGTAAATCAGCATTAGCATACACTCCTAAAACCCTGATTTCGTCGGCCCATTTAAGGATAATGCCAAGTTCACCTGTTGTTTTAGGTTCAACTAAAGGAAGCCTACCCAGCATAACTTCCCCTGTTGAACCGTCTAGTGTTAACCAGTCCCCCTTTTTCACAATTAAGCCTCCTACTTGGAAAAGGTTTTGCTCCGTGTCTATTTTTATTTCTCCGCAACCTACTATACAGGGTTTACCCATTCCTCTAGCTACGACTGCAGCATGACTTGTCATTCCTCCTCTGGCTGTAAGAACTCCTTGAGCAGCAGCCATACCTCCAACATCTTCAGGAGCTGTTTCAGGTCTTACAAGTATCACAGGCATTTCCTTTCCAAGTTCTTCTGCTTCATCGGAATCAAAAATCACCTTGCCCACAGCTGCACCTGGAGAAGCGGCTAACCCTTTAGCTATAACTTTTCTTTCAGCTTTTGGGTCTATTTGTTTATGTAAAAGTTTTTCTATGTCTTCAGGCTTAATTCTAGCTACTGCCTCCTCTTTAGTTATTAGTCCCTCATTAACCATATCTACAGCTATTTTAACAGCTGCCTGGGCTGTTCTTTTACCTGTCCTGGTCTGCAAAACCCATAATTTCCCGTTTTCAACTGTGAACTCAATATCCTGCATGTCTCTGAAGTGGTTCTCCAATTTTTTACATGTTTCAATTACTTCTCTGTACAGTTTAGGCTGTTCCTTTTTCAAGTCCTCTAACTGCAAAGGTGTTCTGATGCCTGCTACCACATCTTCACCTTGAGCATTAGGCAAGTATTCCCCATAAACTCTGTTTTCTCCTGTTGCAGGATTCCTTGTAAAGGCGACTCCTGTGCCTGAATTCCAACCAATATTCCCAAAAACCATTGTAACTATGTTGACAGCTGTACCTAAGTCGTCAGGTATGCCATGTATCCTCCTATACTTTATAGCTCTTTTCCCATTCCAAGACTTGAAAACTGCTTCAACAGACATCCTTATTTGCTTATAAGGGTTTTGAGGAAATTCAGCACCTGCCTTCTCCTTGATAAGCTGCTTATATTCTTTAATTAATTCTTTTAATGCTTCAACAGGAAGCTCTGCATCCGTCTTCACTTTGTACTTTTCCTTCTTTTCCTCCAGCAACTTTTCAAATTCCCCTCTCGGCACACCCATTACTATACTTCCGAACATGGAGAGGAGTCTTCTGTAACTGTCCAAGGCGAATCTTTCATTGGAAAGCTGAGCTAGCCCCTTAACGGTTTCATCATTTAAACCAACATTTAAGACAGTATCCATCATTCCCGGCATGGAAATTTTAGCTCCCGACCTTACTGAAACCAGCAAAGGGTTGTTTTTGTCCCCAAACCTTTTTCCTGTCTTCTTTTCCAATTTCCTTATGTGTTCAATTATTACCTGCCAGATTTTGTCAATGAAAGCAGGCCCCTCCCTCATATATCTTACACAAGCTTTAGTAGTTATTGTGAAGCCTGGAGGAATGGGTAACCCTATCCTCGTCATTTCAGCTAACCCTGCCCCCTTTCCTCCCAATAAATCCTTTAATTTAATGTTTCCCTCTTCAAAATCGTAAATGTACTTTCCATCAGTCATAGAAACCCCTTTACCCTTTTTCTAAAAAACTTTTCTTTAAATTTTTAAGTGAGATATGGATTCTCCATATAGAGTTAATCTCTTTTTAAACAATTCCCTACACTTTTCTGAAAAACAATTTCTTCCCTAATCCCCCACCAGTTAAAACTTCTAATCTAAAGGATTTTAAACTAAACCCCTTTCATTTCTAAATTTAATAAATCCATTCTAGCCCCATCCTAAAGCCTTTTTTAAACCTGCACAGTTTCCCCTGTAACCCTTTGTTTTTCTAGGAATCTTTGATTTTTAATGAAAGATTTTTAATAAAAATATTAAAAAATAATTTTTTTTAAAAAAGGAACAGGAGTAAATTTATATTTTCATTTCCCTAAATAAATTAAATAAGTAAAATTCTTTTGAAGAATTCCTCAAGTTTTGTAACTTAATTTTTGTTGGTGAGAAATGAGGTGTGGATTCCTCGAGAAATTATTGAGCGAACATGGATACAGAAAATAGCTGCATCAGCTGTACTCTCCAAATTTTACAATGTCCTAGGTGAAGAAAAGTTTTCAGCTGTCCTTTATGTTACAGGCAGAGACTGGGGACTTAAACTTTTTAAAGAAAACTTTTTGTCCCCAAACAATTTATCTGAATGGAAAATCCCAATCCCCACCAACGGTTACGAAATAATGAATCTCGTCGCTGCCTTTTTACGTAGTACATTCCCAAAGGCTGAAATCTCAATTGAAACAATTGACACACGGAAAATATCTATAATTATTGGAAAAAGTCCTCTAAGACCCCTTTTAAGAACCCCCCATGCAATCTGTTACCACGTCGCAGGCTTACTTGAATTTATCTTCTCCCAAATACTGGCGAAAACCGGTGTGAAGGCAAATGTTAAGGTAGATCTAGAATACGTAGCCGCGGAAGGTGGAGAGCCTAAAGCTACCAAATTTATAGTGGAGATTGAAAACCCCTCTAAAGAAATATCTCTTGAAACTAAGCCTCCTCATGCTGCACGTTCCCCTTTCGCTACTTCTTACAAATTAAAAAAAATTATGTTGTTCGATGAAGCAGTTTTTCTCCTTAATTCCTTCCTTGAGAAAACAAAAAACATATTGGGTGAAGAGAAATCTTATGAACTCCTTTACTTAGCAGGCCGTTCAGAAGGTAAAAGAACCTTTAAAATTTTCAGTGAAAAATATGACAGGGAAAAAATTAAACCTTTTGATAACTGGAGGAACGCAGATGAGTTTTTAGAGTCTTTGCTAAGGTACAGATTCGCACCTAACTCAATTCCTGCCTCTTACAGAGTTAATGATAAAACTTTTGTTTTAAAACTTCTTATGAACCCCTTCACTCAAGGTGTTAAAACGAAGAAACCTTTTTGCGGCTTCTTGAAGGGAGCTTTAGAGTCGATGGTTAGCTTAACAGTTGCAAAATATGGCATAGGTAAAGGGGTGTCAGTAGAAGAGATAAAATGTAAAGCCTCCGGAGACGACCATTGTGAGTTTCAAGTTACGCTTTTGTAAATTTTGTAAATTGTGTCTTGTAGTGTTAGGAAAACACTTAAAGGAAACCTCCTAGAAAACTTTTTATGTAAGGAAAAAAATGGAACTTTTAAATACACTGAAATCAAATATAACAAAAGTAAGTACTTATAGTAATTAATTACTTCTCGGAGAGAAATCTTTTTTAAAAGAAAAACCCTTTTTTATAAGTTTTAAAGGGGTAAGAATGAAACTTTTAATCGGTAAAAAGAAAGATAAAAAGGAAGATAAGGGTATCACTAAAAAAGCAAAAGAAAGAAAGGAAGGCCTTTCATTAAAGAAACCAGAAAAAACAATCAAAAAGAGAAAACAAATAAAGAAAGGAAGGGAAGAAGGAAAGGAGAAGAAAAAAGGGTTTCTTAACATTTTTAAAAAGAAGGAAAAAAGGGAGAAACCTAAACCATTGACAGTAAGTTACCCTCCGTCAAATTGGGTAGAAATTGAAAGACACGTAGTTGACCCCCCTGCTGAAGTAGCTATTTACCTTGACCCAGAAACACAGGAAAAAAAATACTTTGTCCTAGAACCTAAAATGACTCCGCAAGAAGAAGAAGTCTGCGAATTATTGGCAGATATCTTAAAAAAAGAAATAAAACCTCCGGAGGAAGTTGAAGACAAGAAAAAATACATTTACAGTGAAACAGAGCGTTTAATGAAGAAATATAAACTGCATAAAAGGAAAACTGTAAGGAAAGAAATTGTTCAGTACTACATTTTCAGGGACTTGGTAAGTTTCGGGCCTTTACATGCAATAATGAAAGATGACCAAATCGAGGACATAAGCTGTAACGGGGTGGGAATACCTATTTTTGTTTGGCACAGGAGGCATGAAAGCATGGAAACTAACATCACTTTCACAGATGAAAAATACTTGGATGATTACACCATGAAACTTGTACACATGGCTGGTAAACACGTTTCTACAGCTAGACCTGTTGTAGATGGAATGCTGGAAGGTAAACATAGAGTTGCAGTGGGTTATAAAAAGGAAGTAACAATGAAAGGGTCAGCCTTCACAATAAGAAAATTCAGGGAAGTTCCTTTCACTATAACAGACTTGCTGGAACTTGGGACTCTTGATGAATGGATAGCAGCCTATGTTTGGCTTGCATTAGATAACAGAATGCCTCTTTTCGTGGTAGGCGCCACAGCTGCAGGTAAAACAACTCTACTAAACTGTTTAGCAACCCTTATTAAGCCCTCCTTCAAAATAGTAACAGTTGAAGAAACACCTGAAATAAACCTGTTCCATAAAAATTGGCTTCAATTCGCTGTAAGAGAAAAATATGGGGTAAGTGAAGAAAGCGTAGGCGAAGTTTCGCTTTTCGACCTTGTAAAAGCAACCTTAAGGCATAGACCTGATTTCTTAATCGTTGGAGAAGTTAGAGGTGAAGAAGCGAGTGTAATGGTTCAAGCAATAGCTACAGGGCACTCTGGCTTAACAACTTTCCACGCTGAAGATGTTGACAGTGCAGTTAAACGTTTAACTCAAAGACCCCTGAACATAGCTCCAGCCTACATCCCTCTACTTAAGGTTTTTCTGATGTTAAGGAGAGTTACTTTACCTGGTACGGACAAGACTGTGAGGAGAATAGTTGAAGTTCATGAGGTTTTAGGTTACGAAGGGGATAAACTTCAAACATTCATAGTTTCTAAATGGGATCCTGTCACCGACACATTCAAGCATTCCTTTGAGAAAAGCTACAACCTAAGGAAGATCTCTGAAGAAACAGGGGTGCCTTTTGCAGCTGTCCTTAAAGAACTTGAAAATAGGGCGTCCTTCCTTCTAATGCTGAAAAAGAAGGGAGTAAAAACCTTTGCCGGTTTAGAGGAAGAGTTAACAAAGTATTACGCCGGAAAAATCAAAATTGAAGTTGAGGAGATCAAAGGAATCGAAACAATTGAACCTCAGCCTCCAGAAACAAAGGAAAAATTAGTTAAAGATTTAGTTACTCCTATAAAGAAAGAAGTATCTAGAAAGATCCCAGAAATAGTTTTCTCGAAACCTAAAGAAACCTTTTTTGATGAAATAACTATTCCAAAAATTCAGTATCCTCTTAGGGAAGTGGAAGAAGGTACCAAAGAAAAAATCAGTGGAGGACCAGAACAAAGGGGAAGAGTTACTCCACCTTCATCAATAGAGACAGAACCTAAAGTAAAACTTGAAATGGAAACTGTCCAGAAGCCTGAAGGTAAACTAGAAATAAAAGAAAGTGAAGAACACCTAATACGTAAGAAAATACTGGATATTTTAGTTTTAAACAGAGGAAAAGTAACAGTTGAAGAACTAGTTAAACGCTGCGGAGAAAAAAATATTTTCTACGTTCTTGACAAAATGAAGGATGAAGGGTTAGTTTCGACTGATGTAGCTATTGTTTCAGGAACCCCTATTTTCTACTACATCCTAACCTTAAAAGGAAGAAAAGCTGCTTTCGAGTGAAGAAGGTGCGGAAAGAAGGTGAAAAGGGGAATTCAATCCACTCAAACAATAAAACTTAGTTTTTTTGATAAATTGATTTCCTTTTCATTCTCTAACTTTGAAAAAATTGGTTTTTACCTATACAAAATCTTTAAACCTGTAGGGGAAAAAATGGAACTGGCGCAAATAAAAATATACCCCCCAGCCTATTTCTCATTTAGTTTTTTTGTATGTTTAGTTCTTTTCCTTGTTCTTCTGGCTTTCTCCACAATTCTGAATCTTGAAATTTACCATGTTCTCAATTTCCCCTTCTTCCATTTAATTTTTAATTTCTTAGGTAAACCTGTATCAACCTACCAGTTTGTTGTCGTTTTCAGAGATAACCCTATCCTAAACCTGCTTTTCCTTAAACTTTTTTTCATCTTCCCTCTTCTGCTTTTCGTTATTTTCTTGGTTATTCCTGACATAAGACTTTCTATGTGGACTGAAGGATTAGAAACTGAAACTCCTTTCATTGGAACCTTTGTTTCTGTTATGGCTACTGGCGGAATAAGTCCCTATCACGCAATAAAGGCATTTGCTACAAATAAGATCCTTCCAACATTCTCCTTAATTGCCCAAAGAATAATAACTCTTGTTTCTGTTTTTGGAAAAGACCCTTTAACGGCTATCGAGGAGACAAGTAGGTACATTCCCTCAAGGGATCTGAAAGAATTGTTGACAGGTTATGTAACCTCTGTGAGGACAGGTGGAGATTTTGTACATTTCCTTTTTGTGAAAACTGAAACATTGTTCAGAGACCGGATAGTTAAGATGAGGCAAATAGGGGAAAAAATGGGCATGTTAATGGAAGTCTTCATAGCCTTAACCATCCTTTTATCACTAGGATTATACGCAATATATATTGTGAACACAGCTTTACCTGAAACCTCGACCCCTTTCATGTCAGGAACCTCTTTCTTTGTCTTTGCATTCCTTTTCACTCCCTTCTTGTCAATGGTTTTTATTTACCTTATAGACCTCTTTGTGCCAAAGTACCCACATCCAGACTGGTCAATTTTAAAAGTTGGGATTATTTCGTTCATTATCTCCTCAATAATTTTCTTCACCTTCTTTATTGTTCCAGCTTTAAATCCATTACTCCTTTCAATCCCCTTCATAGGAAAAATCAATTCTATGTTTGACAAATTTATTTTCTCTTTGGGTTTCAGTTCTGGAGCTAGAACTCCGCTAATACTGGCTTTCTGGATAATTTTAGGCTCAGTTCCACCTGCAATTTTGGAAATTAAAAGAAGCAGAGAAGAAAGGGATGTAGAAGATAATTTAGCCCTATTTCTAAGGGACTTGGTGGAAGCTAGAAAGGCAGGATTATCCCCTGAAAAATGCATAATTCAGTTAAAAGATAGAGATTATGGCTTCTTTTCGAAAAGGTTAAAGGTAATAGCTAATCAGTTGTCTTGGGGTGTCCCCCTACGAGAAATTTATCGTTACTTTGCTTCCACCACACGAACATGGCTCTCAAAAATGTTAGTGTTTCTACTTGTTGAAGCAATAGATTACGGGGGAGGATCAGTGAAAACCCTTGAAAGCTTGGCTATGTACAGTGAAATGATGAAAAGCGTCCAAAAAGAGAAAGAAGGAAACTTAAAACCTTTATTGATAGTTGTTTACTTAGGAACACTAATACTTGTTGTTGCAGTTATTCTTCTGCTCAGTTTCGTAAATGTTTCATTGAAAATAGCAGGTTCAGGAGTTGCTTATGAATCCTTCCTTTCAAAGTTTGTTTCACCAATAATTATAAACGTTGCACTTTCAGGTTTAATTGCAGGCAAAATTTCTTCAGGTTCAGTATCCACAGGGTTTAAACACATAGTTGCCTTGACTACGATTACCGTATTGGCACTGTGGTTAACTCCAATGATATCCTCCATATTGGCTGCTTCATCAATCCCCCACTAAAAAAATTGTTTTAAAATAAGGTGTAAAAATTTTGGTTCGGTTGAAAGATTTTTTAAGGGTGAACAGAAAGGAAGGAATGAAGGGAATATCACCAGTCATATCAATAGCAATCATAACCTTCTTTATACTTGGAGCCATTCTTATGGCTTACTACTTCATAAACAACCTTGTACTCCTTAATGAAGGAGAGAAAGAGTTTAAGTTAGCGGAAGCCTCCATGATAAACTTTGCAAGAGACGTTGAAAGTGTAGCGTGGAACCTACACTCCACCCAAAGTTCACAGTTCATACCGAAATATGGGTATCTACAGGTTTTAACTAATATATACAAGTTCAAGGTATTTGTTAATTACTCTTCAAGCCCTGACGAAATAGTAACTGATGCTGCACTTTTCCGCATGCCTGTTAGAAAATACACTAGGGGAAACAATTACCTCCAAAACCTCTATCCAGCAGCAAGTAAACCGGAACCCATAAACTTCACAACTGAAAACATAAACGATCCCTTCATGAGGGTTTTCTCAGTTGAGAAACTACAGTACACAGACACAATAGATACAGTAACTGTCCCAAGGGTTAAAATAATTAAGGAAGTATTTAAGTCACAAAACAGAAACATTACAAGGATTTGGGTGAAAATAATTAAACTTAAAAAATCCAGTTACCCGGGAAAACCTCAACCAAACTACTTAGTTGCAACTTGCATAAACACTTCAGCTAAAGTTTATTCTTACCAAGTTAACTTGACGCAACTTCAAGCACTAAACCTAAGAATCGAAATTGAACCACTGAACTTGCCCAACGACTATTTACAATTTAGAACCACTCCCTACAGTTTAAACATAAGAGACTTCCTGTTTAACGAATTTTGTGGGGGTTATGCCTGCAGCGCCTGTACAGATGTTGAAATAATTATCGATGTAGCTGAAGTGGAGGTTAGGGTGTTTTAGATGAAGGTGTTTTTAAGAAATGCCAGCAGTAACTATTAGTCGTGTAATATTGTTTGCTGCAATGATAGCCTTAACTCTTTTCATGTTTTACAGAGCCCTGGTTTACCAAGGTTACTATAGAGCCCAGACGTTCAGGGAATCAGCTAAAACAGTAGCGTATTTGATAGCTAACCAAATACAGCAGCTTTACGTTCTAGCTCAAAGCCCTGAAATAGAGAATGAAACAACTATACAGAAAATTTTAGATAAGCCAAACTCAATAGGTCTAAAACCATACAATTTATCTTTCATTTTAGAGGAGTATGTTAAAGGGGGAGAAACCCATAAAATAATAGAGGTTAAAGTTGTTTCTGGAAGAAACGCTACTGCATTGGTTCCTGTTGGAGATGATGTTGAACTACAACCCTCTTCGGTAACTCTTCCCGGGTATAGACCAGTGACAGCTAATTGTTACAAAGAATTATTTGTTAACGGCTCAACAAATTATGTCTTTTCATTTACTGGGGGTGGTTGAAAGAAATGCCTTTTTCAGCAAGTATAGATTACGTTTTAGCAACTGTTATTTTGATGCTGATTATTTACCCCTTCCTAATGATTTCAATGGATAATGTAATGATGCGTACAGTTAAAGTGAACAGTAAAGTTTCACTTTACCAAGAAGCAAACATTTTCCTTGATAACATGCTCCTATCCTACGGTTCACCAATAAACTGGTACTTAAGCCAGAATCACAGCTTCAGTTACCCTATAGCTTTCGGTTTAGCTAAAACAAATGCTTCAAGCTACATATTAAGCCCTTTCAAAACAATGAGAATAACACCTACTCAGCAAGTTGACTTAACAGGTCAACCAAGCGGTTTAGGAGTTGTTGAAGCCCTTTTTTACGACCCAACCACAAATTTTACATGTGTAGCCCCCACTTACTACTATGTACCGTACAGCTTTGTTTTAAACAATACAGGACTTGAAAATGCAGGTTTCAAGCTTGTTTTCACTCCTTTATTAGAAGTTTATATGTTAACGCCTCAAGTAAGTGGAGGAAACATAATTTTCCCCCTTAAAATCACTAATGATAACGAACCGGTTCCAGAAGCCTCAATTAAAGGTTTCCTTTTCTATTTAAAAGACGAAAATGCTTCAATTTACCATAAATTTAACACCTCCCAAACAAATTATAAAGGGGAAGCATTCCTCACCTTCAACTATTTGCCACCTAAAGAATACCTCCTCCTAGTTGCGGTTTTAAGCGGTGATGAAGCAAACTACTGGTACTATTACCAAAGAGATTCCAACCTTTCATTTATTCAAACAGAAATAGAAACCAGTAACCAAATCAAAGTTGTTAACAACAGAGGCCAAAACCTCAACTTCACAGTAATGCAGGTTTTGATTTCTAAAGATTCCCCTAAAGCATTTGTCCCCAGTACAATCGTTGAAAATGAGGAATTGGTAAGTGGGGATGGAGAAACAGTGAATTTAACTATTTCACAATCATATCTCTTATTAGCTGCAAAGGAGCTCAGTGGAGAAAAGGAAGGACACATTTACCTCCTCCCTTTTGGGCTGTTTGCAGGCGAAATCAAGCAGACACCACAAAGAACAGAATACCCCTATGGTGGAAACATATTACAGAGCCTAGAAACAATTACAGCCCAAAGAAACATAAGGGTGGGCGATATATCCTATAGAGTGAATTTTTACTTTTGGCCCCTAAGCAGGTGAAGGAGAGAAATGAAGAAAAACTTCAAGGAAATTTTCAAGAAAAGGAAAGGATGGCTTAGAACATTTGAACTCATATTGGCAGTGCCTATTGTAGCCTTTATAGTCTTATTTGCCGCCTACCTGGCACCAACCCCTTCACCTCAACAATACACTACGGTTCAACTTAAAGGGTTCGCCCTCAGCACACTTTCAAAATTAAACCAAAGAGGATACTTAACCCACGCAGTATATAATGAAGATTGGTTAGGATTAAAAAAGGAACTAGACACCTCCTTCCCTCCAAACATAATATATAACTTCACAGTTTACAGGTACCAAGAAATAAATAAAACAGTGAGGCTTGGAGAAAAAATTAAAGAAGTGAGACTTGTAAAGGTAGGGCAAATCACCAACTTTAAGGGTGTAAATAAACCTAAATGGGCTGAATCAGTGAATTACCATGTGTCAACCGCCCAAGTCACCTTCACGGTTGAGACGCAGAAATTAAACAAAACAATTTATTTACTAGGTTGCACAGATGCTCCAGGATGGTGGATAACCGGTTATACTCCACACTCTTTAGCAATCCTAATGAAAAATTACTTAGACCCCTACTTCACAAACGTGACAATAATAAATGACACAGATCAACTTGAAAACCTGTTTTTAAACCCACCAAACGGAACAATAATTATTAACTGCCACGGAGTAGCTGTGCCAATTCCTTCAAACTATGTTTCAGGAAATCTTCCAAACTGGCAAAGCTATATGCAAGATATTCGTGCAGGGATCATAAACCATAATTGGACATGGATGAACATAGTAGGTTACCCATTCACCTATGTTTCAAACAGAAACTATGATAACTGTAACGACTGGGTTTGTGTCTGGGGGTGGATTGTTCAGCTTCTTACAGGAGGAGATATTAGTGGTGAATGGGACTGTCAGTGCTGGACTTGGTGGGGAGTAACCGGGTTGTACGGTATAGGTCCCCCAGGATTAAGTATAGTAGTGACCGGTTCATCCTCAACAGATAGCAGAATAAGTGACATAGGGGTTGTTAATGCAACCCAACTTGGTTTAGAGACAATGAACACTTACGGTATCCAGTACTCTCCTAACCAGTCCTTTTCAAGAGCTCTTGACCGTTCATGGATGGAAAGCAATGGTTGGCAGGTTCAACTTGAAACCTTTGAAGAAAGAAACGGTTATTGTTCAGCTGCGGTTTTCAACAGAAGCAACAGCAGCGGAAAACTAATAAACATCGGGTTATCAAGGCCTCCAGAACCAAGGGTTCCAGTTGTTACATTGCTTGCTTTAACCCATCCTAAACTTGAGCAAAGGATAGCTTCCATTGAGCAAGATTTAAGAGTTATTGTTTTGCAACTTACATATATTAGTGGTGGTTAAAGGAATATGTTAAAGAAAAAATCTGTGCTAAAAAATGTAAAAAGGCTGCAGCATAAAATATTCAGTAGGAAAGCGCAAGTTTACATGTTAGGAATAATTCTTATGGCATTGTTCCTCTTATCGACAGCTTTATTCCTTTATGTTAACACTTTAAGCCAAAGAGAAAGCTACTACGTCTACAGCGAAAATTTTGCTTCGTTAACCCAGTCAGTTAAAGAAGCTATTGAGAAAGTTGTTGCAGGAGCACTGGCGACGTACACAACCATTTTAGATGTTTCAGGGAACTCTTCCTTTGCAAGAATAAAGGCTGAAGAAGTTTTAAATGCGGGAATAAGGGTGCTCACGTCTTCCTTCTCCAATTACGGTCTTGAATTAAAGTATGAACCAGTAAACTGCTCTTTAGCAGATGAGGAACATCCTTACAGAAAAATAACCAGTGACGAAGTTTTTAAGGCCTACTGGTTCTACCCTGACAGTATTTCAGGTGTAGGAATAAGGTTTAGTTTTAATCTAACTGAAGTAGGGCTGTATAATTACAAAGTTTCAGGCCACGGCTCAGCATATTTTTCATTAAAAGTTAAGGTTCTGGAATCGAAAAGAAACATTGTAAAAATATCGGTTACTGGAGAGGGGAATGTACCGGTTCTTAACCTGGATGAAACCATGATAAAATTATTTATCTATAACGGCTCAGTAAGAGAATGGGTGGAGGAAACACCGGAAATAGTTACAATTTTCCAAAACGGAACTTACATTCTTAACCATACAATACCTCCAAACTTCCATTTACCAACTATAAGTGGCGGGGTTGTACCAATAGCTTTAAAGGTTAGAGATCACAGGGGAGTAATAGTTAACGCTTTCGCTGTTCCAAGTTACACATACTCCCTTAGCATTAACCAGCCATACAATGGAAGAGACCCAAGTAAGGCTGTTTATGAAGTAGAGGTGCAAAATGATGGTGTGTGGCGTTTCTTGGGTCAAGAACTTGAATCCAGTAACTGCGACTACGGCCCAGTTCCGCCCTTGCCTGTGAGGTTGTTAAGAGTAAACGCCTCAAATGAAGTTATTCCTTTCCAAGTTGAGGACTGGAACAGCAACTTAACAATTCCTTTAGGGTTATCTAACCCACATACTCATTTCCAAAAATCTAATAAGTTAGTGTTTCTCCTCAATTCAACTTTCAACACCGTAAAAATTTGGTGGAGTGACGACATGGACGCTGAACAAATAATAAACAAAACAGACCTGCAATATGACCCTGCAACGCGTTGGCACAGCAACACCTACTACAAAGGAAGAATGGAAAAGTTGACAGTGCTTGGTTTTGATTTCCCAATTCCTCAATTAGCTCTTCAACATGCAGGGCATGAAGATGAATACATATTTGGAACTATAAACTCTCTCCCTCCATTCGGCTGGGCATCTTATTCAGACCCTGTCACTAACTGCCAAGCAAGGAACATGCTTTCGGTAGAAATGGAGTATCAATGGCAAACTTTATTCTCATCTACACCTGATACATATGTTTTACTCATTGTTACTTTTCCAGCGCATGCAAAATACGCAACTTTCACGCTTCACTTAATAACTGATCGAGTGACAGCTAAATCCATTTCTAACTTTGAAGTTTTGCGGTCATATAGAACATTTGCCCATTTCGCGGTTCAAGCGCATGATGATAACCAGTTCCAAGGATGTGGCTGTCTCCTTTGCCCTCCTCCCTACAAATTCTGTAATGATACTTCATGCAATATACACTGCTGTTGCCTCTGGTTTATAAGGTGCCTAGAATGGTGTGACTACAATCAAGACAATGGTGAACATCATTGGTTAGCTCGATGGAATGACGATTTTGGTACAGGTTTAATGCTTACAACTAAAAATCTTGAACAACTCTATAACTTCAGTTCAAGGGGGGGCATAATAATTGGTTTACTTAACGCATTATACTTAAAACCTGTCGACAATACTTTACTTTCCTCCTGCACTACAGGAAATTGGGTTTTAAGTGCTAATGGAAAATACGAAGTTTACACTTGGCAAGGGTTAATATGGATTTATGGAGGGGGCAGTTACCAAGAAATAGAGGATTACAGTGTAATGGTGAGGGAGCCGCCAGAAATCTTAAGCATTTCTTCAACCTAAAATTTTCAAATTCTTCCCATTAGCTTTCTTTTCTCACTACATCCTCTGCAAAAATGTTGAAGTGGAGGATTCTTTTTGTTTAAAAATAAAAGAAGTTTATTTATTGAGAAAACCCATTTATTTTTTATAGTTTAAGATTTTTTGTTGAAATTCCTGCATCTTCCAGTTTTTTAAACAAAGTTTAATAATTAAAACATCCTTTTTTTAGGAATTTAAACTGTTACTTTGTTCCTTTATGTTTCCAGATATTACCTTTACTTTTCAAAGTTAAGTTTGGAAACGGAGAATTCAGGTAGATTCCTTTTAGCTGCGTTGTTCTTGAAATTGTGAAGATGGAAATTGCTGAGAAGTAAAATGGTGAAGGTAAAGTTAAATGAAAGAGTTGAATTTTTAATAGGATATAGAAAGGTTGAAAAACTTATTTTTTTAGGATTCGTTTCATTTCTCTTCTTTTCTGTCTTTAAAGGGTGCTATGTACATGAAAAACTTTGAAAAGTTAAGGGTATTATTTAGTTATTTATCTGCTAAAATCTATGGGAGAAAAGTTTGTGCTTCTCACGTTAAGGATGTTGACGGAATAGTTAGTGCCTCCATTCTTTACTCTAAATTTAAAAACCCAATTATTTTCCTTTTAGAAACTTATGAAGTTGGGGACCGGTTTCTTAACTTGTTGAAATGGGACGTAGTTGTTGATTTGCCTCCTTTTAAAAAAATGAAGTTTTACGTTGATCATCATGCCTCCAATTCCCTTTTCAAAGCTGAAAAATCAGTTTATAACCCTTCAGCTAAATGTGCAGCTGAACTTTTGTTTGAGGCATTGAAGCCTCTGTCTCATGAAGAAATATTGAGGGAAGCTGTTGAATTAGCTAAGAGAACTGACAGTGCAAGTTACTTGTCAGATCCGCCATTAATTGACACTGTTAATGATTACGATGAAGCGTGGGATTTAAACGATGCAGTGAAGGGTTTAAACAAAGAAGAAAGGCTTGATTTAGCTAAAAAAATTGTCTCTGAAGGATTAAAAGCTTTAAATGATGAAAAAATTCAGGAAGCAATAAGGAAAGTTAGAAAAGTGAGAACTAGAACTTACAGCTTCGCTGAACAAATTCCTTCCTCGGAATTCCTTATCTTAACCTCTAAAAACACCTTTTCCGAAGAAAAAATCTCTTTTTCAGCAATTCCCTTCATCCTTTTCAAGAAAGGGGTTAAAGTTGTTCTTATTTGTAGTCTCAATAAAGGAAACGGGAAAGTTAAGTGTTCAATCAATAGGCAACCCTGTTTTAAAGGGGTTTCAGTTAGAGGTTTCGCTGAAAAACATGGGGGAGGTGGACATGACGCTGCAAGCGGTTTCATGACTTCTCTTCCACTAGAAAAAATAATTGAAGATGCTTTTAAATGGGCTGAACAGAAAAAACTAAAAACTAAACATGTAAATTTAAACACGCTTTATCCTAAAAATTAAACATGGTTTTTAGGCAAATTCTTTTTCTTTTTGTAGGTGGCGAGAAATATGGAAGATTTAGCCTCAAAAATTATTGAACTAGGTTTAGAGAAAGGTGCAAGTTACGTTGATGTCAGAATTGAAAAAGGAAACAATGGAAAAATAACTGTAAGTAATGGGAAACTGGAGAAAACAAGTTTCGGTTTTGAGTCAGGAGTAGGAATAACTGTTCTTTTCAATGGAGCATGGGGCTTTTCCTCTACTTCTTCTCTAGAATGGAGTAAATTATCTAAATCTATGGTTTCAGCTTTAAAAACAGCTAAAATAATCAGTAAAAAAATTAAGGAAGAAAACAAAGCTTCCTTAGCAGATACGCCAACAATTAAAGGCAAAGATGAATACTTAGGAAGAGAAAAACTTATAAACATCTCTCTAGAAGAGAAGATCTCCCTCACTTTGGATTTAGACAAAGTTATGGAAAAATTTGATGGAAGAATTAAAAACGCCACTGTAAATTATTTGGAAGGCTACGGTGAAAAATTTTTCATGAACAACGAAGGAACAGAAATAAAGGTTTTAGGTTCTCGTTGTTACTTATCTATGCAAGCAGTAGCTGTTGAAAACGGTAAAGTCCAATCTTACAGGTCAAACGCAGCTAATAAGGGAGGATTTGATGGTTTAAAGGAACACGATCTTGAAAATAAAGCTTTAGAAACAGCTGAAAAAGCAATTGTTTTGTTAAAGGCTAAACCAGCCCCTTCAGGGAAATATACAGCCTTAATAGACCCTGAACTCATAGGTGTTTTTGTGCATGAAGCTTTAGGACATGCTTTAGAGGCAGACTCAATAGTTTCAGGCGAATCCATACTTGCAAATAAATTAAACAAGAAAATATGTGCTGAGGAAGTGAATGTGGTAGATGACTCCACACTGAACTGGTGGGGGTCAGAAAAATTTGATGATGAAGGAACCCCCACTGAGAAAAGGGTGGTGATAAAAAATGGAGTACTTAAAAATTACTTGTTAAACAGGGAAACAGCTTCAAAATTAAACCTGAAACCTAACGGCTCAGCAAGGGCTATGAATTACAGTTACAAACCAATAGTTAGGATGAGCAACACATACTTAGTTAAAGGAACCTATTCATTAGAGGAAGTATTAAATGAAATAAAAGAGGGAATCTATGTTAAGGGGAGCAGAGGAGGACAAGTTGACACAGCCACTGGAACTTTCCAGTTTAACGCCCAAGAAGCCTACAAAATAGAAAAAGGACAAATAACCACTCCTTTACTTGATGTTTCATTAAGCGGTTTAACGCTGGAAACCCTAAATAAAGTAGAGGCAATCTGTAAAGATTTTAAACTGAATGTAGGTTTCTGCGGGAAAAACAGCCAATTAGTTCCTGTAGGGGATGGAGGACCACACGTAAAAGTAAGTGAAGTAGTGATTGGGGGGCGAAAACAGAAAATAAAGGGGTTTCTAAGGTGAATACCTTTGATTTTTTAGAGTTAGCTGTTAAAGAAGCTGAAAAAATGGGAGCTTCTGAAGCTGAAGCTTTTCGCGAGGAAGTGGATAGCTTAGAAGTAAAATTTGAAAAATTAACAATTAAAGAAACAAAAAGAAGTTTTGTTGCAGGTTTAGGTTTAAGAGTAACTGTTGATAAACACATAGGGTTTGCTTACACTTCCCAGTTATCAAAGAAGAAAATCCTTGAAACAGTTGATAAAGCCTTGAAAATAGCTAAACTTAAACCCAAAGATCCTAACTGGATTTCGTTACCTCAACCTAAAAAATACAGGAAAGTGAAGGATGTGTTTGATGCTGAAATAAACAATATGGAGCTTGAACAGTTAATTGATCCAACACTAACTTTGATTCAGAGCATGAAAATTAACAAGAAAATAGTTTCTGGAAGCGGCGGAATTTCTGTTAGTAAATGGGAAAAACTTATCTTAAACAGTTATGGGCTTCAAGGAAACGATAAAGGAACATCTATATTTGCTTCAGCCTTTTCCATTTCTTCTGACAATGAAGAAACAGGTACAGGGATGGATTTCGCAACTTCAACCCGTTTCAAAAACATTAATTTTGAAGAAATCGGGAAAAATTCTTCAGAAACAGCTTTGAAACAGCTTGGTAAAAAGAAAATTGAAACCTTTGTGGGAGATATAGTTTTCCATCCGTTTGCTTTCGCAGACCTTCTTCAACAAATACTTGCGCCTGAACTTTACGGCGACAACGTCTTCAAAAAGAAAACACCATTTTATTCAAAGTTAAACCAAAAAATTTCAACTAAGAATTTTACATTGATAGATAACGGCTTATACCCCGCAGGTTTAGGAAGTTCAAGCTTCGACGATGAAGGAACACCTACACAGGAAACAGTTCTTCTTGAAAAAGGGGTTCTGAAAGGGTTTCTTTACGATAATTACTGGGCTGGAAGGGAAAAGGTTGAAAGCACCGGAAATGCTTCAAGAAGTTATTCAGGTGAACCTTCAATTTCTTTTTCGAACTTAATCGTTAAACCTGGAAACAAAAATTTAACCGGGATATTAAGCGAAATAGAGGAGGGAATTTACGTTATTTCTTTAATAGGAACTCATACAGCTAACATTCCTTCAGGTAACTTTTCAGTAGCATCCTACATGCCTTTCAAGATAGAGGAAGGAGAAATAATGTACCCAATTAAACAGGCAATGATTTCAAGTGACACATCAACTTTATTGAGTAAAATAGATGAAGTAGGTAAAGATTTAAAGGTGGTAGGGGGAGTTGTTACTCCACCAATTAAAGTGAAAAATGTGGCTGTTTCAGCTTAACTTTATTATTTCCCTTATTTCCTCCCTAACCCTCCCAACATATTCTTTCCATTCATACTTTCTAGATGGAAGAATAAATTCTCTTCTTGTTTCAAATAATTTCCCATACTTAGTAAGTACTGAAATGTTTCTTTCAACTTGTTCAAACAGTTTTCTTGGTAAAACTGCACGTCTAGCCCTGTACAAGTAATCAATTCTTTTCTTGAAAAGGGAGATGTCAAGTTTTAATTTTAACAACTGGCCTAAATCGTAAAGGTCACAAAGGTGATCTCTTAAACTTAACTCTAAAGGTTTCCCAAGCCTAGATATTTTTTCAGCTATACAGTACTCAGGAGGAAAAACAAGTCCTTTAGCTTTCAAAACAGGTTTTTCGATTTTCTCTAAAATTGAAGGTATCACTTTAGACTTAAAACTTTCAATAGGTTCTTTTTCATTAATTGAAACAGTTAACCTAACATAATCTAGTGAAGGAAGGAAGCCTAGTTCCTTTTTCATTCTCAGGAAATACATTGTTAACTTGTCTATTTCTTCCCCCCTTCTCAAAACATACCTTGGCAAGGAAACACCTACTGAATAAGTTGACATGAGTCTCCTGAGAGATAATAAATCAATAAAAACGTTTTTTTCAGCATCTATTTCGAAAAAGCCTAAATTAACTTTCACTTCATTACAAACCAGCTCATATGTTCCCCCCAACTGTTCAATACACTTATTCAGTTTATCTAAACTATATCCCTTCTTACTTGAAAGGTTTGAAACTAAGTCTATGTCCCAACTGAACCTTGGAATTTCAGAATACAAACGAGAAATCAATGTGCCACCCTTTAAACAAACAGGCACAGGTGAACACCTTAGTATTTGCGTTAAGGTGTCGTAAAAAATTATTTCTCGTTCAACAACGCTTCTTGGAAGTTTCAGTTTCACCGCTAGTTGATCTATTTCTTCCAACCTAAGAATTTTTTTTCTCCAGGATTTAACTGCCCAATACATGCTGAACAGCTTCTTCAATCATCAACAAAACTTTTCTAGGCAACTTAACTTTTCCCTTCCCCTCAACAACCCCTGCTGTAGTCAATATAGCATTAAGAATATTTAATGTATTCTTTGCTGAATATCTCTCCTTAGCAATTTTTAACACATCCTTTATTTCCACTATGGGGGAAAGCAGCAACTCAACAACGTCATCCAGTTTATCAACCAAGTCTACCCTTCTCAAGACATCAATTATGGCTTTTTCAACAGTTGCAACTGGGGCTTGTCCACTCCACCCTCTAAAACTGACTTCTATTTCGTCGTAATCTTCAGGAAAAATTTTTTCTTCTTCAATAATAACTTTTACTGGTGAATAGGCGGATAAAGGGCCTCTTACCTTCACTATTCCCCTGTCCCCAATTAAATGAAGCATATTCGGCTCCATAGTGAGATCTCTAGTTAACCCTCTAACTATAATTGCTGTTTCTCCTGTTAAATAATACTGGCCGAAACTTGAAAGAACACTGAATATGTCCTTGAGTACCATAGTTTTCCTTTCAGTATTGAAAAGGTTCTCCAACACTTTAAAGTATGGGCTTAATAAATTTATTCCAATGGTCCTAGCTGCAGGGTTGTAAACAACAACTCCTTTCATTTCCGTTATTTGGGCATAGACTGTTGAAGGGGAACAGCCTGCCCTTTTAGCTAGTTCAGTGACCGTGAAACTTTTTTCAGGGTTTAAAGCCAAAATCCTCAATACAGAAATTTTACAGCTTGACCCTAAAAATGTTTCAAGAAACATTTCTATCCCTTTTCGAAAAACTAAATAATTCTATTCGAAAAAACGAATAAAAACTTACCTTTTTCAAAAACAATTTTACTCTTCAACCTTTTAAAACTGTGTAGGAAAAATATATAGAAGAAAAGGAAGAAGTGACAGGAATTTAAGTAATGGATTTAACACTTTGTTTCGCGGATTCCCTGAATTACAATAGTTTTTAACCTACTGCTTTCTTCTCTAAAATTTCTAATCCTTCTTTGAATCCACTTGCAACTATTAAGTTTCCTTCCTCTATCTTTTCTTTACCGGAAGGGTTGTATATCCATCTTTTACCCTTCTTAACAGCTATAATATGAACCCCTATCCTATCTTCTAGTTTCAATTCATTTATTGTTTTACCTACTAAAGTACTTCTTTTATTGATAGGGGTCAATGTAATAGAGTCTTCAGCTTCTTCAACAGCCATTTTAATTACTGGATGTGAAGCTATTCCTTTATCCACTACTTCAGCTATAGATGCTGCAGCATCTGACAATTTTTCAGCTAAAAAACCAAGTCTAAGTAAACCTACAATTTCTTTCTCTTCCCCCCTTTTGTTTTTCATTGAAATTACTTGTTGTTCAAATCTTGTCCTTAATTCGTCCATGTCTTCTTCAAGAATTAAAACTTCTTCAGCTATGTCTTTATTTCCGTAAATTAAGGCTGTGTAAGCTAAATCCATCATAACTCTTGAGGTGTCAATTAATTTAACAAGTAACTTTTTCACTTCTCCATTACTCATTTTGTTGCAGGCACCTCTTGAATGACGCCCGTAGCTAGTTTCGAAAAAGTTTCAATTCCCCCTTTTGAACCCTTAAAAACAATTAAATCTCCAGTGTAAAGGGTTTCATCATTTGAAGGGTCAAATATCCATTTATGTTTCCTTCTTATAGCTATTATGTCAACCCCAATTTTTATGTCCAGTTTAAGTTCCCCTATTTTCTTGCCTGAAAGCACAGAGTTACTGGAAACCTTTACTCCAGAATATTTCTCCTTTACTTCATTTAGTGCCTCTCTAGCTAAAGGATGCCCACCCATGTTTTCCCATACAATATGGGCGAAATCAGGTGCTACACTTGCTATTTCATCCACTGCTGAACCAACTTTTATTACGCCCACTATTCTTTCAGCGTCTTCAGCATCCCTTGCAGCCAAAGTGGCTTGCATCCATAACTGGTAAACTAAATCATCAATTTCATCCCTGATTTCAATAAGTTCATCAGCTAAATCTTTGTCGTTAAAGAGAACAGCTGTGAAACCAAGGTCAACGAGGTATTCACTTAAGTCCTTCATTCTTCTTAAGGAGTCAAGGATTGAAATAGGTTTATAATAAATTTTTTCCTCTTCTTGCGTCAAAGGGTGAAATCCCCTCCACAATAAATTATTTTCTTCCTTTCTCCTCTTTTAAAATTTTTCGTTCACTCTTCTCAATGAAACATTTCAGAAACCTTCCCTTTAAAAACTCAATAAGCCAAAGTTAAGGAAAGAGAATACAGAAGTATAGATGTACTTATTAAGTCCCCAACGGTGGTTGTAACTGGGGGAGTGAAGTTGTCAGGGTCAATTCCCCTACTGAAAACCAAGTAAGAAATAACTAAACCAACAGCAATCATTAAAAAAGTGGATAGAACCCCTGAAAACAATATTGAAAAAAAAAGTCTTAAGAAGTTGAAAGAAGTTGAAGCAAAAAAGGTGAAAGCTACAGTTACTCCAGAAATAAAACTGAAACCTATAAATGAAACACTTAAAACAGCGAAAATATTTGTAACCCATAAAGTTAAGGGCCTAAAGTTCATGCTTAATTGTCCAGTATGTAACAAACTTGTAATTTTGCTACAAAAAACATCAGCTAAATCCCCGGCCATGTTCATGAAAGCAGGCAAAACAATAAACAAACTGGGAACCCTCAAAAAAATATCTCTCCCAACAACCTCCAAACGGCTCCCAGTTAATAAACTGAAAACTAAAACTGATAATAAAACGGGTAAACTCTCCCTAACAATCCTTCCTTTACTGTAAATAGGCATTTTCTAACTCCTCCCACATCCACTAAACCAAAAAATTAATGGTTAAACTCGAAACCAAAATTAAGTAAAAAACAGTTAACAAATCCCCAATTGTTGCAACAATCGGTATAGTGACATTATCAGGGTCAAACCCCTTGTAAGAGAAGTAAAGAGAAATAGTAACTGTCAAAAAAATCTGTGTTAAACAGGAAAGAATGGTAGTGGCTAAAGAAATAATTAAAAGCCAAAAAAGTCCAATGTTTACGATGCGGAAGAAAAACATAAACCCGTAACAAAGGAAAACATAAACAGAATTAACCATTAGACTTAAAAAAAAAGTAGCGTAAATATTTTCCCTCAATTCCTCATTTACTTTATCTTCCCAGCTAATAAGCCCCAGATGAATAGCTGAACCTAATCTTTGAGCAAGACTGGTGGAAATATTTCCTCTGCTCTCCATTAAACCTGGAAGCAGGAACAAAATCCCAGGCAAAAAAGAAAGGGTTCTGTTCATACTCACAAGAATGTTCCCAGCTGCAAGCTCAGCTAAAGCAGTAAAAATTATGAAGGGGGTAGCCTCAAAAACTGTTCTCTTAAAACTCCCCAAGTAACCCTTCATCCCCGTTCACCTTCCACTGAACCTAAAAATTAAAAAAAGTAATGAGGTATTATTTTAAAAATTTTTCAATGTCCACGTAAAAAGGAACCTTTTTGAATAAAGCTTTTTACCTTTCTCTTTAAGAGATCCTCAACAACCCCTCCTTTCAAGAAAAAAGGGTTGATGTAGGTTTGGATGAATTAGATAAAAAAATACTGCATGAAATGAATAAAAATGCCAGGGTGCCCGTAGCTGCGCTAGCTAAAAAACTGAAAAAACCAAGAACAACCATTGCCAACCGAATCCTAAGCCTAGAAAAACAAAAAATAATAAAGGGGTACAAACTAAACCTAGATTTCAACAAATTAGGCTACAACTTCACAGCATACATTCTAATGAGAGTTAAAAGAAGAAAACCTGAAGAAGGAATCTCAAACCAAGTTATTTTGGCAAGAAAAATACTGAAAGACACTTCCCAAAACAATCAACTCCCCCTGATTGAAGACGCAAAAATCATCACAGGACCATACGACATATTACTAAAAATAAGGGTTAGGAAATGGGAGGATTTAACAAACTTCCTAATAGTATATCTACCAAAACATGGAGAAATAGAGCACACAGAAACCATGATGGTGCTTTTCGACGTGGCAGATAGGAACCAAATAAAAATTTAGAAGGAATCCCTTTCCCAAAACTTAAAAAATCTGAAAAAAAAGGGGAAGAAAAGCAATGTGGCAAATAATTGAATGGTTATCTTCAGCGAGAATATCCGTTACACTTCTCCTACTTCTCACCGCCTCACTTCAAGACGTAAAAGAAAGAGAAGTTTCAGATAAAATCTGGGTCTCTGGAATACTTGCAGGCTTAATCATTGATGTAATAGATTTTATTTCCTTCCCAGACATAACTCTTTTAACAACAATTACCCTTTCATTCTCCGCAATGTTCCTACTCTCCCTTTTAACTTTTTATTTAGGCTTCTTCGGCGGAGCAGATTCAAAAGCACTAATAACCATTGCTTTATTGAACCCATACCACCCAATTCCGTCGCTGCAAAACAAAACATTACCAATTTTCACTTTATCAGTTTTCTTAAACAGTTTACTTGTTTCAATGACAGTCCCCCTTGCACTTTTCCTCAAAAACTTCACAGAAATAGTTAAAGGGAAAAAATTATTTGAAAATTTAGAAAAAACAAAACTATACACGTTAAAAAAAACCCTTCTAATGTTTACAGGCTACAAAACGAAAATCACAGAATTAAACAGCAAAAAATTCGTCTTTCCACTTGAAGAAATCAAAATAAAAAGCTCCATAAACCAAGAAGGAATAGAGAAAAAAGAGGTGGAAAGAAAAATTAAATTTCTCCCGGAAATGAACAAAGAAAACCAAGAAGAAAACTATTTAAACCTTAAAAAAATGGTTAAAGAAGGGGAGATAAAAAATCAAATATGGGTTTCTCCAGGTTTACCCTTCATCCTCTTCCTATTGACAGGTTACATACTAACTCTAGTCTTAGGTGACATACTAACAAAAACAATATTGTCACTAAACACTTAACATTTCCACTTAGCATTCCTCACCTAAGCTGCGTAGACACAAAAAAATATTTAGAACATTAAATAAAAACATAACCTTAACTTCCAAAATAAAAAGATAAATTTAAAAACTTTAAATTTATCATCCAAAACATTTTTTTCAAAAAAAGGTTCTCAACTAAAATCCCCCTTCTCATAAAAAGGAGGAAAACGGAGGACGGTTCTTTGCTGCATCTCTTCAACTACAAAAAAAAATTTAGAAAAGAGAAGGCAACCTCAACCCCGGTTACAACAATCATTCTAGTGGTGATAGGGATAAGTTTAGCTTTAACGTTGGCGTTAATAGCCTCAAACATTTTCACTACAAACTCGCAAATAGAGAAAGTTCAGGTAACAAATTTAGGATGTTACGAAAACCAAAAAAACCTAACAATAAAGTTTGAAATCTCCAATAAAGGAAGCGCAGCAGCCACAATAACCTCCATACTAGTAAATGGAAAACCAGCTGAAAACTTCTTCGACTACTTCAACAAAACAACCCAGAAAAAATTCAAAAAAATACACTTAAACCCAGGAGAAACAAAAAAATATACTCTAATAGATAGCTTCCTCAACTCAACTGAAAGAAAAATAAAAAGAGGAGTAACTTATCAAATAATTTTTCAAACAGCTAAAGGAAACAGTTACATTGAACAAGTAACTACTTAATTGCAGAAACAAGTCCTGCCGAGAAAGATAAAAAACTAAAGCAAATGGATATCTCTCTTAATCTTCAAGGAGTAAATTATTAAAGCAGCCCCGCATGCAATAAAAACCTCCAAGAAACCAGCTTTAAGAAGTTCAAAAACGCTACGGGTCAAATCAAACCAATAAATCAAAGAAAGAATCACAGTTAAAGAAAAAATAAAAGTACCCACAAAAAGTAAAACATTTGAAAACCTATCCCTCTTCCTTCTATACTCAGGATCCGCCTTAAACAAATTACAAGCCTTAACCTTAACCCTTTCAGGCACCTTAACATTTTCAATTTCCTTAACGGCTTCAGAAACAAAAGAAACAGCTTTAAAAGCCTCCTCCCTAGAAGGAAAAAAATCTTTATGAAGACAGGAATTCCTCAATTTACGAAGTCCATGCAACTGCCTCCAATGAGGAATCCTAACACCATGGTCCTTTGCAAAATAAAGAATATCAACTAAACCAGCCCTGTGAAAATCAGGGATGCCGAACACAACCCTAAGCCTTAACTCCAAAGCCTTAACAGCATAAATAATTGCAGCTTCATAAAAACCAGAATCCAAAGCCTTCCAAGCCTTAATTAATAAATCCAAAACCCAAACTCACCTTCCCCTAAAAAGAAAAACTTAAATAGTGAATAAAAAAGGGGTACTTCATCCATAAAAAAAATCTTTTGAAAAATTTTTGAAAAAGAAAAATTTAAAAAAAGTAAGTACCATAGATAAGTATTTTTGGTGAATATTTAAAAGTTTTTAAGAAAAGGTGAAAAAATTGGTTAAGAAACTTTTAAAAAATAAGAAAGGGATATCACCAGTAATAGCGACAGTCATAATCGTGGCAGTAGCAATAGCTATAGCCATAGCAGTGGCGTTATGGGCAACAGGACTAGTAGGAACTTTCACAAGGTACGAAAAACTAGAAGTATCTGCAGCATGGGCGAACAGTACTGGAGTTTATCTGATTGCGAATAACACAGGCTCCTCCACGGTAACTGTTAGTAGTGTCTTTGTAAATGGGGAACCTGCTAGTGCGTTTGGTGCTACTGTTTCTAGTCCTAGTTTACCATGCACTATTAGCCCTGGCAATGGACAATTATTTAAGATAACTTCCAGCAACTTTAAGTCAGGCGTAACATACGAAATTACACTTCACACTGCTTCTGGTAAAGATTATCCTAAATCGGTAACTGTGCCTTGAAACTTTGCACATTACCCCCCCTTTTTCTTTTTAAGAAAGCTGAATTTTTGCTATAGAAATCCTAAACAGTTATTCTCTTCCTATATTTTATTTAAACTTACGCTTAAGGTTCCTATTTTGCAGATTCCCTAAAATTTTTCTTTTAGAATTTGGGGGCTAAATAGTAACTTTTATGGAATAAAATTTTGCAAAACAAAAGATGTAACGATATACGATATCACAGCAATTGCTGGAACCAAAAACTAGGCTAGTGTTCAGGAATTTATTCAACTAATAACGGAGCTGGTATGTAAAACCGAAATTCTGTTGAAATGAAAGAGAAAAATATAGAAATAAGGAAAAAAGAAGGCTAAAAAATGTAACAAAGAAGAAAAGACCATAAAAAGGGATCATAATTTTTCTTGAAGGCATAGGAAAAATTAAAAAGTAAAGACTTATCTTCCTATAAGAGACTCCTCTTCTCATTTAATTTATGTCTTATATGCCTGTTAAGAACTTTGTTAATAAGTTGTTTAAAGAAATTGTTTGAAGAATGTTTTGGGGGTTTGGGAAATGGATGTTGTTGTTTGTGTGAAATCTGTCCCTTTAAGTGAACAAGAAATCGTTATTAATGAGGAAGAAACCGGTGTTGTTAAGGAGAATTTTAAGTATGAAATGAATGAATGGGACTCCTATGCTTTAGAGGAAGCTGTTCAGTTGAAAGAGAAACTTGGCGGAAAAGTTACAGTAGTGACTGCTGGAGCTCCTAACTGGAACTTAGACTTTGTTTTGCGGGAGTGCTATGCCAAAGGTGCAGATGAAGCAGTTAAAGTTGTTGATGAAGCTTTTGAGCAACTTGACCCCCTCACCACTGCCAAAGTTTTGGCTGAAGTAATTAAGAAATTAAATTATGACTTGGTTTTGACAGGGGTTCAGGCTTCTGATGACAACTACACTCAAACAGGGGTTACTTTAGCCAAATTGCTTGGTTTACCTCATGTTTCAGTTGTAACCAAGGTTGGGGTTTCGCAGGATCAAAAATTTTTAACTGTGAATCAGGAATTGGAAGGGGGATATGAACAAATTATCCAAGTTTCTTTACCTGCTTTGTTAACTATACAGACAGGAATAAATCAACCAAGGTATGCTTCTTTAATGAAGATAAGGGCAGCTATGAAGAAGGAAATTAAAACCTTAAAACTTGAAGATTTAGGGTTTACCAGAGACAAATTACTTGGAATGGTTCCTGTTAAAGTTGAAAGAGTTTTTACACCTAAAGTTGAGAAAGCTGTAAAATTCTTGAAAGGTTCTCCTGAAGAAATTGCTCAACAAATAGTTGAAATACTGAAGGATAAAGGATTGATTGGGTGAGGCTGAGGTGTCTGAAGTAATTGTAGTTGCTGAACAAAGAGAGGGGAAATTTAGAGACGTAACTTTTGAATTAATAAGTAAAGCTAAAGAATTGAGTAAAAGTAGCGGTTTCAAAATTACAGGGGTTATCTTAGGCTATGGAACCAACGAACTAGCGCAGGAACTGTCCCTTTATGGTTTAGACGAAGTTGTTTCTATTGAACATGAAATTTTAAAAAATTACAGCTGTGAAGGGTACGTGAAGGCGCTTTCAAGTTTCTTAAGGGAAAGAGAACCTGTTTTAACAATGATAGGTCACACTGTTTATGGTTTAGACTACGCTCCAGCTTTAGCTGCAGAGTTAAATTTTCCGTTAGTGACTGATTGCATAAATTTGTCGATGGAGAACAGGAAACTAAAGGTTACGCGGCAGATGTACAGTGGGAAAATAAATGTTGAATTCAGTTTCCCCAGGGCAGAAAAATACATGGTTACTGTTAGGCCTACAGTGTTTAAACCAGCTGAAAAAACAGGGAAAAAATCTAGAGTAGTTAAAGTTAAGGCTGAAATACCGGTTAAGGAACTGAAAACAAAATTTATTGAATTAATCAAGCCTTCAGCTGAAGAAGTAGATATTTCGCAAGCAGACGTAATTGTTTCTGTTGGGAGGGGAATAGGTGATAAAGATAACTTGCCCATTGTTGAATCTTTAGCTGAAGCAATAGGTGCAGCTTTAGGGGCTTCAAGACCTGTTGTTGACAATGGCTGGCTTCCTAAAAGTAGGCAGGTGGGACAGTCAGGGAAAACAGTTAAGCCAAAGGTTTACTTAGCAGTAGGGATTTCAGGTGCTATGCAGCATGTTATGGGTATGAAGGGAAGCGAAACAGTTATAGCAATAAATAAAGACCCTAATGCACCAATATTTGATGTTTCTGACTATGGTGTTGTAGCTAACTTATTTGACATAGTTCCAACTTTAACGGAAACTATAAAGAAAATAAGGGGAACTTAAGTATTACTTCCCCCTTTTTCAAAACATTATTCAAGTTTTCAACAAAGTCCTTTAAAGAATAGCTTATAAGAGCCCTCCTTTCCTACTGGCTTCATAGAACCCCTTTGCTCCTTATTTTTCATGAGTCAGTTTACACTTCGCCTTTCAACTTCCCTTTTTTTACTTTGGACAATAAATTATTTACACGTGCTTTTTGTCCTGTATATTAGCCTTTCATGGTTAAATGATCCTTGTTAAGTCGCTGGCGTTAACAGCCTCATTTCTTAAACACATTTTTTTACTTTCTTTCTAGGTTTTATTTCTAAGTGGTCCGGGAGTCCTGTAAAAAAGGAAAGTTGGTTACAGAAACTAAAAATTTTTTTAAACTTAATATTTTTAGAAGTTTTTGAGTACCCTTCTCGCTATAACTATCCTTTGTATTTCGTTTGTTCCTTCATATATTTCAGTTATTTTGGCGTCTCTGAAGTATCTTTCAACAGGGTAATCCTTTGTGTACCCGTATCCTCCATGTATCTGGATTGCTTTAATTGTTGTTTTCATTGCTACTTCTGAAGCGTAAAGTTTAGCCATTGAAGAAAGCTTAATGTACTCTTCCTTTTCTCCTTTATCTTTCAGGTATGCTGCTTTTAAAATTAAAAGTCTTGCTGCTTCAATTTCTGTGGCCATGTCTGCAAGCATCCATTGAATAGCTTGGAAATTACTTATTGGTTTCTGAAACTGAACTCTTTCTTTCGAGTACTTTACACTTGCTTCAAAAGCTGCTTGGGCAATTCCTAAAGCTTGGGCACCTATCCCTATCCTTCCACCATCCAATGTAAACATAGCTATTTTAAACCCTTCATTTTCAGTTCCTAAAAGGTTTTCCTTTGGCACTGTACAATTGTTAAATATTAATTCAGTGGTTGAACTTCCTCTAATTCCAAGCTTCTTTTCTTCTTTTCCAACTTTGAAGCCCTTAAAGCCTTTCTCAACAATGAAGGCACTTATTCCTCTATGTCTCTGCTCCTTTGTACCTGTCCTTGCAAAAACAATGAAGATTTTAGCTTCTTTACCGTTTGTGATGAACTGTTTGTTCCCATTTAGAATAT
This sequence comes from Thermoproteota archaeon, assembly GCA_027492035.1. Classification (GTDB taxonomy): domain Archaea; phylum Korarchaeota; class JAOZGF01; order JAOZGF01; family JAOZFZ01; genus JAOZFT01. The sequence goes on from JAOZFT010000004.1 coordinate 590,003, forward strand.
AAAAATCTCCTTCTTTAACAGCTTTACATTCTATTCCTGCAGCATCTGAGCCATAATTAGGTTCTGTTAAGGCAAAAGCACCGAGTTTTTGGCCACTAGCTAAAGGTTTCAGGTATTTACTTCTTTGTTCATTGTTTCCAAACTTATAAAGAGGGTCACAGACTAGGGAGTTGTTGACAGACATTATTACACCAACAGATGCACTGGCCTTAGAAATTTCTTCTTCAGCTAAAGCGTAACTTACAGTGTCCAAACCTGCTCCTCCATACTCTTCAGGAATAAATACACCCATTAAACCAAGTTCACCCATTTTTTTAATTACTTTTTCTGGGAAAACCTCTTTCTCATCTATTTCTGCAGCAATCGGCTCTATTTCTTTTTCAGCAAATTCTTTAGCCATTTTTCTAGTCATTTCTTGTTCAGGTGTAAACTTGAAATCCAACAGCTTCACCTACTTTTTCACTTCCCCTTAAACTCAGGTTTCCTTTTTTCAAGAAAAGCTTCCATCCCTTCCTTATGATCTTCTGTTGAAAAGCATAAAGAGAAAAGTTCAGTTTCTAATTCGCACCCCCTATTTAAATCCATGTTAAATCCTTCATTCAACGCCTTTTTAACGAATGACAAAATTAAGCTGCTTTTGTTTGTTATCTCTTTAGCTAACTCCATAACTTTACTCATTAACTCCTCTTTTTTAACTACTAAATCCACTAACCCAATTTCTAATGCTTCTTCAGCATTTAAAACTTTCCCTGTGTAAATAAGCATTTTAGCCTTGCTTAAACCCACTAATCTACTTAACCTTTGAGTTCCTCCCCAGCCCGGAATTATTCCAAGGTTTATTTCTGGCTGTCCAATTCTGACATTTTCAGAAGCAACCCTTAAATCACAGGCTAAAGCTAGTTCGCAGCCTCCACCTAAAGCATAACCGTTTATAGCAGCTATGACGGGTTTGTTTAGGTTTTCAATTTTCTTCGTCACTTCATGCCCTAAAATAGAAAAAACTCTGGCCTCTTGAAAACTCATTTTCTCCATTTTCTTTATGTCAGCTCCTGCGGAGAAAGCCTTTTCACCAGCACCAGTTAAAACTACAGTTTTAACAGTGTCATCTCTTTCCAAAACAGTGAAAACTTCAAGTAGCTCCCTTAATCCTTCAAGGTTTAAAGTGTTTAATTTTTCGGGTCTATTCAACTTGACAACTGCAATTTCTTCTTCTTTATTTACTTCAACATACTTGAAATCCATTTCTTAACTCTCCCCCCTTCAGAAAACAAGAAAATTATTTTCCTATCTTCTTGTGTTTTTACTGTAATTTCTACTGTATTTTTTAAAAAGGTTCTTTTTATTTTTTAATTGCTGTTCTCTTTTTTCTTTAAAGGAAGGGAGTTAGAAAATGTTAAGGAAGGTGTGAATAATGAAAAATAAGGAAATACATATTCTCTTGTTAACAATACTTTTCATAGGTTCCCTTCTTATGTTCACTTATCAAGTTACTGGACAAGGTTTGGAATGGGAAATTTTGAAAGAATTTTACAACCTAGAAATAAATAGGGATGGTTCAGTAAATCTTTACCTCTACTTGAAATTCCACCTTTTAAGAGGTCAAATTCAAAAATGTGTTTCAATTCCCCTTCCGAACAAGTACTTCTCAAATGTGCAAGTCTCAACTAACGACAGCAGAAACTGGATAAATTACTACAGGGAAGAGAAAAATAACTGGAATGGTTTAACAGTTTATGTGGCGCGAACCCTTAATTCAGGGGAAGAATTCACAATTGAAGTTACCGCTAAAATAAACAAAATAATTTACAGCGACGAAACAAATAAAGGGAATGTGGGGGTAATGTTCATTCCAGCTTGGTGGGAAAGTCCACCTGCAGAAATAAAAAAGTTAAGGATACGTATAGTCCTGCCTGAGGGAGTTAAAATAGAAGATGTGAAAACCACCCAAAACTACTGGATGAACAGTGGATTAACTAAGGACGGAAGGACATGGGTGTATTGGGAAAAACAGAACCTACCGCCAACCACGAAGTACATAGTTGGAGTTTCCTTTCCTAAACAATACGTACAAACCGGTAAAGAAAAGCCTTTTTCAGTAACAGAAAACCCTTCCCCTACTGAACCCTTAAACTTTTTCTTCAACCTGTTCCCTTTCCTACTTTTCACTGGGTTCATATTCTACACTTTAATTAGAAGACCAATTATAAGGAATGAGTATAAAGATCCAGAGTTCGAAATAGAGTTTATGGGCCCAAGAAAAGACTTGGATCCTGTTGAAGCAGCTGTTTTGTTGAAAACACATCCAGGAAAAATAATATCTATGATCCTTTTCTCTTTAGCTATGAAAGGAGCCATAAAAATACTAAGTTACACCCCTTTAAAAATAGGAAAAGAAGAACCGCTCTTAAAACTGAAAAGATACGAAAGTATGGTTTTGAAATGCATAATAAATAATGTTCTTGAAGAGAAATGCCTAATAAATACTTTAAGGTATATAAGGAAAAGAGTTGATTATAAGGTGAGGTATTTTTGCAGAAAAGAAACAGAGGAATATTATCAAAAACTTGTTGAAAAGAAATGGAACCGGATAAAACACACAAAACTAGCAAGTGAAGCATTTAAACAATACCAAAGACAACTACTTTGGCTATTCATAGATAAAGACTTTAAAAAGAAAACAGAGGAAGAAATGCAAAGAAAAAAACAGACGGAGCCTATTCCAGTACCTGAAATCTATATTTATTACTTCCCAGTTCCAACTTACACTTCACCAACAAAAGAAATTCCCTCAACAACGCAAAAACCAGGAATAAAAACTCCAACTGCTACACTGCCAACATCAACTTCACAGCCGGTACCAGTAATCACATCAATAGAAAAATTTGCTAATCAAGTGGCATCTGCAATTGAACAAACATCAAACCAGGTAATCAAGAACATAGAGGAAGCAGCGAAAGTGCTTACAACACCTCACGAGCAAACTCAACAAACCTCTCACGTATCTAGCAGGTCCTGTGTCTGTGCATGTGTATCCTGCGCCTGTGCCTGCGCCTGCGTAAGTTGCGCTTGCGCCTGTGCTGGAGGAGGAGCAGGATAATTACAAAATTAACTTTATAACCTATTAACTTTTCTAGTTCACTTACAACTTCAATGGACTTATTCTTTACAATTAAAAACTGAAAATCAATTTTCCGTTCAAATTTTCCTCTATGATGCACACTTCACTTCCTATCCTTCCAGCTTCCTCAACTCTTTTAATACTAAAATATTACTTCCTCAACTGCGGGTAAGTTTCTTTAATTTTAAAATTGCCAGGATTATCAACTTTAAATTCTTTATTGTTCAATTTATCAATCAGGATACTTCCTTTCGGTAGAAAGGATAAATTAAGGTAAGAAGTTGTGTTTTTCTCTTGAAAATTCACTGTAAGAACTTTCGCTAAGTTTTCTAGAATAAACTGCTTAGCCTCAGCTTCTCTAACGGTTCCTTCACCAGTTACATTTTCATTTTTAATTTTCAATCTTTAAACCTAAAACTTACCTTCTTGGTCTTTTAAACATTTTCTGTTCTGGAAAGAATCAGTTTCAGTTTGTGACTCCAAGGGGGTTCGTATTGGGAAAAGGGTGAAAAGAAAAATAGTGTCCTCCACTTAGATTTACTTAGATTAAGAGTTAGTTATAATAGTTGAATCTTGGCTCTCAATTATTGAAGAACATAGAAGTTCTGGGTATCCAAAAAAGGAGGTGGCTCAAGCAGAATTTGAACTTGCACCAGCAGCTGAAAATGGGGTGGATAAAGAAATAATAAAAACTTTAAACATTCTCTTCAACGAAGGAAGTGAATCCTTAAATTCAACAAGTTTACGATAAAAACATATAACTTTATTTTTCTATGAAAAACTTTATTTTTTATGGCTGTAGTCTATGTGGGGAGAGTGAAGGATAGAGTTGATTTCGTCACTAAAATATTAGAAATTTACCAAGAAGAAATTTCAAGAGTTAAGATGATATTTATAAAGCCGAACATTGTGTCTTATGAAAGTTACCCAACTACAACGCACCCTGAAGTTTTAAACGCTTTACTTTCTAAACTTGGAAATAAAAAGGTTGTGGTTGGGGATGGACCTGCCTTTGATGCAGGGGATTCAAGGAAAATTATTGAAGAACACCCGTTGAAAAGGGTTTGCGATAAGTTTAATGTTCCCTTAATTGATTTAAACAGCAGCGAAATGGTGAAGGTTAGGAGTGGCAGAGGTTATGGTTTAAAAGTTTCTGTGATTCCTTTCAAGTTCGAATATTTTATTTCTCTCCCTGTTTTAAAGGTTCATAAAGTTTGCGGTTTAACTGGGGCTTTAAAAAACCAGTTTGGACTGGTTTCAAAATGGGACAGGATCAAGATGCATGCAAAGATTAAAGACATCCATAAAGGAATAGCTGAACTGAACTCTGTAATTAACCCAGACTTATTGATTATGGACGCTGTAGAAACCCTTTTAAATGCTCAAGAAGTAAGACACGGAGGAAAAAAAGCAAAGTTAGGGTACATGCTTGCCGGAAAAGACCCTGTGGCTTTGGACACTGTAGGGCTTCAATTACTGTCAAGAATTGAACCTAAACTTAAAGGAAAGAAACCTGAAGATATAAAGTCCATAAGTTACGCTGCACAAATAGGGGTGGGAGACAGTGAATTCACACTGGAAAATGTAAATTAGAGCTTAATTAGTTTCTATTCTAGAATTTATTTAAAGAATAGTTTATGAACATTTAGGAAAACACGGAAAATTTATTGTTAAGTATTTGTTAAATGGAAACAACTTTTCGCTTTGCTCAATACTTATTTCAGACGTTTTCCTTCACATATCATTAAAGTTTCCTTTGCAGAGTCCTTAAAAACAACACTTTCTTAATTGAAAGCTGGATTGCATGGAAGAGCTGGAAAAAAATAAGAAAGAACTGTTTTTGTATTGTGAAGCAGTAACAGCGGCAGTAAATATGTGTCAGAGGATCAAGTAATTGAAGGCAACACCTTGATTCTGTACTGGTAAGATATACATCTTTTTAAGACTGGATCAATCATTTCAATTTGGAAACTTTCTGGAAATTGAAGTTTCCCTGTAACTGTTGGAATTGTCCCTGAAAAAATAATTAATCCTTTTTTACTTAGTTTGTCTCTATCGACTATCTCAAGAAATTTTTTCGGTGGAAGTAAAGTTTTGAGTGCAGATTTTTGGTAAAGTATTTTTTCACCGTTAAGTTTAATTATGCTTTTAAGTATTATTTTATCCCAATGGCCTTCAACGTCTTTGTAACGCCAAACTATTGGAGCTATAATTTTAGGATATGCTTGTTTAGCTTTTTCCACACTTAATTTTTCAAGGCTTCTATCTGTGTGGTCGCTTCCTACTGTGACATACTTTATGTTTTCATCTACAAAAAGTACATATTCAACTTCTCCATTGGTGAATTTATGTTGAACCTCAACTTCATCGAGAGTATTTATTAAATATGTACTGACAGGGAAGACAATAGGTGTTTTCTTAGGCTTAGGCACTCCTGTTTTAGCAAGTTCCTCAATGTGTTTCTTAACTTCAGTTTGATTTCTTCCACTCCACCCACCTAAGAGAAGAAGGTTAATTTTAAAGTTGACAGGTTTCAAGTGACAGTTACCATCTAAAACATAGATTCTCAATGTTCTCAAAATTCAAAACCTCCCTTTAAACCTGTTTAAAGGATTTTGTTGAAGGGAATAAATTATGAAAGACCAAGGTTAAACTAAATAGAAGAATTCAATGCTTTGAAAGAGTTACTTCCATTTCCGGCTTACCCGTGATAAGATAAAGTGTTTCAAAGAAAAATTTTTTCTCTCTCAAGACTTTACATTTAATTCCAACTTTCTTGCAGATTTCAAGTGTTTTTTCTAAATTGTTCAGACTTGAATGAACAAAAACAATTTTTCCCTTTTTTCTTAAATAACTAGGGGCTTTTTCAAGGAATGTATCAATAATTTCTCTTCCCCCACACCCTCCCGACCAAGCTAGTGAGAGATAATCTCCTTTATTTGGTTTAATTGGTAAATATGGCGGATTAAACGTTATCAGGTCAAATTTTTCTTTTTTAACAGGTTCGAAAAGGTTTCCAAGTTTAAATGTTATTTTTCGTGCCACTTTATTAATTGAAGCGTTTAGTTTTAAACAATTTCCGCTTTTAGGATTTATATCTGTAGCGGTAACCGTAAACCCTTTCTTTGCCAATAAAACAGCAATTACTCCTGTTCCTGTACCCAAATCTAAAGCTTTTCTTTGTTCATTTTTTAGGGAGGGTTTTAAGGAGGAGAGGTAGTCAAAAATTAAGAAAGTGTCATCTGAAGGTTTATAGACTTGTTTACACGGCAATATTTTCAAATCACCGATTTTTATCAATTTTTCATTTTCACTTTGGCTACTTTGCTTAACTTCTCGATCTTGACCGAAAAGTTTTTTAGATTGCAAGGTGTTTTCCTCCCAGTTCCAAGGAAAGTGGAATTTTACAGGTTAGAAATAGCTCTTTTGCTTTAAATGAAAAATAGAACAACCCTTTGTTACTCTTTTATTATGCAGGCGTTTTATTTTTAATTCATGATTTTTTATAATTTAAGTAAATAGGAAAGGTAAGGATATTTACTTAAGAAGATTTAGTTAGTTTTTATAGGTTTTTGAGTAGTAACCCTTTAAGGATGAAACCTTTACCCTTTAAAGTAAAGGTAGAGACTCTAGTTAATAATTACTTGTTTAGTTAAAAGGGAAGGAACTGAGAAATTAAGCTGTTATGGTTCGGAAATTTGAGCAAAGGTAAGGGAGACAAGCAAAACATAGAAAGGAACAAATGTTTCGTTTAGTATAGAGAGTTTCCCAGAAGACCCGTTGAAAAGATGTTTAGAAGATGTATAGCCGCTTTAGTTAAGTTGTTGCTAAAATTCTCTTCCTCCTTTCGGTTCAAGGATATTGACTTTTGTCTCTTCAACAGGTAACAGCTTATGTTGAGTAGTTAACCAGTTAACTTCTTCCTTCTTAACTGTTTCGTTAACTGCTTCCTCAATGTTTAACCATTCAATTAACTATGTTATCAATATTAAACCAGAATTATCCACGTAACCTGATATAGCTTCCCTCCCTCCTTGAAGAGATTATTCTAGAACCTAATCACATTAATTTAAAGGTTGTTCTATTTTTTCTCTTTAAGGTTTTCGGAGCACGTAGAAACTATCATAATTCTTCTTGCTTAAAACTAGAAATTTACATAAGTTTTTACGTATTAATAAACTTTTTAAGAGAAGGGTTTTTCTTGTTAAACAAAAAAATGTAAAAAATAAATAGGTTTTAAATTACTCTTCTCGCTTAAAAATTGAGGAAGGTGTAAATGGTAATGAGTAAGAAGGTATCGGTTGAAGAGCTTCTTAAAAAGGCTGAAAAACCAAGTAAGTTAGCTTTAGCTTACCACCCCTTCTATGAAGGGAAGCTTCAAGTGATGCCTAAATGCGCCATAAGGAGCGCCTACGACTTTGCAATTTGGTATACTCCTGGAGTTGCAGCACCATGTAAAGAAATAAAGAAAAACAAGGATTTAGTTTTCGAACATACAAACAGGTGGAACTATGTAGCAGTGGTTAGTGACGGGACAAGGGTCCTAGGTTTGGGTGACATTGGTGCAGAAGCCGGTTTACCGGTCATGGAAGGTAAAGCAATACTTTTCAAGTACTTAGGGGGAGTGGATGCTTTTCCTATTATGTTAGGGACAAAAGACCCGGATGAAATAATTACAGCCCTCCAATGGCTTGAACCCACCTTTGGAGGGGTAAACCTAGAGGATATATCAAAACCTAAGTGTTTCTACATCCTTGAAAAAGCTAGGGAAAAACTTGAAATCCCTGTTTGGCATGATGATCAGCAAGGAACAGCCACTATTGTGTATGCAGGATTAATCAATGCCTTAAAAATTGTGGGGAAAAAACTTCCAGAAGTTGAAATAGCAATTGTGGGTGTAGGTGCTGCTAACACAAGAACAGCCATAATTTTAGAAAAAGCAGGCGCAAACCCTAAAAACATGATCATGGTTGACAGCAAAGGTATTCTTCACTCAGGAAGGAAAGATCTTGAAGCTGAAAAAGATAAGAACCCTTGGAAATGGGATTTCTGTTTAAAAACAAATTCTGAAGGAAGAACGGGTGGTTTACCTGAAGCTTTGAAAGGGGTTGACGTAGTTATCGCTGCTTCTAAACCAGGACCTGGAACAATCAAAAAGGAGTGGGTTGCTGAAATGGCTGACGACGCAATTGTCTTTGCATGTGCAAACCCTATACCTGAAATTTGGCCTTGGGAAGCAAAGGAAGCAGGTGCAAAAATAATAGCTACTGGAAGAAGTGACTTTCCAAATCAAATAAACAACTCTTTAGGTTTTCCTGGAATATTCAGGGGGGTTCTGGATGTTAAAGCGAAAACAGTTACAGATGAAATGTGCATTGCAGCCGGTAATGAATTAGCTAAGTTTGCTGAGGAGAAAGGAATTCACGAAGACTATATTGTACCCACAATGCAGGAGTGGGAAGTTTATCCTAGGGAGGCTGTAGCTTGTGCATTAAAATCAATTGAAGACGGTGTAGCCAGGGTTAAACTTAGTCGTCAGGAGCTTTACGACAGAGCCTTTGCAATAATTAAAAACGCTAGGGAATCAACTAAAGTTTTAATGAGGGAAGGATTAATTAAACCGCCTCCTCCAGAAGAAGAGATTTTAAAGAAGCATTAAACCCCCCTTTCCTCTTTTAAACATAAAAGAAAGTAATTCTTTAATTTTTTTAAGGGAGAGTCCTGGTTTGGAAGATGTTAACATCGTTTTCTTCGACTTAGATGAAACCCTTTACAATTACGGTGCAGTTAGGCTCAAAGCCACTTTGCAAGTAGCTGAGCATGTTGAGGAACTAGGTTTGGTGGAAGCTGGAAAATTCATTTCAGTTCATCAAAAAATTTGGAAGGAAATTTACAGGAAATACAAAGGTAAATGTGAAATGTTTAATAGGGAAATACGTTTCAGAGAAGTTTTTAGGGAATTAAAGGTTCCAGTAAAAACTAAACTTATTAAGGAACTTGCTAATTTGTTTTGGAGCAAGGTTTATGAGGAAATGAAGCCTTACCGGGATGTGAAACCGTGTCTTGAGGCTTTAAAAAGAGAAGGGGTTAAAATAGGTTTAATTTCAGATGGTTACGTAAAAATTCAGGCGAAAAAACTCGAAGCTTTAAAGATAAGGAAGTATTTCGACGTTGAAACGTATTCAGAGGAAGTTGGCGAAAATAAACCCTCCAAAAAAATTTTCCTTTTAGCTTTAAAGAAAGCAGGTTTACCGGCTGAGGAAGCGGTAATGGTTGGAGATAACTTAAAAACGGATATCCTAGGGGCTAAAAAAACAGGTTTAAAAACTATCCTTGTTAAAAGAGGAATATTTAAAGATTTAAAACCTGAAAATGAATGGGAAGAGCCTGACTTCATAATTAACGAATTAACGGAAACCCCAAAAATCATAAAAGGAATGAAAAGTTTTAGGAAATCCTTAAAACTTGGCCGTTAAATAAGATATAAAAGAGAAACTTAAGTTAGTGATCAAAAAAGGTTTAGGAATGCTAGAAAAGTAAAAAGGGAATGGTTAAAGGTAATAAAAGGGTTTCACTTCTCTTTCTCTAGAATCACTACTTCGCAAATGTTTGAAGCCTTAGAACGGAAAGTTTCAGCGTCAGTTTTTTCCCCTACAATTGCTCCGTAATGCATTGGAATCGCTACCTTCGGTTTTATCCTTTTAACTGCTTCAACAGCTTCATCTGGGGTCATTACATATGTTCCGCTCACCGGCAGCAAAGCTACGTCTATTTCCCCAAGGTTACTCATTTCACTTATTAGGTCTGTGTCCCCTGCATGGTAAATTTTTATGTTTCCGATTTTCAAAATAAACCCTACCCCGTTATATTCTTTCGGATGGAAAACTTGCCCTGGGGCACGGAACTTGTTTACATTGTAGGCTGGAACAGCCCTTATTTCCACTCCTTTAACCGTTGCCTCCTCTCCAGGTTTTAAATACTTTACTTCCTCCACTTTTAAACCCTTAATTTTTCCTTTACAGTTTATTGAAGCTATAATTACAGTGTCCTCCTTAACCACTTTTTTTATGTCTTCTAAACTTAAGTGGTCAAAGTGTTCATGGCCCACAGTAACAACGTCAGCTTTTTCTTCCTGAGAAGGAATCCTGAACGGGTCTGTGTAAATTGTTTTATCATCAGTAATTCTGAAACAATCGTGCTCTAAATAGAAAAACTTTACACCTTTATATTCAAACACCACGTTTCCACCTCTACGGAAAAACAAAAACTTTTTCTACATTTTTCTTTATTTTTTTAAGTTAACTTTTTAGCTGATTTCCTTCTTTAATTTTTCTAGTTTTAAAAACGAGTTTTTAAAAAATGTTATGGTCGTGTTGGTTTATGGTTACTTTCATTGCTGACGGTATGCTTGGTAGAATAGCTAAGTTTTTGAGATTAGCAGGTTACGACACATTGTTTGCAGGGGAAAACCTTAAGGATAAGGAAGTAATTAAAGTTGCGTTTAAGGATGAAAGAATTCTTTTAACAAAGGATAAAAAACTTTATTTAGAAGCTATAAAAAATGGGGTTGACGCATTTCTTGTTTCTGAAAAGGGCTTCTTTTCATCTATAGCTGAAATAGCTGTGAATTATGGTTTAAACTTAAATTTTAAACCTGACACTTCAAGATGCCCAAAATGTAATCACCCTGTAAGGAAAACAGAACCTTGGGAAGTTAAAGGGAGAGTTCCGGAAAAGACTTTTTTGAAGCAGAAAGTTTACTGGGTATGCGATAACTGCGGCCAAATTTACTGGCTTGGATCTCACTGGATAAACATTAAAAAGGAGGAAAAAGAAATTCAAAAAAGAATTGAAAGGCTAAAGAGTCAGAGAAGAATAAATCATTAACTAAAAATTTTTTAGGTCCACAGTAGAAAAGTGTTTGACTTAAAACTTTCAGGTGTTCAAAAGGTTTCAGGAATTAAATTTGTTGTCAAGGGAAGTAGATGAAAATTTAGTCAATTCATGCTTATTTAAGGTGGGGAAGTAATTTTATTTTTGGAAAAATGTAAGATGCATGAAGGAAACTAGAAAATAAAGTCAAGACTGTTCTTTAATAAGGCTTTTTTAAAGAGGATTGGGAAACTTGACTCTCTTTATTTCATTAACTGAAACCTGTCAAAAAATAGCTTCTACTTCAAGTAGACTTGAAAAAATGAGGATTCTTAATGACTTTCTTCGAAAATTAAGCAGGGAAGAAATTAAACCAGCTATAAACCTGATTTTAGGAAGAATAGCGGGGAAGGGTGAGATAAAGACAGGAATAAGTTCAGGCATTATTTTATCTGCTTTAAAAAAGGTTTTAGGTGATAATTTTAAGTTTAGAGACAAATGTAAAGAATCAGCTGATTTAGGTGAATACGTTGAATGTCTCCTTAAAAGTTTTAAACCTGTAAAGCAGCAGGTTTTTCTAGAAACAACTTATAGCTTAAAGGGCATCTACGAAGTCTTGAGGAAAGCCTTTCTTTTGAAAGGGAAGAAATCCAAGGAGAAAAAGGAGGAAATCGTTGCTTCCCTCTTAACGAACTTGACACCTTCAGAATCTAAGTACTTGGTAAACATTATTTTAGGCGATTTAAGAATAGGGTTGGAGGAAGGAACTGTAGAGCAGGCTTTGGCTAAGCTTTTAAACTTAAACATTGAAACTGTAAAGAGGGCTAACATGTTGCTTGGAGATATAAGTGAAACTGTTTATTTAGGGTTAACCGACAAGAAATCTCTACTGACTGCAAAAATACAGCTCTTCAAACCAATAAAACCAATGTTGGCTGAAACCGCTGAAAATCTAAAAGAAATATTTGATGAAATGCATGGTCCTGTGTCTCTTGAACCTAAACTAGATGGTGCGAGGGTTCAAATTCACCATTCTAAGGGAAAAACAAAAATATTTACTAGAAGACTTTCAGAAGTAACTAATAGCTTACCTGAAATAATCACCTTAACGAAACAAGAATTCACTTCTGCCGATTACATCGTGGAGGGGGAGGTTGTTGCTGTTTCAAGAAAGGGAGAAATTCTTCCATTTAATTACTTGATGCGGAGGTTTAGAAGAACAAAGGAAATAACAGAAATATCTGAAAAAATTAAACTTAAACTTTTTCTCTTCGACATTCTTTACTACCAAGGGAAGCAACTCATAGACGCTCCGTATGAACAACGCAGAGAAAAACTTGTTGGAGAATTTGGGAGAGAGAACGTGGTTCCTGCTTTATTAACCAAAAACGACAAAAAAGCTGAAGAGTTCTTTTTAAACTGTGTCAAGGAGGGACATGAAGGAGTAATGGCTAAAAACCCTAAATCAATTTATGAACCGGGTAAAAGAGGAAAAAACTGGCTTAAATTAAAGAAAACACTTACTTTAGACTTAGTTATAGTGGGAGCCCAATGGGGTTACGGTAGAAGGAGGAAATGGTTAAGTGACTATTTCTTAGCTGTGTGGAACGAAAGTAAAACAGACCTACTGATTGTGGGAAAAACATTTAAGGGGTTGACCGACCAAGAATTCGAATGGATAACCAAGAAACTCCTAGAAAAAAAGTTAAGGGAAAAGGGGTACGTTGTCTGGGTTAAACCTGAAATAGTGGTTGAAACGGCTTTTAATGAAATCCAGAAATCTAAACTTTACCCTTCAGGCTACGTCTTAAGGTTTGCAAGAATAAAAAATATAAGGTTTGATAAAGAATTGAAAGAAGCTGACACAATAAAGGAAGTGAAGAAAATATTTGAAACGCAGAAAAAGAGAAACCTTGAAAAAATATGGAGGAGCTTCTCAGCTTAAACCTTTAAAACCCATGAATTAAAACTTTCTCTATAGGTGTTCTCCATAGGTGGGTGGATGTTTTCTTTCAGAAAAAAGGTAAAAACCTACTGGGATTTATTTAGGTTTGAACATGGGTTAATGATGGGTTTAGGTGTACTCATAGGTTACTTTGCTTCTTCACCTGCAAAGGTCGAGTTCCTTACTTTATCCAAAGGGTTTTTTGTGGCTCTATTTCTTGAAATGGCAGGTTTCGCCTTAAACGATTATTTTGACTACTTAGTTGATTTGGAAAATAAAAGATTTGACAGGCCTCTTATTAGAGGGGAGATCAGAAAGGAACAAATAATTCCTATTTCGATTTTCCTTTTTTCCCTTGGGTTAAGCGTTTCACTTACTATCAACTTCCTAGCTTTCATTTTCTCTTTAATACTAGCTATACTGGCTATACTGTACGATTGGAAAGTTAAAAAAAGGAAATATCTAGGAAACCAATACATAGCAGTAACAATGGCTGCCCCCTTCCTTTTTGGAAGCTTAATTTCGACAGGTAGGTTTGTGTCTGTTACAATAATTTTGGCCTCTATGGCTTATTTAGTAGGTGTTGGGAGAGAAATAATGAAGGATGTTGTAGATTTAGATGGTGACGTGAAACAGGGAATAACGTCTCTGCCTTCAGTTCTAGGTGTAAAAAATTCTTTAAAGATTGCTTCTGTTTTGTTGTTCAGCAGCACTCTCCTAAGCCCTGTCCCTTTAACACTTACCGACACTGCCTACTACATGAACCCTCTATACGCTGTTCCTGTTTCAATAACTGATTTAGGTTTAATCTATACAAGTTTTGAGACATGGAGGTACATAGAGAAAAGGAAACTGAACGATTTAAGGAAAGAAACCTTAATTATTCTAATTATAGGCTTAATAGGTTTCTTTTTAGGAGCCTTTAGACTTTAAAAACTTTCATTATTTAATGTTGAAACCTCCAACGGGTACCCTGCTTTGTGTCTTCCACAACTACCCCTAATTCCTTCAATTTCTTCCTTATTTCGTCTGAGAGAGCGAAAAGTTTCTGCCTCCTTAATTCATCCCTAACCACAATCACTAATTCTATCAACTCCCTAACAATTTCTTCTTTAATTTCTCTTTCCTTTTGTAGAACTCCGAAGACGCTACTGAAATCTTTGAAGAATGAATCGATTTCACGATATAATGCCTCGTTTATTTCGTTCTTGTTCTTTATGAACCTGTTGATTTCTTTTACTAAATTAAATACTGAAGCTAAGGCCTTAGGTGTGTTGAAGTCGTCATCCATTGCTTGCACAAATTCCTTTTTTGCGTTCTTGACCTTTTCTTTCAACTCGATTTCAGCTTCACTTAACACCCCTTTACTCTTTCTCAGCAGCTTCAGCAGATCCAACAAATTATAAATTCTCTCTAGACTTTCTCTTGTTTGCTCCAAATGTTCTTCACGGAAATCTATAGGACTCCTGTAATGTTTCGAAACAAAAAACAACCTTAAAACTTCAGGACCCCACTTTTTTAAGGCTTCCCGTATAGGGATTATATTACCTAAACTCTTACTCATTTTTTCCCCTTTAATGTTTAAGAAACCGGTATGTAACCAATACTTCACCCAAGGTTTCTTCCCGGATGCAGCTTCACTTTGAGCTATTTCGTTTTCATGATGAGGAAAAATTAAATCGCTTCCGCCGCCATGTATATCAAACTGTTCACCTAAATACTTCGAACTCATAACTGAACACTCTATATGCCATCCCGGCCTTCCATTCCCCCACGGACTAGGCCAGTTTGGCTCTCTAGGTTTTTTAAATTTCCACAATGCAAAATCTCCTGGGTTACGTTTATTTGGGTTAGGTTCAATGCGGTGCTTAACCAACTCCTCCCTTTTCTGCTTCGAAAGTTTTCCGTAATCCTTAAACTTGTCAACATCGAAATAAACTCCATCTTTAATCACGTAAGCGTAATCCTTTTCAACAAGTTTCTTTATAACCTCTAACATCTCTGATATGTGACCTGTGGCAAAACAGTAAATGTCAGGATGTATGTCAAGAATATACATATCCCTAAAAAATTCTTGACTAAACCTTGTAACCAACTCTGTAGTAGTTACTCCCTCCTCCTGAGCCTTTTTTATTATTTTGTCATCTACGTCTGTAATGTTCATAACCCACTTAACTTTAAACCCTCTCTTTTCAAGCCAACGGTGAATCACATCGAAAGCTGTGTAGGTTCTTGCATGGCCTACATGGCTGTAATCGTAGGGGGTAGGTCCACAAACATACATCCTCACCTCTCCCCTTCTTAGCGGCCTAAAAACTTCCTTTTTCCCGCTTAAAGTGTTAAACAATTTAATTTCCATCATCAACCAACCTGCAACAAATACATCAGCTTAAGTTCACAAATGTTTCCCTTTCAAACCTTTAAGGGGGCTTTCGAAAAGTTAACCTTCTCTTATATTTATTTTTCATGAAAGAAGAGGAGGTTTTCTTTCACAGAAAAAAATTTCAGAAATAAATGCTACAACAGCCTCGTTAAGGGTGTAATGATTGCGAGTATCTTAAAACTTGTTCCAACCATCCATTGCAAACGCTCTAAACATTTATCTACATAATGTACCAGCTCTTCTCTTAATTTGTTTATTTCTTCTTTTGTTTCTTTTCTCAGTTTGTTTGCATCCTCTTTGGTGGCGATACTCTCTAAAGCTGTTTTGGTCATAACTGATTGCATTTCAGGGTCCTTCGCTATTTCAACAGCTAAACTTTTTAAAGTCCATTTATCCCTCTTAATTCCTTCAACTATCTCTTCAGCAGATAAATTAGACAAATTAAGCCGCCGAAACTTTTAAAGAAAACATTTTCACTTAAACACCCAACTCATTTTTTAAAAATTTTTACTTATTTCTATGTTAAGAATCAAGGGTTTAACTGGTGTCATCTGCTGAATCAGAATCGAAAATGATACTTTCTTTTATCTTGCTAAGCCTATTCGTTTACTGTCCTTGTTTCTTTCTCACATATCTATCTCCAGCTCTTATGAAAATAAAAAACAATCAATGGCCCTGTGCAGTGTTTAGTGGAAATTAAATAAATGCTTTTTGTACAAGTTATTCCTTAAAACTTTTCTTCTCCTCTGAAGTTAAGAAAATGTGTTTTTCCTTGTTTATTTTGTCTTTTAAGTGCTCTAAAAGAGTTTGCTTCTATGAAATTATATTTAGGGCTTTGTACATGTTTCTATAGCTTTTCTTCAATTCTTCATTGCTCATTTTGTTTTTCACTTTATTTATTTCCTTTATTGCTTTTCCTTGGTTAAAAACCAGTTTTTTCACCAGATTTATTTTGTTTTCTATTTCCTCAATGTACTCTGTTAAATTTTTGTTTTCTGTTTGTAAAGTTAGGATTAGTGAAGGATTTTGGCTCAGTATTGCTTTCATCCAGAGGAGTAGAACTTTGAAGGTAGGCCCTGAAACCCCCTCTATTTCTTTTAAGTTTCTGTTTTCCAACATAAATGCCAAAACAAGACTTAAAAAATAGTTTAATGAAATGGTTAAACCCATTAATTCTTCATGTTTTCTTAAATCCAAAGTAATGAATTTACATTCATTAAATATCTCTTTTGCTTTGTCAAGTTCCTTTTCCTTGTCTTTCACAGGTACTAAAACAATTTTTTCCTGGTTTATTTCCTTTACTCCTGGCCCGAAAAGCGGATGAAGAGAAATAACTTGCACGTTCCTTTTTCCAATTTTTTCCAGTGCTTGGAAAACTTTTTCCTTCAACGAAGTTATCTCTACTATTGTCTTTATTTTTCCAGTCTTTAAGGTGGTTTCGTTAAAAATTTTGTTCAGTATTTTTGGGGTTTCTGGTATTGGTAGAGAAAGGAAAACAATATCAGCGTTTTCTACTGCTTTCTTAAATGATTCTTCAAACTCTACTCCAAGCATTGAAGCTACTTTCTTTCCTTTCTCTTTATTTATATCATTAATCAAAACTTGGAACTTTTTATTTTTGAAATATTGGGTAAAAACTTGACCCATTGACCCCGCTCCACCTATAACTGCGATCTTAACCATTTTTTACACATCCTTAAACTCTACCTGGCCTCCCCTCAGTTTTTAATGCCCCCTTTCAACAACAGTTCATGAAAAACAGTTTATTTCTGTTGCATTTAATTATTAACCATTTTATAAAGAAGGAGGTCCTTTTTCAATTTTTTAAGGGTTAGAACGGTTATAACCCTTTCTTCTTCACTAAAAATTAAGTAATAAGTAAATTTGCTTAAAACCTTGAAAAAAGTGTTGAGTCCTTTGGAGTTGCAGCATTATCTCACATGCAGTTTCACTTACAGTTAAGGGCTTTAAATTGATTTTTAGGAGCCTGGGAGACTTAAAATCTTTTGAACTAAATGTAGAACCTCTTTACTTTTAAGGTATAACTACTGATTTAGGATAGTCTTTCCCTGAAGCAGTGTGAACAGTTACTTCATATGTTATCCCTGACTGCCAGCTTCCGGATGTAATGCTGGAAGGAGGACCAGATATTGTTATTTGCTGCCCACCACCAACAGCAACTGTGAAAGGAAGAGTAGGAGATGACACTTTACTATTATCTGGTATACCATTCACGAAAACATCAGTAATTGTTACATCTGTTGAACCTGTGTTATTAACAATAACCTGTACATCAGTGCCGTCATAATATATAGCAGTTATTTCTAACTTTTCATACCTGGTAAATGTCCCAACCAAACCTGTTGCCCATAACGCCACTGCTATGGCTATAGCTATTGATACAGCGACGATTATAACTGTTGCTACAACAGGATGAATGCCTTCCCTATCTCCTATAAATAAAAGTTTCCTTCTCATTTTTCAATTCTCCACTTTCCCATCTTACTCTTTAAATACGCATTTCTTCTATTAAAAAGGTTTTGTTTGTGTTAAGGAGCAAGGGGTTTTAAGGGGCATTTCTTTCCTCAAAAATGAAGTAGGAAAGGAATAATGAAAGTACTATATAAAGAATTTTTTGGATCTACTAAAAAAGGAAAGACATGGATTATTAACTAAGTAAAGTACTTCTTTGTCTTTATACACGGAATTTTTTCTCCTTTAATTGGTTATGGAGTTCAAAGCTTCACAGAATTCTTTTAAACCTAGAAATAAATCTTCCTTTCTAGTTGAAACGTTGATTCTTATGAATTCGGTGTATTTTTGGCCGAACGCTGTACCAGGGGCGACGGCAACTCTCTTCTTTTCAAGTAACTTTTCAGCGAAATCTAAACTATTAAACTTGTCTTTTAAAACTTTAATGAAGAAGTAAAGCCCGCCTTCAGGCTTCATGTACTTCACTGGTTGATTCTTCAATAATTTATCAGTTAATGAAACATTTCCTTTCATGAACTCCTTGTATTTCTTTTCCTTTTCTGTTTCCAAAACAGCTAAACCTGCTTTTTGGATAAATGGAGGTACACAAGTTACTGTTAAGGAAATAAGCGAAGAAATTTTGTCAATGATCTCCTTCTTTCCAATGGCGTAACCTAATCTAAAACCGGTCATTCCATAAGTTTTAGAGAAGGAGTCAACATAAATTGTGTTTTCGTAATTGTATTCCAAAACTGTTTTGAAAGGTTTAAAAGTTAATTTTGAGTATGTTTCATCAGCTAAAACCAGTAACTTTTTCTCTTCAGCTAACTGAACTATTTCCTCAAGTTCTTTTTCCCCATAAATTTTCCCTGTAGGGTTGCAAGGGTTATTAATAATTATCATTTTGGTGTTTTCATCGATTTCTTCTTTAAGTTTCTCCGAATCTATCCTCCATCCTTTCTCAAGCTCTGTATTTATTTCCCCAATTAATCCTTTTGCTTTCATTGTTAAGCTTCCATAAACAGGCCATGAAGGATTAAAGATTATTACCTTCTCCCCAGGTTTAATGTTGGTTGTTATTGATGCATAAATACCAAATTTGCCTCCAGGAGTTAAAACTATATTTTCATTTGCGAAGTCTAAACTGTTTTCCTCATTCACTTTCTCAATTATTGCTTTCTTAACTTCTTCTAAACCCGTAGGTGAGGAATAACTCATGTTTTTTTTGGTTAATGAGTCTTTTAAGGCATTAATTGCTTCTTCAGGTGGGCCGTAACAGGGTTCACCTACTTCTAGATGCACAACTTTTTTTCCAAGTGTTTCAAGCTCTTTAGCCTTTATGAATAAATTATAAAAAGCCTTACTTCTTTCTTCTGCCTTAAACCCTTGAATTCTCCTTGATTCATTAATTACTATACCTAATACTGTTAAAATATACTCTTTCTCTTTCCTGCTCATTTCTAACTTTTCAAGAACTCCCTTTATTAATTCATTTTCCCTTTTAACATCTAAAACAGGTAAGTTTCTTTCCTTTTTTAGTTTCCCCACTTCCTCAACCAACTTTAGCCTCTTCAGTAAAAGAGCTGCTGTACTTAAGGTAACGTCATCTATTTCCTGTCTCCTTTTCTTTATTTCTGCATAGCTTCTGTTCAGGTTCAATTTTTCTCCTTTGGTTTTAGAGGACATTTTTTAAGACCCCTGCCTTCAAACAATTATCTACTATAACCAAGTTTGTTATGCTTTCAACTACAGGTACAGCTCTAGGGACTATGCAAGGATCATGTCTTCCCCTCAGAACCATTATTTCCTCCTTCATCTCCTTTAAATTAACTGTATTTTGGGGTTTGCTTATTGAGGGGGTGGGTTTAAAGAATACCTTAAATGTTAAAGGCATTCCTGTACTTAAACCTCCAAGGACGCCTCCTGCATTATTTGTCAAAGTAACTATTTTTCCCTTTCTCAAAACGTATTGGTCATTATTTTCTGAACCCTTCATTTCTGAAACTTTAAATCCTGCTCCAAACTCTACAGCTTTAACTGCAGGTATGGAAAAGAATCCCTTACTAAGTTCAGACTCTAAAGATTGGAAAACAGGTTCACCTAATCCCACAGGTAAACCGTAAACGATTCCAGCCACAACTCCTCCCAGGCTGTCTCCCTCTTTCTTTGCTTCAATAATTGCCCTTTTCATTTTTTCAGCTGTTTCGGATTCTGGGCATCTAACAGGGTTTGAGTACCTTTTTTCACTTATTTCTTCTCTGCTTAACTTCTTAACCCTTATTTTTCCTACTTGGTAAGTGTAGGTTAAGGTCTCTATTCCTAGTTCCTCCTTAAGTATTTTTTTAGCTATTGCTCCAGCCATGACGAAAGAAGCTGTAATTCTTCCTGAAAACCTTCCTCCCCCCCTGTAATCATTGTATCCTCGATATTTCACTCTTGCAGGGTAGTCTGCATGTCCAGGCCGTGGTAAATCTTTTATTTCCATGTAGGGCCTAGAGTCCATCTTTCTGTTTTTTATAATCATTGCAATAGGCGCCCCGGTTGTGTAACCTCTGAAAACGCCTGAAAGGATTTCCACTTTATCTTTTTCAAACCTTGTAGTGGTTATTTCTGGATAAAACGGCTTTCTTAAGTCTAACTCCTTCTGAATATCCTTTTCATTTAGTTTCAAACCTGCTGGGCACCCATCAATCACAACCCCAACTACTTTGCCATGGCTTTCTCCAAAACTTAAGATTTTAAATCTGTCCCCGAAAATGTTTCCAGTCAAAAATTTAACCTCTCCAAACTTTTTAACTGTTTAAATCAATTATTTTCGCTCCTAACCTTCTCATTTCATTCAAAAAACCAGGATATGAAACATCAACGCTTTCTTTTCCCTTAATAATGCTTCCACTCTCTAAGCCTATAGCTAATGAAGTGAAGGCCATAAACAGTCTGTGGTCGTTGTAGCTCTCAAAGACTCCTCCTTTTAATTTCTCTTTCCCCTTTATTACTAAACCATCTCTCTTCTCACTTATTTCCACACCTAACTTTGCTAACTCGGTCGCTAAGCAATGTATCCTATCTGACTCTTTTTTTCTGGCGTGTTCAACTCCTTCAATAATTGTTTCCTTCTTGGTTTTAGTAGCTACAACCGCTAAAACAGGCAGTAAATCCGGCGTGTCTTCTAAATTGAATTTTCCACCTTCTATTTCGCCAGCTTCAAAAAACAATTCGTTTCTTTTAACCTTTATGTTCTGCCCCATTTCTTTAAGGTACTCAATTATTTTCATGTCGCCTTGTGGCTCTGTGAAACTTAGTTTCCTCACTACTAAATTCGACTTTGAAACAGCTGCAGCCGCTAAGAAAAAAGAAATTGAACTGAAGTCTCCAGGAATTCTGAATTTTAAACCTTTTATTTCACTTTTAGGCTCCACCATAAACTCCTTAAATCCTTCATTTTCAACTTTTACACCGTACTTTCCTAAAACATTTAAGGTCATTTCTATGTATGGTTTAGAGACTATTCTGTCCTTAACCAATATTCTCGTTTCTTCACTTGCCTTCACTGAAGAAATTAATAAAGCTGAAATAAATTGGGAAGATGTTCCTCCAGTAATTTCTGTTTCACCACCTGTAATTCCTCCTCCACTGACTATTACCGGTGGGAAACCATTAAGTCTAGTTGACCATGCTTCCACACCTAAATCTTTGAGTGATTTAAGAAGAGGACCCATGGGTCTCTTTCTTAAACTTTCATCACCTGTTAAGACACTGTATCCCTTTCTCACTAAACCTGAAATAGCTGTTAAGAAACGAATGGTTGTACCTGAATTTCCAGCATTTATCACATCTTCAGGGGTCTCTGGTAAACCTATCCCCTCCACTACCAACTTCCTTCTTGTTCTTTTAACTTCAGCACCTAACTTCTCAACTCCTTCAATTGTTGCTTTAGTATCTTTTGAAAACAAAGGGTTAATTATTGTATTTCTTCCGGTAGTTAACAGCGAAACAACTACTGCTCGGTGGGTATAACTTTTACTTGGGGGGGCTTCAACTTTTCCCCTTATCTTCGTTGGGTAAACCTTGATTGAAGACATTTTTTAGTTCACCACTTCCCTGCTTTATTTTTTGAATTAACTTCTGTAACAATCAATTCCCCTTTGAATTCTCTCCATCTCTCAATAATCTCTCTACAGGTCTCTTTCTCACAAATAGCAAACATGGAAGGGCCTGTACCTGAAACTCCTGCTGTCAATGCACCTGTTTCTACGGCTTCAATTAAAGGAGCTGTTTCCAAGTTTAACACTGCGGAAATAAGTAATCCGTTCAAGAAAGAAGCTTCCCAATACTTTCCTTTCAAAGCTAAATTGAAAGCCTCCTCTGACAAGGAACTGAGCTTCTCCATCTTTTTCACGTTCACCTTAATTGTGTAAACCTTCTTTTTAGGTACTAATATCACAACCTTAAACTCCCTTAACTCCTCTCTCCTAATTAGTTTCTTCTTTAAGTTGTCTGTGAAAACTATTCCTCCGAAAAAGGAGGCGGATGCGTCATCTAAAGCCCCTGTAACTGAAACTTTAGCTTTTAAAGATGCCTCAACTCCTAACTTAACAGCTTCCAAGTCCTTTATTTTCCTTTTTAGGGCGTAAGCTGTAGCCAATACTGTAGCGTTAGCTGCAGCGCTTGAACTTTTCAACCCTCTTGCTATAGGTATTTCTGAAAAAGTTTTCACGCGGGCCCCATACTCGGTAGCTTTAAAATATCTCAAAGTTGCCTTTACCGCTTCCTTAACCAGTTCAGGGTTTTCTTGTGGATTGTTTAGGATTTCAACAATTACTTCCTCCTCTCCTTCAACAAGTTCCACTTCAGCCTTTGTTTCTAGTTTCACACCTATAGCCACTCCCTTCTTGGCAGGTATGGCATTCACCACTGTTACAGCTCCAAAAGCTCTGGCTCTACCTTTCAAATCCTTTTTCAAGTGTTTTCACCACGGCTTCTTTCATTTTCTTTAAAGGGGGTTTTTTTCCAGTCCATATTTTGAAAGAAGCTGCACCTTGCCCAACCAACATGTCTAATCCGTTTATTACTTCAGCCCCTTTTTCTTCAGCTAAGTGGAGAGTTTTAGTCTTTAATGGATTGTATATTACATCGAAAACTGTGTGGTATGGTTGAAAAAGATTTTTCGGGATCAATGATTCTTCAGTGTTTGGGTACATGCCTACAGGTGTAGCGTTAACAATTAAATCAGATTTAGGGATTGCTTTTTTGAGTGAGTTCATGTTTAGTTTTTCAGCTTCCAAAACAGTTTCTCCCCCTTTTAGTTTATTGAAGAACTTAATAAGTTCTTTCGCTCTTTCAACTGTTCTGTTAAGCACAATTATTTTTTCAACATTTTCTTTGATCAAGAAATAAATTACTGCTTTTGCAGCTCCTCCAGCCCCCAAAACAACAGCCCTTTTATTCTTCACTTTAATTTTACGCTTTCTAAAAGTGGCTTCCACGCCTTCAACATCTGTGTTGAAACCTATTAACTCACCATTCCTGTTCAGTACAGTGTTCACTGCTTTCATTTGTTGTGCCGATTCATCTAAGTCATCAAGGTAACGCATAATTTCTTCCTTGTAAGGTATTGTTACGTTAAATCCCCCAACTCCCAACCCCCTTAATCCCTCCACAACCTTTCTAAGCATGATCCTTTCAATATTGAACGCTAAATATACTCTGTTCATTTTCAACTCTTTGAAAGCTTCATTTTGCATTAGAGGGGAGAGGGAGTGGTTAACAGGTAACCCTATTAAACAATAAAGTGTAGGTGGCCTATTACTCTGTTCTACTGGCCAGAACATTTAGAAAACCTCTTAACTCATTGATGGAGGGCTGTCCAGGAGCTGCTTTTTCATTCGGTAATGAGCAGTATGTGAAGGGAGCGCCTAAATAAACACCTAAAACTCTTGAAATTAAACCTAAACTGCCCATGCAGAAAGCTATTAATTTCTTCCTTTTCACCTTGTACAGGTTCAAAATTTTCAGGTTGTCGCTTGTTTCTTTGGCAAATGTAACAATTTTCGCAATGTCCCCTTTACTTTCTGCATCTTTTAACTTTTCATTAAGTGATCCTTCTTCAGGAGTCCCTGTGAAGTCATGGTGTGAAGCAATAACCTCTACTCCTTTTTCATCCATTAAGTCTAGGAGTGAAGGATTATCTTTTATGGTTTCAATTTCTAAATCGAAGAAGTGAGGGCTAAGCTCCGTTACTTTTCTCACAATTTCTAGCCTTTCCTTTTCCTGTCCCCTAAAATAACCTCCTTCCTCCTTTCTTCTAACTGTAAAAATAAACTTTGTCTCTTCTCCAAAATCGTGCAGTGTTTCAGCTATCTCTGAAAAGTTTTTTGATTCTTTAAAATTGAAAATGTCCCACCTAACCTCAACGTATTTGACACGGTATTTTCCTGTTTTTGAAAGCAGAAACTTGAGCTGTCCAGTTTTTTCAGGCATTAATGTAACACAAATTTTATCTGTAAGGTTCATTCTTGACTTCCTTTATTTTTCAAGAATAAACTCTTCAACTTCCACACCGAAATGTCTAGCTTTTTTCTGAGAAAAATAAACAAGTACTTTGTCTCCCTTTCTTATTTTCTTGACTGAAACTGGGTTTCCATCTTTATTGACTAAATTTACTGTTTCAGCGTTTTGAAGAAGAATAGAGCCTGTTTCTTCCCCCGTTTTAGCTTTCAGCATTATTAATGGCCTTTTCTCTATTTTCACCCTTCCGACTACCACCTTCTCTGATTCACCCTTGAAATTAACAGTTAACACTTCATCCCCGCTTTTTAACTCAGACAGGTACTTTGTCCTGTTTTCATCCACTAAAATGTAGCTATGAATTGGTCCTGCATTAACTCTGAATGGTCTGGTTTCTACAAAGGGATTTTCAATTGTTTCGCTGTGTACAAGGAAAAGGAAATTCCCTTGGTTACCTACAAGCATTCCTTCTCCCTTGTTTAGCATTGTTACAGTGTCAACACATGCTCTGTCACCTAAACCTGTCTCTTTAACTTCAAAAACTTCTGCCTCCACTAATTTTAATTTTTTAACGCTTTTTATTTGTGAAAACAGGGTTTCAAGTTCACTTTTGTTTCTAATAGGCACAATCACCCCGTCAACCCCCTTCTCCAGTATAGTTAATAATGTACCTATCTTTTCTTTACCTTTCTCAACATAGATTTTTGTTCCTTTTTTCTGTAATTTAGCGATTAAGTTTTCAATTGGAATTATTCTCCAGTTTAGCAGTTCCAGTATCACTGACTCAGCCCCCTCTTCTGCAGCCTCCACAACTTTTGCTTCCTCTTCCCCCTTCTCTATTTTTAAAGAAACAGAAAATTTCTTAACTTGCGGATCAACTTCTCTTTTGTTTCTGTAAACCACTACGTCTGCCTTCTTTGAAGGTGAAATTATTGTGGCTCCCTCTATCCTTCTTTCTCTGATTTCTTCAATGTAGAACTTGTCCACGCCATGTTTCATGGCCTCTTCAACTATAGGGACTGTTTCCTCAGTTAAACAAGGCAGTTTAATAATTATCTTTCCAAGTTTATTCATTTTTGAAAGCCTCCAAAGCCTCCTTAACCGATGCATTTTCTAAAATTATCATTCTTAAACATTTGAGAAGTAAAGTTGGATTTTCAGCTTGGAAAATGTTTCTTCCAAAAGTTATTCCTGCAGCTCCAGCATCCATGGCTCCTTTAACCATTTTGAAAACATCCTCAACTGTTTCTTGTTTAGGTCCACCTGCAATCACCACAGGAACTAAACTTGATTCAACAACCTTTTTGAAACTTGCAACAGTTCCTGTATACGTTGTTTTAACTATGTCTGCACCAAGTTCCCCAGCTATCCTTGTTATGTGTGAAACAGTTGAAGGACTGAACTTATCTTTTATCTTTTCTCCTCTTGCATACATCATAGCTATCAATGGTAAACCGAACCTGTCACATTCATCAGCAACCCTTCCTAATTTAACAAGCATTTCATGTTCATTTTTTGCACCTATGTTTACATGTACAGAAACCGCGTCAGCTCCTAACCTTATAGCTTCCTCTATAGATGAAACTTGAACCTTAAAATTCGGTTTTAAACTTAAATCCGTGCTTGCTGACAAATGCATTATCAACCCTAGATTTGGCGGTTTTTCTAAGTTTCTTAGAACTCCTTTATGAACAATTATTGACGTTGCTCCTCCTTTCTCAATTTTTTCTATGGTTCCATATATCTCCTTCAACCCTTTAATTGGTCCCATACTTACTCCGTGATCCATGGGTACACAGATCATTTTTCCGTTCTCAGTTATCCTGCCTAAACGAATTATTTTTCCTATACACATTTCACTGACACTTCCACCTATATGAAGCCTTTAACTTTCATTAACTCAGCTAAAAGTAGAACACATCCTGCAGCCCCCCTTATTGTATTATGTACAAGTAAAGAGAAGAGTAATGTTTTCTCGTTTTTTCCATACCTTAACCTGCCGATTGTAACTGACATTCCTGGAACAGAGCCAGCTAACTTGTCAAATCTAGGTTGAGGTCTGTCTTTTTCTTCTCTAATTATTAACGGTTTTTCCGGTGCCGTAGGTAATTTCAGTTTCTGCGGTTCACCTATGAAATTCCTTATTTCCTCCTTTACTTCATCTAAATCAACTTTTTCCGACAGTTCCAAGTAAACATTTTCTAAATGTCCATCTTTAACAGGTACTCGGTTACATGAAGCATGTATCTTTACATTGTAATCTTTGAAGGAGTTGTTTTCAAGTCTTCCAAGTATTTTCCTTGTTTCATTCCCTATCTTTTCCTCTTCTTTTTCTATGTAAGGAATTACATTATCTATTATATCTAGTGAAGAAACTCCTGGGTAACCTGCCCCTGAAACAGCCTGTAAAGTGTTAACTACAACTTTTTCTACTCTGTACAAGTTTGTTATCGGCTTCAAAGCCAGAGATAAACCAACTGTTGAACAGTTAGGGTCAGTAACTATGAAGCCTTCTGTTCCCAGTTCTCTCTTTTGTGCATCAATCACTTCAAGATGTTCAGGGTTAACTTCGGGTATAACTAATGGAACCATTTCATGGAGCCTGTAGGCGCTTGCGTTGCTTAAAACAGGGAACCCTTCCTTTGCAAACTTAATTTCTACCTCCTTGGCTGCAGAGGATGGTAAGGACGAAAAAACAATGTCTACATCTAAATCTTTAGTGTTCACAGCCGAAATGTTCTTCTCTTTTATTTCTTCAGGCAATTCGGTTGGTAACAGCCAGTTAACAGCTTCTCCATACCTTTTGCCGGCTGAACTGTAGCCGAACAATGTTTCTAGTTCAAAATAGGAGTGCTTATTTAACATGTCAACAAATCTTTGGCCAACTGCACCTGTCGCCCCTAGCAAAGCTACCTTCATCTTTCCCATTTCATCTTTCACCAAACTTTCTCCTTAATAAGTTTAAAGCCTCCCTCCTTCTACTCCAAGGTACGAAAAGCCTGATTGAGGAATGGATTGTAAGTAAACCAAAAACATTTATCTTAGCCTCAGCTAAAGGCGAAACTGCTCTAGCTATAACTCCAGGTGTCGTCTCAAGTTTTTTACCTTTTAAAGTAACTAGTGCTAAATTCTCTATTGTTGAAATAGCCTTGACAGCATTTTCCCTTCCTCTGTTGTCTATTACTTCATGTAATTTATTCAAGATTTCACTGGGGTTTCCATCAACATAGAAAATAACTGCCTTCTCCTCTGTTGAAATCGCAAGTATTTTCCCTTTGCTTAACTGAACCTTTTCAGTTAAAACTTTGAGGGTTTCAGGCTTACTTGCAGCTTTCCCTACCACCGTCACCATGCAAACCGGTTTATTATAGCTTGTTAAACTGAAACTTAAAGCATCTCCCTCAATTACAGTTCCTCCATTCGTTAAGGATCCGTTGCTGATTCCTACAATCCTTATCTTCATTCCCTTAAGTATATACTTCAAAGCCTTGTTAGCTATAACCTTTGCTCCACTTAAAGTTAAATAAGAAGCTTCTTCCACATTTATTTTGTTAAGTAATTTAGCGTTTTTCACTTTAGCCGGATCTGCAGTATAAAAGCCTTCAACATCCTTGACTAAAACAACTTCTTTCAAACCTAAACAGCTTGCAAGAACAACAGCAGTTAAGTCACTGCCTCCTCTACCCATAGTAGTTATTTCTCCCTTTTCTGTTTTGCCTAAGAAGCCACAAATTACAATATTATATCCTTTCTCAAGTAAAGGCTTAAACTCGTTTCGAATTTTCAATTTACATTTCTTTATTAACGGGTTTGCGTTACCGAAAACATTGTCTGTTATTATTGGCCAAAGTTTAGATGAAGGAGTAATTAATTCTATTTTTACATTCATTGTTTTCAAAGTGGAGTAAAGCAGTTTAGCAGCTAACTCTTCACCAGAAGACATAACTAAATCCATGTCTCTCTTAGAGACTTCTTTAAAAGATGCTTTTTCAGCTAATTCAATGAGGCTGTCGGTCATGTTCTTTAAAGCTGAAACAACAATTACCAGTCTCTTCCCTCCATCAACCTCCCTTTTTACTAGTTCCGCAACTTTCCTTATTGATTTCCAGTCGGTTAGCACAGAACCTCCGAACTTAACCACTGATAAGTTCTTCACAGAAACCTCCTCCAAAACTATTTATTGTTAAGGAAAAGACTGTGTTGTAAATGAGAAGTCTAAAAAAAGAAGCAGCATAATCTTGGCCATTTAAGTTGTTCAGAACAATTCCTTTAAGTAATAAACCCTTAAGTCTAGTTCTTCCTGTTTTTCTTACCAGTAATGAATTAACTCTTTCACAAACAATACGTATCCCCCTTCGAAAGCACTGACTTACTGGGGTTATAAACTTTACCGCCTCTCATAAAAACCAAAACCCCTTTTTCCATGTCTCCTTCAAAAATAATGAGAAAGTAGTCGGAAAAATGTTTTTAATTCCTTTATAAATTTTACGTTTTTTGAAGCAATAAGCACCTTTATTATCATCTATGTACTTTTTAAAACAAAAATCCTTGGCTATACCAACTCTTATGCGAAAACGTTGCAAAGAGGATGTGATAATTAAACAACCATTAATAACCCTTAAACCATATTTTTATCAAGCTAAGAACTAAGCAACGCATTTGTTGAAACATGCCTTCTCATAATTTCTTAAATCCTTCTTACATAATTTTTTATTTTTTCCATGTCTTACTCTCTCCTTCTCCATCCCAATATTATAAGCACAAATTAAATAATACATTATCCACCCGGAGAATTTACTCCATCTTTCCGCAAATTTTCTAACAATATCACCTGATTGAAGTTTTCCACTGAAATAGAAGTGTGAAACTGCTTTTCTAGCTCTTGGATCATCTGGGACGCAGAGATTCATTCTGCCCAATGTCGTTACCAATACCGTTTCTGCAGTCCACCCTCCAACTCCTTTGAATTTCATCAATTCTTCAATTGCGTCTTCGCCATTCATCTTTTTAAGCTTCTCCAAATCATATCCTTCAGTAATTTTTAACGCCAATTCTTTGATATATCTTGATTTTTGAAGAGATAATTTACATTTCCTCAATTCGTTTTCGTCAACCTTTGCCAATGTTTGGGGTGAGGAGAAATTATAATATGACTCGCCGTTAGTTTCGTCTTCTCCCCAAATATCTTAACTAAGGCTCCAGTTATTGCATAGGCTGCCCGTAAAGAAATCTGCTGCTGAATTATTACCCTAATTGCTCCCTCGAACATGCTTGCTCCAATTCCAGGTGATCTAAGGCCATAAAGTTTATCCTTTACCTCACAAAAGCGTTTCATCTTGGCTCATGAACCTATACTGCTCCTCAAGGTCATCCCTTAATCTGAAAATATCTGTAACCTTCCCTAATAAATGCTTTTCTCTTCCGCATCTAACTTAGAGAACACATTAATCCTTAATTTTGGTTTTTCCACTGTGCCAATGGAAACAACTATCTCAGTTATTTTCCCTTTCAATAAATTAATTCTTTCAATTAAGCCTTGTCTCCAATTTACTTCCCGTTCAATACCTTCTTTGTTATTTCGTCCAACTTGTTCCTTATATCCTCCTTTAAGTACCAGGCTAGCCTTGGAAAGATACTCACCTTCCACTAAAACCTCTTCCATATCAAAAACTTTTTTTCATAATAACCCCCCTTTATGAAAAGATAATTGGTTTTAAAAAGAGAAACATGGAAAAGGCAAAGCTTTTTAAGAACCATTAAGTAAGCTCTGAAAACGTTTACTGTAAAAAATAAAACGCTTCCTTATAAATAAATGGATTGGTAAGGCATTATCCTCACTTTAAAAAGGCCTCTCCAAGAAATTGCTTTGTTACAATTCTCTATTTATTTAAAAAGTTTCACGTTTTTACTTTAAACTACCCACTATAAAACTTTTTAAGAACTGGAATCATAACTAATCATAACATTGATGCATAAAAATAAAAAAAGGCTTCGAAGGTTCATTGTTAAGTTTACCCTGGATCTTGAAGTAAAAAGGGTTACTTTCGCGGTTTTTGCTTATCTTTCCCATGGATTCAATAAACTGTTGAAGCCTGTTCCTTTTAAAATATAGTTGCTTTTTCAGAATAAAATTACCTTCACCATTTACTTTTATAGCTTCCAATTACTTTAATGAATAAAGTATTTTCACGCAAGTCCTTTAATGCTTCAGAAATTTTCCTGTCGCGTAAGTTCCCTTCTATATCAACATAGAAAGAATAATTCCACGGCTGATCCTTTATAGGTCTTGACTCTAAATGTAACATGTTAATGTTTCTCTTGGCAAATGCCTCTAAGGCTTTGTAAAGAGCTCCAGGCTTATGTTCAGTTATAAAAATAAGTGATGTTTTATCGCTGCCATCTGAAATAAACAAATCTCTTCTTAAAATAAAGAATTGGGTGTAATTGTTTTCTGAGTCTTGGATGTTCTCCCTTAAAACTTTCATGCCGTAGAGTTCGGCAGCATATTTGCTGGCTATGGCTGCTGAATTTCTCTTGCCAGAACTTTTTACCTCCATAACACTCCCTGCAGTGTCGAAACTAGGTATTATTTTGAAATTCATTTTTTCAAGGAAGTTTTTACATTGAGATAACGCTTCAGGATGAGAATAAACGTATTCTATTTCATTAAGAGAAGATTCCGGGAAACCAATTAATACATGTTCAATTTTCAATGTAACTTCCCCGATTACATAAGCTTCCTCTTCAAATAAAAGATCCATTACCTCCCTTATTCCTCCAGTTATGGAGTTACGTATGGGTAACACAGCAAAATCTATCTCCTCATTTTTTAAACCTTCAAATACATCTCGGAAAGTCTTGTATTGCTTGAACTCTATACTCTCCCTAAAAAATATTTTGGAGGCCTGTTCACTGTAGCAGCCCCTAACTCCTTGGTAACCAATCTTTTTCATTTCTGCCTCCTCGTTCTATACTGTAAAGTTTGGAAGCATTAAGGTGATGTTTAATTTTTTAAAATCAAACAAAAGCAAGCCATTTCCTGTATTTTTCATCAGCTTCCCTTATCACCCTTAAAAATTCATTTCTCAATTTTTTAGTTACTTCTCCCACTTTGCCGTTCCCTACTTTCCTGTGGTCGATTTCAACTATGGGTGTTATTTCAGCAGCTGTTCCCGTAAAGAAAACCTCATCGGCAGTGAAAAGTTCACTTCTTGTCAAATTCTTCTCCACAACATTAAAACCTAAATTCTCAGCTATTTCAATCACTGAATCCCTTGTTACACCATGTAAAATAGATGCTTCCAATGGTGGAGTATAAATAACTTCATTCGCCACTACGAATATGTTCTCTCCTGTACCTTCTGAAACCAGGCCCCTACTGTCAAGCATTATAGCTTCTGTAAACCCTCTTCTGTGAGCTTCCATTGAAGCCAAAATAGAATTAAGGTATTGACCTGATGCTTTTGCTTCCATTGGGAGCATAGCATTACTTATCCTTACCCACGAAGAAATCGTACACGTAGCCCCTTTTTCAAAAGCTTCCTCTCCAAGGTAAGCTCCCCAAGGCCAAACAGCAACAATTACTTCAGTAGGGTTAGATGACGGGTCTAAACTCATTCCTCCTAAACCCTTAAAGGCTAAAGGCCTAATATAGCATTCCTCTAACTCATTCACTCTCACAGTTTCTTTAATAATTTCCATAAACTCATCCAAGGAATAAGGAATCTCCATAAAATAAATTTTAGCTGAACTAAAAAATCTCTTAACATGCTCCCTTAACCTGAAAACAGCAGGGCCCTTAACTGTTTTATAACATCTAATCCCCTCAAAAACACCCGATCCATAGTGTAAGCCATGGACAAGAACATGAACTTTTGCTTCATCCCAGTCAACAAATTTGCCGTTCATCCAGATTTTCTTTGTTTTTTCAGGCAAGAAACCACCTCCTGTCAACCCTTATCACAAAGAAGTTAGCCTTTAAAGTGGAAGGAGCAGCTTTATAAATTTTTCCATTAAATGTTGAAAAAAGTTTTAAAAAGAGCTTCTTTGTAAATATTTGTCCATTTATTCCTAAAAAGATTAAAACACATGGTTCCTAAAGGTTTTGCAAATTGCCATTTTTCAACCTGAAAAACCCAAAAAACAAAAGAAAACTTCTACACTTTAATTTATAAAAGAAATTTCTCCTCTTCTTTTTTGAAAATTTTTATATACCAAACAAAATAAATTCTTCCTTAAAACATTTGGAAAAATTTATGGTAAAATCTTCCTTACACAGAATTCATTCAAAAGGAGCCCTAAAATGAAGAGGAAAATCTATGATGGTGTGTTTAAAACAAACGAAGGCAGAACAATTAAACTTCATTTAATTGAAGAAGGAAAAACCGGTATTTTAGTTATTAACGCAAATAAGATACTTTACACAAATGAAACAGGAAAGGAGCATCTGAAACTTATATTAAAGGGGAAGGAAGTAGATGAAGCAGTTAAGACACTTCACAGAAAATTTAAAGCAAACTCGGAACAACTGAGAAAAAACCATGAAAACATTCTCTTAATGCTTAACATTCTCTCGAAAACAAACAAAATAGCACCGACCTTATTTTACGGAGTAAAAAGGATAGATCCCTTATCTAAAGACCTAAACCATCCCTTACGTATGGATCTAGCCCTAACGTACAGATGCAACAACGACTGTCTCCACTGTTATGCTGGTGGTTCTCGTCAAACAAAAGAATTAACCACTGGTGAATGGAAAAAGGTGATTAAAAAGGTTTATTCACTCGGTGTTCCACAGATAGTCTTTACGGGGGGTGAACCAACTCTAAGAAAAGATTTACCTGAACTTATAGAGTATGCTCAGAAGAAAGGAGCAGTTACAGGTTTGATAACTAACGGTAGAAGGTTTAAGGATGAAAATTACGTAGCAGGATTAGTAGAGAAGGGTTTGGATTACACCCAAATAACTATTGAATCAAATAAGCCTGAAGTTCATGACAAAATTACGCAAGTGAAGGGAAGCTGGGAAGAAACAGTTAAAGGAATAGAAAACGCCTTGAAACAAAACTTCTATGTATCGACAAACACCACCCTATCCAAATACACAATTAACCACGTTGAGGAAATAGTGGATTTCCTCCACCAGTTGGGAATCAAAAATTTCGGATTTAATGCTTTAATTTATTCAGGTAGGGCAAAGGAGGCTGAATCGGTTTTTGCTTTAGAACCTCAAGAATTAAAAGAAGCATTGGAAAAAATTAAAATTAAAGCTGAGGAAAACAATATGCACTTTATCTGGTACACCCCCACAAAATATTGTGAGTTAAACCCTGTAGAAATGGGTCTAGACCCAAAATTTTGTTCAGCTGTCAAAATAAACATGTTGATTGAGCCTGACGGCACAATTCTCCCATGCCAGTCCTGGTTTGAGCCCCTTGGAAACATTTTAAAAGATAAATGGAAGGAAGTGACTGAGAAGAAACTTTACCAGTATGTTAAGGAATGGGGATGGATGCCTGAGGAATGCAATAACTGCCCATTCCGAAACATTTGCAGTTACGGGTGCCCTTTAAAAATAGGGGTATGTGAAACCTGTCTAAGAATATGATTTAGTTTAAAATGAAGAAGTCCTTGAACCTGTATACTTCCTAGTTTAAAAAATAGAAGACGTTAAAGTTTATAATCTCCTTGAAATCAAACTTTTTAACTTAAAATATTCCTTACAGATTCTGTCCCCATTAAAAAACAATGCCTAAGTTTTTTGTTTCAACTCTCCGCGAAACCTTTCCTCCCATTTCTCTTCAAGACTCTGTAGGGGTAAGAATAACGTAATTGATCTATGCCTGTCACTCCACTCTGAAATAAACATGTCTCTCAACCGCTCCACTTCTCAACCTTGCCAGTATACCCTAAACTTCCCTTGCCGACTACATTTTAAAAGATGCACTGTTAGTTTCTCCTTCTTCCGTCCCAATTTTTCCCTCCCTCCCCTTAGATTTTAAACGTTTCATTTCTCTCTTTTTATTTTGGAAGGCTTTCCCTCAGCCGTAAGGGCATTGTTTTGAGAAAAACATTTACATCCTTAAACATTAATCATTTTCACTTTAACTTTTTAAGTAAAAGTATCCCGTTGATTTTCTAAAACCTTTTAAAGGGCCCCAACCTTGAAGTGAGAATAATGATTAAACATTCCTTGAAAATGGGTTTTAGTTTTGGTTTAACCTCTGGAGTAATAACTACCCTTGGTTTAGTGATTGGGTTAAGTTCAGGAACTCATTCAAGACTTGCGGTTATAGGGGGTGTGTTGACAATAGCTGTTGCTGATTCCTTCTCAGACGCTGTAGGAGTCCATGTTTCTGAAGAATCTGAAGGAAAACACACCCAAAAGGAAGTTTGGGAATCCACAATATCCACTTTCATATCGAAGTTTCTCTTCACAAACACATTCGTTATTCCAACCCTCTTACTTAGCCTTCAAGCAGCCATAATTGTAAGTCTTGTTTGGGGTTTGTCACTACTAAGTTTTTTCAGCTTCCTCATTGCTAAAGAGCAAAAAGTGAACCCCTGGAAAGTGGTTCTAGAGCATTTATTCATTACTTTAATAGTTGTAACCTCAGCTAACTATATAGGCAGTTTCATTTCTTCATTCTGCAGCTTAACCGGTCCCTGAAGAATTCTCTCTATTAAGCCTCTAGAAACCATCTTTTTCAGGGTGTAAACAGGTTCCTTAAGCTTAAAACTAAACCTCCAACAAGAAGATAAGCCTCCTTCATTAACTCAATTCATTTTTAAAAGTGTTGAAAGGTGTTTCCTTCACTTTTTTAGGGAGGGGGAGGTGTGTAAAGGAGGGGTTGAAAATGAAAGTTTCAGAGATCGGCGAAAGAAAACTAATTGAAATCCTCCTAAATTTACTCAGTAAAGACCCTGAGGAATTATTTGGTTACGACGACGTCTCTGGTAGAGTTTTACTTGGTGAACTTATCTTTTCGTTAAAAACAGACACTTTCGTTGCTTCAACCGACCTACTTCCAGGCACCCCTTGGAAAAGTGTAGGCCGCAAAATTGTGGTGATGAACATTAGCGACTTCGCAGCAAAGGGAATAACTCCCCTCGCGGGCTTAATTTCTCTCTGTTTAAAAGGTGACATGGAACTTAGAGACGTGAAAGAGATTTATAAAGGGATAAATGAAACAGCTAAAGAATACAAAGTCCCCATCTGGGGTGGAGATACAAACGAGTGTTCAGACCTAGTCATTACAGGAGCATTTGCAGGAATAGGTTTAAAAAGTAAACTTGTTTTCAGGAGCGGGGCTAAACCAGGGGACCTAATTTACTCCACTGGAGAATTCGGATTAACAAGTGCAGCTTTCAAGATCCTGCTTGGAAAGAGGGAAGTTGAAGACAAAAAATTAAGGAAGAAAATTTTGAAGTCTGTGTATGAACCGAAAGCTAAACTGAAAGAAGGACTGACTTTAACAGATAAAAGACTTGTTAACGCAAGTATAGACTGCAGCGACGGGTTAGCTGCCTCTCTAAATGAATTAGCTAGGCAAAGCCGCGTAAACATACTTGTAGAAAAAATACCTGTAGCTAAAGAAGCAAAAAAATACTTTGAAACACAAAACCTAGACCCGGAAAAGGAAGCATTGTACCAAGGTGGTGAAGAGTACGAATTAATTCTCACAATCCCCCCTGAAAAAATAGAAGAAGCGAAAAGTAACATAGAGAAAACAGGTTCAAAACTTTTCTACATTGGAAAAGTAAAGAAGGGAAGGGGGGTTTATTTAATTAGAAACGGTGAGAAGGAAGTAATTGAAGACAGGGGTTGGCAGCACTTCCTTAAATGGAAACGAAAATTTAATGTTCCCTCAAAAACTTAGGAATCGAAAAACATTATATGTTGCAAGGAAAAGTCTTGAATTATTTATGTTCTGTGTTTAAAGGGGAAGAAATTATTTAGGAGGTTTAAGGAATTCATATGTAACTTGGTAATATGTTGCTTACGTTGTTGCTTCCTGTTCCCTCCTAAACTAGAACATTTAACAAGTTCAAGAATAGTTATCTATTAGACTTTATGAAGGAAGTCGTCTTCTATTTTCTTGTCAGGAAGCCTGTTTTATAAACAAGAGTCAAGCGATAAATAATTAAGTATGCAGTTGAAGGAAAGGGTTCCATTTTTCCATTCCTCCTTTTTTTCTTTGTGATAAAAAGTTTACTCTCTTATTTTTATGAAGTTTATGAAGTTTCCTCTGGAAATTTTTTCCAGGACAAGACTATCTACTTCTCTCTTTAAAAGGAAATCAACTGTTTTCTTTACAGCTAATGGGTCAGAGGGTTCTCTTCCGCAGTCACTGTTTAAAATGATTCTGTCAATAAGTTTCGGGTAACTTTCTATTATGTGGTAAACTTTTTCTTGTGTAAGTTTACCTGGTTGAACAGTTAATCCTATATAGTAGGTGTTGTTTTCCATTTTCTCTAATTGATTCATGGTTAAGTGGTCAATCATTACTTGCTCCTGTTTAACCCTTGTTTCTTCCAATATTTTAAGTATTAATTCAAAAATTTCTTGTTTATTTTTTCTTGGAGTATGGATAATTACAGGTTTCCCATAATCCCTAGCTAATTTCAACTGTTTCTTTAAAATTACCTGTTCCTTAATGGAGCCTTTCTCCAGCCCTGCTTCTCCAATAACAGCTGATTCTTCAATATTTCTTTCTATTTCCTTTATTTCCCCCTCCATTTTCCCGTAAATGTTTCTTGGATGAATTCCTAAACCAATGTAGGGTGTTAATTTTAAACTTTTAAACCTCTCTTTTTCAGACTGTGTAAGCCACGTGTAAAGGTCTTTTAACGTGCAGCGGCAGCTTGGTTTTACAGGGAAATAGGAAAGCACAGCTGCACCTTCATAGCCTTCTTCCTTTAAAAGTTTAAGGGTTGAGTAGTTGCTGAAGTAATGGTGAGTGTGGCCGTCGATAAACCTTGATTTTCCTCTTACTTCACTCATTTTCCTTTCTTTCCCTTATCTATTTTCATATTACCTCGTTTAAGACTTCAGCTAAATCCTTCACTTCTATTTCTTCATCCTTCCCTATAACTTTTACTGCATCTGTTAAATTCATTAAACAGAATGGACAGGCAGTAACTATTATGTCCGGATTCAGTTTAGCCGCCTCCTTAGCTCTTGTAACTGCAGGTCTCTCCTTAGGAGGTTCTTCCATCCATATTCTTCCTCCTCCTCCCCCACAACAGTAACTGTTCTCTCTGTTCCTCCTCATTTCTACAAACTGTAAACCCGGAATTGACTTAAGGATGTTTCTGGGTTCATCATATACTCCGTTATGTCTTCCGAGAAAGCATGGGTCATGGTAAGTAACCTTTTTGTTTAATCTCCCCTTTATCTTCAATTTTCCCTCCTTTATCAGGTTCCAAATGAACTGTGTATAGTGTTGAACCTCGATTTTGCCTCCAAATTCCTTATATTCCTTCTTAAAAACGTTAAAACTGTGGGGGGAGGTTGTAACCATCCTTTTTACGTTGTATTTTTCAAAGTTAGCAATGTTTTCTTCAGCTAACATTTCAAACAACCCCTTTTCACCAAGTTTTAAAACTCCGTCTCCACAACATTTTTCCTTGTTTCCAAGTATGAAAAAATCAACATTTGCTTTCCTGAAAATGTTAACTATGGCTTTAGCAACTTCTTGGTTTCTGGTGTCGTAGGATGGTGTACAACCTACAAAATAAAGGACTTCCCCTGTTTCCCCTTTACTTGCATCTTTCAAACTTAAATCCTTACACCATTCTGTTCTCTTGTTTTCTAATCCTCCCCAAGGATTTCCGTTCCTGAATGTGCTTTCAAGCATGTCCTGAACAGTTTTAGGTATAAACCCTCCCTCAACCACTTTACTCCTTAACTCAGTAACTAAATCACTAATACTTATTTCACTTGGGCATCTCACACTGCACTTGTAACATGATGTACACATCCATAAAGTGTCCTCTTCAAAGACAGGTTCAATGTATTCTTCCCTGAAAAGGGCAATTACTTTTCTTGGGGTGTTTCCCCAAACAGTTGGACATGAACCTGAACAAACTCCACATTGTAAACACTCCCTAATTTTCTGCCCCAAAGGTGAACTATAAATTTCATTCAGTAATTCCTCGACTT
The DNA here is from genome assembly GCA_027492035.1 of Thermoproteota archaeon. GTDB lineage: Archaea > Korarchaeota > JAOZGF01 > JAOZGF01 > JAOZFZ01 > JAOZFT01. Next base: position 628,464 of record JAOZFT010000004.1, read on the forward strand.
GAACATTAATTTTTCCAGCCAATTTTCACCTTTCCTCCTTTCATCTTTTTAAAAACTTTTATGGGCTCTTTAAGAATTCTTCAAGCTCTTCTTCTTCTGCATAAATTAAAGGTACAGGTTCATCAATTTTTCTCCCCGGTTGATAATTAAATTCTTTCCTTGCTTCATTAGTGATGACTGTGAAAACCTTTGACAGTTCAATGTCTTCAGGGCAGGCTTGTTCACATAAGCCGCAGTCTATGCATGAAACTCCCATATGAAGCATTCTTCCTAGGTGGAACTGGATCTTAGCTTTTATTGAAGGAGTCGTTCCCTCTTCTACGGTCCACTTCAAGTACTTGTTGAAAACGAAGTCGTAGTCTTGTGAATCAAAGAAGCATTCTTTACAGAAACAAATGGGGCATGCTTCCATACAGTTTTGACATTTGATGCAGTCTTTAAATATCTCCCTTAATCCCTCAACTCCTTTCACTTCCTCTCTAGATTTCAAAACAAATTCATTATACTTCCCCCCTCTTTCTTTGATTATTTCAGTTATTGCTTCTTCCCTCTCTTTATCCCTGTTCGCTGTTAAACCTATCTTTGCCAGTATTATTTTCCCCTTCTCACTTTTTGCTTCAATGTATAACTTACTACTCTTCCCTATGTAGCCAAGGTTTATGTCTGTGTTTTCAGGTGTAGGTGAAGCACATATTTTGCAGTATGTTCTGAAGTCTCGGTTCTCCTCTCTTCTAAGGAATGAATCATAAAATTTCTGGTTAGGGTTTTCTCCCTTCTCAACCATTTCTTTAAATTTTAACACGTGAAATGTGCCGTAGCAGTCAGTACCTATTAAAACTACGTTTTCAAGTTTTATTTGTTCGAGTTTCGTTAACTCAATTACTGCCTTGACTTCGCAGGGTTTAGCTGTAACTCCTAAAGGTTTGGGTAAAGGGTTGTCCTTTGTTAGTTCAGATAAGTAAGTTGCAACGCTGAACCCTGGAATAACTGGTGTGAAAAGATCTATGTTTTCAATTTCTGATTCTTTAGTGACTAATACCCTTCTAATCATTCCCTTCTCTTCCTTTACTTGCGTCAGTAAAGCTGTAACAACCCTTTTACTGAGCATTTCTTTGAGTACCTTTTTCGCCTCCTCATTTATTTTATCTATTGATTTATTTATTGAAGGTTCCTTACTCATTTCTATCTTCCTCTGAAATTGTCCCAAGTTTCTTTAAAGGGTTTTCACCTAGTTCCTTTATTTCTTCAGAAAACTTCTTCACTATCTCAGCATATTTCCCGCCTTCTGAAGCAGAAATCCATTCCAATTTAACCCTGTCTTCTTCTAGGTTTAAAGCCCTTAACATTGCTTTCAAAAGCCTGTATCTTTGATAAGCAAAGAAGTTTCCTCTCCTGTAATGGCAGTCACCTGGATGGCAGCCTGCAATCAAAACTCCGTCAGCTCCATCCAGCAAAGCCCTTAAAACATAAACAGGATCAACCTTACCTGAACACGGAACCCTTATGGTGGCTATTGTGGGGGGATACTTTATCCTGCTTGTACCTGCTAAATCTGCACCTACATAGGCACACCATCTACAAAGAAAACCAACAATTGAAGGATTAAAATCATCCTCTCCACAACTTTCCTTCTTTTTTTTACTCATTTTTCTCCATCTCTTTTTTAGGGATAAGAGGTTAAACCTTCCAACTCCAAAAAAACCTGTTTGTGAGTGTATCCTTTATGCTGGATAGCTCCTGACCTGCAAGCGGCTGAACATGCTCCACAACCTTTGCAAAGTTCTTCCTGAACCACAGCAGTCTTTTTCTCTTCATCGAAAGTTATTGCTTCAAATGGACAAACTGAAATGCATGCTTTACATCCCGAACAAATTTCTTCGTTCACTTCAGCTGTGAAAGCTTCAATTTCATATTCTCCTCTATCTATAAGTGACAATGCTTGAGCTGCAGCAGCTGATGCCTGTGCAACTGTGTCAGGAATATCTTTAGGTCCTTGACATGTCCCTGCTATAAAAATTCCGTCATTTGCTGTTGAAACAGGAGCTAATTTTGGGTGCTTCTCTAAAAAAAATCCGTCATTGCTTAAATTAAGTGAAAACAATTTAGCAACTTCTTTACTGTCTTTTCTAGGTTCTAAAGCAACAGCTAAAACAACCATGTCAACAGGTATGCGTTTCACGGTTCCAAGTAAGGTGTCTTCAAACTGAACTATCAACTTTCCTTCTTCTTCAGGTTTTTCAGCTACATCTGTTACCTCGGCAACCTTACCCCTTATGAAAGTCACTCCTTCACTTAAAACCCTCCTGTAAAATTCTTCATACCCTTTACCAAAGGCCCTTATGTCAATGTAGAACTCATAAATTTTTGCGTCAGGTATTTCCTCTTTAATAAGGTGGGCGATTTTCATTGAGTACATACAGCAAACCCTTGAACAATACTCGTGGAAATTCTTATCTCTACTTCCTACACAGTGAATTATGGCTACGGTTTCAGGTTCCTTACCGTTTTTCAAAAGTATCTTTCCGACCGTAGGGCCTGAGGGACTGCAAAGTCTCTCAAACTCCAAACTTGTGATTACATTATCTAAAACTCCGTAACCATATTGGGGCATAACAGAAGGGTCAAAAACATCATAACCTGTGGCTACAATTATTGCTCCAACCTTAACCTCAACTATTTCATTCTTCTGTTCAAAATTAATGGCTTTAGCTGGGCAAAGTTTTTCACATGCTTTACATATTCCTTTAGTGAAGAAGAGGCAGTGTTCAGTATCTATAACTGGCACATTAGGCACAGCTTGAGGAAATGGTGTGTAAATAGCTTTCCTCATCCCTAACTTCATATCAAACTCGTTAGGAACCTTCACTGGACATTTAGCCTGGCAAGTACCACACCCTGTACATTTGTCAACATCCACAAACCTAGCTTTCTTCTTTATTTTCACGATGTAATTGCCTACAAACCCTGAAACATCCACAACTTCGCTGTAAGTTAAAAGTTCAATGTTTTCATGCTGCCCCACAGCAGACATTTTAGGTGTTAAAATACAGGATGAACAATCCAGTGTAGGGAATGTTTTATCTAATTGGGCCATGTGTCCTCCTATACTTGGTTCTTTTTCCACTAAATACACTTTCCTTCCTGCATCTGCCACTGTCAAAGCTGCTTCAATTCCAGCTATCCCTCCACCCACCACCAAAACAGCAGGTGTAACCGGAACCTTCCTTGTTTTTAATGGAACATGTTGCTTTACTCTATTTATTCCGGCGACAACAAGCTTTATCGCTTTCTCAGTCGCTTTTTCGCGGTTATCATGAACCCATGAACACTGCTCCCTAATGTTAACGTGTTGGTAAAGGAAAGGACTTAATCCAGCACTTTCACAAACTTTTTTAAAAGTTTTTTCATGCAGTAAAGGGGAGCATGAGGCAACAACTACCGAGTTTAAACCGTATCTCTTTATGTCCTCCCTAATTAAGTCCTGGCCCGGGTCTGAACACATATATAAGTAATGTTTAGCTACAACCACTCCTTCAATAGAAGAAACGGTTTCAGTAACTTTTTCAACATCAACAGTTGCTGCGATGTTGTTTCCACAATGACAAATATAGACCCCGATCCTTCTATTCATACCTGAACCCCTTTCTCCTCAATTGAAAAAAGAAGTTTTAAAAGGAAACTCTTTTAAAGAGTTATTGAACAAAAACCCTTTCCAATATAAACCTTTTATATTTAAAAATACTTCCCCCTGATTCTCTTCACTTTAAGAATTTAAAAGGTAGGAGCTTCTTTAGTAGGGGGTAACTTTGGCTTTCTTTGATGAATTGTTGAAAGAGTTCCCTGTTAAAAAGAAACTGGTTTACTTAAACAACGCTTCTGTTTCACCTCTCCCAGTAAGGGTTTTTAATGCAATGAAGAAATTTTATTTGGAAAGAATAGTTTCAGGTGACTTAGCTTGGGAGGAATGGATAGAGAAAGTTGAGGAAACACGTAAACTTGCTGCGAAACTAATAGACTCCAAACCTGAGGAAATAGCTTTCATTAAAAACACAACAGAAGGAATAAATATAGTGGCTAATGGTTTAAATTGGAAAAGAGGAGATAAAGTAATTACTAGCGACTTAGAATTCACAAGTAACTTTTATCCCTGGATCAAACTTAGATCTAAAGGGGTTAGGGTAACTGTTGTTTCTCACAAACCTAACGGAGAAATTTCTTTAGATGAAATAGAAAGAAGAATTGACAACTACACAAAAATTGTTGCTTTAAGCCATGTACAATATGGTAACGGTTTCAGAGTTAATTTAAGAAGGTTAAGAGAAATAACTCAGGGGAAATGTTATCTCTTCCTTGACGCTATCCAATCACTTGGGGCAGTAAAAGTTTATTCTGACCTTTGTGACTTCCTTTCAGCTGGAAGCTACAAATGGTTGTTAGCTCCTTTCGGAACAGGTATACTTTACGTGAACAAAGAAGTTGAATTAAATCCTTCATACATTGGATGGGCCAGTGTAGAAGATCCTTTCTCGCTTTCACCTGAACTTAAACTTGCTAAATCAGCTAGGAAATTTGAGATAGGGAACCAGGATTATTCAGCAATTTATGGTTTAAACGAAGCTTTGAAATTTATTTTAACGTTGGATCCTGTAAAAATTGAGAGAAGAATCCTTGATTTAACGGACATTCTGGTAACTGAGGCGGAAGAATCAGGGTTAACTCTACAAACTCCTAAAGAAAGATACAAAAGAGCAGGCATAGTGAATATAAAAGTGAAGAACCCTGAAAAAATCGTTGAGTGGTTAAAAAAGAAAGGAGTAATAATATCTGCAAGAATGAACGGTTTAAGAATTTCTCCTCACTTCTATAATGACGAAAATGAACTGTATAAGCTAATAACACTACTGAGAAAAATAATCTTAACTTAAAATTAAAAAAGGAAATTAAACCATTTTATCCTATCAGTCTGACTTTTTTTGTCCTTCCTGAACTGTATCTCTCAATCAGTTTTCTTCTCTCTAAATTTTTCAATATCATAGACATTTTAGCTTTTGAAAAACCTAATCTCTCCCTTAATTCCTGCTGAGTCACCTCCCCATTAACTCGGATAAGTTCCTCAATAGTTTTTCTTTCATCCTCCTTAAGGACAGTAATAACCTTACTCTTCTGTTTTTTCACAGTAATAAAAGCAGCTGCACCTATTAAAAGCAATCCAAGAGGTATTAACAACAAATTAATATTAAAAAGTTTCTTTTTAATTTCCACGTGAGGTTCTCCTCCACCGAAGTCTCTAGGTCCTTTCCATATCACCTTACCTTCCTCAGCGAAATCAGGTGGAGGAATAACTGAGTACATGTTCCATTCTTCTGGAATAACTACTTCAAGTTCCTCATTTGTAGAAAGGTAATATCCTCCATTAAATACATCTCCCATAACCAGTTTATCATCCACCCTCTTTTGGAAATTGCTCCAAACAAACTTTATTATCAGCATCCCTACCTTGCCAACTCTGCCCATTGAAACATCAAACTCTTCAATATGCATAGGCCTTTTCGAAACAAGCTCTGCCTTTTTAACAATTTCTTTAAATCTTTCTTTCTCTTGGTTTAAAATCAATGATTTGCTTTCGTTGAAGACTTGAAGGTATTTATTAAATGCCTGAACTGTTTCGTTGTTTTCTAAGTAAAACCTTGTTTCAATGAACCATTCTGCGCTTCCGTCTTCTTTTAAAGTTATTATCGTCGTCGTTCTCTCTCCCCTTATTTGTGAAAAACCAGGAATTGTAAATAGCAAATAATGTAAAGTGAGAAAAAAGGTTAAAAGGATTAGAGTTTCTTTTTTCAAAAGGTTCCCTCGTTCATCTTTAAGCAAGCATACTTCAAAGAAAGATAAAAAATTATTTTCTTTCTCTAGCTGAATTCATTCCACTTCGAACCACCGGCTGTCTCATTTTCTTCACTAGATTGGTTATTTGTTTTCACCCCTTGCCCTCTTTTGTTCCCTGAATTTTTATTTTTCCATTTTCCATTCATTTTTTGTTTTGAAGTTTTATTCTTAAAAGCTTTATTACAGGTTTGATTAATGAAATTGTTTTCGGATTTATTTCCCTTATTTGATGCTGCTGATTTTTTGAAAGGTGTCTTAGATCTGTTTTGACTTAAGTTTTGGTTTAAGCCAGGGCAAGGCCTCTTTGAATTGTTTAAAATCGGTAAAGTCATATTCTTCACAGTCTCCATCCATTCCTTGTGCAGTTCCTTCATTTCGTTTCTAAAGTTGAAATTGTTTCTTAGCAAGATTTCGCAAAGTTTTTTCTGGTTACTGGTTAAATTCTCAGTAAGGTTATGCAGTATCCAACCCAGTTTTTCCGTGTTGTTCAGTAAATTGTGTAGTCTCCATTTCAGAGCCTCCATCTCTACTACAAACGTTTCTTTAGTTATGTTACCCTCTTGCAAAAGATGTACCAAAGCTAATTTGGATTCTCTTATATCCTTCAATTCTTCCGCAATTTCTTTATTCCATTCCTTTATGGCGTTAAATTTAGACTGGAAACTCTTGTTAACCAGCAATCTATGCATTCTAATGTATTGTTTCATGTTCTCAATATGTGCCATCACCACTAAATGGATAAGTAAAGAAAAGCTTTTGCCAAGTGACATATTAGTTAAGTTAGGAAGAGTTACATTTAGAATTGACGTATTGAAGAAGGCCTCTGAAAAGTTGAGAAGTGTCAAGTTCAGGGCCCCTGTCAAGTTCCCAGTTAACCCTTCAGAAGTTGAGTTGTCAGAGGAAGGGGCAGTTTCATTGTCTAAAACAAAACTACCTATATTTTCATCATTAAACAGCGTGTCCAGAGGCACTTTTTGAGAAGTTAAGGAGTATGCAGCTTGGAAAAGTAATAGGGAACTCATTGCAAAAATTAAGAATTCGGTCCAACCCTTAAATTTTCCATTCATTCACTTCACCGTGCCCAAATTACTTCTATAAATTCCTTTTTAGCTTATTTTACTTATGAAATATTTCTTAAATAACTTTTACGGGTGAATGGTTTAATTTTTTGGAGCAAATTTTTTTTTCAAAGGAACCTCATCCTCCTCTCTTAATCTAAGGGTTTACAATGGTTTAAAAACAGGTTAAAACAGAAAAAAACAGCAACAAAATTTTGAGAATGAAGGGTAAGTAATAACGGCTCCACCTGCAGTATTTTATAAAGACATTTATAACGAGGGAATACCTTAGAAAAATCGGACTGAATGATAGGCAAGGTAAAATCAATTCTCTTTGTGAAAGAAAAAGGAAAAAATAAAGAATGTCAGGAAATCACAAGTGTAAAAAAGGGACATAGACAGGTAAGTGAGGACTCAAAGTAACTTGAGAAAGCTGGCATCTTGAAACGGATAGGAACAACTGGTAAAAGTGTTTTACTATGCACCTAAAAGGTATCAAAAGAGTTTTCAGGGGAGACTGTTATCATGTGATACTACTGTGAGGATGTGAAGCCGGAAGTTAAAGGATGCTGACAATGAATAGATGCTTTTAGAGGGGGAGGAATATGAGATGCAGTCATTTTTCAAACTCACATTTTTTTACTCTCTTAACAGACATGAACCCTAATGAATCCTTTCCTGCATATCTTGGAGAAAGTCTGGACAGTAGGGTAGGAACTAAGCTTTTTTCAACAATATTTCGTGTGGTGCTTGCTGCTTGAATAGCTATGGCCTTACCGTGCATGTTAAAATCCACCTCTTTTATCTTCATTCTTAAATTTTCCTCTAAACTGTAAGTTTCTGTCTTTAAAAGGTTAAAAACATTTCTCACGTCGATTCTTTACTAGTTCGCTTCTTTTCTACCAGAAAAACCTAAAGAATTTGTAATGTTAAAATAAAATCTGAAATCCTAAACATACCCCATATATCTTCCTTCTTTCCTCATAATGTTTTTAAGGCTTTTATTAAGTTTTTCCTCAAGTCTTTTTTGTCTTCTTGAAATATATAATGGCTCCTTTAAGTAAATCACTGGTCCTTCCAGTAAAGCCGAGTGTTTAATTGGTAAAGAAAGTGAAATAACTGGTTTATTCAATACATTTCTTATTATTGAATCTATAGGTTTCTTTTCATGTATGCTTTCAATTATTTTCCTTAGTGTTTTTATGTCTAAGGGCCTGAAACCATAAAAAGGTTTTCCACCTATCCTTTTCAAAGCTTCTTCACGGCTTCCAACTTTCACTCCCAAACCTAAGGGCTTAGGAATATGGAGACTTTCAACACGGATTTGCCACAAACCTCCTGGGGATAAAATGTAAATGTTAGCGAAACCTGTTTCTTCAACATTAACCATTATCTTCCAGCCTTTAGGGTTCCTCATGAACATCGACATTAATCTTTTAAGGATTTCTTCCACTGGATACATTTCCATTTCTCCCAACATCTCCTTCCCTTAAAGTTCAATCACTCCTGCCTCATCAAACTTTATTTTCACAATTTTTTTGCGAGAAGCCCTTCCTTTCAATATCATTATGTCACTTAGTGGCACTTTAAATTTTTCAGATAATAATTTAAGTAATTCCAAGTTTGCACGTCCCCTTTCAGCTGGTGATTTCACCTTTGCTACGTACATGTCTCCTTCCTTCCTGATTTCTCTTTTTCTTGAGTTAGGTATAACTGAAACCTCAAAAATCCTTTCTTTGCTCATGTCTTTCCCTTAATTCCGTTCTTATTTTAAATTAAAAATTTTAATGGGCTACATAGAACTTCAACATTTTTTCCCCTGCAAGGGTTCCTGATAAACTTTTAAGTTATATGGTTTATTTCCTCTTTCTAAAAAATTTAAAAAGAGAATTTGTTTAAAAAGTCTTTGGGGGGGGGGAGTTAATGTGAGATGGGTTACCAGATCTTTTCCCCATATAGACAGAACAGCTAGTGCTTGGTTAATTAAAAAATTCATTGACCCAGAAGCTGAATTCTATTTCATTAATTGGCCAGAGGAAAGCCTGAAAGAATGTTACGGCACCCCCTTTGACATCAAAGGCGTGGAACTGGGCCATCACCTTAACAAATGTACTTTCGAAACAATAATGGAAAAATTCGGTGTTAAGGACCCAATTGTTCAAAAAATAGCTTCACTTGTGCATAAAGCAGACCTTGAAGGTTCCAAGAAAGAAATTCCTGAAGCAAAAGGTATTAAATTGCTGTTTTCAGGTTTGAGATTGGTTACATCAAGTAATTACGAAACCATTGAAATTGGTTTTAAATTATGGGACGCAGTATATGCTTATTTTCTAAGTAAAGAAGTTGAAGAGGGACATAAGGAAGAAGTGAGTAGAATGAGTAGAGCTGAAAAACTAAATTTCCTCAGAAGAAAAGTTAAGGAAGTTTTAGAAGGGAAACTTATTTGAGAAAATCTGTTTTCTCTTTGTTATGTTCAGCAGGGTTCTTTGCGATAGCCAGTTCAACAATGTCCAAATCCCCAACCTTGCCTCTTTTCGCTGAAAGTTTAGGCTTACATAGCAGCGAGATAGGTTTGGTGGCTGCAGCTTCTACAATCACTGGAATCATTGTAAACCTTGTAACTGGCACATTTTCTGATTTATACGGCAGAAAAAAATTGCTTGTAGCTTCTGGTGTGTTTTTCGCTACAGCTCCTTTCATGTACCTCTTTGTAAATGACAGTTTAGGTTTAACTTTCGTTAGAGTGTATCATGGAATAGCAACTGCAACTTTTATGCCTGTATCACTGGCAACAGTGGCAGATATGTATGTTGAAGACAGGGGAGAAAAAATAGGGCTTTTCTCTTCAGCAACACTCCTAGGTAGACTTTTAGCTCCCACAGCAGCTGGTTTATTGATAGCATTCAAAGGATTTTCTGAAGCGTATTTTATTTGTGGAATAATTGGAGTGTTTACATTGATTTTACTAACAATTATGCCGCAGCCGAAAAGAAAGGTTTCAAACAAGGAAACAACCTTAAAAGGGAAGAGGGAGAAGAAGTTAAATTTTAGAGATGTAATCCTAAACACGCAACTTTTGCTTCTGGGGCTAATTAATGCAACTATCTATTTTTCAATGCAAGGTTTAGAAACGTTTCTTCCTCTTTACTTAGAAAAATTCTCTGTTGAAACTTGGAAAATAGGGGTTTTGTTTACTGTTCAATTATTAGTTATCACTGTGTCAAAGCCCTATATGGGGAAGCTTTCAGATGAACTTGGAAGAACGAAGTTAATAATTGCAGGAATGATACTTATGTCAATGGTTCTCCCTTTTTTCAGCATCTCAACAAATTATTACTCAGTACTTATTGTTATTTCAATTTTTGCTTTGACTGTTTCTTTAACTACTGCCTCTCTTACACCTCTAGCTTCTGAAATAGTCCCTACTGGATCTTACGGCACAGCTATTGGCGTGTTAGAAACAATAAAAGATTTTGGACAGGCTTTAGGGCCCATAGCTACAGGTGTAATATTGGCTACATCCAGTTTCACAAAAGTTTTCTTGGCAATGGCTGTATTAACTATTTTAATAACCTTACTCTTCACTCTTTACACTTATAAGAAATTAAGAGCCAATAATTCATTTTATTTAGTCATTTAAACTTGTAACTATAATCTAAAGGGGTCTTTTTTCTACTTTTATTTTGAGTGAAATAAGTAAATGATTAAATAGAGCTTGGATATTTTTCCGTTTGCAGGGATTTCTGAATACGTTTTCAAGTTACTAATTTCACTTGTTTCGTCTCCCCTAGAAATTAAAATAAAAAAGCTCCTTTTCCCTGTTTCCCTCGATATTGTTCCGTTAAAGAAACTTACCACCTCCCTTAGGGGTTCCTGGTCAATTCTGCTAAAGCTTTCGTTTGTTATCTCCTCTTTTAAAACATTCCCTAAAAAGGATTTCAATGAAGAAAAATTACGGAACTCATTTAGTTCCAAAATTTCCTGTTTCTTTGTTAAGTTCATTAATGGAATAAAAGAGACTATCCCCTTTTCTATTTTTACTAAATATAAAGGCTGCCCTGCAAAAAAATTTTCATTAATTACCAACTTCCCCTGATCAAAAGAAATTTTTGGCATGGAAACTGTTTTAATTAATGCCTCGTACTTTAAACTAGTAAAGAGTTCACCTTTGTACTTAATTCCTCCCTCGTTTACTTTTAAATGCTGCCACATAAAAGTATTGGTTTTTGTTTGTAAGAAATGGCAAGATAAAGGAGTCGCTTCCGGAACTGACCCGCTTAAGTAACCATTAGGAAGCGAAACCTTCACTTTAATTTCAGCTTCTTTCTCTGAAGAAATCAAAATTTCACCTATCAACTTATCTAAGCTGGAATTCCCTACTCCCTTTTCCCCACCCGTACCCCTAATTATCAAGCATGCTTCAACAATTTTTATAGTTAATTTCGGGTTAGAAACTTTATTCACTTCTTTCCATTGTTCTAAACCAAACAGTTCAAGTAAGGGTTGGAAAGAGGTTTCACAGGAGTTAGTAACTAACCCATATGCGCCGTTTACTGCAAAAAGTAAACTGATAAAGAATAAAAGGATGAATAATCCACTAAACACTTCATAATATTTTCTCCAAACCTTAGCTAAAACAGGAAACCTTAAAAGTTTAAATGAAACTTTTGCTCTCATTCTTTCCTCAAAGTTTGCTTCACATTTCCTGAAAGTAACCTTTCTAAAGGTGCATTTAAATGCTTCTTTCAGCCACCACCGGTATTTAGCCGAAAAAACACTTAAAATAGAAAACACTATTAAAGAAGCAAAACACAGCAAGGTTTTTACCTCCTTAATAAAATGGTTTCCTCTTTAAAAAAGGGTGGAGGATTTTTAAATTTAGTAAACCCTTATTTTTCCTCCTGAGAGGTCTTTAATAAATTTCTTCATCCTATTTGTTTCAAGACTTTGCATGACTCTTTCCTCTGCCTCTTTTTTGGCTTCATTGAAGTTAACCCCCTTATTCACTGAAAGGTAAACATCAGCAAGCTTAGGTTCGTTAATGGGTCTACCGATTTCACTCACTAACCAAACGTAAACCTCCTTTACTCCATTCACTGACCTATAAACTTCACTGGCTAGTTTATGGGTTAAAACGTTGTAAATCTTGCCGACATGGCTTACAGGGTTCTTACCTGCAGCTGCTTCGTTACTCACAGGCCTTTGTAAAGGAATCAATCCATTAACTCTATTTCCCCTTCCCACCTCTCCAGAGTCAGCGTCTTCAGCTGAAGTACCTAAAAGGGTTAAATAGGTTCCAGCTTCTCCCCTACCTTCTAAATCCAAAGTATTAAAACTTATTTCAAATTCTAAACCAGAGTTACCCTCTAAATAATTATTTATTTCTCCCAAAACTTCCCTTTTTCTTCTGAAATACTCCTTCTCACTTTCAATGTAGGAAGCAACCAAAGGCATGGCTATAGTTAAATTAACTCTGTTTCCTCTCCTAACAGCCATTATCTTCACATCTTCACCTGTTTCGGGAAAAGCTAACTTGAAAGGTTTAGAATTAAGGTACTGCTCAAGGCTCAAAACCAATTTTTCTGTTTCAGTTAAGGGGGCGTAACCTACTGCTGCTGATGTGTCATTAGCTCCCAGTAATTGAGACTTCCTTGAAAAAATATCAACTAAGGCTTGAGACCCTTGCTTTATCTCTACTTGATACTTTAAATGCTTATCTGGGTCAATGAATCTAAAGTTTTCTTTTAACCACTGCTTAGCTGAATTTACCGCTATTTCCTCCACAGGTATGGTTTCGTTTTCTGTTTTTGAGATTGCTCTGTCACCGAAAACTAAAAGCATAGGCTCCAACACCTTTCCTCCCCCAAAATGTTTTTTTACATGCCCTGCGGAAAGAAGGCCTTTGTCGATGTTGTGGTGGAGAATTGTTCCGAATCTTTTCAAGTATTCTTTGCATAACTCAATGGAAACCCTCTCCATTATTGCGTCACAAATATAGTCAGGGTGACCTAATCCCTTCCTTTCAACTATTTCAAATGGCATTTCAGCAACAGGTAAATTTCTTGATTCAAAAACGTCAACTTTAACCATTATAATCACCAAAACAGGTTTCTTTATCGATAAACTATGTTCTTTCCTGTTTGAGAACGGTTTAGATTGGGAAATTTAAAAACATTACTGACTGAAATATTCCAGAAAGAATATCTTTAAAACATTTGAAAGCAGTTGCCTAAAATCTTCATCAGGTTATTGTTGGTATAAACAGATGTAGGATAAAAGAGTTGTTGCATAAACAACAATTCGGTATAAGTAGCGCCAGCATTCACGAGCCTCGTTTACCCCCTATTATGCCTCCTACGAAGGCAAAATTACGAAGTAATTTGAGCTGCAAGCTGTTTTTATTATATTACCCATTTTATTTTCCTTCATATCAAGCGAATTGGTTTTGATTGTCTCAATTGTTCTAATCGTAAATTTGTATTTATTCAACATTCCGGTAGGAAGCATTAATAAATTCTGAAGCAACAGTGTTCTTACGCTTCTAGGGAAAACTCAGAGCATATTTAATAAAGAAAATAGTTTTCCTGGCCAACCACAACTATATCATAAAATTCCTTGGTTAATCTCCAGGATAAATTCAAATCTTCTTTATCTCTGCAGTGACTCGCCCTAGTAATACATAAAAAGCTGGATACCCGGCAAATATGGCTTAATAAATCTTTATGGCTTCCAGCACTGAGACCACTTGCTTCCTGGTTGAGGTCTTTTGTAAAACATTTGTTTGACAGCCGAGATAAATACTCTTTGACCCAAGTTTGGTTTAAAAATACTTTTTATGGAAAACGCACTTAATGAAAAATTCGATGAGGAATCGCCATTAACTAAAAAGGATCTGATTGATTATAGTGTAAAAAGTGTAAAAACCATTTAGCTTGTTTCTTCTCTACTGAAGTAACTATAAAACACAAGCTGGTTTTTAATGTTTCTTTGCTATCTACTGAAGAGGAGCTGTTCGTTTCACACATCCTTTTTCCAACAGTCATCTATTCCCTGTTTTAAGTTTTTAAAGAACTCTTTAAATTGAAAAAATTTAAAATTTTCCGGTGAAAAGTATCATGCAAGAGCGATTTAATTACCCAAAATTTTTCTCAGCTTGCCCTTGCCTTTTTTTTATACAACTTTTAAAAAAGGGGATTGAACCTGGTTTTTGGAGGGTTTATTTTGAACGGAGTGAACATACCTTTTGACTTCCTGGGTTTCATCCAGCCTTTCCTACCTTTGATACTGACGGCTTTCGTAGTGGCTTTGCTTGTGCAAATAATTAATGCTTTCACCAAAGACAGAGTAATTAAACTTTTTGACAGTAACTGGGTTGTTCTTCTTTTTTCTAGTTCAGAGGGTCAGGAAGAAACTTTCTTTGGTAGGCTGCGCACCCCTGCTAGAGGGAAAGGGTTTGAAATATTCTTTCCTCCTGAAGGGATAAGAAACCCTGAAAGGTTAATTTCCTTCCTTGTCAACATGCATAAAGAAACAGGTGATATTAAATACCGTGAATCAGCTGAAAAAATCTTTAACAATTTAAAAGAGAAAGGTAAATTTGAAAATTACCGGAATGTGGATGAAGTTAAAGAAAACCCGTTCTTAAACCCTTCTCAGGCTTCAAGGAAAATATGGGAAAACGAATTAAAGAATGTTTATTCGCTGATAAGGTTCAAGGACAGTTTAGATGAGAAAGAAATCCTCGAAAGAAAAGAAGAATTGAACAGAATTTATCATCCTTCATGGTTAAGAAAAACAAAAAGGAAAATATACAACGCCTTAAGTTTCGTCAAAAACAAGTTCAGTCAAGCCCTATCCAGTGCCTTAACTCCTCTCTCCCCCTACTTACCGACCGACTTAAAGAAAACAATTGAAAAATACGAAAAAGAAGCTGTTTCAAAAATAGGTTCAGATTATGAACCCTTACTGGAAAACAGCATCGGTAACCTAGTCATAGTGTCAGTTAAAAACCCTAAAGGAGGAACTGAACTTTACCAAGGTATCCTCCGAGAATACTCAAAAGATTACTTGGCAATTTATGACATATATTACAAAGTAAGTGGAGGAACAAGTTTATTGATTGAGAAACAGGAAGAAATTATTCACCAAAGCAAAACACAGTTCCTAAACACTAAGCTGCGAAGAAACAGGAACAATATAATCTTAGAAGTGCGAAAGGATGGTTTAAACCTCAAAATTAAAAATGTTTCAAATGAAGCTATCCGTTTGAACAAAGTCGAAATTGAAGGAACGAAAGAGGTCCCTCTCCAAGAGAAAGTACTTCAACCAGGTGAAGAAATACAGGTAAGTTTCGACTCTCCCATGGAAAATAAAAAATTCTCTATCAGTTATGAAATGGTGAAGAAAGCAGACGTGATCTGGCCCAGGGATAAAGCTACAGTGATAGGTTTAGGGGAACCTGTCGCAAACTTAATCGATAAACTTCTTTTGTTTAGAAACCTTAAAAATCTAGGAAATCGTAAAGAAAAAATTTAACAGTTTCTTACACTTCACTATATCCCCCAACTTATGTAGTTCAACAATCAAGGGACCTGAGTAACTGCATTCCTTGATTTCTTTAAACAAAGATTTGAAGTCTATGTTTCCTTCACCTATTAATAAGTGTTCATCGTTTTCCCCGTTGTTGTCATGGACATGGATGTTTACGATTTCACTTTTGAAAGTTCTGAAGTAGGTAAGTGGGTTGCCGAAAGTGTTAGCATGGCCAACGTCCAAAGTAAATTTACACCCTGTACCCCTAATTACCTCCCTTATTTCTTCAGGATAACCTGTAAATGTGTAATCTGATGTTTTGTGACTGTTTTCTACCGATAACTGCACCCCCAATTCTTGAGCAAACAAATTAAGTCTTCTAACTCTTCTAATTGCTTCTTTTTCGGCTTTTTCTTTCCATTCCAATGGATAATCACGTGAATACTCGCCAAAGTGGAAAGTAACTAAATTAATGTTCAAAGTGTTAGCTGCTTCAATTGTTTCACGAATAATTTTCTCAGAAGCTTCAGCTATGTCTCTATTCAATGAAGCAATGTTTAAATCAATATAAGGGGCATGGATAAAATACTTTAGCTTAAATGACTCAAGCAAAGGGGCTATTTTTCTTACTTCGCCTTGGTTTAAAAGCCTTAAAAGGTTCAATTCATCAAGTTTAAGTTCGAAAGAGCTATATCCAAGCTTTTCAGCGAAATCCAATAAGTAACTAAGAGATTTACCCATTTTAACATACATAGATACTCCTATCAACATGTTTGTAACACTCCACAACCTTAACACTTTTAAAGGAAAAAAAAGGAAAAGAAACTCTTCTTCCTACTCCCTTAAAATTCCTCTTAAAGATAAATTTAAATTCCTTCTATATCATTTTGTAAAATTAAATTTTCTAGGTGGAAAAATTGTGCAGTAGCTTTGTTTTAGAGCCCTCCTACTACTTAACCATAAAAAAGGTTGAAGTCGGTAAGAGAGGTGAAAAACATCTTCTCCCCTTTTATGAAGGTTACAAAATTAAAAAAACCCCTAAAACTTATTACCTAGGTTATTGTGCCTTTGAAAAAAAATATGTTGAAGATTCCACCCAAAAAACTATAAAATTTTTTTATCCATTAATCATCACTTTAAAAAATGGTGGATTTGTTCCGTGTTTCCCCAACTACTCTTTCCGCTTACCTTATCTCAAAGAGGAACTAGTTAAGGAAATAATTGAGAAAATAAGGGAGAAAATTCTTTATGCACCAAACGCCTTAAAAAACTCGGTTTATCCCCTTCAACAAAACAGACTTTCTCCGCAGCAAATGGAAATAATAAATTTGCTGAATCAAGAGGTTTTTTACGGTTTCAAAGAAAAAATTGGGGTAATGAACAATGAAGCTTACATAGCAGAAATTGAGAAAAGGTTGAGGTCGAAAGGGAGATACGTGGCTGACTGGTATGAATTTAAACGTTCATTTTATGTTGAAGACCAGAAAATTAACCTTTTAGCGCGTGGAAACATGGGAAAAATGAAGACAGGGTTCCTAGCTAAATTTTTCGCTAAAATGATTATTCCCCAATGGGAGACAATGGCTGTTGTTTTGTTTTCGGATGAAGAAATAAATGTGAAAAAATTTATTTCTTTTAAAGAAAAAATTAAAAGTTACATGGATTCAGAAGACATAAAATGGGCATGGGTTAACATAACTTCTAAGAAAATAGGTTTAGACACTGTTGCGTATGTTGAAAATTATTTGAAGCCAGAGATAGGGGTATTTCTTACTGACTTAACGAGGAAAGAAATGAAATATAATCCTGTACCTATCATGAACTGGGGAAAGAGAATTTTCAAGGTTAAATTGGAGTCCGTATTCTTTAAAAGCCTTAATTAAACAAAAAAAATTGAAAGGAAAAATTTAATATTTCCAAGTGGATTCTTGGTAAAGAGGATTTTCAGAGTAAGGGCAGTAGATTCTAAAAGCCATGGTGGTTCCTTGGATCCTTTCATGAAATTGTTCCCCTACAAACCAAGGGAGTATCAAGTTGAAACTATGCGTTTCATTACGTCAATAATTAGGAGAAAAAATATTTGTCTTCATGCCCCCACAGGTTTCGGTAAAACCCCTTTGATACTGGCCTCCCTCCTCTCAATTATCGAAAATGGAGGAGGAAAAATTATTTGGGCTGTAAGAACAGGTAACGAAACAGACAGACCAATAGAAGAACTGAAAAAAATCAATGAACATACAAGGAAAAAATTTTTCGGTTTATCCTTTAGAGGAAAAAGAGACATGTGCTTACTGGCTAGGGAACTTGGGATAAGGGGATATGAAGAAGTTACTTTCCTATGCCAAAAAGAAAGGTATAACTGCCCCTTTTACCGTGAAATAAGAGTAAACAAACCAAATAACCCTTTACTTTATTCAGAAATCCTTAATTTAGGGAAGGAAAAGGAAACTTGTCCATATTTTCTCCAAAGGAAACTTCTTAAATTCGCTGACGTGATTTCTCTCAGTTACAACTACATAGTCTCCCCCCTCTCCTGGTCCCTCAGGAAATCGGTACCTTTCCATTCCTCATTCCTTGTTGTTGATGAGGCCCATAATTTACAGTTCGCTGCAGGAAACGCTAATTCCTCAAAAATAAGTTTAAGGTCCATCGAAAGAAGTTTGAAAGAACTGGATCTTTTTGAGAAAAATGAAGTTAAGGGGCTCAGAAAACTTCTAACCAGGATAAAAGAGGGAATTCTATCTTTATCTGAAGAAATAATAAAGGATGATATTTCATTCAACCCTGCTGAATTTCTTGAAAAAAACAGGGTCTTTGAAGCCGACTTAGAACTTTTACTTAACCTCGGAAGAAAAATTAAGCTGAAAAAACTTGATGAAGGTAAAGCTCCGGTTTCTTCCATTCACAGAGTAGCTTCTTTCTGGTTATCTGCCCTCCAAAACTCACACACAGAAGGAATTTCCTTCCTGGTGTTTAAGAAAAAGGGAACTGTTTATGTTGAAATGTGGGATATGAGGGCCTCAGAAATTCTTAAAGATATATGGAGTAACTTCCGCAAATGTATTTTCTGTTCAGGTTCTTTAAAACCGATTTCTGCATTTTCAGAAATAATTGGTTTAAAAAGTTATGAAAGTAAAGTGATCCCCTCCTTTTTCACCCTTTCCAAAATAAAAACTTACATAATCAAGGGATTAACAACTAAAGGTGAGGAATTACCAGCTGAAATGAGGTACCTTTACAGTAAAGCTTTAAAAAAGTTTTTGAGCAGAGCTGAAACAAATGCCGCCGTTTTCACAGCAAGTTATAGGATACAGAATGAATTACTTGACTCAATAAATGATGCATCATCCTTTCTTCAAAGAAAAGTCTTTATTGAACGTGAAGATATGAGTGGTGACGAAGGCAGGGAAATACTGAATGAATTTAAAAAATCAGTTCATAAAGGGGAACCATGTGTGTTAGTTGCTCCAATGGGTGGAAGATTTGCAGAGGGTGCAGATTTCCCTGGAGAAGAACTTGAAAACATTTTCCTTGTAGGGATCCCCTTTGACAAATTGACGAACAGGACTGAACTTTATATCCAGTATTACCAAAAAACTTTCGGTGAAGATAAGGGAAAGTTCTATGCTTACTTTGTTCCTGCTTTAAGGAGGGCTTCTCAAGCTTTAGGCAGAGCCTTAAGGTCTAAGGAAGATAAAGCCACTTTTGTTTGTGGCGATGAAAGGTACGGTTTCCGAAATTTTTTCTCCCTTCTTCCTGACTATGTTCAAAGAACTGCGATTCAGGTTTCAGTTCATGAATTCATTGAAAAAACAAGCATTCCCTAATTAACTTGCCCACTTTTGTTCCTCGATAAAGGATTGTTTTCTGTGATCATGGAGGTTGGACGAAGTAAAGTCATAAAGGAAAAAAATTCAAATAAAGGGAGGATGAAGTTAAAATAAAATTCCCAAAGAAACATTAACATCCACTACGCGACTTCTCTCCTTACCCAAACACTTTTCACAGGATGCTGGCAAAGGAAAATAGCTTCTTTATGTGAACTAACGAAAAAAAGGGAAAGTTACGTAAAAAAAGGATGAGGCCATTGACAAATTTTTTGATGAACTTTAAAGGGGAACTGAGACTTCTAAACCCTAGGAGGTACATGGATCTAACTATAATTTCCAGGTATAAATCCCTTTAAGAGGAATAAGACTTAGAGAAGTTTTTTGCTTCTTCAAAAACCATGTTAATTGCTTTTGCTGCTGTCTTTTCATTAACTGCTAATAAACAACTTCCCTCTGTCAAGAAAGCAATCAAACTTGTTAAGAATGAACCTAACGTTGGCGGGTCATATTTCCTCTTCACTTCTTTGAGGAAGGTTTCACCTCTAAAAACCCCTTCTTGCTTCAACACTTCCTTGTATAAGTTTCCAGCCTCATTCGGACTTATCTGATACGAATAAGCCGAAAAATCAGGGTTAATAATGAATGTTTTCACCTTTTCCTGATTAATTAATTTAGAAACGTAAACTAAGTCTTCAACAGCTTTAGCTCTTTGTTTTTCGGTTGTAGTTATTTTTAATTTTCTTTCTTTATGTGTTAAAACATCTTCAGGTAAAGGCATGTTAGCAAAACCGTCAGAAAAAACTATCAAGGCTGGAAAAGCCTCTTCGTCCTTTATTTTTTCTGTTTTAATGAGTTTTAGGGCTTGAAGTAAACCTGAAGCTAAGGGGGTTAACCCTCCTGTTTCAAGTTTTTCAAGTTTAGATTTCAGTAAGTTCATGTTTCTTGTAGGGGACTGGACAAGGAAAGATTTCTTTCCACGCACACCAACAACTCCCACTTTGTCTCTGTACATCCGAAAATTGATATATAAACTTTTTAAGGCTTCAGTTATTTTCGTCCTTATCAAATTCATTGAATCACTTAAATCTAAAACCAGTAAGATAAGGGAGGAGGCCTTGTTTTCGTAAATTTTCTCTTTGATGTCGCTTGCATACACCTTCACTGCTAACTCCCCCTTCCTCCTTTTTTGATGCTTGGAAGCTTCCCTCAAGGTGGCAGGTAAATATATACTCCTTGGTTTACCTTTAGGTTCTTTCCATCCTCTAATTTTTCCTTTATCCTTTGAGGCAATGAAGGGGATCCTTCTGCCTCCTCTGTTTTTTCTTTTGTTCCCCTTTTCAAGTTTGAAAGCTACAAATTTGGAGAAACTGTTTCTTTCAGCCTTATATATGAGAGGGTCGGTTATCTCTTTTTCAGGGGTTGTTGGAACGAAGAAATCTGAAGCCATTAACCTGTATCCCCTTAAGAAATCTTTTAAAAAGGTTTTTACAGCTAACAATGAGCCATGCCTTGTTTTGGAAACCAAGTAAAGGATACAAATTGTTACTAGAAGAAGGGAGAAAGGGGAAACTACCTCAACCAATTTCTTTAGAAAAGGTAGACTGGTGAAGTAGAAGAGTGACATAAAGAATAGGGAGGTTGAAGCAGTTAAAATAAAAATTTTAACAACGGGGTGAAACCTCCCTTTCTTTCCACTCTCCCCTTTACCTACCTCCCCTTTTTTCCTCCCTTTCCTCCCTGCAACTGAAACCTGTTTTGGTTCTTGCAGAAAATTAAACGTTTTTTCTATTTCATCTTCTGTAGCAGGCTCTAGAAACCCTCCTTTCCTTGTTCTATGAGTCAAAGCTAACTTAGCGGCTATTTTCACATCTTCAAAACTAACTTTCTTCCTTAAATCCAGCGCTGCAATAGCTGCAGCTGTCTCATAAATAATTATGTCAGGTCTAACCCCATCAACCTTTAAAGCGTTACATAGCTCCGCTGTTAACTTCAATAATTCCTCGGGAAAATAAACATCTTTCAAAATTTTTCTTGCTTCAATTATCCTTTCTCTTACTTCCTCTTGCCTTTTTTCAAATTTTTTGTAGAAACTAATGGGGTTATTTTTGAATTCAGAGTTTCTTTTAACTATTTTCACCCTATCTTCTAAGCTATAGTTTGTTTTCACTGTTACTGATAAAGGGAACCTGTCTAAAAGTTGAGGACGAAGTTCACCTTCCTCAGGGTTCATGGTTCCTATCAAAATAAAGTTTGAAGGGTGTTCAAATGAAACTCCCTCTCTTTCCACTATATTTACACCAGAAACAGCTACATCTAACAAATCATCAACTAAATAATCTGGGAGAAGATTTACTTCATCAATGTAAAGTATGTTTTGGTTTGCTTCAGCTAAAATTCCAGGTTTAAATGATTCAACTCCTTTTTTAACTGCTTCTTCTATGCTTAAACTCCCAATAACTCTATCCTCAGTCGCACTTAAAGGCAAAGTAATAATTTTCATCTGTCTTTCAACAATTTCTAATTCTCCTCTCTCTAACTTCTCCCTACATTCATTACAAAGAATTCCTGAGTCAGGGTTACAATTAAATCGGCACCCTTTCACAGTTTTCATTCTTGGTAAAATATCTTCTAGACTCCTTACCACTGTACTTTTACCGCTTCCTTTCGGTCCTTTAATCAGTAAACCCCCTATTTTTGGGTTCACTAAATTAGCTAAAAGTGCAGTTTTCACTTCGAACAGATTAATTATAGCTGTAAAAGGGAACCTTAACCACTTTCTTTCTTTCACTTTCCTTCCATCTCTAAAATTCCCTTAACGGAATAAGGAAGTTTTAAACAAATAATTTTCTAAGAAGGAGTTAAGCACTTCCTAGGGAATTACAAGTAAAAACTTTAAGGCTTAAAAGGCTCTCCTATTTACGGTCTAGTTTGGGCACCACTAAGTAATATTGCCTTAAGAAGCGGGGTTTTTTTAAGATTTCAATGTTATTGTAATCTTTAAAGAAAAGCCTTAACCTTATTCTTTTAAGATTTAAACCTTTAGTCTTTTCTCTTTCTTTAGCTATTATGTCGATGAAATCTTGAATTATTTGCTTAATTCTTCTAGTTTCCCCCTTATCTAAGTTAATTATGTCCTCTTTTATTCTCTGACGTGTGAAATAATCAATTATCATGAAAGCGTTAGGGATCAAAATAATGAACACAGCTATACTTAAAGGGTGTCTAAGTATTTCAATTGCACCAATCCATTTTTTTGGTTGAAGATAAGCTAAAAGAAAGAAAATACCGTAAAGACCCAATGAAACAATGGCTCCCGTCCTTAAAATAGCACTATAAATAATGGACTTCCTGGTTTTCTCCCTTCTTTTTGTTTTTAAAGTTATGTTTTGAATTTCCTTCCTAACAATTTTCCATTTAGCCCAGACATTACCTATTTTCACTTTTGAAAGTTGCATGCTGATTTTCTTTTGTGCAACCATTCTTCCAGCTCTTATATTGTCAAGTTCGGTCACAACCTCGGCTAAATGAGCTAATTGGTTTTCTTTATCTTTCACGACTGATTTTTTACTAGACAACGCAACACCTCCGGTCCTCGATCACCTACAAAGATTTTTCCATTTGTTTTTCACCAAATTTTTCACAATAGTGAAAAATCCCTAATAAATTTTCATGATTCTGAGTCAAAATTTTCAAGTTTAGAAGGGTTGACTTTAAAAGATATTATTCTGTAAAGAGGTTTTCAGTTCCCTCCTCAAAGATATCTGGTGCGAAAACCTTGTTCCTTCTGTGGAAAACTGTGAAAGTTAGGAAAATTTTTTCTTTGTCTAAAAAAAGAAGAATGAATCAAATGTACTTTTTAAATATTTTTCGGCAAAAAACGAACACAGCTACGCGAAATCAAAAAATTTAAAAAGTAAACAAGTAGTTACCCAAAATAAAAATTCTCCAAAACTCCCTTCATTTAGATGAGGGGAAGAAAAGTAAGAGGTTACCCTATGGCTGAAGAAGAAGTAATATTTGTTAGAAGAGCTTCAGGCCTAGTTAGAGAAGTAGGGGCATTCACTGCTTTAAGCTTCGTCTTAGGCCACGTAATAGGTGGAGGAATAAACTTTCACAGCACAATGGATGCGATAAAATACCCAGGAGCAAGCATGCCGATGGCTTTTGTTATAGCAGGCATACCAAGCGTCCTTTTAGGTGTAAGCTTTGCTTTAATGGCAGTAATGATGCCTAGGGCAGGGGGGGACTACATATTCATAACAAGGGCGATGGATCCCATTGTTGGTTTCATGTCATCATGGGCTTTCTGGTTCACTGAAGCAATAAGCTTCGGCATAATTGGTGCATTTGACAGCTGGTTCTTTGGTTTAAGCCTTTGGATTTACGGAATGATGACTCACAACCAAGGCTTAATGAACACAGGTACTTGGATGCAGTCAGCTATGGGCCAAATTATTGTTGGCTGTATCTTAGTGATAATATTTTCAGTATTGGCATTAGTTGGTATGAGACTCTTCGGGGCAATAATGAACGTAATAGTGGGTATACCGCTAATTACTGGCATAATAACAATAGGTTACTTCGCCATGGGCACTGCAACACCTGGATTAGCCCAGGCACAGTTTAATGCAATTTTCGGCTCAGGTGCCTGGGGTAAAGTTTTCAAGGCGGCTACAGATGCAGGTTTCAGTTTGCAACAGTACGCAATGGGCAGCAACTTCGCTTCCACAATGGGTGCAGCTACCCCCGCTACTTGGGCTTACATAGGTTTCACCATGAGCTCCTTTATAGGGAGCGAAGTTAAAGACCCAAGTAGAAGCCTAATGATTTCAATGGCCCTTGGAACAGTTGTTATAATGGCATACTACGTTATACTAAGTGGCACTTGTTGGGGTGCTTTCGGGGACTTCATAACAGCCTACACTTATGCGGCTGATAAAGCTCCACAAGCTTTAGCTGCAGCCTTGGGTGTAGCTAATGCTCCACCAGGAATACTTCCGTTCTTCGGTGCTGTTTTAGCATATCCTAACACCGCTATCATGGAAATAATTGCTATAACCGGTGCAATTTGGTTAATGAACGACATTCCTTCCTTCCTGTTGGTGACAAGTAGACAAATATTTGCTTGGAGCTTTGACAGATTCTTCCCTGAATTCCTAGCTGCAGTTAATGATAGATTCCACACACCTCACTGGTCAATAATTGTGACAATGATAGTTGGGTTCATAGGTGTATTCGCAAATGCTTACAGCTGGTTTATAGCCTTAGTAGGCACCACTGTGCTCTGTATCTACAGGTACCTTTTTGATGCAATGTGTGCAGCAATAATTCCTTACAGCAGACCTGAAATTTATGACAAAGGACTTAAAGTAATGGTTGCAGGAGTGCCTTTGATCACGATACTTGGCATCATTGCCTTTGCTTGGTGGACATACATCTTCTATTTTGCATGTCTAGCTTTAGATCCATTAACAATAGCAACCTACATGGTATGGATGGGTTTCGGCTTATTTATTTTCGTAGCCTACTGGGCATACAACAAATCAAAAGGAATAGACCCCACAACAATCTACAAAGAAATACCGCCTGCCTAAGCTCCCTAAATTTTCCATCCCTTCTTTCTTTTTTTTATAGCAAAGTTAAAGAAAAATGCGTTATTTATTCTCTAAATTTAATTTCGGCTTCTTCTTTACTTTTTGATATAAATTTTTAAATAGAGGTTTATTTCCTTCCTTTTCAAGTTTTTAACTCTTTAAAACTTTTTCCTTGTGAAAATGTTTGTTGCGGGGATGGATTCGAAGTGGTTAGGTTATTCTTTTCAGCAGATGTGCATGGAAGCGAACTGGTTTGGAGGAAATGGTTGAACACACCTAAAATGAGAGGGGCGAATGTTGTTCTTTTCTGCGGTGATTTGACAGGTAAAAGTGTTGTTCCTTTGACAAAAAGAGGGGATAATCTATGGACTTGTAAATTATTCGGTAGGAAATGGACTATGCATAACGAAAAAGAAAAGGAGGACATGGCTAGAAGAATAAGGGAATCTGGGTATTACCCTGTAGAAATGACACCTGAAGAAATAACTGAACTTCAAAAAGATAAAAGAAAAGTTGAAAAATTGTTTGAGGAAGTGATGACCGCAAGGTTGAGGGAATGGCTTCAAATGGCTGTTGACACGTTGCCAAAAGACATAACCATTTATTGTATGCCGGGTAACGATGACGAATTTTATATAGATGAAGTGATTAAGGAATTCGATAAAAACTATGAAAACGTTATTTATCCATTGGGGCGAGCTGTCGAAATACCAGGCTTGCCAGGTTATGAAATGATAAGTTTTGAATACGTTAACCCTACTCCTTGGAATACTCCAAGAGAAGATAGTGAAAAAGGACTTTGGAAAAGACTTGAAAAACTAAGTAAATTAGTTACTGTAGACTGGGACCATGTTCTACTTAACTTCCATTGTCCACCCTACAATACACAGTTAGACTTAGCCCCAAAACTTGATAAACATTTAAAACCTGTAACTGTGCTGGGTCAAGTTCAAATGGAACATGTTGGAAGTAAATCAGTAAGGAAGTTTGAAGAAAAATACCAGGCTTTAATGGGTTTACACGGCCACATACATGAAAGCTACGCCTCAGATAAAATAGGAAAAACTGTTATCGTGAACCCTGGAAGCGAATACGGTTCAGGTATTCTTAGGGGGTTCATAATTGATTTATCTCCGGAAAAGGGGTTGGAAACTTATTGGAAAGTGGAGGGTTAGGAATTGTCAGTTCCAGTTAAGAAGAAAGTATCCTTAACTGAAGAAGAGTTTGTTCAGGAAGCTAAAAACCTGATTGAGAAAGCTCAAAACGAAAACGTGATACTGCGAATTTTAGGAGCTTTAGCGATATACATCCACAGTGAACATTCTCCAAGGTGCATAGAACTTCATAAAGGGTTAGAAAGGCTGGGTAAAGGCAAACCTATGTTCACAGACTTGGATTTAATGGGTTACAAGAAGCAGAGAAAGGAGATCAAGAAATTCTTCATTGAAAAAATGAAGTATATCCCTGATAGATACATCAATGCCTTGTTTGGGGGTAAAAGAAACATTTACTATCATCCACAAGGAGCATTCTACGTTGACGTCTTCTTCAGCAAACTAATGTTCAGTCACGACGTTGAATTCGGTGAGAAACCGGGAAAGGGAAGACTGGAACTTGACTTCCCAACAATTACATTAACTGATTTGGTCTTGGAAAAAACTCAAATACACCAAATAAACCTTAAAGACATAGTTGACTTAATAGTTTTATTCCTGGGCCATGATGTCTTTGACAAAGACGAGAAAGAGTTAATTAATGGAAAATACATTGCCCAGATCCTTGCTGACGACTGGGGTTTCTGGTATGATGCAACAAACAACTTAGAAAAAGTTAAATCTTTCACTCAACAATTTGTTGAACAAAAGAAACTAGAAGAAGAAGAGGGTAAAATAATTGCTTCAAGGGTTGATAAACTGCTTCAAATGATTGAGAATGAACCTAAAACAAAGAAATGGCAGAAAAGGGCAAAGAAAGGAACAAAGAAAATCTGGTATAGACAGGTTGAAGAAGTAGAAAGATGAGAGAAGAAGTTATTGAGGCAATAAAACTGGTTAAAGGCAGGTTAAGAGATTCCTGCCACGGACAAGTTAAAGTCAAGGTTTTAGAGGAAACAGAGGAAGGAGTTAAACTATTGGTTGTTTACCCGAAAAAATATGATGCCATAGCTAGGGCTGTAGCTGGTTATGCTGCATTCGATGCCCTTTACCATCTTAAAGTGAGAGTGGACCTAGATTTTGCCTTATCCGAAATTTAACTCTCTCCTCAGGAGTCGCTATTGTTAAACGGGGTTACTCTTGTTTGAAGCTGTAGCTTTCGATTTAGATGGTACATTAACTAAAGAACCGTCAAGTTGGGTTAAACTTCATAAAACATTTAAGTCAGACCCTGAAGTCATAACTAGAAACATGAAACTTTATGAGGAATCAAGAATTTCATGTCAAGAATGGATGAAAATGGATATTTTGGCTTGGAAACAGAAACTTAGCCGTTTGCCTACAAAAAAGGAAATTGAAAAAATCCTGCTGAACTATGAACTTCAAGAAAAAACTGAAGAAGCTATTCAGAAACTTAAAGAAGAAAACTTTTTTCTATGCATTATTTCAAGTGGTTTAAAAATTATAGTTGAGGACATAGCTTCAAAACTTGGTTTCGACAGGTATTTAGCCAACGAATTATTTTTTGATGAGGAAGGAAACCTGAAATGTGAAGGGAAATGTGTTGTCGACCCTAAAAGGAAGGGAGAAATTTTAGAGGCAGTAGCTGAGGAAGAAGGTTTTCCCCTAAAAAATTTTGTAGCGGTGGGGGATAGTAAATATGATGCTTTAATGTTTGAGAAAGCAGGTTTAGGAATAGCTTATAAACCAATTGATGAAATAGTTAAGGAGAAAGCTGATTTAGTTATTGAGGGAACCCTACTGGAAGTAGCAGAAAAGATAATATCACTAAACAAACAAAGTAACCAGTAACTTATCCCTTTGAAAAGGTGAATCTTTTTGAATGGTGACTTAAAAAAATTCTTTAACCCTAGATCAGTAGCTGTAATCGGGGCTTCAAGGTCGAAAGGATCACCTGGTTACACTATACTGGAAAACTTGCTTTTTAACAAAAGAAAAGGAGTTTTCAAAGGAGAAATATATCCAGTAAACCCTAAAGCACAAGAAATACAAGGTGTAAAATGTTACTCCTCTGTTTTAGATATCCCTTCAAAAATAGATTTAGCTGTAATCTCTACACCGGCCAAAATTATTCCCAAATTGATTGGCGAATGTGGAACCAAAAAAATAAAGCATGTGATTGTTGTCAGCGGCGGCTTCAATGAAGTAGGGAATCAAGAATTAACCGACAAACTTAAGGAATCAATTGAGAGGAACAAGGTGCGTTTGATAGGGCCCAACTGTTTAGGGGTAATCAACTTACATAAAGGACTAGATACATCCTTCATACCTGTTTTCAAAAAGACTTTGAAAGGTGAAAAAGTAACTTCTGCACCTAGGCCAAAAAAGGGATATATGACTCTGCTTTCCCAAAGTGGAGCTTTTGGAACAGCTGCCCTAGATTATCTATACTCGGAAAAAATAGGAATAAATGTCTTTGTTAGTTACGGGAACAAATTAGATGTTGACGAACCAACTCTTCTAAACTACTTCCTTGAAGACGAAGATACACACGTTATTTTAATGTATGTTGAAAGCTTAGAGAGGGGGAGAGATTTCGTTGAAACAGCGAAGAAAGTCACTTTAACCA
The DNA here is from genome assembly GCA_027492035.1 of Thermoproteota archaeon. GTDB lineage: Archaea > Korarchaeota > JAOZGF01 > JAOZGF01 > JAOZFZ01 > JAOZFT01. The sequence continues at coordinate 657,105 of JAOZFT010000004.1, forward strand.
AACCAGTAGTTGTTTTAAAAGCTGGTAAGTCACCCGGTGGATCGAAAGCGGCTTCATCCCACACAGGAGCACTTGCAGGTATGCCTGAAATCTACGCTGCAGTTTTCAAACAAACAGGTGTAATTTCTGCAACAGGAATGGAGGATTTATTTGACAAGGGTAAAGCACTTCTTTACCAGCCTCCAGCTGAAAAAGACTCTGTAGCTATTTTAACCAATGCAGGAGGCCCTGGCGTACTTGCTGCAGATGCTGTTGAGCTACAAAACCTAAAACTTACAGTGTTCGCAGAAGAAACAATGAATAAACTTTATTCCCTTGTAGGGGAAGGAGTAATTGTTCCTTATGCTTCATTACATAACCCTGTTGATTTGTCAGGTTCCGCTACAATTGAATCCTATATAGAGGCAATGAAGGTTTTGCTTGAAGCTGAGGAAGTAGGGGCAATAATTCTTTTCCCTCTGCATCATCCTCCCTCCATAGAACAACCTGAAACACTTGCCCTGGAACTTTCTGAGTTAATCAACAAATACAGAAAAACAGTTGTAGCCTGTAAAATAGGTGGAAGCCGAATGAGTGCAATAGTGGAAGAACTCTTGGAGAAAAGGGAAATACCTGTGTATCCCTCACCTGAAAGAGGAGTTAAATCTTTAAAAGGCTTAGTATTTTATGGTGAATGGTTAAGGAAACATAATTTACTGAGTACCTACTTGAAAAAGTTCTGGAAGTTGAAAGAGGAAAGACAGAAAGTTGATGGGTGAACATTCCTATTAATACCTTTCTCCTCATCTACTCTCTTCAATAAGTAAAGTTAAACAGGTTTGGAAAGAATAGATTTAAAATATGTGTTTCTTCCTCCTTAGACTTAAACCATTAAAGAAGAAGTTGGTGGTTACTTTGCAAACTAAACAAATCAGTTTTAATGTGGCTGAGCGTGTCTCTAAATTAACATATGCAATTAGGGAATTTGTCCCTCTTGCTAAAAAACTTGAGAGGGAAGGGAGAAAAATTATTTACTTAAACATTGGAGACCCTTTAAAATATGATTTCCAAGTCCCTAAACGCTTGATTAATGCTTTAACGAAGGCTTCAGAAGAAGGATACAACTACTACAGTTTATCTGAAGGGATACCTGAACTTAGGGAAGCTATCGCTGAAAAAGAAAAGGGAGTGAATGGAGTTGATATAGAAGCTGAAGACGTAATAATTACTCACGGTGTCTCAGAAGCCATAAATTTTGTAATAGCTTCCCTTATTCAGAAAGGAAATGAAGCGTTAATCCCAAACCCAACATACCCTCTCTACATGAACTACGTTGAATACTACGACGGTAAACCAGTCTATTACGACTGCAAAGAAGAAAAGGGTTGGCAACCTGACCTTGACGACTTAAAAAAGAAAATAAGTGAAAAGACAAAATTTATTTTAATTATAAACCCAAACAACCCAACAGGAGCCCTATATGACGAAAAAACAATTAAAGAAGTGTTAGAAATAGCTGCCGAAAACAATTTACCAGTTATATCAGACGAAATTTATGACAGATTAGTCTTAGACGGTAAATTCAAAAGCACAGCCTCTTTAACAAACGAAGTGCCAGTCATAGGCTTAAACGGTTTCTCAAAAACCTTCCTAATGACCGGTTGGAGACTGGGGTATATTTACGTAAGAGATCCTCAAAACACGATTAAGGAAGAATTAATGAAAGCCTTTGTTTCCTTAAGCAGAAACCGGTTATGTGCCTCTACCCCCATCCAGAAAGCAGCTGTAGCAGGTTTGAAAGGTCCTCAAAACCACATTAAAGAAATGGTTAATAAACTTAAGGAAAGAAGAAACTATGTTTACGAGAGAATAAACGAAATAGAGGGATTGTCTTCAACAGAACCTAAAGCAGCATTCTACATTTTCCCGAAAATAGATAAAATAAAGAAATGGGGAAGTGACAAGGAATTTGTGAAACAATTACTGCTGGAAAAGAATGTTTTAGTTGTTCATGGTTCAGGTTTCGGAAGTAAAGGAAATAACCATTTCAGGGCTGTTTTTCTTCCACCGATCGAGATACTAAAGGAGGGGTTAGATAAAATAGAGGAATTCCTCAAATCACCCTGAAACCTTTAAATTTTTCTCCAAATTCCTTTTTCAGTCTGAAAATAGCATTTAAAAGGGACAAATTACTTTGTCCCTTCCTCCTCTCTTTTAAAGTGTTTTCCCTTCCTATTATCTCTAAAAACCTAAAAGCTTTTAGGTGGGAATATTAATAGAGCCCAATTACTGAAGAAATAACTTCTTTTTCTTAAAATCTTTTACTTTTATACGTAATCCCTAAAGTAGGGGAGTGATTTTCCTCTCTGTTGTAGGGGGCAACGTCTCCTTCTATTCCTTTAAGAATCTTTCTTTCAAAAAATTATTTATAATCAGAATCCGCTTCTCATTCCCACAGCAACTCTGAAAGTATCAGCGGAAGAGAGGGGAGGGAATGTTTAAAAAAAACAGGAAAGTGGACGAAATAAATAAAAAAATCAAAAATGGAGATGTTTACGTTTTAACAGTTGAGGAAATGAAAAAATTGATAGATGAAAGCGGTGAAGAAGTGGCTTTTAAAGAAATAGACGTTGTCACCACCGCCACCTTCGGCCCGATGTGCTCTTCAGGTGCTTTCCTAAATTTCGGTCATTCAGATCCACCGATTAAACTGGCTAAAGCATGGCTTAACGACGTTGAAGTTTACACAGGAAACGCTGCTGTAGATTGTTATCTAGGAGCAACTAAGCCAAGTGTAAAGCAAGGAATAAAATATGGCGGTGGACATGTAATAGAGGAACTGGTTTCAGGTAAAGAAATAGAATTAAAAGCTATAGGGCAAGGAACAGACTGTTACCCCAGAAAAACTTTAACTTATCACTTCACCATCCACGACTTGAATCAAGCATTCCTGGTTAACCCAAGGAACAGTTACCAAAAATATTTAGCGGCCACTAATAGCAGCGACAAAACCATTTACACTTACTTGGGCCCCCTGCTCCCAAATTTTGGAAACGTTAATTACGCAGGCTGCGGTTGCATAAACCCCTTAATTAACGACCCAAACTATGAAACAATAGGTTTAGGAACCAGAATATTCTTGGGAGGAGGAACAGGATACGTTATAGGTGAAGGAACACAGCATAATCCGAAACAGCAGCAAGGAACGTTGTTCGTCAAAGGGAACTTGAAAAAAATGGCTCCAGAGTATTTGAAAGGAGTAAGTTTTTATAGATACGCTCCTTCATTAGCTGTAGGTATAGGAATACCTATCCCAATCCTCCATAAAGGTATTGTTAAAAATCTTGCTATAAAGGATGAAGAAATCTGGATTAACCTAGTTGATTACAGCGTCCCAAGCAGAGTTAGGCCTATCCTAAAAAAAGTTAATTATAAAGAACTAAAGAAGGGAGTAATTGAAGTAAAAGGGGAAAAAGTAAGGACAGGGTCTACATCAAGCTTGTTTAAGGCAAGAAAAATAATGGTCACCCTAAAGAAATGGGTAGAAGAAGGATTATTTACTTTAACAAAACCAGTAAACCCCTTGCCAAAGGAAACAAAATATGCTGCCATGAAAAGAAGGGTGTGAAAATGAAAAGCTGGAACCCGCGGAAATGTTTACATTGTGGCTTATGTGTTCCTCTTTGCCAAAACAACGCCTTCCAAAGAAAGGAAGACTCAACCATAAAATTCTTTTCTTTAAGGTGCATAGATTGCGATAACTGCTTAGTAACATTCACATGTCCAGCAGGGGCTTTCAATGATCATTGATTCTGTGAAAATTAAACCTGAGAAAAGGTTTTTTTCATGTTTAGAAATAAAAGAAACAAGATGTTTGTTGATTTCAGATAAGGAAAAGGCTTTAAAAAAAGCTGCGGGGAGCATTAAAAAAACAAGGAAAGAAATAGAAGAATATACCAAATTGAATCCCTTATTTCTACACTCATTAACCCCCCTAAGCCTATCTCTGGATGAAATAAAAACTTTACCCAAAATAATTGGGTATATGGTTTCAGAATCAAGAAAGGCAAATGTAGGACCTATGGCTTCAGTAGCCGGTGCAATAGCAGACTTTGCAGTTAATGCTATGCTGAAGGAAGAAGCTAAACTTGCCCTGGTTGAAAACGGGGGTGAGGTTTCAATATACACTGAAAGACCTGTAAACATACTTTTAGGTGTTGGGAATCATTTGCTGTCGAAAAAAATAGTTTTTCAGGTGGATAAAGGAAAACTGGGAATAGCCACCTCCTCTGGAGTGTACGGTCATGCATTAAGTTTCGGAGAAGCAGAGGCCGTAACTATCTTTGCCAAAAACTCTTGTTTAGCAGATGCTGCAGCTACAGCTGCAGCAAACAAAGTTTCGGGTTTAAATGTGCATAAAGCAATAATTAGAGGTATTACTACTGCCAAAAAAATAAAAGGGGTGCAAGGCTGCATAATAATTTACAGAAACAAGGTAGGCCTATGGGGAAACCTACCAAAAATATTGAAAGCTGTAGGATTCTCCTAAACTAGCTAAGCAGTACATTAAGAAAAACAGGGAAAAATATGAAATAACGATTTTACAAAATGTCCATGGGAATTGTTTCATGTTTTCCGTTTTGTAAAGTTATTTCACGGGGTTGGTGAATGAACAGGGAACACCGCAAGCGCATTTTCCACATACGTCAGCGAACCCCACTTCAGAATGAAAATCAGCATTTAACAAACAAACCCTGTAACATTTATGCCGGTCATATAAATCTTCCTTTAATGCTCCAAATGTGCACTTTTTTACGCATTCCATACAGCTTCCGTTGTGCATGTACAAACAAAACTCTTTATTTGGTCTCTTCGTGGGTTCAATTTTGGCACTGGTTATTAAACTACCTAATCTTCCACAACATCCCTTCTCCGTTATTAACATCCTGTGAAAGCCTAACCTGCCTAACCCCGCAATAAAGGCAACATGTTTATGGGACCAATCACTAATCAATTTCTCAGTGTTAAAATTATGAGTTGGGGGAAGGACCCGGGATTCAAAACCTATCTTGCTTAGTTCCTGCGCTAAAAAATTGTTAAGGTCCATAATCAATCGGTTCGTTTCAATGTAAGCAATAGCCCACTCCTTTGAACAGTATTTGCCTCCTACGTTACTCATGACTGTTTCTTCTTGGAAGGGGAGGAAGTAGGAAATAACCGTTTCAGCCTTTCTTAGAAATTCAGTGGGTAACTTATGGGTTTTGCTTACTGCCTCCTTTAATTTCAGAAATAAAGGGTCATGAGCATCTGCGAATGCGACGAGAGGGGATTCCCAGTCAGTAAAAGTATCCTTTTCAGATTTGTATTCTTTAACAAATTCATTGATTAAGCCGATAATTCTTTCTTTCATGAGTAGACTCCGCACTTGCAGGAATTTTATAAACCTTACACTTCTTTATCCTCTATTAAAATCTACCTTTAAAACAAAAGTAAAAAGTTGTGAAGTATCATGTAAAGTTAGCTTTCTACCAAGTTTTATAGAGGAGAGAAACTAAAAAAAAGTACGTTAAAAGAAGATTTTTCTGTGAAAAATTAATGGAGTAATTTATGGGAAGGCGTCAAAGAAATAAAGGATAAATTGAAGGAATTGAAGTTGTCATTAAAAAATTAAAGAAGGTTTTTCCAAGTTAAAGCCCTACTAGAGGTAATATCAAGGAACTTTGAGAAGTTTCCCTTCTCTTTCTTTAAGGTATATACGTAACTTTTTTAAAGTGTTTAAGAAAACATCTCTTTGTCTCTCTTTAAAACAAAGTTTTGGGTTTCCTCAAGAGAACCCTCATTCCCAGGTGTTAACTCAAGGTGTCTGCAAAAAAAATTAAGGGACATAGGCTGTTTCCTAAGCGAGGCTACCTCCTATTCTTCATGGGCACTATGTTAGGTTTCTTCCTTTTCTCAACTGTATCCTACCTTTACCTACCGACTCAACAATCTACTTTTGCAGGCGTTCCGAAACAAATAGAGTTCGAATTCCTCTATACTAGCGAGAAACAAGGTTGGGTTGAGGAGGTGACACCTCAGTTCGAAAAATGGTTCAGTAATAAATTCAATATAAAAGTAAAAGTTAGATTGACAGTTATGGGGACGCATCAGACTATTAACGAAATTTTACATGGAGCGCAGCCAACAGCATGGAGTCCTGCTTCAAGTCTATGGATCCCTTACTTGAACAAAATGTGGAAGAAGCAGGGACATGGTTCCGATATAGCTACTAAATGGGTTCCATTAGTTGTTACCCCTACAGTTATTGCCTGTTGGGGTTCTTTTCAGAAAAAGTATAATGTCACAGGTTTTAAAAAACTTTTTCAGTTGGTAAACGAGGGAGTCAATTTCAAATATGGACACACTGACCCTCTCCTAAGTAACAGCGGCGTTACAGCTGTGATTCATGAATTTTCTTCAGCCTTAAACAAGACACCTGACAAAATTAAAGTTTCAGATTTAACCCTGAAGGCAATTATTGACGGCGTTAAGGCTCTTGAATCAAAATCTGTTTATTATGGTTCAAGCACAGGTTTTTTCGGTAAATGGGCTGCCGAAAGCGGGCCCTCCTCTATTAACGTGTTTGTTGTATATGAAAACGTAGTGTTGGAGAATTCTCTAAAAGCATATAAAATGTACCATGATAAACTTGTTGCTGTGTATCCTGAGGAGGGGTTGATTCTTAATGATCACCCCTTTGTTATTTTGAATGCTTCATGGGTTAATATTTGGCAAAGATTTGCAGCTACCCAGTACTTGCTTTACTTGTTAAGCTATGATGTTCAAGAAAAGGCTCAGAAACACGGCTTCAGACCTGTAAACCCTAGTGTTCCGTTAAATAAAGAAATTTTTAATGAAAAAAATGGGGTACAGTATAGATTACCTTCAAAGGCGTTGAATCCTCCATCAGGTGAAGTCTTAGACTCCATTTTTACTGTTTGGGCGAAAGTGAGGAATCCTGGTGTGCAGGGTTGATGCTTCATGTTTCCTGAAAAGAAAACCCTCAAAATTCTCTTTTTGACAGTTACAACCTCATGCCTAATAGTATTTGTTTTCCTTCCAACATTTTATTTAATGTCTTTCATGGTGGTTAACTGGGGAGAAGTTTACACTGAAGTTTTCGCTAACCCTTTAATAGGAAATGAACATTGGAACCAAATCAAAGGGATTTTACTTTTCTCTTTTAGAATAGCCGCTGTAACAGTTTTGGTTGACGTTATCTTCGGCATTCCTCTCAGCTATATTTTGGCGAGGAAAGAATTCCCGGGCAAAGGGTTGCTTGAGAACTTGGTCATGCTGCCCCTGGTTATTCCTACTTCAGCCTTCGGCTTTGCAACTTTAATAACTTGGACAACCTCAACTTTCATAACTAAATTTTTTCATTTAAATGGAGGTTTCTTTGAACAAGGTTTTGTTTTACCTTTCTTAAACATCCCTTTACTTATCCTCATCGTCCATGTGACTTTAACTTTTCCTTATGTTGTAAGGGTTCTTCAATCGAAACTTGAAGATTTAAACCCTGAACTTGAAGTTGTTTCTGAAACACTTGGTGCAACGGATTTAACTACTTTCCGCAAAGTAATTTTTCCTCTTAGTTTACCAGGTTTGTTCTCAGGTTCTGTCTTAGCCTTCGCTAGATCTTTAGGCGAAACAGGGGCCACAATGGTTGTTGCAGGTGTAAGCATAACAGCCCCCATAGCTATTGTGAAGTGGGAGCAAGAGTTCAAAATAGCGCCAGCTTCCTTTTTAGGTTTCCTCTTAATTCTGGTAGCAACTATCATAATCCTACCCATTGAATATTTTGTTTCAACCAAGACCAACATATTCTCCTTCAAACTCCCTAAATTTTTCCAGTTAAGTAAGAAAGTGCTTGGCTTTGAAAGAACTGTTTCAAAAAGGTTTTATTGGGCAAAAGAAGTTGCAGCGTCTCTTTTCCTAATCTTAACGATACTTCTGCCTTTATTGCTTGTTTTGGGTTCAGTTATTAATTACTGGAACTATGACCCCTACACTGGAAAAAGGGAGGGAAGTGTACTTTATCAACTATTTGGTCCATCAAATTATTTCTCAGCCTTGATGAGGGCTACTTCAACTTCTTTCCTGGCTGCTTTTCTTTCAACTTATGTTTCCACCTGTTTATCTCTTCCTACTGTCATGTTGATTGAAAGGTTCAAGGGAGGGAGGGTTTTAAGGTCGCTTCTGAAAATACCTTTAGTTGTTCCCACCTCAACTTTAGGTTTATCTATGCTCCTTTTATGGGGTCCTAACGGTTTAAACCTTGTTAACCCAGGTATTTGGCTCATTATTTTAACCCACATTGTTTTCTCAGTTCCTGTAATTACTGAATCTATTCTTTCCTCCTATGAAGGGTCAAATATTCAGGGCTTCGAAGAAGTAGCTAGAACTTTAGGCGCTTCCCCCTATGACGCTGTCGAAACCGTTACTGTGCCAACTTTGAAGAGGGGTATTTTAACCGGTGCAGTTCTTTCATTTACTCATTCTTTGGGGGAGACAGGTGCAACTTTTATGGTTATGGGAAGAGACTTAACAGTTTCAACTCTTGTTGTAAACATGGTTGAAGCCTTAGCTATCCCTGCAGCACTTTTCTCTTCAACGTATTTAATTGCTTTGTCACTGATTCTCCTCCTACTTTTTAAATTTATTTCTTCAAAATAGAATTAACTGGTGCATCATGCCTTGAAAAGTGTCAAATTGGTTAATGTCACTAAAATGTTTGGTAAAATAAAGGCAGTTAAGAACTTAAACTTTGAAGTGAATGAAGGAGAGTATGTAGTTATTTTAGGACCTACAGGTGCAGGTAAAACAACAACTTTAAAACTTATAGCTGGTTTGCTTCAACCCGATCGGGGAGAAATATTATTCGATAACGTACCAGCTTCAGCGTTGCCCCCCGAAGAAAGGAAGGTGGGTTTTGTTTTTCAGGGATACTCTCTCTTTCCATTCATGACTGTTTGGGAAAATGTGGCCTATGGGCCTTCAATGCGTGGATTAAGTGAAAGAGATATAGAAGAAGTTTGTGTAAAGGTTCTTAAAGCCGTCCACCTCCTTGAAAGAGCTGATTCTTACCCTAAGGAATTAAGTGGAGGTATGAAGCAACGTATCGCCTTGGCAAGAGCTTTAGCTGCTCAACCTGAACTTCTTCTTTTGGATGAGCCTTTAAGTGCCTTAGATGCAATATTAAGGGTTGAGTTGCGTTACGAGTTGCGTAGAATGGTTAAGGATTTAGGTTTAACAGCTATCCACGTCACTCACGACCAAGAAGAAGCAATGTCAATAGCTGACAAAGTAGTTGTTTTAAGGAAGGG
>JAOZFT010000018.1 GCA_027492035.1 Thermoproteota archaeon
TATGTACATATCAGGATATTTGTCTTGTAGTTCTCTTGCATGCTTCCTTATCCACCTTATACTCTCAGCGAGCTCGCTACCCATATTCGCACCTACAACATAGTTTAGACTACCTACTTAAATATTATTTTTTACCATATGAATCTTTCCCTCCTTTTCCCCAGAAATAATTAATAGCTTCATCTTTCCCAAGAAGAACGTTTGCACTTCGCGACTTATGGTTTAGTCCAAGAGCCCTTTTAATTTTGACTTCAGCCGAAGTTGTACTTTTTTCTCCTGATATCTTTTAAAGGCTTTTAATGAAGCATCCTTAGAGGTTGAATTTGCCAGAAGTTTCCTTGTGAAACGTAACTACCAAACACGTTCTTTTGCTTACAGTTGGCGCCATTTATTTTGTGGGTGAAAGAATTCTTTTCAGTTTTCTATGTCCTGTGCTGACGCCCGGTAAAACATCATCATAGCTAAGAAAAGAAGCATAGAGGAGGTAAGGAAAGGTGTAGTTGGGTTTAGATAATCATACATGTAACCTCCAATGTATGGTGATGGAATAGCTGCTACAGCTCGGTAAGTGTTTATTTTAGAGTACTCTAACACCCTGTACTCCTTTTTTGAGTTCATGGACACTGCTTTGTTGTAAGAAGGTATCCACAACGAAATTGATAATCCAACCATTATCACTCCCAAAATAAGTGAGTAAACAGATTTCAGAACACCTAAAAATAAAGCTGAAGAAAGTCCTGCAAATTCGGAAAGTATCAACCCTTTGATGTAACCTATTTTATCAATCCATTTGCCTGTTATGTATTGTGTCACTAAGGTGGTGAAACCCATTATGGAGTTTAAAAAACCTACCTCTACGGTTGATAAACCGTATGCCTGACTCATGAAAGCATTTAATAAAGGAGACCATAAGGCCCAACCAAACCTATCCAGAACCGTGGAAATGTAAAGCCAAGTCAATTTCTTTCTAGGTTTCAGAACAGAGGCAATTTCTCCCCAAGAAATTTTTTCACCTTTCCTTGCAGAAGTTTCTATACTGCCAACCCAAAAAAGTAAGGTTCCTGCCAGCACCGTCACTCCTGCAAAAATAAATGTTAGTCGGTACCCTACTAAACTAGCTAGTACACCTGACACTGAAGGTATAGATACACGTGCAAGGAAAAACCAAGACACAACTATCCCAAAGGCTTCACCCATTTTTTCTTTAGAAACAGACTCAGCAACCATTGCCCCTCTTGCTGATTGTCCCCCAAAAAAAGAGAGCATGTTTAAGGCGTATGCTAAAATAAACCATATATAAAATCTTGTTGAAGCTGTTACGAATAAACTCACAGCTAAAGATAAACCAGCTAAAATTATGAAAGGTTTCCTGCCGTAGTAATCTGCAAATAACCCTAAAAAAGATATGGGAACAGCTACTGAAAGACTAGATAGTGTAGTTATTTCCCCTATCCTACTCATTCCATACCCTAAAGATACCAAGTAAAGAGGGAAAAGAGTAAAGAAAGTACTGCTGCCCACACCGCTCAAGAAAGAATATAATGAAAGAATACGAATATTCCTTGTTAAACCCATATGTTTCATCTTTAATAAATTTTTCTTGACTGCACTTCCATGGAAGGAATTTGCCATGAAACATTTAATTCTTAATTTAAAATTTTTTGGTGAAAGCCTTTCTGGGAAAAAAAGAAAAGAAGCAGTAAAGTATGCAATCAACACTGTAACGTATAATGAATAAACTCAAAAAATCTAAGACTAGGTAAAGAACTGTTTTATTTTTTCAGTTTCTCTCTCAGGTAACTTATTATTTTACCAGCTATATTCTGCCCTGTAGCAAATGTCAATCCTCTGAATTGAGGTGAATGATTTACTTCATGCACCAACAGTTTGTCCCCTTTCTCAATTAAGTCTATCCCAACTATTTCGCCGTAAACAGCATCTGAAGCTTTTAAGCTTATTTCAGTTATTTCAGGGGTTATTTTACATTTTATTGCTTTACCGTTAACAGCTAAATTGCTCCTCCAATCTTTTTCAGCGTTATATCTATACATTGCCGCGACTACTTCATCTCCTACCACGAAAACCCTTATGTCTCTTGTGTTTTTAATGTATTCTTGAACATAATACACTTTTTGGTATGAATTACCTAGTAGTTCCCTGTCCTCCAAAACTGCTTTCCCTGATTCATAATCATTTACTTTAGCTACTAACCTACCCCAGCTTCCAATTGAAGGCTTAAGGATGCAAGGAAAACCTATTTTCTCCATTGTTTTAAGAGCTTGCTCTTTATCGAAGGCCACAAAAGTTTTTGGAGTTGGCACCTTTCTTCTCAACAAATTTAGAGAAGTAATTATTTTGTCACCGCATAAACTTATGGTTTTAAATGAATTTATGATTTGAACCCCCCAATTTTCAAGTAAAGCAGTGGAGTAATAGGCGTCGAAAAAACCCATAACTCTTTGTAAAACAAGTTTCTGCTTCCAATCTTGCCTTAAACCACTACATTCAGCAGATATTGGTAAAGATAAATCGTTAATGAAAGCTAAATTTAACTTAAGTCCTTCCTTTTCGCTTTGCTTTAATAAAACTTTTTCTTCCCATGAAACCCTGCTGCAAAGAATAGTTGCCTCCATTTAGAACCCTTTTCCTTTTTAGATGGTTTTCAAATTGAAAAAAGTGTTTTTAGAGCTTAAAGCCTTTATTTTTAACTTTAACGTAACAAAAGTCACTCCAACTTAGAGTTTTTGTTACAAGAAGAACAAGGCTTATTTGTTTCTTTCAAGTTTAAATTGAGATAGTTTCTTTAAGATTTACTGCTTACCTGTTTTCCCCCGTAAACAGCAGCTGCAATTCTCCGGTTTAAAACATGTAAATCAGAGTTTATTTCAATGGTTATGTATTCTCCAAAAGGGTCTCGACTTCCAATTTTCACTTTTACACCTGGCTTCAAATGAAGTGAAGAAAGGTAATTCAGGATTTCACGGTTTTCATCCGCGATTTTTACAATGACCACTGTACTTCCTGGTTTAAAATCAATCAAAGGCTTTGAAAAGTCTTCAAACACTCCTCCACATGAGGTAGGTATTGGGTTTCCATGTGGACAAGTTTTAGGGTGCCCTAACACTTTTCTAAGCGACTTAATCATGTCCTCAGTCAAACTATGCTCCAATCTACAAGCTAATTCATGAGACTTGTCCCAGTCCATGTGAAGGATATCAGTTAATAATCTCTCTGCCAATCTATGTTTCATAATTACATTTAAAGCTATTTTTCGTCCTTTTACAGTTAACTTAACGCCTTTATAAGGTTTATGAACAATGTAACCCTGCTTCTTTAACCTTTTCACAGTATTTGTAATTGTACCTAAGGCAACTTGCATTTGTTGAGCAATTTCGCTTGTTTTAGCCCATCCCTCTTTCTCTTCAAGCCTGTAAATTGCTTCCAGGTACTCTTCAACTATTTGAGATATCTGTTCCCCTTCTTGAGGAGCTATGTTCACCATGTACTAATTCCCTCATTCAATAAGTACGATTAATCGTATTTATAAATTTTTCTTTTCGCACTTTTCAACCCCTTTTTTCCCAACTTTTGAACTTTAATCTAGATTCTAATTCATCCAATTTAAGCGGAGAGGAGGGTGTTTTCAAATAGGTAGCTACTTCGAAAAAGATGTTTTTCGTCTTTATGATTTTTAAGGCAGAAAAAGTTTAAAATATGGAGCTAGACCTGAGTACATGAATTTAACGCCATAAAACATTATTACGAGTGAAATTAAAACCAAGAAGGCACTATAGATCTTACTGCTAAAGAATTTTCTCCCCTTCTCTGCTATGGTGGATAGAATGATAAGCCAGAAATAATCCATCCAAATATGGGAAACAAAAAGTATAAATATACCTAAGGATCCTGCCAAGTTTAAAGCTTGAATAATTAAGGTTCCTCCTACAAAAACCCACCAAATAAGGAAGTAGGGGTTTAAAGCTGAAAGCAAAACACCTGTTAATAAAGGGGATTTAATTTTGGAAAAAGTAGAATCCTTAGAATTGCTTAAGGAGTTACTTCCATACCCCTCCTTGACAGTGTCTCTCACCATTAAGTAACCTAGAACAATTAAAAGAACCCCTCCTACAACACTTATTAAGTCTCTCAGAAGGCTTCCCGTCAAGAAAAAAGCCAGGTTAGCGGCAATTAATAAAATTAAAGGGAACTCTACAACCATGTGGCCAGTACTCATCTTTAAACCTGCCTTCCATCCCTCATCTGAACCCATAGCTATTGCTGAGGCGGTTAAAGGGCCAGGAGCAAAAACTCCAGAGGATGTAATCAAAACAACTTGAAAAATAAAACCTAACAACAATTCTCCCTCGTTTTTGAAAGAAAACATCGAGAAAGTTAAGTTTTTCAATGAGTTTAATTTTTCTCCAAAGGTTAATTCTTATTTTTAAAAATTTTTCTCTTACCGGTTTTATTAACTTATTATTGGTACAATTTTCTGAGGATATGTGAAGTTCGTGGAGTGTGGAAGCAGAGCAAAGTCGCATATTCCCTATATTTTTTGGAGTTTAGTAGTGCTATTTCCCTAAATGCTCAAAAATTTCTTCCCGCTTAACAAATTTTTAAAAGGGAGTGAATTGGTTAAAAAATATGTTTAACAAATATTTGCAAAACAGGTTTTAGGTGTTTTGAAATGGATTTCTCTTTAAGTGAAGAACAGGAATTAATAAGGAGAAATATTAGGGAATTTTGTGAAAAGGAACTGGAGCCTGTAGCTCCTGAAATAGATGAGAAAGGGGAAATACCGAGAAGAATAATTAAAAAAATGGGTGAACTCGGCTTTTTTGGCGTTTTTGCATCTTCTGAATACGGTGGGTCTGAAGGTGACTACGTTTCAGCGGCAATTATAGCTGAAGAAATAGCTAAAGCAGACATAAGTGTAGCCACCTCTGTTTATTACTTGTTAAATGTTGCATGGGGAAAAATAGTGGAAATGTTTGGAACAGAAGAGGTCAAAGAAAAATATCTCCCAAAAATGATTAAGGGAGATTTCTTCATAGGAATAGCTTCAACGGAGCCTGGAGGAGGTTCAGACTTGGCTTCAATCAAGACAAACGCTGTCAAAAAAGGAAACAAATTTTTTATAAATGGAGAAAAGGCATACATTAGCGGAGTAAGGGAATCCTCACTTTACGGTGGAGGCTACGTCACCCTAACGAAAACAGACCCTGCCAAAGGCCATAAGGGAATAAGTCTTTTATTTGTTCCAATAAAAGAAACAAAAGGTATTTCAACAAGTTTGATCCATAACATGGGCAGGACAGGTATATCAACGGGAATAATAACTTTTAAAGACGCTGAAGTGTCTGAAAATTACTTAATAGGAGAATATAACAGAGGATTTTATCATGCAATGACTGGTTTCAACCATGCAAGACTTCTTGTTGCAGCTGCATGTGTAGGCTCAGCTGAAAAAGCTCTCGAAATAGGAATAAATTACATTAAAGAAAGGAAAGCATTCGGCAGACCAATAGGGAAATATGAAGGTATACAGTTCCAATTAGTTGACGATTACACGCAACTAGAAGCAGTGAAACTAATTATTTACAAAGCAGCATGGATGATAGACCAATACCACAGAAACAAAAGGTTTACTCAAAGAGAAATAGGCACTGTAGTTGCTGAAGCCAAAAGTTTAGCGCCTCAAATAGCTTTCAAAACAATAAAGGATGTAATGATGTGGCATGGAGCGTTTGGTTACTCGACGGATTCACCTCTTCACAGGGCATTTAAAGGAGTTACATCCTATGTTGTAGGTGCTGAAGGAGCACAAAACATAATGAAAATCATAATAGGAAGTGCTTTACTTGGGAAAGAATTTGTCCCATACAGATAAAGATTTTTCCACCCCCAAATTCTTATCTTATGCATCGTTTTTTCTATGTTGTAAACAGGGTGGAGGATAAGGATGGATCTGGGTTTGAAAGGTAAAGTTGCTGTTGTAACTGCTTCAAGTAAAGGGATAGGTAAAGCTGCAGCTTTTAGCTTGGCTCAAGAGGGAGCTAATGTAGTTCTATGCGCTAGAGGGAAGAAAACTTTGGAAGCGGCAGCGGAGGAAATTAGGGAAAAAACAGGTGTAAAAGTGTTAGCTGTACAAGCTGATGTTTCAAAACCAATGGATATAAAGAATTTAGTGAACCAAGCAATAAAAGAATTCGAAACAATAGATATTCTGGTAAGTAACGCAGGAGGTCCTCCCCCAGGAGAATTCATGGATTTCACAGATGAAGATTGGAACTACGCCTTAAACCTAAACTTTTTAAGTGTAATTCGTTTAATCAGGGAAGTTATACCTTACATGAAAGAAAAAAGGTGGGGAAGAATAATAAACATCTTGTCTGTGGCAGCTAAACAGCCTTTCGACAACCTTGTTTTATCTAATGCAGCAAGAGCTGGAGTAATAGGTTTAACTAAAACCTTATCCAAAGAATTTGCGAAATTTAACATATTAATCAATAATGTTTGTCCCGGTTTAACAGCAACTGATAGATTGAAAGAAGTCATTAAAGCTAAAGCTGATAAAGATGGAGTAAGCTATGAAGAGGAAGAAAAAAAGTTTGTTGCTGATGTGCCTTTAAAAAGGTTAGCGAAACCTGAAGAAATAGCCAACTTAATAGTTTTTCTCGCTTCTGAAAAAGCAAGCTTCATAACAGGTGCAACCATCCAAGTGGACGGCGGGTTCATAAAGGGAAATTATTGAGAAATGAGGGAAATCTTCCCCTTAAACCAGTGAAAAAGGTTATAAGTTATATTTTGTTTCTGTTTTATTTTCAACCACTACCTTACCTTTACTTATAACAAATTGTGGTGGTTCATGGTATTGCAAAGCTTCCCATACTGTTTCCGCATTTAAAACAACTAAGTTTGCAATGTTTCCCTTCTTCAAACCATACCTCGGTATACAAAGTATTTCTGCCGGATACCTAGTTACCATGTCATACAGTGTTTCCATGTCTTTGATTGTTGTAGCCCATAATATATGTGACGCTAAAAAAGCTATTTCTAACATGTTATTTTGTCCATATGGGTAATAAGCATCTGTTATATCGTCTTGGCCTAATGCAACGTTCACTCCTGCTTGTAAAAGCTGTTTAACCTTTGCATGTAAAGGGCCTGTATGAGGGTCAGAAACAACCCCTATTTTTGCTTTCTTCAACAAATTCATTAATCTTTGGAAATAAGCGTTAGGATATACTTGCATAGCTCTTGCATGGTGTACAGACACCTTTCCAACCCATTCTTCCTTCAATGTTTTCACGGCCAACATCTCTGTAGTTTTGAAGGTTGGGTCTCCTGTATCATCTGTTAACATAGCTACATTTTTACCGTATTCTTTAGCGATTTCAAACATTTTATCAATGTGTTTCTGCATATCCTCCTCTGTATCCTCTATCCAAGGTATCCCGCCTACAACCTCCGCACCTGCTTCAACTGCTTCTTTAACGTATTTCTCAGTTCCTGGATCCTTTTCTACACCATCTTGTGGAAAAGCAACTACTTGGATTGTGCACACGTCCTGAAATTCCTTTTTAAGCTTAAGAAGTGCTTTAACACCTTTAAGTTTTGCTTTGGTGTCTACGTCAACGAATGCACGATAATAAAGCACTCCATGTTTCAAACCAAGCATTAAAGCCTTTTTCGCGTTTCGATATATCTGCTCTTCCCTATGTTTCTCCTTGACTTTTGACGCTATCTCTATTGCTAATGCAGCTTTCGACATTGTAGAGGATTGATAAAGCTTCAAAGCTTCTTCTCCTACCATTTTCATGGTGTAAACTTTGCACATGTGAATATGAGCATTAACAAATGACTCTGTTACAAGTTTACCCTGTGCATTAATTTCTTCTTCTCCTTTAGCAAGATTTGAACCTATTTTCGCTATAACCCCGTTATTAACGGCTATGTCTAGTTTTTTGTTTGGGAATGAACGGATCCTAGCGTTTCTAACAACTAAATCATATTTCTCAATCAATCCTAACCCCTCTTTCCCTAAAAAAAGGAGATGAAGTTTAAAAAGCTATAAAAAGGGTTAAAGGAAATAAGTGGTGACGTAGTCACGCAGTGTTGAAGCTTTTTTTTGAGTTGTTTTTGTTCCTTTATTTTCTCAGGATTTCCAGAACTATTTTTGACCCCTGCTTCACTTTCTTAAGTCCTTCCAAGTTATTTCTCACTTTACCTACAACATTTACCGGACTTGCAGGAACTATTTCATCTCCTCTGCTTAGAGGTGTTTGACCAAAAAATATACATATAGCTTTGCCCGGGGGCCAGTAGGCGATGTCTCCCTTTTCAACTTTGGAACTTGTTTTTTCAAGGTTTATTTGTAGATCTGTGGAAAAATAGATTTCATCCCCCCAAAGGTTCACTCTCCCCTCAATTGGCAATGCCTCCACAATTTTTTGGTAAGTTTTAGGATTAAGCTTTTTAATTAACGTCGCCCTTACTTCCCCTACTCCCTCTATTTGTATTTTTATTTCTACTTTATCCATTTTATCCACTTTATTTCCCCTGTTTAACAGTTCTTTTACACCTTTTCTTAAACTTATTTATGTCTTAAGCAAATTTTTCAATCCTCCTAAAAAAGTGTTGAAAATTTTTCCTTTGTTTAGTTTAAGGAAAACGGAAACATTAACTGCTCCATTTACTTTTAAGTTCTTCTAACTTAGCTATTCTGCCTTTTTCCAAGTACTCCGTAACTACTTCTTTTATTTTCTTCCCTACTCCGGGTATTTCTGCAAGTTTTCCTTCTTCATGAAGCGTTTTTATGTTTATTCTCAGCTCCTCAATTGTTTTTGCTGCTTTGTGGTATGCCCATGTAGCGTAAGGGTTCCTTCCCCTCATTTCATAAAAGTAAGCTAATAAGAGTAGAGAATAAGAAACTTCAAAATTTTCTTTAAGTTCTCTGTCAAAGTTTGGAGGTTCAATATAATCTTTTATTTTGTATCTTTTGCATAGATTGAATGCTTTTTGGTTAATTTCGACCATGTACTCCTTTCTCGGTTCCTTATTTCCATCATAAAGTTCTTTATATCTCTCCATCAAATGGGGCCACTTTTTTCTTAACAAGTTGAGGAACCTTATTTTTTGATTGCTTCTTAAAGTCATTAACCCGTGCAGTAGATATTTTGCTTTTGCTTCAGCTGACTTCTTTATTACCTCCTTTAGGTTTTCTTCACTGTCTGAAATGAAAGGGATAATGGGTGTAAGCATTACTCCAGAGTTTACTCCTTCCTTCATAAGTTGCTTAACAAGGTTCAGCCTTTCCTCTGGTTCAGGCGCTAATGGTTCAAACACTTTCGCCAACTCTTCGCTAAAAGTTGTGATAGTGACTGTGACTGTGCACCAAGAAGTTTTTTGAATTTCTTTAAGCAACTCTATGTCTCTTAAAATTAAAGGTGACTTTGTTCCTAAATGGACAGGGAATTTCTTATTTAACAAAACCTTCAAAAGATTCTTTGTTATTTCATATTTTCTTTCAGCAGGTTGATAAGTGTCAGTTACTCCACCAAAAGCAATTACGTCCCTTTCAACTTTTTCTGTTTCTTTCTGCAAAGTTTCAGGTGCATTTACTTTAACATAAATTTTTCTAGAGAAGTCTTTGTAGTTTTCATGAACTAAGTATTTTTCTGTTATTGCGTCACAGTAGTTGCAAGCGAATTGACAGCCCTTGTAAGGGTTTAAAGTGTAAATGTTCCAGTACCAGTTATCTCTATATTCAAGTTTGTTTATTACTGTTTTACTTCTTACCTCAACAAATTCCACCATACTTTAAAGACCCCTTTTTAAAGGAAGAAAGTGACTGAGCAACTGTTCAGTCTTTCTTACTTCCTTTTTTTCATTTTTTATGTTTCTTAAGTTCCTTAAGGCTTTTTTCAACCATTTTCATTGTTTCAGCGGTTCCTTTTATTTCTTTAAGTATTGTTTCAGCTTCATCCCTTCTTTTTTTCAATAATTTACATGTGTAAGCTGCAGTCCATTTCTTGTTATCATCTTTACCTTTAACCCATGCCTTAAGTTTTTGTAGGAAGGAATCTTCTTTGTTGATAATGTTTCTGAGTGAAAAAGCAGCTGTTTTTCTTTGACTCTGTAGATTACTTCCAGCTAATGAATCAATTGTTACTAAAACTTCTTTGTTTTTGAAATAAAGGTGGGCTAAGCTGTCCCCGATGGACCTATTCACTATAGCCTTTTCGTCTCTGGAGTATTTCAATATTAATTTTAAGGTTTCTTCATTTATCTCTTGAACATTCCTTAAAATGTTTGCTCCAGCTTCTCTAACTTGCCAGTCGTCATCTTTCAGAGCCTTTCTCGAAAAATATAAAATTTTTCTGTCTTCTCCTTTGTAAACAAGGCCAGCTGCAAGTACCGCTGTTCTTCTCACCAATCCTCTTTCATCTTTAACCAGATCCTCTAATAAAGGGAAAACATCAACCCCTATCCTGTTTAGTTCCCTTATTTCTTTCAAGGCCTTTCTTCTTTCACCAGCTTCCTTGTCAGCTGCCAAAGTTTTTATTTTTGAAACATTTAATGTTTGATTTGATGCTTGTCTTTTAGGGCTTTGTTGAAGAATGCTTTCCTGTTTACCTGGGTCAAGTTTCTTTATTCCGTGTTTAACGATTAGGAAAGTGTAGCGGTTGCCTTCCCTTAACCATTTCTTACATGTTTCTTCAACCAATTCAGGATCTACTTTCGTTATCTCCCTTAAAATATGGGAAACGGCGTCTCTTACATACTTGTCAGGTTCTGTCTTAACTTTTTCAATTATATATAGGATTTTCTGCGGTTTCCTCCTTGCAATAAACCTAAGAGACTCAACAGCTGCTCTTTTGACTTTTGAGTTATCATCCTCAACCCATTCACTCATTTCCTCCAAGAAATCCCTTTCTCTTTTGTGTGAAATCTCTGTTAACGCAGTGGCAACAGCTTCCCTCACTCGCCAATCATCATCTGAAGCTGCTTCTTTTAAGGAATTAAAAGCTCTGGAAGGAGTTTGAGTGCCTATTTCGCCCAATAAGAAACAAGCTAAACTTCTCTCTTTCCAATCACCATTTTCCAATTCTTTAACTAAACCTAAAATCTCCATTCCATAATTTTTAAACATTTCTTTAGCTAATTTTCTCTGTTCAGTTGATGACTTAGGAACCTGCAAAACTTTCACCGTTCAGAATAAAGAAGAGAAGACAATTTTCTTCGATCAATACTTTAAAAAGTTCTTTTTGGAAAAGGAGGCATAAAACTTTTTTACAAGACATTTTACCGTCTTTAAAAATGCTTCAAAGATTTTTCCAAATTTTTTTACAAGTAATGCTGTGACACTTTAAATAAAAGATCTGTCCCTTCCTTCTATTCTCTCTATAAAATGCAAGTTAGGGCAGGGTGTAAAGTCCTTTCTTGAATCCAGTATTTGCCGTCAATTACTTACTTTTTGGTTGGAAATACTTGCACTCTCTGTCAGTTCTTACGTCCTTTATTCTTACATTGAAACAAGTTCCCTCGTTTGTTTCAGGATCCTCCTGTTTAAGAAATTTACAGTCAATGCATTTAACCATTTCTTCACCTCCCTTCATTACTTAACCCTTTTTTAAATGTTGAATCATTTCAAGTTAGTTTTGTGATTAAGTTTAAATTTTTTGTTCAAAATAGTTTATAATTGAATATAAAGGTTGTCACAAATGGAGCTTGATTCAATAAAAACTTTAGGTTTGAATGAAACTGAAACAAAGGTATACTTAACAATTTTAGGCAATGAAAACTTAACAGCTTCGGAAGTACAGCGTTTATGTTCATTGTCTAAAGCAACTGTTTACTTAGCTTTGAAAAAACTAAAAGCAATTAATTTAATAACAGAGTCGGGTAATAACCCAAGAAGGTTTTCCGTAACAGGTGTCAAACCAATTTTACAGTTAAAAGAAGAAATAATGAATAAGGTTGAAGAGGAAACTTCTAAAGTTGTTGAACTGGTGAATGAGCAGCTTAACAAAAGAAAACATTTCTGTCAAGAAACTAGAAACAAAGTAGTGATTGGAGGCTTATTTTTCGGTAAAGAAAAAACTATTCATAAATTGGTAGAGTTAATTAGGGAAGCTAAAAAAGAGGTTTATCTGTCAAGCCTTCCTATATGGTTGCTTATGAAACTGAAGCCTCACCTTGAAGAAGTGGAAAGGGAAAGAGGGGTAACTGTAAAAATTGCTGTTTCAGATGAAACCTTTATCCCGAAACAGTTGAGGAAGCTTCAAATGTTCCAATTCACGTATTTCTTGCCGAAACAAACCGCCTTTTTAGTCAATGGAGAAAAATTCAACAATGGACAAGTATTTGTTGACAGATACCTTTTCGCCAATGTTTATTTTAAGGGGGAGGAATTGATACTTGAGTACATTAAGTCACCCAGATGCACTAATTGTGTCCTAAATTTCATACAAAAAATAGCTGAAATAAACAGAAAAAACCCTGAACTGCAATACATAACCTCCAGAGAAGCTATACTTGTGAAACAGGCGTTAAAAGAAGGCTGCAGGTCAAAAAGGGAACTAAGTTTAGAAACAGGTTTAAGCGGGAAGAAAGTTAATGAAGCAATATCTCATCTTTTAAAAGAAGGAGCCATAACCCTCAAAAACAAAAAAGGGTATGTCGGCAGACCTAAAACAATAGCTTGTCTCATTAAAGCAGATGAAACTTAGTTTTCAGAAGCCTTTTTACAAGTCCATTAAACTAGGCACAGACCTTACACACGTCCTTTTTCAACCCCTTTTTCAACAGAGTTTCTAGAATCAAAGCTTTAAGTTTCAGAAAAAGTGTTAAACAGAAATTTTATTGTCGCCTGCCTCTTTCGAAGGTCTTTTAAACATAGGATTCTTTTGCTCAACTGAACTACCAGAAAACCTGTGGAGAAAATAGAGCCTTAAAGCATTGCTGTTTCAACAAACATTCCCTATTTTCATCTTGCTGTAAGGGCTTAAATTTCTCCGGTTGCTTCAGGGACACAGTCAAGTTTTTTAATGTAGGGTTTGATGTCAATTATGGGTGTGCCTTTCAAGGCATCTATTTCGTCAATTATTAAAGTGTTTCCTTTCCTTTCAAGCAATTTAGCACAGTAAATCCCTATCAAGTTTGGCCTGGAGGAGCTTCTTGTAGCGAAAACACCCCTTAAAGGTTTACTTAAGTTTTTTTGTGGATGAACAAGCAAAGTTTCCCTTTCCCTTCTTGAATCGTTTAAATGAAACCAGTAAAAAACAAGTATATGTGAGAAATCTTCTAAGCCCTTCAAACCTTCAGAGTATTTTTCGTAAATCACTAACTCTACATTTCCCTTCACTTTGTTTTTGATGAAGCCGATGGGGAAAATTTTGAAGTATGTAGTGCCCATGCCTAACCAACTCTTGCTGAAGGCAATGCTTCCCCCTTTTTGTGGGTAATTTCAGCGCCTCCGCCTCTTACTTAACTAAATTATTTAGTGACTGAGGAGGAGGGATTTTGAAAAAGGGTTTGAGAAAAAAGGAAAACCAAGTGATGTTAATAGTAAGGAGGGTTCCACCTGCCCATTCCCTTCCCCCTACCCATGCCTCTGCCCATGCCTCTACCCCTACCCATTCCACGGCCTGGACCGCGCAAACCAGGTGCTCCAGTTGCAGATAAAGGCTGAAGTTCACCCTTTAAGTACTTCTGCACAGCATCTCTAACTTTTAAACCAGCTCCTGGGAACATTTGGATTCCAGCCTGTTGAAAAGCAGCGAATACGTTTGGTCCAAAGTTGCCTGCAATAACAGCTCCTACTCCTTGGTTTATGATGAATTGTGCAGCTTGAACACCAGCTCCTGAAAAAGCTGAAGCGGCAGGGTTAGGTACCACCTGTGAAGTTTTTATTTCTCCCCCTTGTGTCTCAACAATTGTAAACGTTCTACATCTCCCAAATACCGGGGAAACTAAATCATCTAAACCCCCATTTTCTGTTGCTACAGCGATTTTCATGTTTTAACATCTCTCACAGAAAGTTTAGAAGAGACTTTTAAACCAGAACCTTCAAAGCATTTACAAAATTTTTTCTATGGCAAAATAAGACTTTTATAAATAAAAAGTTTTCTGATTTGTCTCTGAAAAAATTAGAGTTTTGAACTGCAGCCTTTTTCAAAGCGTGTCCGCTACATTTACATTAGAACATTTAGATTCAGGGGAAGCTGTATGTTTTAAAGGTTTTAAGGAGGAATTTCGGTGTTTCTTCCACTCTAAATAGGTGACTTAAGCATTTACAGTCGCTTGAACCAAATTTAGGGACAGGTATCCCTTCCCTACTTACTTCTTTAGCTACTGAACATTCCTCCCTTTTTCTGGTTTCTTTATAGAAAACTCTTCTAAGTTTCACTTCTGAGCAGTTCAGTAAGTAATCTATGTGCCAAAAAAACTTTTTATTCCCTTTCTTACTTGTTTTGATGTGTCTTTCAACTCTTTTCTCTAAATTGGTTAATGCTGAACCAACATATACATAAAATCCTTTTTCAAATCGCAGAAAACCAAGTTTACCTATCTCTAACTCCGCGTCTTTAGTTATTTCAATTAGGAGACAGTAAACCCCCTTCATCAAATTTCAACTTTAACTTACTCAAAGCACTACTTAATTTTCAAGGTTTCCAAAGATTTTTAGGGCTTCCCTTAAAAAAAAGAACAAATCAAAAATTAAAATTTATAGAGACTAAAAATAGAAAAATTTATTTAAAAATTGCAGGGAAATTCCCTCTTTGCGTTTACAAAAAAGTAAAGGGAGGCAACATGGAGGCTGTTTCCTTTGGTTGAGTTGAAATCATTTGTGAAAAATTATGAGGATAAATCAGATGATAACGGCTTCCAATTCGTTTTCTATTGCGACAGATGCGGAAACGGTTACATAACCAGATACAAAAAGTATAGTTTGGCTAAGGTTTCATCTGCTTTAGGTGTTGCTAGCAGCTTGTTTGGAGGATTTTTTGGCAGGGGAGCTGAAGCTGCTGAAAAGGCAAGATCGTATCAATGGCATTCTGAACATGACAAAGCCTTTTTTGAAGCTGTTGAAGAAGCAAGGCCCCATTTCAAGCAGTGTCCAAAATGTAGTCGATGGGTTTGTTTCAAATGTTGGAATGATGCAGTGGGTTTATGTGTGGACTGTGCACCTAGATTAACGGTTGAAACAGCTAAGTTAGCTGCTGAAACAAAAGTTAAGGCTGTAGAAAAATACATGGAGAAAAAACTTGAGGAGGGAGCCTTTTCAGGAGAAGTAAAAGCTGCTGCAGAAACAATGGTTACATGTCCAAGATGCGGGAAATTAACTAGGCCTGGTAAATTCTGTGAATTCTGCGGGGCTCCTTTAACTAAAAGGTATTGTCCGAAATGCGGAGCTGAAGTTTCACCTAATGCAAGGTTTTGTTCTAACTGTGGAGCAAGGCTTGTTTGAAGCTGAATCGAGGATGAAGCGGATATGTCCAGCATTGAAGAGTTAGAATTGGCTAAAAAAGAATTGGAGGAAAAGAAAAAGAAACTTGAATCAATGGCTGAAGAAGGGGTTTCGTGGGAGATTCTACAGCCTAAAATAGAGGAATGTGAAGGAGAAATAAGGAAAATAAACGAGGAAATAGTTAAAAGGAAAATAGGGGAAAATGAAGTTGCCAGGTTAATGAATGAAAAGGACAGAGTGCTTAGACAATTAGCAGTTTTAAAAGAAATGAAAGAAAGAGGAGAAATCTCTTCACAAACCTATAAATCAAAAGAAAAAGAGTTAAAAAATAAGTTGAATGAGATAGAAAGAAAACTTGTTGATGCACAACTTAACATGATATAGAAAACCAGGTGCATAAAAAAGAAATGAACAATGAATTCCTGTTCATTACAAAAACAACTTCTCTCCCTTTCGATTATCCATTAGAAAACGCTGAAACAGTTATTTTGGGAGTTCCTTTTGATTCAACCACTTCATATAAGCCGGGTGCAAGGTTCGGCCCCTCAGCCATAAGGGGAGCCTACCCTGGAATTGAGGAATACCTTCTAGATTATGATTTCAACTTAAGAAAAGTTAAAATTAAAGACATAGGGGACGTAGAAGTCGTCCATGGAAACGCTTTAGAGACACTGAAAAGAACCGTTCAAACATTAACCACTTTAAGAAAAATAAACAAAAGAGTTTTCCCAGTTTTACTTGGAGGGGAGCACTTAATAAGTTATGCACCAGTAAAGGCTTTTAAACCTAAAAGTTTCATTGTTTTAGATGCACACCTTGACTTAAGAGACACTTTCTTAGGTGAAAAATGGAGCCATGCCTGTGTATCTAGAAGAATTCATGAGTTAAATGTTGAAGTAGCTGAGTTCGGAGTAAGGAGCGGGGTAAAGGAGGAAGTAGATTACGCAAGAAGAGAAGGTATAACTTATATCACCCCAAAAAACCTTACGCTTGAAAAAGTTAAGAAAACACTTGATGAATTAAGGGAACCAGTATATGTATCTTTGGACATTGACTGTTTAGACCCTTCAATTGCGCCAGCAACAGGAACTCCTGAACCCGGAGGCTTAAGTTTTCAGGATGTAACATCCATCCTGGAAATAATTTTTAGAGAGAAAGAGGTAATCGGATTCGACATAGTAGAAGTCTCTTCCCAAACAATAGGAGACATAACATCTGTTATAGCGCTTAAAACATTATACCATGCTATAGCTTTGAAAAAATTCAAAGAAAAAAGCTTTACTTAACAAAATAAAGTAAAAACTTATTCCCTTTTTCAACCATTCACTTTTTCTTACTGGAGTGAACAAGTTGTCGTGCATTTCCCTCATAAAAAGAGTTCAACTAGATAATCAATAGCTTTTTCAATTCTGGGAAAAAAAGTTTTAAGAGAGGTATGTGAAGAAGAATTTGAAACTAACAATTTAAAGAGTTATTTGCTCCCCTGTATTTATCACTTTAGCGTTTAAACCTGCTTTTTCCATTTTACCAACTAATTCTAAGGCTACATCCATCTTTTTTTCAGGGGAATAATGAATCAAGTAAATAGTCTCTGCTTTACATTTCTGAGCTGCTTCAATTATTTCTTTATGGTAGGGTTTAAAAATTGGAAGAAAAACAATGTCTGTTTCCACTTCAGGGGTTTTGAATGAGTCCCCTAAGTGAAGAATTTTCTTTTTGTCATATATGAGGTAACCCACTGATTCTTTACTTTTCGAACAGAAACTTTCAACAACTTCAATGTTCCCTATTTTATTTCCTGGCTTAACTGGTTCAGCTAAATTTTCCAAGTTAAAAGCTTTTATTGCAGTTTCAGGAGCATAAAACCTAGCCTTTATTTCTTTAGCTTCTTCCCTGAAATGGTCAGGGTGTTCATGTGTAACCAAAACATAGTTTAGTTCTTTATTTGGCGGTATCAAATAATTTGGATCTATCAAAATTTTCTTTTTCCCAATTATTTCAACGCAAGCATTCCCTAACCATCTAATTGTCAAACTCACAAAAACCACCCACCATGCCGTCTCTTTAAGCCCCTACTTACCAAGTCTCTTCTCCTTGTTAACAAGTAAATTTATTGTTTAAAAAATTGAAATGTGTTTTGCAAAAGAAATTTTTAGGAACAAGTTTTTCCAGGTTAAAACGAGTCTCCGATGTTTAAAAACTAATTTGGCAAAGAAAATAGGAGTTATGGGGAGAGTTTTTAATTAATTTTGGTTAAATTGTAACGTACAGGAGAAGCTTGTTTTCGTTAAGGAATTTATTTAGAAGACTCCCCCTTTAGCTATTTTTAAAGGTGGAAAATGCAGGATTTTTAATCATTCTTGGAAGGTGCTGCAAAGTTTTTCCCGTGACAGGGAGTACCCAACCAGTATTAAAGCAAAGTTGATTAAATAAAACGGCAAAGCAGTTAAGTAAACATATTTGAGGTAAGATGAAAGGTCTAAATTTATTTTTAAGGGCCCTATTTTGATTAAAGTGGTTGATTCAGGAATTGTGAATGTGTAGCTTATGGGCGGAATTTTTATAGGTATCTTCATCCCTCCAAAAGTTTCTACGTTCACTGTCCCAAAGTCAAGTGTTAAAGGAATTTCCTGTTTTGGAAGAGTTACAGGTACCTCTTTTTCTCCTATTTCAACCGGGAAATTTGAAAATACTTTGTTTAAGTAAAGAAGGCCCCCTGTCAGGAACAAAATGTTTAAGGTACCTATTACTAAAACTAGCCAACCAACAAAATTTTTTCTTTTTCTCATTTATACACACCTGTAAACATAGAAAATTTCTTTCCTGAAAAACTGAAAGAATCTGTAAACTTTAAATATTTTCTTCCACATCTACACTTCCTCAACTTTTTACTGAACCTAAAGTAAAAGAAGTAAAAGGAAAGGAGATTAAGTATGGTAGCTGCAAAGAATTTAAAAATTTTATTTGCCACTTTCCTGGTGTCACTGTTTCTGATTCAAGTAACAGCATCTTATCAACAAGAAACTCCCCCTGCAGGCAACAAGAAAATTACTATGACACTTCATGGCCAAAGACAGGTTGCATGGATCTATTTAACTTTTCCCTCCAAGTATGAAGGAAAAAACTTGGAGGTTTTAACTGATTCGAAAGGGCACAAAATAGTTGTCCAGCTTTGGAAGGGAATAATACCTGAAGAAGATTTCAACAACAGTTTATCTGAAACTTACAAGGGAGTATTGGTGGCATCTTCTCCCCAAAAAGAATTCTGCAGCGAAATAAATCCAGTCCTAAACTGGGAAATAAAAGAGGGGTTTTACACTCTTGTCTTCATTCATTGGCCAAATGAAAGCGTTGGAGAGAAAATTTTCTGCGGATGCAAAAACTATAACCCAATAGAGATGGAGTACACAATCAATTACGGGGCAACAATTTATGGACTGCTTTCTGTGAAAGAAGCAAAACTTATCTACGGTGTTAAGGGAGCTAACAAAGATGACGAAGCAATAAATTTACTTGACGAAAAATTACCTATAAAAAGCATTTACCCTGACAATGCACCGGCAATAATTAGTGGCGACAACGTAGTTGTGGTAGGCGGGCCCATAGCTAACATTGTTTCGGAGGAAATAAACTACGACATGAAAGTTAAGTTTAAAAAGAAAAGCTTCGGTATAGAACTCTGGATTCCAAGTTACAAGTTCACTTTCTACTGGGAAGACTTTGGAAAAAAAGATTACGGCCTAATAACAGCTGCAACGTTTAAAGACAAAACATACTGGACTTTCCAGGGATGCAGTAGATATGGCACTTTAGCAGCAGTTATATACTTCCTTCAACACCCAAGCCGCCTGAGAGATAAATCAATGGCTGTAGTGGAATGGATTGACAGAAACCATGACGGAAAAGTTTCTTACCAGTATGAAATCGAGTTAAGATGCACCTTAACAGCCAAATAAATCCCTTTAAACCTTTTCGAAACAGGAAAATAAAAAAAATTATAACTTATTCAAAACTTCCTGAGCAGCTTCTAAGCCTTGACCCAAGGTTACTTTGTACCCATTCTTGAAAAGAACTCTTTCTACAGCTGATATTGTCGCTATTATGTCGGATGAATTTACATTCCCCATGTGCCCAACTCTAAAGGTTTTCTTTTTAAGAGGACCCAGCCCCCCTGCAACAACCACTCCCTCCTTCAACATTCCATATCGAAAAGCGTTATCTTCTACTTCTACAGGGTAATAAACCGCGGTGACTGTGTTAGCTGCATAATCCTCTTTAAGTGGGACTATTTCTAAACCAACAGCCTTAATAGCTTCTCTGAAAGCCTTAGCGATTAAGGCATGTCTTCTAAATCTCTTTTCCAACCCTTCCTTCAATATCTCAGTTAAACTAGTTTTTAATGCATAAATCAAGTTAATAGGTGGAGTGGCGAAATAAAACACTTTCCTGTTTATGTAAGAGTTCATGACATTTCTCCAGTTCTGAATATCTAAAAAGTAGGAGTCTACAGGATTTCTCCTTTCCTGATGAATTTCAACAGCTTTCCTAGAAAAAGCTACAAGTGCAAGCCCTGGAGGAACACTTATTGCTTTCTGAGAAGCAGTTAACAACACATCTATTCCCCAACTCTCCATCCTTTCTTCTTCTCCACCTGTAGCACAAACCCCATCTACAATAAAAACAGCATTGGTTTTCTTAATAATTCTTCCAAACTCTTTCACAGGTGCTTTAACGCTTGTACTTGTATCTACGTGAGTTACTGTCACTGCTTTATACTCCTTCTCCTCCAATTTATTTTTGGCCACCTCTGTTGATATGCAATCCCCAAATTTCTTAACTTCTTGATAATCTACTTTCAACCTATGCCGTAAACATATTTCCTTAAACCTTTCACCAAACATTCCATTTGAAAGAATTAAAACTTCATCACCAGGTTCACACACGTTTACTAAAGCCATTTCCATAGCAAGTGTCCCACTTCCGGCAACAACAAAAACCTCTCCATTTTCAATCATAAAAACTTGCTTTAACTTCCTTAAAGAATCACCGAAAATTTCTATAAACTCTGAACTACCATGAGACATGACAGGTTTACTCATTTCTTTAAGAACAGAGGAGTTGCACATAACAGGACCAGGAATCATTAAGAGCTCTCTTTCCAAAGCCTTTCACCAAAAAATTAATTGCTTTAAAAAAAGGGAGCTATGTCTACCTTTAAAAATTTATTTTTTCTCACTATTACGAAAATACGGGGTTCTCAATTGTCGAATACGCTGTTCCGATTCTAGTAGCTTCCCTACTAATAAGCAATAGAACTATTATTAAGAAAGAAAGTATGATATACCTTCACTTTTGTTCACAGGTTTACTTTTTTACATTTCCTTAGTTGTAGTAAATGTTTATTGAATTATTACGTATGAAAAGGAAGAGAAACAAGTAGTAATATCATAACAAAAAATAATATATTCGTTTCTATAGCATTATTCTTATATACTATTTTTTTATTTCATTGTAATTAAAATTTAAAAAATTAGGAAAAAATTAACAACTAACTAGTGAAGCATAACAATTATTCCTGGATCTTTTAAATCAAAACAGTAAACCTTTTTACCTTCAAACTCTTTCACGCGCTTGGAGAAACTTTTTGCAAAAACAGCAAAAATTTCTTTGCGCTCTCTATCGCGCCAATGTACATAATTAGATTTTTCCACTAAAGTTTTAACTACTTTTTCTGCATTTACTCTGCTTTGCCATTTACATTCTCCAAATAAAATTTCTTTCGTTTTTCATTCAAAGTTACTAGGTCTATCTCCTCATCCTTATGCCATCATCTGCCTACTTTTGTGAAATTAAAGAATCTTATTCTTTTTTCCTTTATCAGCCTTGAAATAAATTCTTCGAAAATTTTTCCTAAATAGGAATTAAAATTTTTTGAAAGTTTTTATAGCCCCATATTTACTGTACGACTCTATTTCTGATTGAAACCCTGAAACAATTTAACTCTGAAAGAAGCTGATTCATTAAACATATACTTTATCTCCAACAAAGGTTAAATTTAAACCCAAAAAAAGGGGTGGTGAAGTTTAATGTGTCAAAATTTTTTTCCTTTACTTAACCATTTTGGAGAATTTACTTAAACCAAGTTTCTTCAGTTTCTCTTTTGTGGGAACCCCCTCCTCGTCCCATCCTCTCAATTGGTAATATTCCATAAGCATTTTTTCGAAGTCTTCTTTAGACACTGTTTTTCCTTTAGCAGGCCCTGAAGGTAATGGATCCTTCATCATTCTCTCCGGTAAGTAGTCATTTTTCTTTCTAAACCCTTCACGTACATTAAAAACCCTTACAAGGTTCCATATTTTCTCTCCTATTCTTTCAAACTCTGACAGATTCACTTCCTTGCCTGTAACTAACTGATAAAATTTATGCATGGTTTCAACTGTTACTGGGTAAAAATCACAAAATATCATGCTAAACTTTAAACTGTTTTGATTTTGTTGATCTATAACAAGTTTGGCTTTACCTTCAGTGGTGAATGGGTTCAGGTCTCCAAAGGCTTCTTCACCAACAGGCCAGGCCCTCATGTGGCATGCTCCCCTATCCGAAGTTGCATATGCTAAAGCCATGCCTATTGATCCTCTAGGGTCATATCCTGGATACTCTAAACCTTTCACTTCCAAAGCAAACCTTCTAACTCTACCGCCTAATTTGTTAACCATTCCCCGTACCCCTTCAGCAAGTAAGTTTCCTGCACCCTCCCTATAAGCTGTTTTCTCAAGTAATTTAATGTAATTATCAACATTTCCGAAACCAGGTTCTATATTGTCAAGGTCTTCTTTTCTCAAGTACCCCCTTAAATATAATTCAGTAGTGAAAGCTAGAACGTTCCCTGAGGAAATTGTGTCTAATCCCAGATTGTCACAGAGGTCGTTAAGTTTAATTATGCTTCCGAGGTCGCCTATTCCTAAGTTTGAACCCATTAAAGCTATTGTTTCATACTCCGGTCCTTCAATTGTTAAGCCCTTAAATTTACCTTCTCTTACTTCAGCAACGTTTCTACAGCCTATTGGACATTTAAAACAGTTCACTTTCTTAACTAAATACTTTTCCTTTAGCGTATCAGCGTTTATGTTTTTGGCTTCTTCGAACACTCCAAATTGGAAATTGTTGGTTGGAAGTAGCCCTTCTTCATTAGACATGTCCACTATTGAGGGGGTTCCGTCTGTTCTGGCCCAGTCTACGTCGGGGTTTTCCATTATATCCCTCTTCACTACTTCTTTATAAAATTTTTTGTACTCTTCAGGCTTAGCTATCTCTACTTCCCCTTCCCCTTTAACAGCCACTGCTTTAAGGTTTTTTGAACCCATTACAGCTCCTGGTCCACCTCTGGACAAGTTATGGTGAAGTTCACTGGTTATGCAGGCAAATTTAACAAGTTTCTCACCAGCAGGTCCTATACAAGCCACTTTAAAATCTTTTCCCTCCATTTTCTGAATACCTTCAGTTGTTTCGTAAACTCCTTTCCCTTTAAATTGTGAAGCATCCTTTAACTGGATTTCCTCGTTTCTTATTTCCAAATAAACAAGTTTTTCAGATTTTCCTTTGATGATTATGCCGTCGTAGCCTGCGAATTTCAGGTCAGCCATGAAGGTTCCGCCAGCGTAACAATCCAGGAAAGTGTTTGTGGCTGGAGATTTTGTTACAACCGTATATTTAGCTGAGGCAGGTGCGTTGGTTCCGGTTATGGGTCCAGTCATGAAAATCAAGATATTCTCTGGAGATAGAGGATTAACGCCAGGTTTCAATTCTTCTAAAAGATATCTTGCAGCTAACCCTTTCCCTCCAATGTACTCCTCGGCAAAATCCATGCGTAAAGGCTCCTCTGTGATTTTTTCATTTGTTAAATCAACCTTTAACATTTTGCCTTTATACCCGTACATTTCAGCATCACTCCTTCCGAAAAATTTTCTTTTCAGGAACGTTTTTTTAGGAAAAAGTTGGGCTTAAACTTCCAAGAAGTGTGAATAACTTAAAAAATTTATTGGAGTTTTATGTTGCTGAATAGGGTGTAAATGTGTCTAGTTTCTCCGGGTTTAAGGAAGGGTAGCTATTTAATATGTTTTATAACAAAAAGACATTTTTCGTCTCCTTTAGTTAAGCATTCCTTCTCTTCAACCACTACTTTCCCTTCAACGCCTGCGTTTTTCATTACTTGAGTGAAGAAAGTCTCTATTACACCCCTGATGAAACCGCAGAAAACAACGTCTGTTTTGAAATTGAAAGCTAAGGGGTTATTGTATACCCTCAAAATATATTGTTCAGCATCAGGTTTCCAAACAATCTGAGGAAATGAACCTGTTGCAAGTTCATATTTCACAAAGTTCAGTAAATGGTTAGAGATTTTGTTCCACTCCTTTGGCAAATTTACTTCAGCGGATTTCGTAGTTTCCTGTAACTCCTTAAACAACTTTACTCCGTATTTCCTTCCCACAAGGTAAAGAACTTCGTAAGTTTTGTTTTCCCCAAGTAAATTAACAAACATATAAACCATATCATTAACTATTCCCTTCTCCAGGTTTAAATCAGTTGAAAACATTGCATTATTACCTCTGAAAAAAGGGTAAAATATTATTTCAAGTTCTTTATTTTTTAAACTGAAAACAATTTTAAATGTTTATTTTTTTCAAATTATTTTAACTGTTGCTATTTCTTCTTACTTAATTACCTAATTAAGTTAATAAATCAGGTTTATTAGTAACTAAACCATCTACTCCCAGTTTTTTCAGGTTTAGAGCTATTTCCAAGTCGTCAACTGTCCACGGAACAACTTTTACTTTTTCAGAATGGCATTTTTCAACTATTTCTAAATCAACGTACTTATGTTTTTGAAACAAGTAATTTGCACCACTTTCCAAAGCTATCTTGTGCGGTTTCAAAGGCTTACAAGAGATTATAACCCCAAGATCCACCTTTTCACAAACGTTTCTGATTTTCTTTATGGAAGGGTGGAGGAAGGAGGTTATGATGCAACGTTTCAGAAAACCTGTTTCTTCAAGCAAGTTTAAAACTTCCTCCTCTATCCCTTCAACCTTTATTTCAATCACTAAGTTAGTTTTTTTCTTTTTCAAGTAATTTATTACCTCCTTCAAGGTAGGTATCCTTTCATTCCCCTTAACTCTCAATTTCTTAACTTCTTCCAAAGTTAAATTTTCAACTTTCCCTTTACCTCCAGTTACTCTGCCAACAGTTTCATCATGTAAAAGGATCAGTTCTCCATCTTTAGTTCTTCTTAAGTCTACTTCAACATACTCTGCTTTAAGTTCAACAGCCTTTTTTATACTTTCCAAGGTGTTTTCAGGTTTATAAGCTGATGCCCCTCTATGAGCCACAATAAACAAGGTTTTAACCCCTCACCCTGTTAAACCTTTACTTCAATAAGCCTTCACAATATAAACCATTTCCTTAAATCGTGCTTCTATAACGCTCTGATAACTTTTCTAACAAGTTTAAACAATAAATTTAAAATTATAAATAGTTTTGCCTTTAAAACCTTCAAAACACCTGGTAACTGCAGGTTACTCTTAAAAACTTCAGTGCTCATTCAAAATAATGGCTGCAATTTATTTAGGGTTTAGAGAAGGGGAGGAAGGAATGAACTATCCCAGTAAGAACTTGAAAGTTGAGAAAATAACTGAGAAGGAATGGAACACTTTTACTTCCAATTTTATAGATGAAATTTATAGCGGCGACATTAAGAAATACAGTTTTTGGAAGAAGGAAATGGGTATTTTGCAGAGTTTCTGGGCGTGTAAAGAAGAAAGAGTTTCACTTTTAGGGGTTAAACGTAATGGGGAACTGGAAGGAGTCGCTAGGTTGCTTAAAGTAAATGTGCCGTTTCACCAAAGATCACAGTGGGGAAAAGTCAGGGAGAGGGGGGAGTTTCAAGATGTTTACTTGAAAAGAGGAAACATAAGGCTCTATTCGGTTTTAGTTAAAGAAGGGAGGAGATTGTTATGGGAAGAGAAAATTGAGAAATTCGGTGTTTCTGAATGGAAAAGTGAATACTGGAAAATAATTGAAAAACTAGGCTACAGCCCCTACAGCAGATCCGTAATTATTGGTTGGGAAACCAACAAAAACATTCCCAAAGAAATAAATCCTAAAGTAAAAGTGAGAAAAGCTTCACCTAAACAAAAAAGCATTTTAAAAAGTATCCAGAAAGGAAGTTGGGGTTTCTTTATCCCACCAAACTTTGAAAAGGAGGATGTGTTCATAGCTTATTTAAAAAATAAACCTGTAGGAAGTATGTACCTGAACAAATATACTGGAAACATAGACTTCGGAGTCCATGTTATCAAAAACTTTCAAAGGAGAAGAATAGGAGCAACCCTCTTAACTAAAGCTAAAAACTATTTCAAAGCTAAAGGGTTCAAAAAAAATGTTTGTAGTAAGGGTGTTAAGGCTGACGAAAATAAATAATGCAGATTATGCAGCTCTAAATTTTTACATTGGCTGCGGAGGAAAAATACTGAGGGAATATAGAGGTTTTAAACAGAAAAAGGCGAATAGAAAAATTTCAATTCCAAACTTGCAAGTTTTCTTACTTTAAAAAAATATAAAAAATTTTGGACGTGTCTTCCGGAATTCATTGAATACAAAGCAGGTTTAGGAAGAAGTAGTAGCGAAAAAACTCAATAAAGCCAATACGTTAAAGCTGTGCTTCTGTTGCGGCTATCAGAGTTTGAGACATAACTGGAAGTTTATATATCCCTAATTCACATGTACAAAACCCTAAACCAAAAAAATTTCAGTAAATTAACTTCCACACTAAAACTGAAACAACATAACTTATGATCAGTGAAAAACCTGTTTCCAAAAAGCACTTTGCAATAAAGAAAATAATCAACGGAAGTGTTGAAAGAAGAAAAACATATTTGTGCTCTAAACCCTTACCAAACATTACAAGAAGGTAAAAAATAAAGATAAAAAGGATTCCTCCTAAACCGTCAACCTTAACAAAGTATTGAACAACAACGCTTAAAAGGAAAGAAACAACAGCAAAAAATAAATACTTAATTTTAATTCTCTCTGCAGCCAATTTTTTAGTTGTGAAATTACAATTGGAACACCTGTATTCATAAGTTACCCTCCAAGGTCTCAATATAGACCTTGAAGACCTATAAAGAAACAAAGTGTTTTGGCGACACCTTGGACAAATCATGTAAAACTCCTTCAATAAACCCTTTATAAATAAAAAAGTGATTTTTCAGCCTTTCAGAGGCGGTTTACTCTTTCTTAAATCTTGCTTTTGAGCTAAACATGGAACCGCCACTTACACCACAGGTTTTCCGGGTGTTTGTCAGGTGGACATATTTCACAAGTGACTTTTACGTTTGGGTCTATTTCAGCTGCGAAGTTACTTAAGAAACTCCAACGCACTGTTTTACATGGAAACTCTGTCCTTCCTTTCTCTATCCTTTTCAGTTGAGTTCTGCACTTACTAACTTTCAAAATCGCTTGATCACCAGCTACTTCAAACTCTTTTTCTTCAAGTGAAAGGTACCAACTAGTTGTCTTTAATGCTTCAGCTACACATGGAACTCCTTCACAGTTTAGGTTCAGGGCTTTCCTTATTCTTTTAGCTTCGATTTTAGCCATTACTTTCCAAACCTGTCGATCAATGGAGGTAGCTTCTTTAGTGCCCCATTTATCTTCAATCCCTAAAAAATAGAGACCATCCACACTCCAAATGTTCCTAACTTGTACAAGAAACAAGTTCACCAGGTCTTCCTTAGAAAAATTCATTAAAAAATCTTTACTTGAACTCATGGGCGCCTCCTCATTCCCTCTTTTATTAAAAAATTAAAAGCTTTCCTTCTGGTTTTTTAAGAATCATTTTTAACAAAGACGAAATTTAAATGTATCTCCTCCATTTAATTTTCCAGTTTTCTTTTTTTAATGTTTCCCTGCGTTACTTAACCTCGCACTGCTGCTTTTTTCATGTAGGAAAAACAACATAGTTTAATTTTATTCCTTTTTCCACCATAAAATTTTTAAATTAATTTGTGCATTAACACATAAATGGAGGTGATGATTACGGCTTGGATGAATTGGCAAACAGGATTTGGAGGAAGGGGGAACAGATATAGGTGGATGTATTACTTAACAGGAACACCTGGTTGGTTGAGATTCGGTTTCTCACCAGGCTGGCTTGGCAGGTCACCAACAGGTTTACCGCCAACGGCACAATGGATTATTTCAAGCGGGTTGCTTCCACAATACACTTCATATCTAGCCCAAAACCCACCAGTAGCACCTGTAGGCCCATTTCCAACAGCACCCGTAACACCTACAACACCTGGATTAACAAAGGAGCAAGAAAAACAAATGCTTGAGCAACAAATGAAGATCTTAGAAAGTCAGTTAGAAGCTATTAAAAAAAGACTTGAAGATTTGAAATGAAGAGCGGTGAATAGGGATGCCTAGGGGGTGCGGATTCAGAGGGGCCTGGTTTCCAGGCTACTATGGGGCATGGTTAGGTTGGTCAAGTTATTATTGGCCATGGTTGAACTGGTGGCGTTGCAGATGGTTCCCTTGGCTCCCTAGATGGTGGTGGACAGGTATTTACGGCCCGCTTACATGGACCCCTTATGGCCCCAGTATTACGTCCCCTTGGTCAGCAACTACCAGTTACATCCCTTACTATCCCCCTTTTTACTCAGTAACTCCCTCAAAGGAGCATGAATACTTGTTAGAGCAGAAGAAAGCGTTAGAGGATGAACTTAAAAAAATTGAGAATAGGCTTAAGGAGTTGGAAGAGTCGAAATGAAGATATTATTGGCTACCCAAACTAGAGGGGGATTGAATGACTTTATTTCCCCTGTTTTCGGCAGGGCTTCAACATTCACTATCGTTGAGGTTAAGGATGGGAAAGTGGAAAAGGTGGAGGTGATTAGGAACCAGGCTGCTGCAGCTTTCTCTGGTGCAGGCATACAAGCTGCACAGTTTGCTGTTAACAAAAATGTAGACATGGTTGTAGCTGGTTCTTTCGGACCTAATGCATCAATGGTTCTTGCCCAGTCGGGTGTTATATTCACGGCTGGCTACGCAGGTTTTAAAGTGGAGGATGCCATTAAAATCCTTATTAAAGAAGGAAGAATGAGGTTAAGTGTTGAACAGGAAAAAAGGGTTCTTGAAGCAAGGAAAAGGTACATAGAGGACCAATTACGCTGGATAAAGGAAAGACTGAAACAATTTGAAGAGAAAAATGAGAAACAGAGTAAGTGACGTCCTTGAACAAAAGAAAAACTTCAAATTTAAAAATTTCCTGTAGGTTTTTTCTCCACTTTCCCCCTTAATTTTTTCAAGGAGTAGTTTGAGGTGAGGGATGTGAAAGTCGCTGTTGCAACTAAAGGCAGTAAGGGCTTGAAGGATGAGGTTTCAAATGTTTTCGGCAGGGCTTCAACATTCACCCTTATAGAAGTAGAGAATGGAAAAGTGAAGAACGTAACAGTTGTTAATAACCCTGCAGTTGACTATGAGTTTGGAGCTGGGCCCATAGTTGTGAAAACACTTGTAGATTTGAAAGTAGACACTGTTGTCGCCAGCGAATTTGGAATGGGTGTTTCAAAACTATTAGACGCTCACAAAATAACAAAATTCAAGGCTGAACCAGGGGAAATAGTGGAGAAAGTGCTTTACAATATTCAAGAAATAAAACAGAAAGAGACTTAATAGGTTAAAAAAGGGATGCAACTCCTCTTTCTCCACATGATTTTGCAGTTACTTCATTGAAAATTTTTCTTTCATCCTTTTCCTCTTTAAGAAGAGAGAAGCTGATAAATGTCCCTAGTGCCTCTTAAAAAAGTTAAATTAACAATTCTCTATGACAACTCA
This sequence comes from Thermoproteota archaeon, assembly GCA_027492035.1. Lineage (GTDB taxonomy): Archaea > Korarchaeota > JAOZGF01 > JAOZGF01 > JAOZFZ01 > JAOZFT01. Next base: position 29,369 of record JAOZFT010000018.1, read on the forward strand.
ATCTACAGTGAAGGATTAACTTCTGCGTGGGGTTTTTCTTGCTTAATTGAGGCCGGTAACAAAAAAATACTTTTTGACACGGGAGGAGACCAAAACATTTTGCGTAGAAACATGTGGAAAATGAAAATCAACCCTGAAGAAATAGAAAAAATCTTTCTTTCACACGCCCATCGAGACCATACAGGCGGTTTACCTGCAGTCCTCCACCCAGGAGTGAAAGTTTACCTCTTGAAAAATTTTCCAAATATTTTGAAGAAAGAAACTGAAAAGTGTAAGGGAGAAATTTTTGAAATAAATCACCCTTCAAAAATTACTCAAAGCCTGATGAGTACAGGTGAACTTAATTCTGTGAAAGAACAGTCCCTACTAATTTCTTCAGTTTCAGGAGTAATTGTTTTGACAGGATGTGCTCATCCAGGGGTAACGAAAATTGTGGAAAAGGCAAAGAAATTGATGAAGGACAAAATCTACCTTGTGATTGGTGGATATCATTTATTTGGAAGTTCCAGAAGGGAAGTAATGAAGGTAGTTGATGAATTCAGGGAAATGGAAGTTGAAAAAGTAGCTCCATGCCATTGCACAGGCCAAAAAGCTAAAGAAATTTTCAGGGAATCGTTTAAAGAAAACTTTGTAGAGACAGGTGTAGGAAGAGTTATCTCTGTTCCATAAATTACTTCACAGAAACATGTCAAGCTTTTTTGGTTGAGTGGCTTGTTAAGGGGTGTAGTGGCAAACATTAACTTGGA
>JAOZFT010000042.1 GCA_027492035.1 Thermoproteota archaeon
GGGTTTCAACTTTTAAACGGGGTTAACCTATGAGGGTTCAGAGACTCTTAGCATTGGCTTTAACCGTAACCTTGGTCCTTCTAACAATTTCTTTCCTCTGGCAAATCCTCTTTTTCCCAGGAGTAACTTTTATTTCCTTACTGATTGCTTTGACCCTTACCTCAATATTCATAGGTTTCCTGAAACTCATATTGCTCCCAATAATGCTTACTAAGCCAAAAAGGAAAATAGCTCAGAAAATGAGAAATCAGACTTCACGTGACCTTTACTCCCCACTCCACAGAGAAAGATTTTTCCTTACAAAAACATTGCTAAGAAAGCTTATGGGATTTATCCATGAGATGAATCAGGGGGAGATGATACTGGTAAGAAAAACCGTTAAAGCTAATATACTGGACGAAACAAACAACAAAAAGCTCAAAGTTTTGGAGAGAGAATACACCAACTTCCCCCTGTGTTAGCAGGGGGTAGTTCACAGTTCTGCTTTTACAAGTTAAGACTGGGAAGTTCGATTTCAAAAAGGAGTTAAAGAAGCTGGAAGCTATTAAAACTCTGAAAAGTGTTAAAAAGCAATTATGGATTCTAAACAAAGAGTGGAAAATCGTTAACTGTTAAAAACATGAGGCTAGAAGATAAAGAGAAAATAATTTTTAAGGTTCATCCACATTGGCTTTATGTGGCTGCCCCAGAATCATCTACATTGGGGCCAGATTCGTCATCGCTTATGAGTGGGTAGAAGTATCTCGTATTAAAAGTTCTTCTTGTGTTCACTCACTTTTTGGCTCTTGCTTTGTTCTGAGAAATAAAAAGAGGATTTTTGTCCTCTTATATGGCTAGCATGTATCCTGTGAACTCTGATAGGTCAAGCTTTCTTTTAGCTAGGTCAAGTTTAATCATGTAGGCTTCCATTTCTAGGGCTCCGAAAACTAGGGGTACTGGCAGATCATCGACTAGAAAGGGTTCAATCCCTATCCTTTTCCCTTCAATTTCAACTATTAAATCACAGATGTAATCACAAATAATTTTTTCACTGTTGGCTGCCGTAAACTCACTTTGAATTAGAAGTTTCCTTGGTGTAGAAAGCTTCCTTGCAACATCACTCTTAATAAGCGACCTAGATGCACCGCTGTCAAACAAGACACTTAACCTCCTCTCCCCCTTATCGCCCTTAACAAGCAACGTTTCCCTAACTACACCCAAATTCATCCACTCCTTAAATATTCAATTTTAAACTTTCATGGAGACTTCCCGCCGACAAAGTTAAAAATCTGAGAGGATGGGATGAAAGCCTATAAATTTACATATATTCCTTATTTGATTATCATTGTCCACATGGCTGGAAGAGCTGGCAGATCTAGGTATGGGACAGGCCGAAGTTAAGCCTGTGGAGACCGAGGCCTCCGCGAACCCCCTTCTCAGATAATAGATAGATACAGGTCAGCTACACCTTCATAAAGCCATTTCTTTACTTTAAAGAATCGTCATTGCTCCATATTGTAACTGTTTCAGCAGTTTTTCCTTTAACTTTTTAATTTCCCTTAGGTTCTGAATTCCCAGGTATCTATACTCCTTCATCGATGCTTGAATTACCCTCTTTAATTCTGAGGGGTACTCCAAAAGGCTGTATTTTCTTGTTAATTCAATATATTCCTTCATGTCCACTTTTGCATTTATTAAGAGGTTTAAGATATCCGCTCTGTCCTTTTCCCCCTTTACCGAGTTCCTTCTCTCTATTTCAGCCTTTTGCTTCAGGATTACAAGGGCTTCCGGCTTTAAAACTTTGAACCCCTCCAAGTGAACAACATATTTTTCTAGGTCCTCTGGTGGAATAGGTAAATCGGAAAAGTATGGAACATATATGTCTACAGATATTTCACTTACTATGGCCTCATATTTCCTTAATTTATAGTTTTTCTTTACAAAGTAAACCCTCCTAATTTTTTGCAATGTTTCAAAGTCTACCACGACATCTACATCCCTTGACTTCAATGTTTTTGTGAATATATAGGCTGCCCAGCCCCCAATAACTATGACATCAAATTTCCTGTTGATTTCAAGCAGGGTTCTCCAGCTTTTCTCAAGGACCAATTCGTTCCAGAATTCCATTTATCTTCTCCTCCAAACATTTCAAGTATTCATGTGCATACCAGGTGTCTAGGTTCCATAGATCAACATATAACTGAGCTATCGGTATCCTTTTAAACTTTAAGAGATGCTCATCCTGTTTTAACACAAACACGTTTGGTTTTCCCCTCCTAGGTGGAAACCTCCTTTCAACTTCCATTGCATCAGCATAAATGTAAACCTCCGAGTAATCTGCTGGTGCCTCATTAAACATGTACTTGTATCCAGTGTAGGCTGTGAAAAGACCTGGCGACATATTTTTCTCTATTTCTATCACTGATACATCAGTGTACGTTGAATAAACGATATCCGATGAAAGGTTCCTGAGCGACGCCCAATACAAAAGTATTTTCCTAGGGTTAGTGACCGTGAACCCCCTTGCTTTTTTAATTATGGAGTTCATCCTTTCAAGTTTCCTCAATGAATAATTTACATTTCCAATTGACACTTTACATGTTTTTGCAAGTTGTTTCTGCGTGAAATCTCTCCTTTCATCCTCTAACAGCCCATATAATATTTCCCTATAAACGATTTCCACTTTCTTCATGTTTCAAAATATTGATAAATTGTATTTATATATGTTTCGAATTTTTTTGAAACATTGCCACGATCATCAATTCAACACATAAGCCTCAGAACCTCATTAAATCTACAAAAGACTAAAAGTAAGGGTTACTTAAGGAAACCTATGTAGCATTCCTTAGTACCATGCAGGAAAACCTCAGCTGCATTGGCGATGTTAAGTTGAAAACATGGTTTTCCTAAAACTTATCTTTCTGTAACGACAAGGTATCCCTAGAATACTGAACAGCTTCTTCAATCCTTCTTTTATTACCCGCTTTATATTTTTCTACTAAGAAGATCAGTGAATCCGTCAGATTCGTTGATTCCCACCGATAAAAGGCTAGTTCCAGTGGAAAAGTAGCAAGGAGTGTTAAGTTGTCATGTTCATGGTTACTGGTTTTCTTCTTCCTCTAGAACCATATATTTTTGAAGTAATGCTTTGTATTCTGTTTGAACTTTAACCATGGTTTTTTCTCTGCGTCTCCATCTTTCCCGTGTTAAAGTGAAGATTAAAGTGATGGCCACTGTTGGTGTCAGAAGGAGTAAAAATAGGCTCTGTATGTTTATCATGTTCCTCTCCCCCCTTCAACTCCTGTAAAGCAGCTTTTTCTTGCTTCTTCTACACAATTCCTTGCCTCGGTGTATCTCCCCTCCTCAAATAATTTATACGCCTCTTCTAGGTGTTTCTTAGCTATTGAAAAGTTTCCTCCCTTCTCCATCGAGTTGAAAATAAAGTTTTCAGTTTCTTTTAGGACCTGCAGTGTTTCGTTCCTCCTCAAATTCACTGCTTCCCTTATTTCCTTAATTGTTTCATCGGCCTTCTTAATTGCTTCGTCATATATGCCTAAACCATATTTCCCCTGGCTTCCTCCACCCCTTTTTCAAAGCGAGTTATGTTTACACCTACAATTGAAGCATTCTCCATGTAAAAAGTCGCTGTTTTAAGAAGTCTGAAAGCCTTTCCTGGACTCTATAGTTGTTTTAATTGCAGCCTTAGTGTCACTTAATTACAATTCATAATTTAGTTTCTCATAGGCTTTCAAGGCTTCAGACAAGTATTTTTCCCTTTTAAAACGTTTATTTCCGCTTCTTCAGCTTCTTTAACTACTTTTTCAGTGTTTTTCAATTCTGCAGAAGCCATTCTTTTATATGTCTCATCTACGTAGGTGCATAGACCTTGGACAACCCAGAAAGTGTCCCAAATGAATGTTCCATTTTCCACTTCCCCATTAGGTTTTTTTTTTAAATAGAAGCCGCCGTTTCGGGGCTTGCACCGAGAGCAACCACTTAACTGTTTCATATGCTCTTTCACCTGAAGGGACAGATGAGAGGATGAGGAACCCAGCTGAGAAATGGGATATGCATTAACTGCACCTTTACTTCTCTCCCTGATCCATCTGCTTCAAAACAGAGAAATAAAAATAGAGACAAGAGGGGTCCAAGTCACCGTGCCAATAGGTCAAATAATAAACGAAGCCACCGAGCCATTCATAACACCCATATCCCTGATCCTTACACTTTTCATAACAACTAAAACCCTTGACTTAACAGAGAAACTGATGAAAGACATTTTAGGAATTGAAGCATCTTCTCCATTAATTTTTCTCCTTTACTTAGACCCAAACATTTAACTTTGCCGATGAAAGCCGATGATACATTTATATATTCCATCAGCTTAACCTAACTCAAGTATGTAAGGAGAAGCCGTCCCCAAACGCCTATGGAGGGATGAACCTACACCTAACCTTTTTCCCCAGCGAAGTAGAAATGGAGAACCAAAATGCCATTAAAAAATCACAGTGAAAAAATTTCTAAAGCCCTAAAACTTTTCTTCCCCTTCCTAATAACCATAACTGTTTACACCTCCCTTTCAACAGTTTACCTGAGACCTGAATCAGTAAACACCATTCTAAGTGTAAAGATGCATCAGGTAACAGATATAACTACTAAAATAACCTTTGAAATGAAAATTGACAGCTTTAAACACGGAGCTCTAGGTTTACTCCTCGGTTCACTAACCCTTAACCCATGGTACACAGTTTTCACAGTTTTCACCTCTGTTTTAATAGATCTAGACCACACCCCCTACTTCCTAGGAATACCTGTCCCACCAAGGGTTTCACACAGCTTATTTTTCCTACTCCCCTCAACAATTATTTACCAAACAATGTTTAAGGAAGGGAAATTAACAGTTACATGGATAACAAGTTTCACCCTGCACATCTCCCTAGACAACCTAAGAGTACCAATACTGTCCCCTTTCCTTTTAAGCCCAGAACCACCGCAAAAACTAATACCCTTCCTGATCACAGCAGCCTACACAACAAACCTCTACCTAGGCTTAAAAAAATTGAGGAAAAAGAAAAGTTGAACCCTACACCCCTGAAAACAAAGAACTTTAACCCCTAACCCCCCTTAATTAACGGATAGATGACGCTGACCTTTGATGGATAAATAAGTGAAGAGAATGCTTCCTCTCAACAGCTCCTAAAGCCAAAGTAACAGTGAGGAAACTGAGTGATGCAACAACAGGGTTCAACCTTATACCCCAAGGAGTATAATTTAAAATTAAACCTACAAGGGGAACCAATGCCAAGCTTAAACCAATTGAAAGGGCAAGTCTTTCAAGCTGTGACAAGTCTCTTTTACCAGGGTAGAGAAGCTCTATAAGAGATGCACCAGGCAAATAAAGGACGAAAAGGGAACCTAAAACATACCTTGCATACTGAACCGGGGGGTGCTGAGGGAAAACGTAAATTGAAAGATTCGTTAGAGCAGTTAAAAAAATGAGCAGCCAGAACCATGTCGACCTTGAACTGAAAAGGAATGAAAAGAAACTTTTAGGAGGGGAGGGATCAAGTATTTTAATCACCTCAGCCTCCCTCAACTTATAAATTGCCCTAGCAGCTTCATACCTTTTCAAACCAAGCTTCCTAACAGCTTCCCCTACAAGTTCCTCAACGGTTACCTCTCCCCTACCCCTTAAAATGAGAAGAAACAAATCCTTGGATGCCTTGTCAAGTTCTACCTCTGGGTTACGTTTAACCATATCTGAAACCACCTTCCATTATACCTAAACCCTTTAACTCCCTCATCATAAACCCACATCTCAAATATCAACCTTACAATCATAATTGAAGCAAAAACCAACAAAACAGTTGATGAAAAGTTCCCAACAAAAAAATAAACACTGCCCCTAGCTGAAACCTTAGCAACTCTCTCAAGTTTACCCAAAAGAAACCGCCCCCTTTTCAAAACTTAAAACTAACCTCTTGGCTGCTTCAAAACCTTTACCTTACTTACAAAAGCTTGATTAGGCTTACATAATTTCTTAGCTTCTAAATAAATATCTGAAGCTGTTTTACCAAGTAAAGTTTCCTTTATAAACTCATAAAATTTCAATTCATCAGCTTTTCTCTTAAACAATTCATGAACAATCCTTCTAAGAGTTTTCTTTTTAGAAAGAGACATTTTAGACTCAGAAAGAACCACCGCAAAAACCCTGGCTTCAGCACCATCCCTAAAAGAATATATCCCCTCTGTTTCGATAACGGATTTACCTCTTGAAAACCTCCCTGAAGGAACCAAACCCCTCAAAAACTCCCTACTCATTTCAATTTCCTTAACAACAGTGTAACCATTTCCTCCATCCACCCTTTTTACTTGAAGAACAACCTTCACTTGATTTAAGGGATCAGGAACCTCAACACAATCCAAAAAATCCTTAAGCGTAACACTTACTGTCCTATTTAAAACATCACTAACTCTAACCGCAGGCGTCTCAGCAACTTCAACACCCCCAAAAAAATCAGGAGCAAAAATCTTTACCCATTGCTTCTGCCTCCATTTACCTTTCATCCCAAACCCCAGCAAACCCCAGCATAAAAACAGAAAGAGTAAAACCAAGAAAGAAGTAAAAAAGGAAAATTTAAAAATCTGATTGAAAAACAAAGTAACCAACTAAAACATTAAACCTAAATAAAACAAAAAGTAAGTAAAAGAGAAAACTTAACCCTCAACAAAAACCTTTTAACAAAAAGAAACGAAACCTTACAAATATTTCTGCAAAAAAGGTTCTGTTGAATCTTGGGGTGTTGCATTTGTGGTGTTGCAAGCGTGGTTGTAATTTTTTGAAATCCAAATATCCACCAGATTTTGTAGAGTATATTTTAGCTCTTGTATTTAATTCCTATTTAT